>CAXSHL010000024.1:0-49430 GCA_964237315.1 uncultured Nocardioidaceae bacterium
GCCCTGGTCGCGGCGGTCGCTCCCAACGCCGTACTCCTGGCCGGGTCGTACCTCCTCGGCCCCGGGTTCGCCGTCGGCACCGGGACGCTCGTCTCGCCCGCGTCGGTGGTGCTCGGGCCGGTGCCCGCCTTCCCCCTGCTGGCGGCGCTGCCGTCCGAGGGCACCCAGCCGAGCTGGCTGAGCGCGCTCGTGGTCGCGCCGGTCGCCGCCTCGGTGGTCGGCGTGGTCCTGATGCTGCGGCGCCATCCCGCCCTGACCTACGACAGCGGCGCGCTGCGTGGCGTCGCGGCGGGGGTGTGCGGCGGCCTGCTGCTGACCCTGTTGGTCACCCTCGCCGGCGGTGCCGTGGGACCGGGCCGGATGGCCCATGTCGGGGCCGGGCTGCTGGACACGGTGGTCGCGGCGACCGTCGCGATGGGGGTCGGCGGCCTGTTCGCGGGTGTCGGCGCCACCTGGTGGGCCCGCCGACACTGACGACCAGACACCGGGCGCCGGGCCGGTAGCGTGTGGGCCGTGTCCTCCAGCCTCCGCAGTCCCGCACGCCTGGTGGTGCTGGTCTCCGGGGCCGGGACCAACCTGCAGGCCCTGCTCGACGCGTGCACCGACCCGGCGTACGGCGCCGAGGTGGTCGCCGTGGGTGCGGACCGCGACGGAGTCGAGGGGCTCGCCCGCGCCCAGCGGGCCGGGGTTCCGACGTTCGTGCACCGCCTGAAGGACCATGCCAGCCGGTCCGAATGGGACGCCGCCCTGACCGCGTCCTGCCGCGAGCACGACCCGGACCTGGTGGTGCTCGCCGGCTTCATGAAGCTCACCGGCGCGACGTTCCTCGACGCGTTCGGCGGTCGGTGCGTGAACACGCACCCGGCACTGTCCCCGTCGTTCCCGGGGATGCGCGGGCCTGCGGACGCCCTGGCCTACGGCGTCAAGGTCACCGGCGCCACGCTGTTCGTGGTCGACGAGGGGGTGGACACCGGGCCGATCGTCGCGCAGGCCACGGTGCCGGTCGAGGACGACGACGACGTCTCGACGCTGCACGAGCGCATCAAGGTGGCCGAGCGCGCGATGCTCGTCGCCACCGTGGGCCGGATGGCCCGAGAAGGCTTCACCATCAACGACAGGAAGGTCCGGTTCGGCACAGTGACCGAGTCTCAGAGCACCCAGACAGCCACTGAGCAGGCGACCGCGAGTGGGCGTCGGCCGGTACGACGGGCGCTGGTGTCGGTCTACGACAAGGCCGGCCTCACGGAGCTGGCGCAGGCGCTGCGCGACGCCGGGGTCGCGATCGTGTCCACCGGCTCCACGGCCGGAGTCATCGCGGCTGCCGGCGTCCCGGTGACAGCGGTCGAGGAGCTCACCGGCTTCCCCGAGTGCCTCGACGGCCGGGTCAAGACTCTGCACCCGGCCGTCCACGCCGGCATCCTGGCGGACCTGCGCCTGGAGTCGCACCGCGCGCAGCTGGACGAGCTCGGGATCGAGGCGTTCGACCTGGTGGTCTCCAACCTCTATCCCTTCGTCGAGACGGTGAGGTCCGGCGCCACTCCTGACGAGTGTGTCGAGCAGATCGACATCGGCGGCCCCTCGATGGTCCGCGCCGCCGCGAAGAACCATCCCTCGGTGGCCGTCGTCACCGCCCCGTCGCAGTACGACGAGCTGCTGACCGCCGTACGGGACGGAGGGACGACGCTCGCCCACCGGCAGCGGCTGGCGGCGGAGGCGTTCGTGCATACAGCGACCTACGACGTGGCCGTCGCCTCGTGGATGGGGAGCGTGCTGAGCGACACCTCCGGCGGCACCGGCTTCCCGGCCTGGGTCGGCGGCACCTGGGAGCGTGCGTCGGTGCTGCGCTACGGCGAGAACCCGCACCAGCGGGCGGCCCTCTACACCAGCGGCTCCCCGACCGAGGGCGGGCTGGCGGGGGCGCGTCAGCTGCACGGCAAGGAGATGTCCTACAACAACTACGTCGACGCGGACGCGGCCCGGCGTGCGGCCTTCGACTTCGACGGCCCCGCGGTGGCCATCATCAAGCATGCGAACCCCTGCGGCATCGCGGTCGGCGCCGACGTCGCCGAGGCGCACCGCAAGGCGCACGCCTGCGACCCGGTCTCCGCCTTCGGTGGCGTGATCGCCACCAACGTCCCGGTGTCGGTGGCGATGGCAGAGCAGGTGGCGGAGGTGTTCACCGAGGTCGTGGTGGCGCCGGGCTTCGAGGACGGCGCCGTCGAGGTGCTCTCGGGCAGGAAGAACGTCCGGCTGCTCGAGTGCGCCCCGCCGGCGCGGGGTGGCGTCGAGACCCGGCCGATCTCCGGCGGCCTCCTGATGCAGGCCAGGGACGCGGTCGATGCGGTCGTCGACGGCGGCGGCGACGACCCGTCAGCCTGGACGCTGGTCACCGGTGAGCCGGCCACCGAGAGCCAGCTCGCCGACCTCGCCTTCGCCTGGAAGGCCTGTCGCGCGGTGAAGTCCAACGCGATCCTGCTGGCCAGGGACGGCGCCTCGGTCGGCGTCGGGATGGGTCAGGTCAACCGGGTGGACTCCTGCCGGCTCGCCGTGTCGCGCGCGGGGGAGCGGGCCGCCGGCTCGGTCGCCGCGTCCGACGCGTTCTTCCCGTTCGCCGACGGGCCGCAGATCCTCGTCGACGCC
Organism: uncultured Nocardioidaceae bacterium; assembly: GCA_964237315.1. Classification (GTDB taxonomy): domain Bacteria; phylum Actinomycetota; class Actinomycetes; order Propionibacteriales; family Nocardioidaceae; genus Nocardioides_B. The sequence goes on from CAXSHL010000024.1 coordinate 2,641, forward strand.
GGCGTGAGCGCCATCGTCCAGCCCGGCGGCTCCGTGCGGGACCCCGACGTCATCGAGGCCCTCCGCGCGGCCGGCGTGACCATGTACCTCACCGGCACGAGGCACTTCTTCCACTGAGAGACGACTCGCATTGGTCGTCGACCGACATCCCGGGACTGCCCGAGGTCTGGTGTGCAGTGTCAGCCAACATAGCGGTCCAGAAGTATGGACCGAGTGTTCACCTTGAGAGTACGTTCCGACTGAACACGTGACGGACGACATACGCCCGCACGCACCCCCGAGGTAGGCACTATGAGCACAGCAGCACACGGCTGGACCCGCTTCTCCCAGGTGTGCGCGACCGTGCTGGGAGGGGGAGCGCTGATCTGGGCGCTCGCCTCCACCGGCGCGTCGGGTGCAGACCAGAACCACTCACCGGGCGTCTCGCAGTCGTTGCGGGAGCAGGTGACGAGGCTTGCCTATGCACAGAAGATCTAGGAGGCGAAGCTGGAGATCACCTCCAAGCAGTCGGAGTACGGGCTGCTCTTCAACGGGGACGGCCCCAACGGGCCCGATCGCGCGAAGTGGGGCCGAGAGATCTTCACCGGGGACAACCCGTTCCTCGCCTATGACTCCAGCAACCAGCTGATTCCCTCGCAGAGCTTCGAGCACATGAGCGACGAGATCGCCGGCGCCATCGCGAGCCAGCCGACGACCTGGCCCGACACCAGCAAGCCGAACGGGTCGATGCACTTCATGTACGCACCGGTCTTCGACCAGATCACCCCGACCCACGCGACCACGCGCACTCCCTCGGTCAGCATCAGCGGCGTCAAGGGCACTGCTGCGCCGGTGTCGGTGACCATCCGCGTCTACTGGGACAAGTGGGTGAAGACGCCGGACGGCTGGCGCAAGACGACCAGCACGTGGTACCGGCTCGACTGATCCCCGGGAGCGCCCGAGCTTCCTGCCGCACTGTGCAGTCACACTAATTGTCAACGGCAAATGTCACCCGTCACCGAACGGGGTCCGGATCGCCCCGCGCCGCTTCTTCGCGCCGGTGCGCCCCGCCCGCTCGGCTCCGACGCCGAAACTCCCACGAGAAGAGGGTCACCATGACTGCTTTCGGGCAGCGCAGGACACGGATGAGGCGGCGACTGAGCTGGCTCGCGATAGCGGCAGCGACGAGCCTCGTGATCCCCGCGGTCGCCCAGGCTGCTTCCGCGCACACGTCCGCCGCGACGTCCAGCCCCCGGATCGGCACCCCTGGGTCCGCGGTCCCGGCCGGTGCCGCAGTCCGCGCGGCCGTGGTCGCCGCGACCAGGAGCAGCCTGCCGACCACCGGCGCCGTGTCAGCGAGGAGTCGCGGGCGGCGCGTGGAGGTGACCACCCCCAACATCCCGCAGGTCACGGGCCCCATCGCGCGCACGGCCACGTCGATCCCGATCGGGACGGCCTATCTCCCGGCTGCTCTCGGCTCGGTGAACCTCGCTGACCACGGCTACGTGGAGGAGGAGTACTTCGTCTCCGGCACCGCGAACGTCTACGAGTACGACGCGACCGGCACCCATGTCGTGGTCAAGACGCCTGATGTCCCCTACACGACGGTCATCCTGGTGCGTCGGCCCGCGGATCCACGGCGCTTCAGTGGTCGCGTGCAGCTCGAGATGAGCCACCCGCAGTTCGGGGTGACCACCCAGATCTGGGCCCACAACAGCACGAAGTTCATGGCTGACGGGGACGCCTGGGTGCGGGTCACGAACAGCCGTGGAGGCATGGCCGGCTCGAGCCTGGGCGTCGCGAAGCAGTACGACCCGACCCGGTACGCAGCGCTCAACTTCCCCGAGGACGGGCTGAACTGGGACGTCATCGGCCAGATCGCCAACATGCTCAAGTCCAACGCGGGCGTGAGCCCGCTGCACGGCTACCGGGTCAAGCAGCTGTTCATGGAGGGGTTCTCCGGGGCCGGAGCGATCACCCTCATCTGGGCCAACGAGTTCTCACCGATCCTCCGGTTGAGGAACGGTGGCCACATCGTGGACGGCTTCGTCGTCGGGGAGCCGAGCGGTTATCCGCTGATCAACTCCCAGGCGACGCCGATCGCCGCGACCGACCCCCGCCAGAAGGTCATTCCGAACGGTGTACCGGTGGTCAAGCTGGCCACCCGTCCCGAGCCTGCCGCGCAGCAGCGCCCGGACAGTGACTCCCCTTCGGGCGAGTACCGGACGTACGAGGTCGCGGGCGCCGCGCACACCGACAACTACACGAACCCCTACGACTTCCCCACCTTCGTCCAGGAGGCGGCCACGCCCTGGGCCCAGACGAACCTGTATCCCTTCCTGTGCCAGTACAGGATGAACGACTTCCCGTTCGAGCAGCAGTGGCACCTCGCCATCGGGACCATCGAGCGCTGGGCGAGCCAGAAGGCCGGCCATGGGAGTCGCTGGAGCCCGCCCCACGGGCAGCGGATCCGGCTGAACGCCGACGGCACCATCGCCAAGGACGCCTTCGGCAACGATGCCGGGGGAGTTCGCTCCCCTGCCGTTGATGTCCCGGTCGCGACGTACTTCGACACCAACCTGCCGCTGCCCGGCGACCGGGGCTTCTGCAGCAACACGACCGTCGGTCACGTGGAGCCGTTCAGCAAGGCAACCCTGAAGCAGCTCTACCCGACCCATGCGGACTACGTCCACAAGGTGGAGCGCTCGGCGCTGAGGCTCCAGCGACAGGGCTGGCTCCTGCCTGCGGACGCCCGGACTGCGATCAGGACTGCCGAGCGGTCGGACATCCCGTGACAGGAGGCCAGGCTCCGCCGGCGGTCCCTGCCCGGTCGAGCGCCACGAAGAGCCGGCAGGGGACGGCACCAGGTCACGAGGATCAGGCGATGAACGCGGTCATCCGGATCGAGACGAGCAGTCCGGGTATCTCTGCTCCCAGCTTCGCCGCGTAGCGGGTGGGTGGGTCCGTGGGGAACCACCGGGCGTACTCCTCGTTCATGCCTGCGAAGTCGCCGGGGTCGGCGAGCAGCACGCCCACCTCGACGACGTCGTCCAGGCTCGCGCCGCCCGCCTGCAGGATCGCCTCGCAGTTGGCCAGCGCCTGGCGGGTCTGGACCTGGACGCTGGCGCCCGCCAGGTCACCGGTGCTCGGGTCGACGCCGGTCGTTCCCGAGACGAACACATGCGGTCCGGCCTTGACCGCCTGGCTGAACAGCGACGAGCTCGGCGCATTCGCCGTCGTGATGACCTGGCGGGGCATGTCGGTCCTCCTCATCCGGGCTCCCCATCGTCGCAGGTCCGGTGCCCCGCAGGGCCTTCGGCCCGTCCGAACGACTCAGGAGCACTCCACCCAGACAGCCTGGTCGAACGAGCCGCCACCGGGGCGCGCGACCTGCATGAGCCCCACCTGGAGCGAGACCTTGCGCAGCGGCTTCCGCAGGCAGGGAGGGTTGCTCTCTCCTTCGACCTCTCCCGATCGCCACCACATGTGGTCGCCGCCGAACTGCGCCTGCGTGCCGTCCTCGCCGTCGAACATCACCAGATCGCTGTCGCTGCCGGCACGCATCGCCACACCCTGGACCACTCGGGCGTGCTGCACTCCCCACGACGACCGCTGCCCCAGGACGACTCCCGCAGCCACCAGCAATGCCGCGCAGAGTACGGCGACGAGCAGGCGCGGGCCCGGACGCCGTGAGGACGGGTGCGCACGGTCATCGCTCATGCGCCGCATCCTCGCACGCCCCTGCTCGAGGCGAACGGCGTGAGAACCGTCCGGACTGGACGCGACCGCCTTCTCATGGTGCGGGAGACGCCACGCCTTCGTAGTCGGGCAGCTCGGGGCCACTGACCGCGCGCTCGACCAGGGCGGTGAGGGCGTCCATGTCGGGTTCCGGGCTCGGCTCGGCCTCCGGGTCTGGGGCGGCGAGCATCTGCACGTGCAACCGGCCGATCTCCTGGTTGGCCTCGACGTAGGAGTGCATCTTCTCCTCGTAGCCGGCGAACCCGGCCTCCGGGTCCCAGCCCGCTGCGGCGAGCTCTCCGGCCAGCAGGTAGGCCCCGACCAGCGCCAGCCCGGTGCCGGCCCCGGACATCGGCGACGCGCTGAAGGCGGCATCTCCGAGGAGACCCACCCGCCCGACGTGCCAGCGGTCCATCACCACCTGGGCGACCTGGTCGAGGTAGAAGTCCGGAGTGTCGTCGAGGTGCGCGAGGATGCGCTGGGTCTCCCACCCGAAGCCGGCCATCTGCTCGCGCACCAACCGCTTCTGGGCCTCGACATCTCGATGGTCGATGTCGAAGGCGGGCGAGGGGAAGGAGAACATCGCGATCGCCCGGGTGGCGTCGTGGATCGGCCGCAGGCCCGCGGAGCGCCCGCCGTCCTGGTAGTCGATCAACCAGCGGTCCAGTCCGAACACGTTGGGCACGCTGTAGAAGGCCAGCACCAGTCCGAGGTGGCGGAGGAACTGCTCGCGTGGCCCGAAGACCATCTCCCGCAGCGCCGAGTGCAGCCCGTCGGCGCCGATCACCAGGTCGAAGCGTCGCCGGTCGCCGCCGGCGAAGGTCACGTCCACCCCGTCCGCGTCCTGGGTCAGCTCAGCGATGCGGTCGGCGAAGAGGTAGTCGACACGGTCGCGGGTGTCGTCGTACAGCACCTGGGACAGGTCGCCGCGCAGGACCTCGATCTCCGAGATGTACCCATCGCCGTCGTTGTCGTCCGCGCGGAACGTCTCCAGCACCTTCCCGTCCGCATCCACCGTGTAGGCACCGGCGGTCTGGGTGCACACCGCACGCACCTCGGCGTCCAGGCCCATCCGCCGGATCACCTCCTTGGCCACCCCGCGCGCATCGACGGCCTGACCACCAGGGCGCAGCCCCGGTGCCTGCTCCACCACGGTCACCTCGGCACCCCGTCGGCACAGCCAGTGGGCCAGCGCCGGACCCGCGATGCTCGCCCCACTCACCAACACCCTGATGTCGCTCACCGGTCCACCTGCTCCTCCGTCGACTGAGGTTGACTGACCTCATGATCGGCCGCTTCTCATCGGTCCGCGAACGATTAGACAGCACAGCGCCGACCACGTCACACGCGCTCACCTGCCTCGCGCACAGCGGCCAGGTCAGCCGGGTCCCGGGTCACAGCCAGCCCGCGTTGCGGGCGATCCTGATGGCGTCGATGCGGTTTCGGGCGCCGAGCTTGGCGATGGCGTGGGAGAGGTAGTTGCGGACCGTTGCCGGGGACAGGGACACCTCGTCGCCGATCTCTTCGGTGGACAGGCCCGCTGCTGCGGCTCGCAGGACGTCGGTCTCGCGGTCGCTGAGGGGGTTGGCCCCGGTCTCGAGCGCGGCGGCCACGAGCACGGGGTCCAGCACCCGCTCGCCGGCGGCGACACGGCGGATGGCGTCGGCGAGCTCGGATGCGGGAGCGTCCTTGGGGAGGAAGCCTCGGACGCGTCCTTCCAGGGCACGCAGCAGGTGGCTGGGCTGGCTGAGTCCGGTGAGGATGAGGCTCTGGCAGGTCGGCACCGAGTCGTGCAGCCGTCGCGCGGCGGTCAGTCCGTCCAGGCCCGGGAGGTCGATGTCGAGCACGGCGACGTCGGGCCTCACCTCCAGGGCGGTCGGCTCGATGAGGTCACCGCGCTCGAGCTCGGCGACCACCTCCAGGTCCTCCTCGAGGCCGATGAGAGCGACGAGCGCGCCTCGGATCAGGTGCATGTCCTCTGCCACCAGGACCGTGATCACGACGCCACCTCGACTCGGAGGGTGAAGCGCTGGGCGTCGGTGTCCGTCCGGACTCGCCCGCCCACCGCTCGCAGCCGTTCGCCCATGCCCAGCAGCCCATGGCCGGCGGGGCCGGTCCGCGACAACGGCCGGTCGTTGGTGGCCTCCAGCCAGAGCTCGGCGCTGTCGTGGCCGGCGTGCAGCGTCCAGTGCCGGGCGTCGCTGTGCCGCAGCACGTTGGTGGCCGCTTCCCGCACGACCCAGCCGAGCGCCGAGTCGACCTCGTCGGAGAGGTCGCCCAGCTCGCCACGGCGTTCCACGTCGACACCGGCATCCCTCAACAGGCCTTCCGCACGGGCAGCCTCCTCGGCGTACGACGCCGCCCGGTCTGCCGCCACGATGTCGGGCAGCTCGGCCCGCAGCCGCGTCGTGACCTCGATCAACGAGGACAGCTCTCGTCGGGCTGCCTCGGGCTGCTTCACCAGCAGGGCCGTCGCCAGGTCGCCCTTGAGGGCCACCACGGACAGGCCCTGCCCGAGGGTGTCGTGCAGGTCGCGCCATGAAGGGTCCGACAGCCCCGGCCACACCGGAGGCCACGTTGTAGGCGAGATCGGCGAGGCTGAAGTCCAGACTGGAGCTCAGGTCCCAGCACTGGCACTCCGGCCGGCCGGCCAGGGCGAGGAGGACGAACGCCACGACGGTCCCGACCAGCACCACGACCGCCAGCCGCCGAGGGAACGCGAAGGCCCCGGCGGCCGCCACGAACCACATGGCAGCGAGGTCGCCCATGCCGACTCCGGCGATCAGGACCACCACGCACGCGACGACGGCCAGCCAGACGACCCCGGCGTACCGGGAGGTCCGACGTCGGATGGCGGACAGCACCAGGTAGCCGTGCAGGCCCAGGAGCACGAACGCGAGCGGGAGCCAGCCGACATCGGCGCCGAGACTCCCCAGCTTGGAGGTCCCGGTGTTGAGGATCAGGAGGGCCGTGGCCGGCAGCTGCAGGACCACGGCGGCGACCCGTGCCCCGCGAAGCGTGGCGAGGGTGACGTCGGCGGGCGCCGGTCTCACGGGTGACCCCGGTCCGGGACGGCGAGCAGCCTGGCCGCTGCCTCGAGGTCCGCGCGCGACGAAGCCCGTCGCATGTCCGCGACCACGCTGCGGGCGCTCGCGAGGGCCGCACGGGCGTCGCCGGTGAGCTGCCCCAGCGCCTGCTGGGCCGAGAGGACGTCACCGTCGGCGAACTCGGCTTCGGCCCGACGCGCCTCCGCCTTGATGCGCCCGAGCTCGACGCGAAGCGAGCTGAGCAGCTCGGCGTCCACGTGAGCCCGCTCGCGGGCGGTCACCCGCTCCGCCAGGACCTCGCGGGCCACGCGCAGCCGGTGCACGCCGGCGACCAGCCACACCAGGCTGAACAGGGTCGCGCTGCGGATCGCGACGACCACGGTCACGTACCAGCCGCCTTCGCCGAAGATGCCGGTCCCGAGCGGGTAGCTCGCGAGCGTCACCCCCACCGCCCAGACCACGGACCAGGGCGGCCGGAAGACCAGCAGCGCCGACGCGACCAGGGAGGCGAACATCTGCGTCCACACGTGCCCGATGACCAGCTCGCCGGCGACCATCACCGCCAGCATCACCGCGAAGGTCCACCGGCCGTGAGGCGGCGCCTCGTCCCGCAGCCCGTGTCGCACGTGCCCGAGGTGGATGGGCACGAACACCCCGGCCAGCAGCCAGGCCGCCACTGCCTCCCAGCGCGACACCAGGAGGCCGTACGACCCACCCGGGTAGAAGCCGAAGGTGACCAGCGTCGACGCCGGCAGTGCGACGGCCAGCACCAGGACGCCGACGCTGGCGGCCGCCGTCCAGGCGTCACCCGTGCTGGTCAGCCGGCGCATCGGCCCATTGTGTACTCACCAGGGGTCACCGGGCTACGGGCTGATGGCTGGGTTCCACCGCACCCGTCCAGGGGTGCCGAGCGCCTGCCCATCAGGCAGCCCTCACGTCGTAGCGCAGGTGCAGGGTGCCGGGCGCCTCGAGGATCCGGACGAGGTCCAGCTCGACGTGCTCCGCGGGGAGGTGGTCGAACAGGCGGCGACCCTGGCCCAGCAGCACGGGGCGCAGCTGCAGCTCGATCGCGTCGAGCACGCCGGCCTTCAGCGCCTCCTGCGCGGTGTAGGCGCCGTGCAGCATCACGTCCCTGCCGCCGGCCGCCTCCTTGGCCTGCCGCACGCACTCGGCGATCGTGTCGGTGACGAAGTGCACCCGCGGATGCGGGTTGTCAGGTGGCGCCTCGTGGGTCGGCACGAAGATGGGCACCCCGTCGTGGTGGTCGCCGCCCCAGTAGCCGGCGAAGTCACCCGTCCGCCTCCCGGTGATCACCGCCCCGGTCGCCAGCATCTCGTCGAAGACGACCTGGCTGAACGGATCGTCGGGCCGCCACTTGGAGCCGCCGCCACCCCCTTCGTCCTCCCCTGAAGGCTCACCGGAGCCGTCGGCGCTCAACCAGTCCATCAGCCGCATGCCGTTCACACCCGCCGGGTTCTCGGCGTTGTCGTCGGGTCCGGTGATGAACCCGTCCAGGGACATCGCCATGGTCACGAACACTCGAGACATCTCTCGTCCTTTCCTCGGCCACCGACGCTCCCAGCCGAGGCCGGCCCGGGACAGACACCGACGTCACCGAAGGGTGATGACGTTTGTCATCGCTGTCCGACGACATCGACATCTGGGCCGCCACGCTCCGGATCTCGATGATCGGAGCAGGCCGATCGACGTACCCCTGCGTTCGCACGACGAGAGGAGCAGACCGTGAGCACTGCTGGTGAGGGACAGAGAGCTGGACGGCGGGAGTGGGCGGCGCTGGCCGTGCTCGGCGTGCCCACCTTCCTCGTGGCGATGGACTTCTCGGTGCTCTACCTGGCCGTTCCGCATCTGACCGCCGACCTGGCACCGAGCGGCATCCAGCAGCTGTGGATCGTGGACATCTACGGGTTCCTGCTGGCCGGCTCCCTGGTCACCCTGGGCACCGTCGGTGACCGGATCGGCCGGAAGAGGCTGCTGCTCGGTGGAGGCGCCGCGTTCGGCATCGCCTCGGTGGCGGCGGCCTTCTCCACCGGCCCCGAGATGCTCATCGCCAGCCGCGCGTTGCTCGGCGTGGCGGGTGCCGCCGTGATGCCGTCGGTGCTGGCCCTGGTCACCGGCATGTTCACCGACGGCGAGCAACGCGGCCGCGCCATCGCCGTCTACTTGACCTGCTTCATGGGCGGGGTGACTCTGGGGCCGCTGGTCGGAGGACTGCTGCTCGAGTACTTCTGGTGGGGATCAGTGTTCCTGGTGTCGGTGCCGGGCATCGCGGTCCTGCTGGCCCTGGGTCCCTTCCTGCTCCCGGATCTGCGCTCGCCACAGGTCGGGAAGGTCGACACCGCCAGCGTCGTGCTGTCCTTCGCCGCGGTCCTGCCCTTCGTGTACGGCGTCAAGGTGCTGGCGCGCAACGGCTGGGAATGGGTGCCGGCCCTGGTTCTGGTGCTCGGCGTCGTGGCGGGTGTGACGTTCGTCCGGCGCCAGGGTCGTCTCGAGCATCCGTTGATCGACCTGCGCCTGTTCTGGAACCGCACCTTCAGCTCCGCGTTGGTGCTGTCCTTCGTCACGGCCCTCGTAGGTGCGGGCACCCTTCTGCTCGTCACGGTGTACCTGCAGAACGTCACCGACCTCACCCCGCTGCGTGCCGGCCTGCTCCTGCTGGTCCCCAACGTGCTGATGATCATCGGCAACCTCGCCACCCCTGCGCTGGCGAACCACGTCCGGCCGGCCCACGTGATCGCGGGCGGCCTGCTCGTCGCGGCCGTCGGCTACGGACTCTTCGCGTCGGAAGGCTCCACGTCCGGCCCCGAGCGGATCTTCATCGCGATGTGCGTCGTCATGCTGGGCACGGCGCCGTTGGCCGCGCTGTGCAACCAGCTCGCCATGGGCGCCGTACCGGCGGACAAGGCGGGCTCCGGCGCGTCCGTCTTCCAGACGACGGTCGAGCTCGGGCTGGGGTTCGGCATCGCGACGCTCGCCACGCTGGGGACCGCGGTCTACCGCAGCAAGGTGGACGGGGCGCTCGCGTCGGTGCCCGAGGGTGCGGCGGACGCCGCTCGCGAGAGTGTGGACCGAGCAGTCGCGGCGGCCGGACAGCTGCCCGCCGACCAGGGCGACGAGCTCCTGGCCGCCGCCCGGGAGGCGTTCACCTCCGGCGTGCACGTCGTAGGCATCGTCAGCGCCGTCTTCTACACCGCCCTGGCGGTGCTCAGCCTGTGGGCGTTCACGAGCCTCCGGAGCCTTCATGGCACCGACGACGAGACCCCGAACGAGAACGAGCGCACTGAGTCGACCACCGGGGGAGCCCGGGGATCGGGCGACCATCACTCAGGGTCTCGACTAATGACCAGTTAGTCATTATTATTGACTGCATGGTCACTACTGGCACTCGCCCGCATCCCCTCCGCACGACCACGAGGCTGGTCACCGTGTACGTCGCCGTCGTCGCGGTGACGATCGTTGCCCTCGGTCTGATGTCCCTGGGTCTGATGTCGTGGGCGGGTTCGAGCCTCGCCACGCCGGAGGCCTGGGGTCATGCGGTGCTCGTGGGTGCGTTCGCGGTGCTGCTGCCGGTGCGCCTGCGTTCGGCCCAGCGGGGAGAACCGCGGGCGATCCGGGCGGTGGGGGTCATCGCTGCTGTCCTGCTGGCGGTGAACGTCGTCGAAGCGGCGATCCCGGGACTGTTCCCGACCTGGATGCGCGTGGAGATGGTCGCGATCGCCGTGCTGATGGCGGCCGTTCTCACCTCGGTGATCCGGGTGCGTCGATGAGCACGGCAACCGACGCGCCAACGCGCAGGCGGCAGCGCCTGAGTCCGGACCAGCGGCGAGACCAGCTGGTCAGGGCCACCATCGACGTGGTCGCCGCACACGGGTACCGGGGCGCCACCGCCGACGCGATCGTCAGGCAGGCCGGCGTGTCGAAAGGCCTGCTGTGGAAGTACTTCAGTGACCTCGACGACCTCATGGAGCACACGGCCCGACAAGCGCTGATGATGGTTGCTCGGGCCATCGGCGCGACCCTCGACCTGTCCGCGCCGGCACCCGAGCTGATCCGAGCAGCGATCCACGCCGCGTCCGGAGTGCCGCGCACGCACCCTGCCGAACACCGCACTCTGCACGAGATCGCCTTCAACCTGCGCACGTCCGACGGATCCCAGCGCCTGAGCCTGGACGACTACGAGGACCTCTACACAGCCCAGGAGGCGATCTTCCGTCGCGGCCAGGAGGAGGGCGACTTCGACGGCACCCTCGATCCCCGCCTGCTGGCCGTCACCTACCAGGGCTCGGTCGACGCGATGCTCGGCTACCTGCAAGCGCATCCCGACGTCGACCCGGAGCGGTATGCCGACACGCTCGCCGATGTCCTGCTCGGCGGCATCTGCCCCCAGCGCTGACCCGTAGCGACACCGACGCCGGACGGCTCCCGTGGGACCGCAGGCGGACCGGCCGGTCGCAAGGGCGGTCGGCCGGGCGGTCGGGCGGTCGGCCTGGCGCGTGGGAGGATGCTGGCGTGACAGCACAGATCCTGGACGGCACCGCGACCCTCAAGGCCATCAAGGCCGACCTGACCGAGCGCGTGGCCGCGCTCCGCGAGCGCGGCGTGGTGCCGGGGCTCGGGACGGTGCTGGTCGGCGACGATCCCGGCTCGAGGTGGTACGTCAACGGCAAGCACAAGGACTGCGCCGACGTGGGGATGACCTCGATCCGCGTCGACCTGCCCGCGACCGCCACGCAGGCGGAGGTGGAGGCGCAGGTCGCGGAGCTGAACGCCGACCCGGCCTGCACCGGCTACATCGTCCAGCTGCCGCTGCCCAAGGGCATGGACGAGAACGCGATCCTCGGGCAGGTCGACCCCGCCAAGGACGTCGACGGCCTGCACCCGACCAACCTCGGCTGGCTGGTGCTCGGCAAGCCGGCCCCGCTGCCCTGCACGCCGTACGGCATCGTCGAGCTGCTCCGCCGCCACGACGTGACGATCGCCGGGGCCGACGTCTGCGTCGTCGGCCGCGGGATCACCGTCGGCCGGCCGCTCGGCCTGCTGCTCACCAGGCGGAGCGAGAACGCGACCGTCACGCTGTGCCACACCGGCACCCGCGACCTCGCCGCCCACGTGCGCCGGGCCGACATCGTGGTGGCGGCTGCCGGCGTGCCCGACATCATCACCGGCGACATGGTCAAGCCAGGGGCGGCGGTGCTCGACGTCGGGGTGTCGCGGGTGGACGGGAAGATCGCGGGGGACGTCGCCAGATCCGTCTACGACGTGGCGGCGTGGGTGTCCCCGAACCCCGGAGGGGTGGGACCGATGACCCGGGCGATGCTGCTCTCCAACATCGTCTCCGTCGCCGAGCAGGCCCAGCAGGCCTCGGCCGAGCCGGCGCAGGTCTGAACGACCCGTGCGCGAGGACGGGCCGCTGCGACGGCCCCAGACGCTCGGGGGAGTGATCTACCTCGGGGTCCTCGGCGCCTCACTGGTCGGGCTCGGCATCGTGTACGCCGGGGCGTGGCGCACCGGCCTCAGCTGGATCGGGGTCGCTCTCCTGGTCGCGGCCCTCGCCCGCGCCGTGCTCACCGAGCGCGGCGCCGGCATGCTGCGGGTGCGCCGCAAGTGGACCGACGTGCTGATGCTGGCCGTGGCCGGCGTCGCGCTGATCGTGCTGTCCGTCGCCGTGCCCAACCAGGGCGTGGCCTGACGCGCTAGCGGCCCGCCGCCAGCACCACCAGCAGGGGCACCAGGCGCTCGGGTGGGACCTCGTGCTGTCCCTTGGTCGTGCTGCGCAGCCAGCCGGCCGAGACCAGCTGGCGCAGGTGGTGGTAGATCTGCCCGGTGCTGCCGAGCCCGTCGGTGTGCGCCAGGTCGGCAGCGGAGCGCGCCTCCCCGCGCGCGACCAGCTGCAGGATCCGCAGCCGGGACGGGTGCCCGAGCGCGGCGATCGCCGGCGCGAGCGCCGTCCAGTCCTCCTCCAGCAGCGCGCCGCTGGGGTAGCCGACCTGCCACTGGACCGGGTCGCCGGCGTAGGTCTCGACGACGCCGGTGTAGAGCACGCTCGGCATCGGCTCGCGGCGCTTGAGCTCCTCGAGTGCCCAGAACGGATCGGCCGAGGCGGCCTGCTCGACCTCCTCGCAGCCCGGGCCCGCGGCGACCGCTCGCGCTGGACCAGGGCGCTCGGACAGCTCGCGCAGCCGCTCCTCGAGCGCGGCGACGCGCTCGAGGAGCTCGGTGAAGCGTTTCTCGGAGACGGCCATGGCTCATGCTTGCACGGAATTACGTAATCACGATAGGGTCGGAGGATCTTCAGGAACCGGGAAGGGACACCATGCTGGCTCGATTCTCAGTGCGCTTCGTCATCGCCGTGCTCGGAGGTGCCGTCGTCGGCCTGCTCGTCGGCGTCGTCGGCGCCTACGTGTTCGGGCGGGACTGGAACGTCTTCGCCGTGATGCCGTGGGGGATCATGGCCGGCGCCATCGGGCTGGCGTTCGCCCACACGCTGCAGTCCGAGAAAGCCGTGAACGCCGAGAAGGCCGAGCCCGAGCAGCGCGCGGACGCCGACGGCAGCTGACCCCGCCGGGCCCGGAGACTCAGATCAGCCCGAGCTCTTTGACGGCGTCCCGCTCCTCGACGAGCTCGTCGGCGGTCGCGTCCATCCGGCCCCGGGAGAAGTCGTTGATCTCCAGCCCCTGGACGATCTTCCAGTCACCGTTGCTCGTGGTCACGGGGTAGGAGTAGATCAGGCCCTCGGGCACGCCGTACGACCCGTCTGAGGCGACCGCCATCGACACCCAGCTGTCCTCGGGGCTGCCGCGCAGCCAGTCACGGGCGGCGTCGATGGTGGCCGACGCGGCGGAGGCGGCCGAGGAGGAGCCGCGCGCCTCGATGATGGCCGCGCCGCGCTTGGCCACGGTCGGGATGAAGTCGTTCTCGATCCACCCTTGGTCGCCGACGACCTCGGCGGCGTTCTTGCCGCTGATCTCGGCGTGGAAGATGTCGGGGTACTGCGTGGCGGAGTGGTTGCCCCAGATCGTCAGCTTCCTGATGTCCGCGACCGTGGAGCCCGTCTTCGCGGCCAGCTGGGACAGGGCCCGGTTGTGGTCGAGCCGGGTCAGCGCGGAGAACCGCTCCTTCGGGATATCGGGTGCGTTGGACATCGCGATCAGCGCGTTGGTGTTGGCCGGGTTGCCGGTGACGCCGATGCGTACGTCGTCTGCCGCCACCTCGTTGAGCGCCTTGCCCTGGGCGGTGAAGATGGCGCCGTTCGCCTCGAGCAGGTCACCACGCTCCATGCCCTTGGTCCGGGGCCGGGCGCCGACGAGCAGCGCCAGGTTCACCCCGTCGAAGACGGTGGCGGCGTCGTCACCGATCTCCACACCTGCCAGCGTCGAGAAGGCGCAGTCGTCGATCTCCATCACCACGCCCTCCAGGGTCTTCAGCGCCGGCGGGATCTCGAGCAGCCGCAGCTCGATCGGGGTGTCCTTGCCCAGCAGGTCCCCGCTGGCGAGGCGGAAGAGCAGGCTGTAGCCGATCTGTCCGGCGGCACCGGTGACGGCGACCTTGACGGGGGATGTGCTCACGAGACGCTCCTGGATTGACGGGGAGTGGGATGAGGTGAATCTAGGCAATCGACGCTAGTCGTCGAACCGGGGGTTCCGGCTGCCCACCTTGCGAGCGCCCACGAGGTGGCCGCCGAGGAAGCCGCCCGCGCCGAGCGCGGAGGACGCCACGAGACCGAGGGCCACTCCGTACAGGTGCCGGTCGGCGCGACGGGCCCGCCAGGAGGCCGTGAACAGGCCCACGGCGAGCGCGTTGGAGACCGCGTGCACGACGCCGACGCGCTGCTCGCGCTGGCCGGTGCCGCTCCACTCCGCCCAGCCGGTGAGCGCGGTGGGCACCGCCGAGACCACGCCGAGTGCGATCAGCCGTTGCGCGGGCTTGCGTGCACCGCGACCGCCCACCAGGTCCAGGACCACGGCCGAGGTCCAGAACCCGATCGGCACGTCGGTCAGGATCGGGTGCAGCGCGTGCCCCAACCAGGCCCCGCGCAGCAGGTCCCTGCGGAACGGCTCGGCGACCAGTGCGTCGGCCAGCGGGCGTACGGCGCGCACGACCGGGTCCAGGGCCGTCACGTTCTCCAGGGCCTCGGCCGCGAGCACCAGCGGCGAGGAGGTGCTCGGCCGTTCCCCTGTCTCGTGCGGGTGCGAGAGGCCGGCCCGGTCCAGGGAGTCGTGGTCGGGGGAGTCGTGGGGGGGGGTGGGGGGGGGGGGGGGGGGGGGGGGGGGGGGGGGGGGGGTGGGGGGGGGGGGGGTCGCTCGGGAGGGGGTCGTGGTGTCCGGACGGCACAGACGGCACAGACGGCACAGACATGGTGCTCCTCACGGGGGGTAGGGCCGGTAGACCAGTCATACCCCAGGAGACGGTGACCATGACCGTCGGTGCAGGATGGAACGGTCGGGCAGCGGGTGGACGCGTCGGCCCACGGTCAGATATCTTGACATCAAGAAACTTGCGGAGCCGGCCTCCGCACCTCCCCAGACGGCACGGCGAACGGAGCCTCGGTGACGGACCACGAGAACGAGAAGTCCGCGATCATCTACACCCGCACGGACGAGGCGCCGCTGCTGGCGACGTACTCCTTCCTGCCGATCATCTCGGCCTACGCCTCCACCGCGGGCGTCGACGTGCAGACCCGCGACATCTCGCTGGCCGGCCGGATCATCGCCGGGTTCTCGGACCGCCTTGACCCCGAGCAGCAGGTCGACGACGCGCTGGCCGAGCTCGGCGAGCTCGCGAAGCGGCCCGAGGCCAACATCATCAAGCTGCCGAACATCAGCGCCTCCATCCCCCAGCTCAAGGCGGCCGTCACCGAGCTGCAGGGGCAGGGCTTCGACCTCCCGGACTACCCCGACGACCCGCAGACCGACGCGGACCGCGACGTCCGGGCCCGCTACGACAAGGTCAAGGGCAGCGCGGTCAACCCGGTGCTGCGGGAGGGCAACTCCGACCGTCGCGCACCGGCGTCGGTGAAGAGCTATGTCCGCGCGCACCCGCACCGGATGGGCGCCTGGTCCCCGGACTCCAAGACCAACGTCGCCCACATGACCGCTGACGACTTCCGCTCGAGTGAGAAGTCCACCGTGGTCGCCGCCGACGGGTCGGTGCGGATCGAGCTGGTCGGGGACGACGGAAGCACGACGGTGCTGCGAGAGTCGGTGCCGGTGCTCGCCGGCGAGGTCGTCGACGCCACCGTGATGCGCGTGGGTCCCCTCCGGGAGTTCCTCACCGCCCAGATCGCCCGGGCCAAGGACGAGGGCGTGCTGTTCTCGGTGCACCTGAAGGCCACCATGATGAAGGTCTCGGACCCGATCATCTTCGGGCACGTGGTCCGCGCGTTCCTCCCGCAGGTCTTCACCGAGCACGCCGAGGCACTCGCGGCGGCCGGGGTCAGCCCCAACGACGGTCTCGGCGCCCTGCTCAAGGGCATCGCGAAGCTCCCCGAGAACCAGCGCACGGCGATCGAGGACGCCGTACGCCAGGGTCTCGAGGACGGGCCCGCGCTCGCCATGGTCGACTCCGACGCCGGGATCACCAACCTGCACGTGCCCAGCGACGTGATCGTGGACGCCTCGATGCCGGCGATGATCCGCACCTCGGGGCACATGTGGGGCCCCGACGGCGAGGAGGCCGACACCCTCGCCGTCATCCCGGACAGCAGCTATGCCGGCATCTACCAGGTGGTCATCGACGACTGCCGGGCCCACGGTGCCTACGACCCCTCGACGATGGGCACGGTGCCCAACGTGGGCCTGATGGCCCAGGCGGCGGAGGAGTACGGCAGCCACGACAAGACCTTCGAGATCCCGGCCACCGGCACCGTCCGGGTCGTCGACACCGCGGGGGACACCCTGCTCGAGCACGCCGTGGGCGCCGGGGACATCTGGCGGATGTGCCAGACCAAGGACGTGCCGATCCGCGACTGGGTCAAGCTGGCCGTCACCCGGGCCCGCGCGACCGGATCTCCCGCGGTGTTCTGGCTGGACGAGGGACGCGCCCACGACGCGAACCTGATCGCCAAGGTCCGCGAGTACCTCCCTGACACCGACGTCGTCGGGGACACCGACGGCCTGCAGATCGAGATCATGACGCCCGAGGACGCGATGGCGTTCTCCCTCGAGCGGATCCGCAAGGGCGAGGACACCATCTCGGTGACCGGCAACGTGCTGCGCGACTACCTCACCGACCTGTTCCCGATCTTCGAGCTCGGCACCAGCGCCAAGATGCTGTCGGTGGTCCCGCTCATCAACGGCGGCGGGCTGTTCGAGACCGGCGCCGGCGGGTCGGCGCCCAAGCACGTCCAGCAGCTGCTGAAGGAGAACCACCTGCGCTGGGACAGCCTGGGTGAGTTCCTGGCGCTGGCGGCCAGCTTCGAGCACATGGCGGCGACCACCGACAACCCGCGGGCCCAGATCCTCGCCGACACCCTGGACCGCGCCACCGGACGGTTCCTGAACGAGAACAGGTCGCCGAGCCGCCGGGTCGGCGAGATCGACAACCGCGGCAGCCACTTCTACCTGGCGCTGTTCTGGGCCGAGGAGCTCGCCTCCCAGTCCGAGGACACCGAGCTGGCGGCGGCGTACGACGAGCTGGCGACCTCGCTGAAGGAGGCGGAGGACACCATCAACGCCGAGCTGCTCGGCGTCCAGGGGTCACCCGCCGAGATCGGCGGCTACTACCGTCCCGACGAGGCGCTGGCCGACGCGGTGATGCGCCCGTCCAAGGCGCTCAACGACATCATCGGCGCGCTGCACTCCCGGCTGGGCTGACTGGTCAGCCGCTGGGGCCGAACCGCTCCACACGTACGTCGTTCGCAGGCACGCCGAGGTCGACCAGCAGCTGGCTGGTCGTCTCGGCGAAGCCTGCCGACCCGCACACGTAGGCCGTCCGCACCTCACCGCCGAGCAGGGGCCGCAGGTCCTCAGCGCCGAGGCGACCTGCGGCGCGTCCGTCGTACGCCGCGCGGGTGAGCAGCAGCCGGTGGCCGGCGAGCTCCTCGCGGTAGGGCACCTGGTCCAACGTGCGAGCCGAGACCAGGAGTCGCAGCAGCTCCTCGCGGCCCAGGTCGCGGGCGTGCCGGAGCATCGCGACGAGCGGGACGACACCGGTGCCGCCGGCCACGCCGACCGCGGGCTGGTCGCCCTCCCAGACGAACCAGCCGCCGATCGGCCCTCGCAGCTGCAGCTCGTCACCGGGCTCGACCACGTCGGCGAGGTAGGTCGAGACCTCCCCGTCGTCGAGACGCTCGACGTAGAACTCCAGGAGCGGGTCCGCAGGCGACGAGGCGACCGAGTAGGACCGGGAGGCCGTGTAGCCGTCGGGTGCGGTCAGCCGGAACACGTAGTGCTGACCGGGCAGGTGCTGGACCCGGCCGGCCACCTCGATGCGCAGCCGCACCGCCCGTGTGTCGGGGTGGGTCACCTCGCGCACCACTCCGGTGCACCACCGGCCGTCGGGGGCGCCTGCGCACCCGTCCATCACCTGCTGCCCCTCGGTCATGGCCTCAGTCGCCCTGGTAGCGCTGCTCGAGCCACGGGTCGCCGTGGTCGTGGTAGCCGTTGCGCTCCCAGAACCCCTGCTGGTCGTGGTCGAGCAGGGTCAGCCGGTTCACCCACTTCGCGCTCTTCCAGAAGTACAGGTGCGGCACCAGCAGCCGCACCGGCCCGCCGTGCTCGCGTGGCAGCGGCGCCCCCTCGTAGGTCCACACCACCCACGCCTTCCCGCCGGTCACGTCCTCGAGCGGCAGGTTGGTGGTGTAGCCGGTGGTGCAGGTGGCCAGCACGAACGCCGCCTCCGGAGCCGGCCGCGCCGCCTCCAGCAGGACGTCGACACTGACTCCACCGAAGCGGGTGTCGAACTTCGACCAGGTCGTCACGCAGTGGATGTCACCGGCGTACTCCGAGGCCGGCAGCGCGTGCGCCTCGTCCCAGGTCCAGGTGGTCGGCTGCTCCACCAGCCCGTCCACGCTCATCGTCCACTCCGAGGGGTCCAGCCGCGGCGTGACCTCCGCGGTCAGCACCGGCCAGTCACGCCCGACGTCGTACTGCCCCGGCGGCAGCCGACCCGGCTCCGGCCGTCGACGACGACCCAGGAACCCCCGCGTCGGACCGGCCATCAGGCGGTGCCGCTCTCGTGCGGCACGGACGCTTGGGGGACGGGACAGCCGCGCGGGAACGTGCCGAGCGACTCCAGCCGGTAGCCGTCAGGGTAGGACCTGATCTGCGGGAGGTCGGGGGAGTGCCGCGGTCGGCTCCGGGCCGGCATCCTCGCCAGCAGCCGTGCCCGGGCACGCATCCCGGCCGACACCAGGGCCGTCACGGCCCGGGACGGGCGCGGGTAGCCGAACGCCGCCAGCAGGGGCTCGTCCATCAGGGCCCTGCTGAACGCCTCCACCGGCCTGCCCAGCACGGCGGGGTAGAAGCCGACCAGCAGCCGCATCGTCGCGTCGGCGACCCGGCGGCCGCCCTCGTCGTACCCGAAGTGCGCTGCCTCGTAGACGTCCATCAGCTCCTCGAAGCCGGCGTACGTCGTCGGCACGTCCGCGATGCCCAGCAGCCGGCCCAGCTCCTGGTAGTAGCGGACGCTGGCGCGCACCTCGGCAGCCGACAGCGGTCGCCAGCCGTAGGCGTCCAGCCACCGCTTGGGGACCACCACGAACGTGGACAGCACGTAGCGCATGTCGGCCGGGTCGATGTCGTAGGCACCGTGCATCTGGTTGATGCGCCGGACTGCTCGGCGGCCACCCACGCTGTGCAGGCCGCTGCGGGCCGGCTCGTCGAGCAGCAGCACCGTGTCGTCGTACCTCTTCTGGGTGGCTCGCTCGAGCTCACCGGTCTCAGCGAGCAGCCGGCCGATCGACGGCACCGCGTAGGTGCGGAAGAACGCGAACGACATCGACTGGTGCAGGTCCCACGGGAACTCGTGGGCGAGGACGACCCGGTAGATCTCCTCGTAGTCGGTCTCCGGGTCGAGGCGGGCGATGTGCCGCTGCCAGTGCGTGCGGGGGAGCATCCTGCCTCCAGGTGGGCGCGTGCTCCGGAGTCTCGGCGCTCGGCGCACAGGCTGTCAAGGAGCCGGCGCCGGCGATCCCCTGTGCCGAGCACGGGTATCGCCCACGTCTCATCTGCGACAGGAATACTGCGTCCCGGGTGCCGCTTGCTCCTGGGTGACGACCGCCGCCGCTGACTCCCGCCCCGAGACCGCTCCCGACACCCGGGGGGCGAGCCCGCGTTCGGTGACGCTCGCGGTGCTGGCCCTGGCGCTCGGCGGCTTCACCATCGGCACCACCGAGTTCGTCACCATGGGGCTGCTCCCCGAGATGGCCCATGGAGTCGACGTCAGCATCCCGCAGGCCGGCCATGTCATCTCCGCCTACGCGCTGGGCGTCGTCGTGGGCGCACCTCTGATCGCCGTGCTCGGTGCCCGGCTGCCGCGCAAGGGTCTGCTGGTGGCGCTGATGGTGGCCTACGCGGCGGCCAACCTGGCGACCGCGCTGGCCCCCTCCTTCCTGTCGCTGGCCGGCGCCCGGTTCCTGGCGGGGCTGCCGCACGGCGCCTACTTCGGGGTCGCGTCGCTGGTCGCGGCCAGCCTCGTCGAGCCGGCCCGCGCCGGGCGTGCGGTGAGCCGGGTGCTGCTCGGCCTGGCGGTGGCCAACCTCCTGGGGGTGCCGGCCGCGGCCTGGCTCGGCCAGACCTTCGGCTGGCGGGCGGCGTACGGCGCCGTGAGCGGCCTGGCGGTGCTGACCCTGCTGCTCGTGCTGGTGTTCGTGCCGGTGATCGCCGCGGACCGGGGTGCGACCGGCCGCCGTGAGCTGCAGGCGTTCTCCCGGGTGCAGGTCTGGCTGACGCTGCTGGTCGGGGCGGTCGGCTTCGGCGGCATGTTCGCGATGTACAGCTACATCGCCCCGACCGTCACCGACGTCACCGGCCTCTCGGCGTCCGCGGTGCCGGTCTACCTGCTCGCCTTCGGGGTCGGCGGCATCCTCGGCACCACCCTGGGCGGGATCGGCGCGGACTGGTCGGTGCTGCGCTCGATCGTGGCCGCCAACGTGCTGATGGGCCTGGCGCTGGTGCTGTTCACCAGGACCGCTTCCCAGCCGGTGGCCGCCTGGTTCACCGTGCTGCTGGTCGCGGCCGCCGGGTCGATGCTCGCGGTCACCCTGCAGATGCGGCTGATGCACGTCGCCGGGGACGCCCAGACCCTCGGCGCGGCGCTGAACCACGCCTCCCTCAACCTGGCGAACGCCCTCGGTGCCTGGCTGGGCGGTCTGGTGATCGCGGCCGGGCTGGGCTACACGGCACCCAGCTGGGTCGGGGCCGGACTGTCCGTGGCCGGGCTCGCCGTGCTCGCGCTCTCGGTGCTGGTGCACCGGCGCGACATGCGCGCGGCCGCGCCGGCGTGAGCCAGCGGGTTCAGGACTGCCGGTCACCGGCCGTCGGCGGAGCCTTTATCGTTGAGGCCATGACCGAAGGTGAGCAACCGTGAGCGGCACGCTCGCCAACATCGGCCTGGTCATCGTGTTCGTGCTGGTCGGCAGCCTGTTTGCGGCCGCCGAGATCGCCCTGGTGTCCCTGCGCGACAGCCAGGTGCGCTCGATGGCCACGCGCGGCCGGCGCGGCGAGGCGGTGGCCCGGCTGGCCGAGGACCCCAACCGGTTCCTGGCCGCCGTCCAGGTCGGGGTGACCCTGGCCGGCTTCCTCTCGGCGTCCTTCGGAGGCGCGACCCTCTCCGGGGACCTGGCCCCCAAGCTCGAGGAGATCGGGGTGCCGCCGGGCGCGGCCGACCCGGTGGCGCTGGTGCTGGTCACCATCGCCATCTCCATCCTCTCGCTGGTCCTCGGCGAGCTGGCCCCCAAGCGTCTCGCCCTGCAGCGCGCCGAAGGCTTCGCACTGGCCCTCGGGCCGTCGGTGGACCGGATCGCCAAGATCACCCGCCCGGTCATCTGGATGCTGTCGGTGCTCACCGACATCGTCGTCCGGCTGGCCGGCGGCGACCCGTCGGCACAGCGGGAGCAGATGTCGGACGAGGAGCTCCGGGAGCTCGTGAACACCCACGAGACGCTGGGCGAGGAGGAGCGCCGCATCGTCGAGGACGTCTTCGAGGCCGGCGACCGGCAGATCCGCGAGGTGATGATCCCGCGCACCGAGGTCGACTTCCTGGAGGCCTCGACGCTGGTCTACAAGGCGGCCAAGGAGGCGCTGCACCAGCCGCACTCGCGCTACCCGGTGACCCGGGGGTCCGCCGACGACGTGATGGGCTTCGTGCACGTCCGGGACCTGCTCGACCCCGAGCTGGCCAGCCGGTCGGTGCGGGTCGGCGAGCTGTGCCGGCAGATCCTGGTGCTGCCCTGGACGCGGCCGATCCTCGCCGCCCTGGCCGACATGCGACGCGACGGCGTGCACCTGGCCATCGTCGCCGACGAGTACGGCGGCACCGCGGGCATCGTCACCATGGAGGACCTCGTCGAGGAGCTGATCGGCGACATCAAGGACGAGTACGACGTCGACGAGACCGAGACCACCGTGCACCGCGGCGGGGACGTCGAGGTGGACGGGCTGCTCAACCTCGACGACTTCGAGGACGAGACCGGCCTGGAGCTCCCCGAGGGCCCCTACGAGACCGTGGCCGGCTTCCTGATGGCCCGCCTCGGGCGGCTCCCGCAGGTCGGCGACTGGGTGGACTTCGCCGAGCGGCGCATCACCGTCCGTGAGGTCGACGGTCGGCGGGTCGGACGGGTGCTGGTGACCGCCGTACCGGACGCTGCGGCCGCCGTACCGGACGCTGCGGCCGCCGAGGAGGCCCCCCGAACGGGGGAGCGAGGCGGCTCGACCGCCGTGCTCCCCGAAGGAGACCAGGAGGCCGGGGAGGGGGAGGCGGGGGAGGGCCGCCCGGTCGACGCCCACAAGCCGCTGGACATCGCCCCCGGGGACCGGGCCGTCGGCGCCGCGGCGATCGACGGGCACGCCGCCGACTAGGGCCCGGAGGCCTGGTCGTTCTTCCGAAGAGCCCGGTGCTCGAGGTTCCGCTGTACTAAAGTGCGCTTTACTCTCGACACCCTCGGCCGGGGCGCGGCCAGCCCGGATCGCGCGCCAGGTGACCACAGGAGCGGGGCGCCCCCATGCACCAGGCCGGTTCCCTGAGACGGGTGGCCAACCGGGCCAAGCGCGAGATGATGGCGCGCGTCAGCCCCGTCAACAAGATGGTGCGACGTGGCCACGACTCGCGGCTCCGCGCGCACCGGCCGAACCTGCCGAGTCTCGGGGCGACCGAGCAGCGGCTGGTCGACGTGCTGGAGGCCGACGGGGTGAGCGTCACGACGCTGGACGCGCTGGGTCCGGCCCACCTCGGCTCCGTCAAGGGTGCGCTGGAGACGCTGGTGCGTGCCCTGGCCGACATGGACTCGGCCGGGAAGAGCGCGGTCCGACCGAGTCCCGAGCAGCTGCTCGCCGACATCGACCTGTGGCAGGCAGGTCTCGATCCGCGGCTCCTCGACCTCGCCGAGAACTACCTCGGCCTGCCCGTCCGCTACTACGGAGCCGCCGTCCACCGCCAGGTCGCCGACGGCAGGTCCCTCGGCACCCGCCAGTGGCACCGCGACATTGAGGACCACCGGGTGTTCAAGATCCTCGTCTGGCTCGCCGACGTCGGTCCGCTCGGCGGCGCGTTGCAGTACGTCCCCAAGCGGTCGTCCCAGGTCGGGGTCACCCACCTGCGCTACGTGGCCGGCTTCGTCAGTGACGAGGCCCTGAGCTCCGTCGTCACGCCGGACCAGTGGCTGAAGGCGACCGGACCCCAATGGACCGCCGTGCTCGCCGACACGGCGCAGATCCTCCACCGGGCGGGCGTGCCCGAGGAGCGGGACCGCTACTCCGTCACGTTCACCTGGACCTCGCGTCGACCGATCAAGAGCATGGCTGCGGCAGAGTCGTTCACCCCCGACCAGGTCGCGCGGATCAGGACCGGCCTGGACGCCCGTCAGCTCGCCTGTCTCCCGCTCGAGCTGCTGAGCCCGTCGGCCTGACCCGGCGCTCCGTTTCCCGTTCGCCTGCAGGCAGGCGGGACTGAGACAATGTCCGGCATGTCCCAGGCAGCGCCACCCCCGTCCGAGAGCCCGTCCGAGAGCCCGTCCGAGAGCCCGTCCGAGAGCCCGGCCGCCCGGGCCCGGGTGCTCTCCGGCATCCAGCCCACCGCCGACTCCTTCCACTTCGGGAACTACCTCGGCGCGCTGCGCCAGTGGGTCGCGCTCCAGGAGGACTTCGAGACGTTCTTCTTCATCGCCGACATGCACGCGATCACGGTGGACCACGACCCGCGGCTGCTGCGTGAGCGCGTTCGCCGCGCCGCCGCCCAGCTGCTCGCCATGGGCGTCGACCCCGACCGCTCGACGCTGTTCGTCCAGTCGCAGGTGCCCGCGCACGCTCAGCTGAGCTGGGTGCTGCAGTGCCTCACCGGCTACGGCGAGGCCGGCCGGATGACGCAGTTCAAGGACAAGATGGCCAAGGGCGGGGCCGGCCAGGCGTCGGTGGGTCTGTTCACCTACCCAATCCTGCAGGCCGCCGACATCCTGCTCTACCGGCCGCGCTACGTCCCGGTGGGTGAGGACCAGCGGCAGCACCTCGAGCTCACCCGGGACCTCGCCGGCCGGTTCAACCACCGCTACCAGAAGACCTTCCGGCTCCCGGAGCCCTACATCCTCAAGGAGACCGCGAAGATCACCGATCTCCAGGACCCGACCGCCAAGATGTCGAAGTCCGCGTCCTCGGCGGCGGGGATCATCGACCTGCTCGACGACCCTCGGGCCTCGGCCAAGAAGATCCGTTCCGCGGTGACCGACTCCGAGTCCGAGGTCAGGTTCGACCGGGAGCACAAGCCCGGCATCTCCAACCTGCTCTCGATCTTCTCGGCGCTGACCGGCCGCTCGGTCGAGGCCCTCGAGCAGGCGTACGTCGGACGGGGCTACGGGGACCTGAAGAAGGACCTCGCGGACGTCGTCGTGGACTTCGTGACGCCACTGCGCGACCGGACCCTGGAGCTGCTCGACGACCAGGAGCGGCTGGACGGCATCCTGGACGCCGGAGCAGCGCGGGCCGGTGAGGTGGCGCAACGCACACTGGCGGACGTCTACGAGCGCGTCGGCTTCCGCCGCCCGGGCCGCTAGGGTCGCTTGCGTGAGGACCACCCCGACGGCTCGCACGGCCACCATGACCACCATCGGCGTGGCCATCGCCGTGCCCGACCCCTGGGGCGCCCAGCTGCAGGCCTACCGCACCCGGCTCGGTGACGACACGGCCGGCGGGATCCCGACCCACGTCACGCTGGTGCCGCCCACCCAGGTCGCCGAGGACGGCCTGCCCGCCCTCGATGAACACCTGCTCGCAGCGTCCGTCGGCACCGGCGCGTTCGCGATGCACCTGCGGGGGACCGGCACGTTCCGGCCGGTCTCACCGGTCGTCTTCGTGGCGGTCGCCGAGGGCATCTCGGCATGCGAGGAGCTGGCCGGCTCGGTGCGCCGGGGGCCACTGCGCGTCGACCAGCCGTTCCCCTACCACCCGCACGTGACGGTCGCCCACCACGTGCCCGACGACAAGCTGGACCGCGCCTTCGAGGAGATGGCCGACTTCGAGTGCCGGTTCGTGGTGGACCGGTTCTCCCTCTACGTCCACGAGCAGGGCACCGGCTGGGTCCCCACCAGGCACTTCGAGCTGGCTCCGCTCGCGCCGGTCCGGTGAAGGAGCGCCTCGCCGCCACGCTGCGCCGCCTGCGGGAGCGCTTCCCCTGGCTGGACCACGTGCTGACGATGCTGGGCCACTACGGCAGCGTCAACGGGAGCGGCCAGGCCGGAGCGGTCACCTACTTCGGCTTCTTGTCCTTCTTCCCGATCCTGGCGATCGCGTTCTTCGTGGTCGGCCTGCTGGCCGGGGTGTATCCCGACGTCCGCGCGCAGATGGTGCAGGCGGTCAACGAGGTGCTGCCGGGCGTGATCGGCCCGGGCGAAGGCCAGATCCCGATCAGCAGCGTGGAGGACGCCTCGGGAGCGGTCGGGGTGGTCGGCCTGGCGGGCCTGGTCTATGCAGGCCTCGGCTGGCTCTCGGGCATGCGCCAGTCCCTCGAGGTGATGTTCACGGTGCCGAGGCAGGAGCAGCCCAGCTTCGTCCTCGGCAAGGTCCGTGACCTGGCCACCCTGGCCCTGATCGGTGTCACGCTCCTGCTCTCCGTGGCCCTGTCCGGGGCGGTGACGGGCTTCACGGGGACCATCCTCGAGGCGGTCGGCATCGATCCGGGGGCGACACTGCCGGCCCTGGTGCTCAACCTGGTCGGGCACGCGCTGGCCATCGCGGCCTCCACGGTCCTGATCTTCTCGATGTTCACGCTGCTGGTCACCGAGTCCCACGTGCCTCGTCGAGCCCTGGTCTCGGGTGCGCTCCTGGGCGCCGTGGGCTTCGAGGTGCTCAAGCTGGCCGCCAACCTGCTGCTGGCCCAGACCAAGGAGCAGCCGGCCTTCCAGGCCTTCGGTGTGGCGCTGATCCTGCTGGTCTGGATCAACTACTTCTCCCGGCTGGTGATGTACGCCGCCGCCTGGGCCTACACCGCGCCCGCCGCGCTCGCCCGGCGCACCGCCGACGCGGTCCGCGCACCGGGTGCCGCCCTGGTCGCGGACGACTCCGAAGCCGGCTCCGTCCCCGAGCAGGCGGCGTCGTATCCTGCGGCGGTGACGAGCACCCACGAACGCCCGTGGCTGGTCGCGGCCGGAGCTGCCGCGGGAGCCGGTGTCGCGACACTCGTGGCGATGGCGTGGCGGGGAGCACGACGATGAGCGGGCCGTCGTACGACGTGTTCGACGTGGCTGTCGAGGGTGGCGACCTGCGCGTCGGGCGCTGGACGGCCACCGACCCCCAGGCGCCCGTGGTGCTGGCGGTGCACGGCGTGACCGCGAACCACCTCGCCTGGGAGTTCCTCGGCGCACTGGACCGCTTCACCGTCGTGGCTCCCGACCTGCGCGGACGCGGCCGCAGCGGGCGGCTGGTCGGTCCCGCGGGCATGGAGCAGCACGCCCGCGACCTGGTCGCGCTGCTCGAGCGTCTCGAGGCCCCCTCGCCGCTGCTGGTCGGTCACTCGATGGGCGGGTTCGTGGCGACGGCCCTGGTGGACCGGCTCCGGGACGCACACGAGCCCCGGGTCGCCGGCACCGTGCTGGTCGACGGCGGGTTGCCGTTCCCTCCGCTGCCGGCGGGCGTGACCACCGACCAGGCGCTGGCCGCCACGATCGGCCCGGCGGCGCAGCGGCTCACGATGACCTTCCCGACCCCGGAGAGCTACCTCGACTTCTGGCGGCCGCATCCGGCGCTCGCCGACCACTGGTCCGCCGAGCTCGAGGCCTACTTCGCCTACGACCTCGACGGCACCCGGTCCAGCGTCTCGCTGGACGCCGTGCGCGAGGACTCCGAGGGACTCCTCGACCCGGACGTGACCGCGCGGTGGGCGGCGGCCCTGCCCGCGGGCACCCTGTTCCTGCGTGCGCCGCGCGGCATGGTCGACGACCCCGGCGGGCTCTACCCGCTCGAGCTGGTGGACCAGCACCGCACGAGCTTCCCCCAGGTGAGCGCTCGTGACGTGCCGAACACCAACCACTACACGATCGTGATGAGCGAGCCGGGTGCCCGTGCGGTGGCCGACGCACTGGCCGAGGTGGGGGACCCCTCGGCCGGCTGACCACGGGGGCCGGGCGCGGTCCTGCGGGTTGTCTGCGTCAGGGAGGATGAGCGGGTGAAGCTCGAGCGCAAGCACGCCGTCCTGTTCCTGGCCATCGCCGCCTGGAACGTCTTCAACTGGGCCACCTTCGCCAAGAACCTGGCGGCTGCCCATGCCCGCGGAGAGGACCGGCCCACGGGCTACTGGGTGGCTCACGCCGTGCTGATCGTGGTCAACCTGCTGATCGCCGTGGTCCTCGCCCGCCTCGGAGCGCGAGCCTGGCGCGCCACGCAGTCACGTGCGACGGTGGACGCGTGAGACGCCATCTGCCGGCCACGGTCGCAGCCGTGGTCGCGACGGCCGTGGCGGGCGGCATCGGCACGGACGTGTCGTCACACTGGTACGACCGGCTCGACAAGCCGCCCTGGCAGCCGCCGGGCTGGGTCTTCGGTCCCGCGTGGACGACGCTCTACGCACTGATCGCGGTCGGCTCCGCGCGCGTCCTGGACCGGGCCGAGGACGACGAGCGGCGCGCGTTCGCCACGGCGCTGGGCGTCAACCTGGTCCTGAACACGGGCTGGAGCTGGGTGTTCTTCACCGCCAAGCAGCCCCGGTGGGCGCTGGCCGAGGTGCTGGCCCTCGAGGCGTCCACCGCGGACCTGCTGCGTAGGGCCGGCCGGGTCGACTCGAAGGCGCGCTGGCTGCTCGCGCCGTACGCCGGGTGGGTCGGCTTCGCCAGCACGCTCACCGCGAGCATCGCCCGTCGCAACCCCTGACCCCGGCCCCCGCCCCGACCTCGCCGAGGCGTCCCGTTCTGCGATCCCCCAGTCGCCGAGGCGCCCCGTTCTGCGATCCCACCTACGCCGAGGCGCCCGGTTCTGCGATCCCCCAGTCGCCGAGGCGTCCCCTTCTGCGGTCCCACCTACGCCGAGGCGTCCCGTTCTGCGATATCGATTCACACAATGGGACGCCTCGGCGGTGTTCTGGGCGCAGAACGGGACGCCTCGGCGGGGTTCTGGGCGCAGAACGGGACGCCTCGGCAGGGTGTCGGTGCAGCAGGTCAGCGGCGGAAGATCAGGGCGCGCTTGACCTCTTGGATCGCCTTGGTGACCTCGATGCCGCGGGGGCACGCCTCGGTGCAGTTGAAGGTCGTGCGGCAGCGCCACACGCCCTCCTTGTCGTTGAGGATCTCCAGGCGCTGGTCGGTGCCCTCGTCGCGGCTGTCGAAGATGAACCGGTGGGCGCCCACGATCGCCTGCGGACCGAAGTACTGCCCGTCGGTCCAGTAGACCGGGCACGACGTCGTGCACGCGGCGCACAGGATGCACTTGGTGGTGTCGTCGAACCGCTCCCGGTCGTGCTGGGACTGCACGCGCTCCCGGGTCGGCTCGTTGCCGCTGGTGACCAGGAACGGCATCACCGAGCGGTACGCCGCGAAGAACGGCTCCATGTCGACGATCAGGTCCTTGAGGACCGGCAGGCCCTTGATCGGCTCCACGGTGATCGGCGCCGAGGGGTTGACGTCCTTGAGCAGCGTCTTGCAGGCCAGCCGGTTCTTGCCGTTGATCCGCATCGCGTCGGAGCCGCAGACGCCGTGGGCGCAGGAGCGGCGGAAGCTGAGGGAGCCGTCGATGTCCCACTTGACCTTGTGCAGGGCGTCCAGCACCCGGTCGGTGGGCTCGGCGGTGACCTGGTAGCTCTCCCAGTGCGCCTCGTCGGAGACCTCCGGGTTGTAGCGGTGGATCTTGACGGTGACGTCCATCATCGTGGCATCAGTACTTACGCTCCATCGGCTTGTAGCGCGTCTCGATGACCGGCTTGTAGTCGAGCCGGATGCTGCCATCGCTGTTGCGGTAGGCCATCGTGTGACGCATGAAGTTGACGTCGTCGCGGGTCGGGTAGTCCTCGCGGAAGTGCCCGCCGCGGGACTCGTTGCGGGCCAGCGCCGAGGTCACCAGGACCTCGGCGAGGTCGAGCAGGAACCCCAGCTCGATGGCCTCCAGCAGGTCGGTGTTGAAGCGCTTGCCCTTGTCCTGCACGGAGACGTCGGCGTAGCGGGCCTTGAGCCCGTCCAGGTCAGACAGCGCCTGCTTGAGCGAACCCTCGGTGCGGTAGACCTGTGCGTTGATGTCCATGGTGGCCTGCAGCTCCGTGCGGATCACCGAGACCCGCTCCGAGCCGCCGGCATCGCGCATCGACTCGATCATCTGCACGACCGCGGCCTCGGGCTGCTCCGGGATGTCGAGATGGGTGGTCGACAGGGCGTAGTCCGCGGCGTAGATGCCCGAGCGCCTGCCGAAGACGTTGATGTCGAGCAGGGAGTTGGTCCCGAGCCGGTTGGAGCCGTGCACCGAGACGCACGCGACCTCTCCGGCGGCGTACAGCCCGGGGATGACCGTGTGGTTGTCCGCGAGCGCCTCGCCCTTGATGTTGGTGGGCACGCCCCCCATCGCGTAGTGGGCGGTGGGGAACACCGGGATCATCTCGGTGTAGGGCTCGACCCCGAGGTAGGTCCGCGCGAACTCGGTGATGTCCGGCAGCTTGGCGTCGATCTGCTCCCTGGGCAGGTGGGTGACGTCGAGGTAGACGTAGGCCTGGTCCGGTCCGGCGCCGCGGCCCTCCCGCACCTCGTTCGCCATCGCTCGCGCGACCATGTCGCGCGGGGCGAGGTCCTTGATGGTGGGGGCGTAGCGCTCCATGAAGCGCTCGTTCTCGCTGTTGCGCAGGATGCCGCCCTCACCGCGGGCGGCCTCCGAGAGCAGCACCCCCAGCCCGGCCAGGCCGGTCGGGTGGAACTGGAAGAACTCCATGTCCTCGAGCGGCAGGCCCTTGCGCCACACGATGCCCATGCCGTCACCGGTGAGCGTGTGCGCGTTCGACGTGGTGCGGAAGACCTTGCCGAAGCCGCCGGTCGCGAGGATCACCGACTTCGCGCTGAAGACGTGGATCTCTCCGGTGGCCAGCTCGTAGGCCACCACGCCCGAGACGCGGCCGTCGGTCATCAGCATGTCCAGCACGTAGAACTCGTTGTAGAACTCCACGTTGTGCTTGATGCACTGCTGGTAGAGCGTCTGCAGGATCATGTGCCCGGTGCGGTCCGCGGCGAAGCAGGAGCGTCGTACGGCCGCCTCACCGTGGTTGCGGGTATGCCCCCCGAACCGGCGCTGGTCGATCCGGCCCTCCTCGGTGCGGTTGAAGGGCAGGCCCATCTTCTCCAGGTCCAGGACCGCGTCGATCGCCTCCTTGGCCATCACCTCCGCGGCGTCCTGGTCGACCAGATAGTCACCGCCCTTGACGGTGTCGAAGGTGTGCCACTCCCAGTTGTCCTCCTCGACGTTCGCGAGGGCGGCGCACATGCCGCCCTGGGCCGCGCCGGTGTGGGACCGCGTCGGGTAGAGCTTGGTGAGGACAGCCGTGCGGGTGCGCTGGCCGGACTCGAGGGCGGCACGCATGCCTGCACCGCCCGCGCCGACGATGACCACGTCGTACCTGTGGTGCTGGACCATGGCGTTTCTCACGTCCTCACGTGTGTCACTTGGTGCAGACGGACAGCGTGGAGCTCGGGTCGGTGCAGGGGTCGAAGGTGAAGATCACCAGGGTGCCGAGGACGATCACGACCAGCGCGGAGAAGTACAGCAGCGTCTTGAGGACCAGCTTGGTCATCGGCTTGGTCGCATAGTCGTTGATGATCGTGCGCAGGCCGTTCATGCCGTGCAGCTCGGCCAGCCACAGCATGGCGAGGTCCCAGACCTGCCAGAACGGGTTGGCCCACTTGCCGGCGACGAACGCGAAGTCGATGGCGTGGATGCCCCTGCCCACCATCAGGTTGACGAACAGGTGCCCGAACACGAGCACCACGAGCAGCAGCCCGGACGCACGCTGGAACAGCCAGCCGTTGAGCTCGAAGTTGCTAGCCCTCTGTGCCTTGTACGGCGCGCGTGGCGACGGGATCGTGGGTGCACTCATGTCAGCCTCCGAACACGTTGGAGAGGTGACGGATCACGAACGGCACCATCAGCACGACCCAGATGCCCAGGACGCCGTAGGTCATGTGGCGCTGGTAGCGAGGGCCCTTCTCCCAGAAGTCGACGAGCACCACCCGGATGCCGTTGAGCGCGTGGAAGAGGACCGCCGCGACGAGGCCGACCTCCATCAGGCCCACCACTGGGTTCTTGTAAGTGTCCACGGCTGTGTTGTAGGCCTCGGGGGAGACCCGGACCATGGACGTGTCGATCACGTGCACGAACAGGAAGAAGAAGATCAGGACACCGGTGATGCGGTGCAGCACCCAGGTCCACATGCCTTCTCGACCCCGGTACAGCGTCCCGACGGGCGCGCTGGCCATGTGGCAGCTCCTTGAGAACTCGTCTCCGAGTCGTCCGTGGCGTTCGAAGGACTCCGAGAGGTCGACCCGTTTGGTCGGCAACAGGTAGTTACCAACCATATCCACGACAATCCACAGGTCCGGGGTCGCTGCCTGTGACATGGAGCACGCTGGGGTGATGCGCCGAAGTCTCGGTCGCCGTACCCTGTCCCGCATGACCGCAGCCGAGAACCCCACCGCCGGCGCGCCCGGAGCGGGCGACGT
Organism: uncultured Nocardioidaceae bacterium; assembly: GCA_964237315.1. Lineage (GTDB taxonomy): Bacteria > Actinomycetota > Actinomycetes > Propionibacteriales > Nocardioidaceae > Nocardioides_B. The sequence continues at coordinate 34,741 of CAXSHL010000024.1, forward strand.
CAACCGCACCGAGTCCGGACTCCCGTTCGAGTCCCTCTACGGCCCCGAGTCGCTCGAGGGGTTCGACCCGGCCGAGAAGCTGGGCCCGCCCGGAAGCTACCCGTTCACCCGCGGGGTCTATCCCTCGATGTACACCGGCCGGCCCTGGACGATGCGGCAGTACGCCGGCTTCGGCACCGCCAAGGAGTCCAACGAGCGCTACAAGCAGCTGGTGGCCAACGGCACCGGCGGGCTGAGCGTGGCCTTCGACCTGCCCACCCAGATGGGGCACGACTCCGACGCCGCGATCTCGCACGGCGAGGTGGGCAAGGTCGGCGTCGCCATCGACTCCATCGAGGACATGCGGCTGCTCTTCGACGGCCTGCCGCTCGACGAGGTCTCCACCTCGATGACGATCAACGCCCCGGCGGCGCTGCTGCTGCTGATGTACCAGCTCGTCGCCGAGGAGAACGGCGTGGACGGGGCCAAGATCACCGGCACCATCCAGAACGACGTGCTCAAGGAGTACATCGCCCGCGGCACCTACATCTACCCGCCGAAGCAGTCCCTGCGCCTGATCACCGACATCTTCGCCTACTGCAAGTCCGAGGTGCCGAGGTGGAACACCATCTCGATCTCCGGCTACCACATGGCCGAGGCCGGGGCGACCCCCGCGCAGGAGATCGCGTTCACCCTCGCCGACGGCGTGGAGTACGTCCGGGCCGCCGTCAAGGCCGGACTCGACGTCGACGACTTCGCCGCGCGCCTGTCCTTCTTCTTCGTCTCCCGCACCACCATCCTCGAGGAGGTCGCCAAGTTCCGCGCGGCCCGGCGGATCTGGGCGCAGGTGATGCGCGACGAGTTCGGTGCGAAGAAGGCCAAGTCGCAGATGCTGCGCTTCCACACCCAGACCGCCGGCGTGCAGCTGACCGCCCAGCAGCCCGAGGTCAACCTGGTCCGCGTGTCCATCCAGGCGCTGGCCGCGGTGCTCGGCGGCACGCAGTCGCTGCACACCAACTCCTACGACGAGGCGCTGGCGCTGCCGAGCGAGAAGTCGGCGCGGCTGGCCCTGCGCACCCAGCAGGTGATCGCCTACGAGTCCGACGTCACCAAGACGGTCGACCCGTTCGCCGGCTCCTACGCGGTCGAGGCGCTCACCGACGGCGTGGAGGCCGAGGCCCGCAAGCTGATGGAGCAGGTCGAGGAGCTCGGAGGAGCGGTCGCCGCGATCGAGGCCGGGTTCCAGAAGAACGAGATCGAGAAGGCCGCCTACCAGATCCAGCGTGACATCGACGGTGCCGAGCGCATCGTCGTCGGCATGAACCGCTTCCAGGCCGAGGAGGAGGAGCCCTACGAGACGCCGTACGTCGACCCGGCGATCGAGGAGCAGCAGGCCGCCCGGCTCGCGAAGCTGAGGGCCGAGCGCGACCAGGGCGAGGTCGACAAGCACCTGGCAGCGCTGGCTCAGGCGGCCCAGGGCGAGGACAACCTGCTCTACCCGATGAAGGAGGCGCTGCGCGCCAGGGCCACCGTCGGGGAGGTGTGCAACGCCCTGCGCGACGTGTGGGGCGTCTACGTGCCACCGGACGCCTTCTGAGCCGGTCCGCATAGCGCCGTACCCCGACGGAGGGGAGGCGGGCTCCGGTAACCTAGCGACCCATGCCCTCCCCTGGTCTCGGCCGAGTCGTCGCTGCCGTCGACCGTCTCGAGGACGAGCTGACCGCCCTGCGCAGGGACCTGCACGCGCATCCGGAGCTGGCCTGGGCCGAGGAGCGCACCACCGTCACCGTCGCCCAGCGGCTGGAGGCGGCCGGGGTGGAGATCAAGCTGCTGCCCAAGAGCGGGCTGCTCGCCGAGCTCGGCTCGGCCGACGGGCCCCTGATCGCGTTGCGCGCGGACCTGGACGCGCTCCCCGTCGAGGACCGGACCGGGTCGCCCTGGCAGTCCACCGTCGAGGGGGTCGCCCACGCCTGCGGCCATGACGTGCACACGGCGGCCCTGGTAGGCGCCGGGATCGCCCTGGCGGAGGCGCACCAGCAGGAGCCGCTGCCCGGCCGGGTCCGGCTGCTCTTCCAGCCGGCCGAGGAGATCATGCCCGGCGGCGCGCTCGAGGTGATCTCCGCCGGTGCGCTCGACGGCGTCGAGCGGGTGTTCGGGCTGCACTGTGACCCGACCGTCGACGTCGGCCAGGTGGGTCTGCGCGTGGGGCCGCTCACGGGCGCGGCGGACGCGCTGACGGTGCGGCTCAGCGGGCACGGCGGCCACACCTCGCGCCCGCACCTGACCGAGGACCTCACCTTCGCCCTCGCCAAGCTGATCACCGAGCTGCCCGCCCTGCTCTCGCGGCGCCTGGACCCCCGGGCCGGGGCCAGCCTGGTCTGGGGCGTCGTGCGGGCAGGCGCGGCGAAGAACGTCATCCCGGCCAGCGGCGAGGTCGCCGGCACCCTGCGGATGCTCGACGCCGTCGCCTGGGCCGACGCGGAGGACCTGGTCCGCGAGCTGGTGGTCCAGATCCTCGCGCCGTACGGCGTGGGGGCGGAGGTCACCTACGTGCGCGGCGTGCCGCCGGTCGTCAACGAGCCTGCGTCGACCGGCCTGCTGAGCCGCTCGGTGCGAGACGTGCTCGGCCCGGGCGGCGTCGTGTCGACCGCCCAGAGCCTCGGCGGCGAGGACTTCGCGTGGTACCTCGAGTCCATCCCCGGCGCGATGGGCCGGCTCGGCACCCGCACTCCCGGGGGCGCCACCTACGACCTGCACCAGGGCGACCTGACGATCGACGAGCGGGCCGTCGGGATCGGCGCCAAGGTGCTCGGCGCCGCGGTCCTCAGCTCCCTGTCCGCCTGAGACGAACCGACCTCCCGGATAATCCGTGACGGTCCGCAGGTCGACACGCCGCCCGCACCTGCGGTTCGTCACGGATTATCGGGGTGGGGGGTCAGGCACCGAACCGATAACAACTTGGGGCGAGCGGTCGCCGAGGAGCCGTCGAGGAGGGTTCCGGCGGCTATGGTGTGGCCTGGTCTGCGCCTGGACAGCCGGCGCAGGGATCGAGGAGGCATCTTGCGTCGCCTGACCAAGCTCGCAGCAGTCACCGCCGTCCTGGCGATCGCGATGACCGGCTGCGCCAAGAAGGACACCGGCTCCAGCTCCACGGCCAGCGGCACCGACAAGGCCGGCCTGTGCGCGTCGGGCGGCAAGGGCCCCAAGATCGGGCTCGCCTACGACATCGGCGGGCGCGGCGACAAGTCGTTCAACGACCTGGCCGCCGCCGGCACGAAGAAGGCCAGCGAGGACCTGGGCGCCACCTGCAAGGAGTCCGAGGCGGCTCCCGACGAGGCCGACTCAGCCAAGGAGGAGCGGCTGCGCACGCTCGCCGACGCGGGCTTCGACCCGATCATCGCCGTCGGGTTCGTCTACACCCCGATGGTGACCAAGGTCGCCAAGGAGTACCCCAAGGTCAAGTTCGCCAACGTCGACGGCGCGGCCGAGGGCAAGAACGTCACCAACCTGTCCTTCACCCCCGAGCAGGGCTCCTTCCTCGTGGGCATCGCCGCCGGGCTGAAGACCAAGACCAACAAGGTCGGCTTCGTGGGCGGCGTCAGGGGCCCGGTCATCGACCCGTTCGCCGCCGGCTTCCAGGCAGGTGTCAAGCAGGTCAACCCCAAGGCCAAGGTCGACATGAAGTGGCTCTCCGACGCCGCCGACGCCAAGGCCTTCGCGAACCCGCCGGGCGGCAAGACCGCCGCGACCGCGCTCTACGACAACGGCGCCGACATCGTCTTCCACGCCTCGGGGCTGTCCGGCAACGGCGTCTTCGAGGCCGCTGCGGCCGAGAAGAAGCTGGCCATCGGCGTGGACTCCGACCAGTACCTCTCGGCCCCCAAGGCCGAGCAGAAGTACATCTTGACCTCGGCGCTCAAGCGGGTCGACGTCGCGGTCTATGACTTCGCCAAGGCCTTCAAGGACGGCAAGGTGAAGTCCGGGTTCGACACCTACGATCTCAAGCGCGACGGGGTCGGCTACGCGACCAGCGGTGGCCAGATCGACGACATCAAGGCCAAGATCGACGGCTACAAGGCGAAGATCATCTCCGGTGAGATCAAGGTGCCCAAGGAGCTCTGAGCCCCGGCGACACCGGCGACCTGGAGCGTGAGCCATCACCAGCACGGCGCCTGAGCACCCTCGGCAGCACGAGCAGCCGGACGGCCTCGCCGTCCGGCTGCGTGGCATCGGCAAACGGTTCCCCGGCGTGATCGCCAACCACGACGTGGACATCGACGTGCGCGCGGGCACGGTGCACGCGATCGTCGGGGAGAACGGCGCCGGCAAGTCGACGCTCATGAAGATCCTGTACGGCGTCCAGAAGCCCGACGACGGCACGATCGAGGTGGACGGGCGACCGGCGACGATGGCCTCACCAGCCGACGCCATCAAGCTGGGGATCGGCATGGTCTTCCAGCACTTCATGCTCGCCGACAACCTGACGGTCCTGGAGAACGTCGTGCTCGGCGCCGAGAGGTTGCACGGCATCGGCGACAAGGCACGCGCGAAGGTGGAGGAGATCTCCTCGACCTACGGCTTCGGGCTGCGCGCCGACCAGCGCGTCGAGGAGCTCGGGGTGGGGGAGCGGCAGCGCGTCGAGATCCTCAAGGTGCTCTACCGCGGGGCCCAGGTGATCATCCTCGACGAGCCGACGGCGGTGCTGGTGCCCCAGGAGGTGGACGCCCTCTTCGAGAACCTGCGCGACCTCAAGCGGGAGGGGCACACGCTGATCTTCATCTCCCACAAGCTCGACGAGGTCCTCGCCGTCGCCGACGACATCACGGTGGTCCGCCGGGGCACCACCGTGGCCGCCGTACGCCCCGCAGAGGTGACCGCCCGGCAGCTGGCCGAGCTGATGGTCGGCTCGGAGCTGCCCTCGCCGAACACCGAGGAGTCCACGGTGACGACCGAGGAGATGCTCGAGCTCGCCGACGTCACCCTCGTCGACGCCGGCGGCCGCACGCTCCTGGACCACCTCTCGCTGACCATCCACCGCGGCGAGGTCCTCGGCATCGCCGGTGTCGAGGGCAACGGGCAGACCGAGCTGACCGAGGTGGTGATGGGGGTGCGGCCGCTGACCTCCGGGCGGGTCGAGCTCAGCGACGAGGATGTCTCCGGCTGGTCCACGCGGCGGCGCCGCGAGTCCGGCATCGGCTACATCCCCGAGGACCGGCAGCGGCACGGCCTGCTGCTGGACGCGCCGCTGTGGGAGAACCGCATCCTCGGCCACCAGACGCGCGAGCCGTCCGCCAAGGGGATCTGGCTGGACCGGGCGGGCGCCCGCCGGGACAGCGAGCGGATCGTGTCGGAGTACGACGTCCGCACCCCCTCGATCGAGACGACGGCGCGGGCGCTGTCGGGCGGCAACCAGCAGAAGTTCATCGTCGGTCGGGAGATGAGCGGCGACCCGGTGCTGCTCGTCGCCTCACACCCGACCCGCGGCGTCGACGTCGGGGCGCAGGCCGCCATCTGGGACCACATCCGGCGGGCCCGGCACGAGGGACTCGCGGTGCTGCTCATCTCGGCGGACCTCGACGAGCTGATCGGGCTCTCCGACTCGATCAAGGTGATCCTGCGAGGCCGCTTCGTCGGCGACTTCGACCCCCAGCAGGTCACCCCGATGCAGCTCGGGTCCGCGATGACCGGCGCCGACGACGGCGGCCCGGACCACGACGGGCCGGACCACGACGGGCCGGACCAGGACGGCGTGGCCCGCGACGGGCGGGGCCAGGACGGCCCGGACCACGACGGCAGGGAGGCGGGCTGATGGTCAGGCGCATCGTCGTCGCGGCGGCCGCACCCGTGCTCGCCATCGCGATCGCCCTGCTGATCACCATCGGGATCCTGCTGCTCTCCGGCAGCTCGGTGTCGGGGTTCCTCACCACGATCGTCTCGCGACCCGCGCCGCGCAACGTGGTGAACATCGTCAACAACGGCTCGGTGCTCTACCTCTCCGCGCTCGCCGCCGCGATCGGGTTCCGGATGAACCTGTTCAACATCGGCGTCGAGGGGCAGTACCGCGTGGGAGTCTTCGCGGCCGCCGCCTTCGCCGGCCAGGGCCTTCTCCCGGGCCCGCTGAACATCGCGGTCGCCATGGTCCTGGCCGTCGTCGCCGGAGCCGCGTGGGCGGCGATCGCCGGGCTGCTGCGGGTGACCCGCGGCGTCTCGGAGGTGATCTCCACGATCATGCTGAACGCGATCGCGGTGTCGCTGACCGCCTACCTCCTGCGCCGCTGGGGCGTCACCAACGGCAGCTCCCTGCAGACCAAGACGGTGCCGAAGGGCAGCCGGTTCCCGGGGCTGGACCTCATCCCCGGTGCCCCCAACGAGATCTTCGGCCTCGCGCTCCTCGCCGTGCTGGCCGGCATCGCCTACTCGGTGGTGCTCAACCGGTCCCGGTTCGGCTTCGAGCTGCGTGCGACGGGGGCCTCGCCGAGCGCCGCGGTGGCCAGCGGGATCGACGTACGCCGGATGGTGGTGATCTCGATGGTGATCTCCGGAGGTGTCGCCGGGCTGGTCGGGCTGCCGCTGCTGTTCGGCGACAGCTACACCTACAGCACCACCTTCCAGTCCGGGCTCGGGTTCTCCGGGATCGCGGTGGCGCTGCTCGGGCGCAACCACCCGGTCGGGATCGCCTTCGGCGCGCTGCTGTTCGCCTACCTCACCGAGCAGAGCAGCCTGCTGGAGATCGACGCGGGCGTCTCCAACGACATCGTGTCCATCACCCAGGGCGTGCTGGTGCTCAGCGTCGTCGTCGCCTATGAGGTGGTCCGCCGCTACCAGCGGGCCCAGGAGCAGCAGGCGGTCGCCCGCGAGCTCGAGTCCACCCCGTCACCGTCCGTGGGGGAGGTGGCGTCGTGACCGTGGCCGACGACGTCCTGGTCCCCGAGGCCGCCGCGCCCGAGGACCGCCCGCGCAGGCGCCGGGTGCCTGCCTGGGCGTGGCTGGTCGTGGCGTTCGTGCTCATCTCGTTCGCCCGGGTGGTGACGGGCAGCAACGAGCTGGACTCGGCGGGCACCCTGCGCGAGGGCATCGCCGCGTTCATCCCGATCATGCTCGCCGCGCTCGCCGGGCTGTGGGCCGAGCGGGCCGGGGTGGTCAACATCGGCCTCGAGGGGATGATGATCCTCGGCACCATCGGGGCCGGCTACTTCGGGTTCTTCTACGGCCCCTGGCAGGGCGTCATCGCGGCGATGGTCTTCGGTGCCGTCGGAGGAGCGCTGCACGCGCTGGCGACGGTGGTCTTCGGCGTCGACCACATCGTCTCCGGGGTCGCGATCAACATCATGGCGACCGGGGTCGCCTCGTTCCTGGCCGACACCTGGTTCTCGGGACTCCAGGGCGGCGGTCCGACGCAGTCGCCGCCCGTGGACGGGCCGGTCGCCCTCAACCTCCCCGGGGTGGCGGACTGGGCGAAGGGCGTCGAGGGCAGGCACTGGTTCCTGGTCTCCGACGCCGCGTCGGTGGTCGGTGCCCTGAGCCGCGAGCTGTCCTCGCTGACGGTGCTGTGCGTGCTGCTGGTCGTCGCGACGTACTTCATCCTCTGGCGCACGGCGTTCGGACTCCGGCTCCGCTCGTGCGGCGAGAGCCCGCAGGCGGCCGAGACCCTCGGCGTGAACGTCTACCGCTACAAGATCATCGCGGTGCTGATCTCCGGTGCCATCGCGGGCTTGGCCGGCGGGTTCATCGTGCTGGTGCAGGCGGGGCTCTACCAGAACGGCATCACCAACGGACGCGGCTTCATCGGCCTGGCCGCGATGATCTTCGGCAACTGGCGGCCCGGCGGGCTGCTGATCGGCTCGGCCCTGTTCGGCTACACCGACGCGCTGCAGCTGCGTGCCGGCGGCGGCGCTGTGCACGCGCTGCTGATCGTGGTCGCGATCGTGCTGCTTGCCTACGGCGTCGTGCTGCTGCGAGCAGGGTCGCGGCGTGCCGGCATGATCACGGTCGTCGCCGCCATCCTTTTCGCGGTGTGGTTCTTCACCACCGACGAAGTGCCCAGCGACTTCACCCGGATGACGCCGTACGTCGCGACGCTGTTCGTGCTGGCGTTCGCCGCACAGCGCCTGCGGATGCCGGCCGCCGACGGCGTCCGCTACCGCCGAGGAGAGGCGGGCTAGGGCGTGATCCCGGAGGAGCAGCCCTGGCCCCGGCTGCACGACGAGGCCGTCGCGGTGATGGGCCGGGCCTACGCGCCCTACTCCGACTACCAGGTCGGCGCCGCCGGTCTGGTTCAGGACGGCCGGCTGGTCGTGGGGTGCAACGTCGAGAACGCGGCGTACGGCGTCGCCCTGTGCGCCGAGTGCGGGCTGGTCTCGCAGCTGCACGCCACCGGGGGAGGGCGACTCACCCACGTGGCCTGCGTGAACCGCCACGGTGACGTGATCATGCCCTGCGGCCGCTGCCGGCAGATCCTCTTCGAGGCCGGTGGGCCGGATCTCCTGCTGCTCACCGTCTCGGGCGTCCGGCCGATGTCCGAGGTGCTGCCGGACGCCTTCGGCCCCGACGCTCTCCAGGACGCTCGCGATGCGATCGACCCCGATGCGGTCGACCCGTCTTGACCTCACGGCCCCCGACGTGGTGGCCGACCCCTACCCGTTCTTCGCCGAGGAGCGCCGGCTCGGTCCGCTGGCGTGGCACGAGCAGTCCGGCCGCTACCTGACCTTCGACCACGCGGGCGCCAACACCGTCCTCCGCAACCGCCGCCTCGGCCGGCTGTGGGTCGACCGGGAGCCGGCGGACCGGTTCGAGCCGTTCAACCTGCTGCACCGCAACCAGATGATGGAGAACGAGCCACCCGTGCACACCCGGCTGCGCCGGCTCGTCGTGGGCGCGTTCGGCCGCGGCCACGTCGAGCGGCTGCGCCCCCGGGTGCAAGAGCTGGCCGGGGAGCTGCTCGACCGCGTCGACCCCGGCGGCTTCGACGTCGTCGGGGACTTCGCGGAGCCCCTCCCGGTGCTGGTGATCGCCGAGCTGCTCGGCGTCGACCGGGCGCTCGCGCCGCAGCTGCGGTCCTGGTCCCAGGACATCGTGAGGATGTACGAGGTAGCCCCTTCACGAGAGGTCGAGGAGGCCGCCTGTCGCTCCGCGACGGAGTTCGCCGACGTGGTCCGCGACCTCGCGCGGCGACGCGCCGCCGAGCCCGCAGGAGACCTCGTCTCCGACCTCGTCGCGGCCCAGGACGGGGAGGCGAGGCTGAGCGAGGACGAGGTGGTCGCCTCGGCGGTGCTGCTGCTCAACGCCGGTCACGAGGCGTCGGTCAACGTCTTCGGCAACGGGCTCGTCGCGCTGCTCCGGCAGGGCAGGCGACCCGACCCGTCCCAGGTGGCGTCCTGCGTGGAGGAGATGCTGCGCTTCGACTCGGCTCTCCAGCTCTTCGAGCGGACCGCCACTGCGCCCGTCCGGGTCGGCGACCTCACCCTCGAGCCGGGCCAGAAGGTCGCCGCCCTGCTGGGTGCCGGCAACCGCGATCCGGCCGTCTTCGAGGACCCGGACACCTTCCGGCCCGACCGGAACCCCAACCCGCACCTCGCCTTCGGCGCCGGCCTGCACTTCTGCGTGGGAGCGCCGCTGGCGCGGATGGAGCTGGTCGAGTCCCTCAGCCTGCTGCTGCGCCGGATGCCCGACCTCGCACTGGTCGGCGATCCGGTGTCCCGGGGCACCTTCGTGCTGCGCGGCTACCGGAGCGTGGCCGTCGGGAGCTGAGACCCAGGGGCCGAGGATGACCACTGGGACGTGCACTCGAGCCGCGCTCGCGCGGGGGCTGAGCGTGCGGGCCCGGCGGATCGGCCGCGAGTGCACGTCCTTGGGGCTGCTGCTGGGCCGTAGGGTGCTCACTCGAGGGGGAGAAGGAGCCGATGAGCATGAGCGAGGCGCACGAAGCCGTCGAGGTGATCCTCGCCAAGCGGGACGGAGCCGCGCTCACCGACTCCCAGATCGACTGGGTCGTCGACGCGTACACCCGCGGCGTGGTCGCGGACGAGCAGATGTCCGCGCTGGCGATGGCCATCCTCCTCAACGGCATGGGGCGCGCGGAGATCTCCCGCTGGACCGCCGCGATGATCGCCTCGGGTGAGCGGATGGACTTCTCCTCGCTGTCGCGGCCGACCGCCGACAAGCACTCGACGGGTGGTGTCGGGGACAAGGTCACGCTGCCCCTGGCACCGCTGGTCGCGGCGTGCGGGGTCGCCGTACCCCAGCTGTCGGGGCGCGGGCTGGGGCACACCGGCGGCACCCTGGACAAGCTGGAGTCCATTCCCAGCTGGCGCGCCGATCTCTCCGGCCGGGAGCTGCTCGACCAGCTCGAGGACGTGGGTGCGGTGATCTGTGCGGCAGGCGCGAGCCTGGCGCCGGCAGACAAGAAGCTCTATGCGCTCCGGGACGTCACCGGCACCGTCGAGGCCATCCCGCTGATCGCCTCCTCGATCATGAGCAAGAAGATCGCCGAGGGCACCGGCGCCCTGGTCCTGGACGTCAAGGTGGGCAGCGGGGCGTTCATGAAGGACGTCGCGAGCGCCCGCGAGCTGGCCGAGACGATGGTCGCGCTGGGCACGGACGCCGGGGTGACCACGGTGGCGCTGCTCACCGACATGTCCACCCCGCTGGGGCGCACGGCGGGCAACGCCCTCGAGGTCGCCGAGTCGGTCGACGTGCTCGCCGGCGGGGGACCGGAGGACGTCGTCGAGCTGACCGTGGTGCTGGCCCGGGAGATGCTCCTCGCGGCCGGGATGGGCGACGTGGACCCGGCCGAGCGGCTGCGGGACGGGTCGGCCATGGACGTGTGGCGGCGGATGATCAGCGCACAGGGCGGCGACCCGTCGGCTCCCCTGCCGCGGGCGCGCGAGACGCACGCGGTGAGCGCCGAGCGCAGCGGGGTGCTGAGCACCCTGGACGCGATGGCGGTCGGGCTGGCCGCGTGGCGGCTGGGCGCCGGTCGGGCCCGCAAGGAGGACCCGGTCCAGGCCGGGGCCGGAGTAGTGCTGCACGCCAAGCCGGGGGACCCGGTCATCGAGGGCCAGGAGCTGCTGACCCTGCACACCGACGAGCCCGAGCGCTTCGAGCGGGCACTGGCGGCCCTCGAGGGTGGGGTGCTGGTCTCGGACGCCGGACCACCCGAGGGGCCGCTGGTGCTGGACAGGATCTCGGCCGACTAGAGGGAGGCATGTCGAGAAGCCGGTGCCGGTTCCGTCCCCTGCATGAGAGGCGGCACGGCAACCGGCCGGACCGCACGACGAGGAGGACATCATGCCGAAGTACCTGTTGCTCAAGCACTACAACGGCGGCCCCGAGCCGATGCCGAGCTGCACGCCGATGAGCGAGTGGACGCCGCAGGAGATCGACGCCCACATCCAGTTCCAGCACGGCGTCGTGCGGATGCTCACCGAGCGCGGTGAGTTCGTGGACGCGCAGGGGCTCAGCCCGGAGGGAGCCTACGTCCGCTACGGCGGTCCCGACGCGGCTCCGGTGGTCACCGACGGTCCGTTCCCCGAGGCCAAGGAGCTGGTGGCCGGCTGGTTCCTCGTCGACGTCGAGTCGGAGGGGCGTGCCCACGAGATCGCGGCCTACGCCTCGTCCGCCCCCGGCAAGGACGGACAGCCGATCCACGAGTGGATCGAGGTCCGCCAGGTGATGAGCGCGCCGGCCCCGGCCGAGTGAGCACGCAGCTCCTGCGCGAGCTGAGCCCCCGGCTGCTCGGCGTCCTCGTCCGTCGCGGCAACGACTTCGCGACGGCCGAGGACGCCTGCCAGGAGGCGCTTCTGGAGGCGCACCTGCGCTGGGCCGACGAGGTCCCCGACGATCCGCTCGCCTGGCTGGTGACGGTGGCGAACCGCAAGCTGATCGACGCCCGGCGCTCGGAGGCGGCACGCCGACGCCGCGAGGACGCCACCGCCCTCGAGCCCGGACCCGGGCCGACCGAGCACGCCGACGACACACTCCTGCTGCTGTTCCTGTGCTGCCACCCCGCGCTCAGCGCGGCGTCGGCGGTGGCGCTCACCCTGCGGGCGGTCGGCGGGCTCACCACCCGGGAGATCGCCGAGGCGTTCCTGGTGCCGGAGGCGACGATGGCCCAGCGGATCAGCCGCGCCAAGCGGACGGTGGCGACCCACCGGATCTCCACCCCGGGCGACCTCGCGGTCGTGCTCCGGGTGCTCTACCTGATCTTCAACGAGGGGTACGGCGGCCGGGTGGACCTCGCCGCCGAGGCGATCCGGCTGACCCGGCTGCTGGCGCTGGAGTCCGACGAGCCCGAGGTCGCCGGACTGCTCGCGCTGATGCTGCTGCACGACGCGCGCCGAGCCGCCCGCAGCGACGCGACAGGTGCCCTCGTGCCGCTGGACGAGCAGGACCGCACCCGGTGGAACACGTCCCAGATCGCCGAAGGGGTGAGCGTCCTGCAGGCCGCCCTGGCCGGCGACCGCCGCGGGGAGTACCAGATCCAGGCCGCGATCGCCGCCCTCCACGACGACGCACCGTCGGCCGGCGAGACCGACTGGCCGCAGGTGCTGGCCTGGTACGACGAGCTTGTGGAGCTCACCGACAACCCGCTGGCCGCGCTGAGCAGGACCGTGGCGCTCGGCGAGGTCGACGGACCGCTCGTCGCCCTGGCGGCACTCGAGGCGCTGGACGGGCCGCTGGCCGGCCACCACCGGCTCGACGCGGTCCGCGCCCACCTGCTCGAGCGCGCCGGCCGTGACGACGAGGCGGCCGGGCTCTACCGGCGCGCTGCGTCCCGGACCACGAGCGTCGCCGAGCGCGACCACCTCACGAAGCAGGCCGCCCGTCTCCGGTTCCGGTGACGGGTCTCACCCCAGGAGCAGGGCCACCGTCTCGGCGACGCAGGCGGGCTTGTCCTGGCCCTCGATCTCGATGGTGTAGCGGATCACCAGCTGCCGGCCGGCTGCCACCTCGAGCACGGAGACGATCTGCGCGCGGGCCCGGATGCGGTCACCGACGCGGACCGGGTGCGGGAACCGCGCCTTGTTGATGCCGTAGTTCAGTCGCGGGCCGGGCGTCTCGAGGCTGAACAGCTCGGGGATGAAGTGCGGGATGAGTGACAGCGTGAGGTAGCCGTGGGCGATGGTGGCGCCGAACGGCCCGGCCTTGGCCCGCTCGACGTCGACGTGGATCCACTGGTGGTCGTCGGTGGCGTCGGCGAACGCGTCCACCCGGTCCTGGGTCATCTCGAGCCACTCGGTCGTGCCGAGGTCCTCACCGACCGCCTCGGACAGCTGCTCGAACGTCGTGAAGGTGCGCATCGCAGGAACCTACCGCCCCGGGTCAGGCCGGGTGCGAGGTGTCAGGCGCCCGACTCGGTGGCGTGCGGCACCGACGCGCTGATCACGGTCCCGTCCGCACGACGTACCCCGTCGCGGCCCCACGCGGGCGGACCGCCGGCGAGGCGCTGGCCCTGGCCGTCGAGGGGGACCGTGACGCTGTCCCCGGCGGTCAGCTCGATCTCCTTGCCCCGCACGGACAGCCGGGCCTGCTCCCCGGTCTCCAGGGTGAGCAGCACCTGGGTCGCGTCCACGCAGACCCGCACCCGGGCCCCGAGCAGGGTGATGCGGTAGGTCAGCGAGGTCCAGGCCTCGGGCAGCCGCGGGTCGACGCAGTAGACGCCGCCGGCGTCCCGGAACCCGCCGAAGCCGTAGACCAGCGCACTCCACACCCCACCGGTCGAGGCGACGTGCACCCCGTCGCTGGCGTTGTCGTGGAGGTCGCCGTGGTCGACGGACAGCGACTGGTAGAAGTAGCGCAGGGCCAGCTCGTGGTAGCCGACCTCGGCCGCGATGATCGACTGCACGACCGCGGACAGCGTCGAGTCGCCGGTGGTGATCGGGTCGTAGTACTCGAAGTTGGCGCGCTTCTCCTCGTCGGTGAACGCCTCGCCGCGCAGGAACAGGGCCAGCACCACGTCGGCCTGCTTGATCACCTGGAAGCGGTAGATCACCAGCGGGTGGTAGTGCAGCAGCAGCGGAAGGCTGCTCTCCGGGGTCGCCTCCAGGTCCCACACCTCGCGGTCCAGGAAGTGGGCGTCCTGCGGGTGGATGCCCAGGTGCGGCTCGTAGGGCACGAACATCCGGTCCGCGGCGCGTCGCCACTCCTGCGGCTCGTGGTCCTCGAGCCCGAGCCGCGCCACCATCCGGGCGTGCCCGTCCGGGTCGTTCTCGGCGAGCCAGCCCACGGTGTCCGCCGCGTCCTGGAGGTTGCCCTTCGCCATCACGTTGGTGAAGAGGTTGTCGTTGACGACCGTGGTGTACTCGTCCGGCCCGGTGACGCCGTGGATGTGGAAGACCCCGTGTCCGTTGACCCGCCAGAACCCGAGGTCGGCCCACATCCGGGCGGTCTCGACGAGGATGTCCACGGCCTCGCGCTGCATGAACTCCAGGTCGCCGGTGGCGGCGATGTACTGGCTGCAGGCGTAGGAGATGTCGGCGTCGATGTGGTACTGCGCGGTGCCGGCGGCGTAGTAGGCCGAGGCCTCCTCGCCGTTGATCGTGCGCCACGGGAAGAGGGCTCCGCGCTGGGTCATCTGCGCGGCCCGCACCCGCGCCGCCTCCAGGAGCTTGTAGCGGAACCGCAGCGCGGACCGCGTGCACTGCGGGCTGGTGTAGGTGAAGAACGGCAGCGTGTAGACCTCGGTGTCCCAGAAGTAGTGCCCGCTGTAGCCG
>CAXSHL010000025.1:0-11068 GCA_964237315.1 uncultured Nocardioidaceae bacterium
TGCCGCGCACCACCTCGGAGACCATCTCGGGGATGTGGTTGTGCTCGAGCATGTGGGAGATGAACTCCTGAGGGTTCTGCCCGGACTGCTGGGCCCGCCGCATCAGGTGCGCCTGCAGCTCACCCTCGTCGACGCCGATCTGCTCGACCTTGGCGACCTGGTCGAGCACGAACTGTGCCGCGACCGCGTCCCGCACGCGCTTCTCCAGGTCGGCCTCGAACTCGTCGACCGTCTGCTCCTCGTTGTCGAGGTACTGCTCCATGGTCATCCCGGCGAAGCCGAGCTGTTCCTGGATCTGCTCGCGGCGCGCCGTCAGCTCGGAGTCGACGATCCCGTCCGGGAGGGGTACGTCGGCCAGGTCGAGCAGCTTCTCGAGCACGGCGTCGCGAGCTGCGGACGCCTGCTCCAGCCGCTTGCCGCAGGTCAGCCGGGAGCGCACGTCCTCGGTGAGCTCCTCGACGGTGTCGAACTCCGACGCCGTCTGGGCGAAGTCGTCGTCCAGCTCGGGCAGCTCCTGCTCCTTCACCGAGCTGACCAGCACCTCGACCTCGACGTCCTGGCCCGCCTCGTCGCCGCCGACCAGCTGGGAGGTGAAGGTCGTGGACTCGCCGGCGGACAGCCCGGTCAGGGCCTCGTCGAGCCCGTCGAGCATCCCGCCCTTGCCGACCTGGTAGCTCATGTCGCTGACCTCGGCACCCTCGACGACCTCGCCGTCGCGACGCGCGACCAGGTCCATCACCACGAAGTCCCCGTCGGCGGCGGGCCGCTCGACCTCGCTCAGGCTGCCGAACCGCTCGCGCAGCACCTGCACCTGCTCGTCGACCTCCTCGTCGGTGACCGTGAGGTCCTCCACGCTCACCTCGAGGCCGGAGTAGTCCGGCAGCTCGATCTCCGGACGGATGTCCACCTCGGCGGTGAACTCCAGCGTCTCGTTGTCCTCGAACCGCGTGATGTCGATCTCGGGCTGCGCCAGCGGCTCCAGCTCGTTGGCCTGCAGCGCCTCGACGTACAGCTTGGGCAGCGCCTCGTTGATCGCCTCGTCCAGCACCGCACCGCGACCGACCTGCCGGTCGATGACCATCGGCGGGACCTTGCCGCGGCGGAAGCCGGGCACGTTGATCTGCTGGGCGATCTTCTTGTACGCCGCGTCGAGGCTCGGCTTGAGCTCCTCGAAGGGCACCTCGACGGTCAGCTTGGCCCGAGTCGGGGTCAACGTCTCGACGGCGCTCTTCACAGGTGTTCTCCTCGGTCGGTGCGGGTGGTCATCGCTGGTGGGTGATCGCTGGTGGGTGATCGCTGGTGGGTGATCGCTGGTGGTGATCGGGCGTGTGTCTGCTCGGGAGGTGCTGGCCAGCGGCCCGGAGGCCACGTCGCCGACGGCTCGGGCGGCTGGTCGGGGCGACAGGACTCGAACCTGCGGTCTCCTGCTCCCAAAGCAGGCGCGCTAGCCACTACGCTACGCCCCGGTCGCCCCCGCACCGGTCGTGCGGCCCCGGTGAGGGAGCCCACGGGAGTCTACGGGAGAGGAGCCCCCGACCAGTAATCGCCCGGGAGCCGGTCGTCGCGGTGGGCGCTGGTTGGTGGACCACCTGGGTGCTGTGGGAGCATGGGCACCGCTCGGGCCGTGTGCGACACCGGCTCCGCAGCGCGCGGACGTAGCTCAATGGTAGAGCCCTAGTCTTCCAAACTAGCTACGCGGGTTCGATTCCCGTCGTCCGCTCCACTGTGCTCCGCTCCACCCGTCTCGTGGCTTCCCATGGAAAACTGGCGCTTCCCATGGGTCATGGCCCATGGGAAGCGCCAGACTTCCTGCATCCCCTGGTAATCGGCGAGGCCGCGTCAGCGGCGGTGGAGCAGCAGGAGCGCCCGGTCGTCGTTGTGGGACTCCAGGCGGTCGATCAGCCGCTGGGCGCCGTTCTCGAAGCCGGTCAGCAGCAGCAGCTCGGCCTGGCCGATCAGCTTGTCGATGCCGAGCGAGATGTCGCGGTCCGGGGTCTCGACGAGGCCGTCGGTGTACAGCAGCAGGGCGTCGCCGCGGTGCACCGAGCCGGTGACGGCGGCGAACCGCGCGTCCGCGAGCAGGCCCAGGACCGGGCCCTCCGCCTCGTGCACGGCCCAGCGGCCGGTGCCGGCGGCGAGCTGTACGGCGGGCGGGTGACCTGCCGAGCGGAGCTCGAAGTCGCCGGTGTCCAGGTCGATGCACAGGTGGACCGCCGTCGCGAAGCCCTCGCTCCAGTCCTGGCGCAGGAGATAGCCGTTGGCTGCCGGCAGGAACTGGTCCGGGGGCAGAGCGCCGAGCAGGCCGCCGAAGGCCCCCGAGAGCAGCAGCGACCGCGAGCCGGCCCGCTCCCCCTTGCCCGAGACGTCGACCACGGCGACCTGCAGGAACCGCCCCCCCGTCAGCGAGCCGACGATGAAGTCGCCGGCGAAGGCCGAGCCGCCCGCCGAGCGCATCACCGACTCGCCGTACCAGTCCTCCGGCAGGGCGGGCATCCTCGCCTGGTTGTTGATCCGGTCCCGGAGGTCCACCAGCATGGTCTCGCCGCGGACTCCCGCGACGCCGAGCGACTCGCGCCGGAACGACGACACCAGGATGATCAGGCCGACCAGGAAGCTCACCAGCACTCCGCCGATGCGGCGGTCGTCGAGCAGCTGGGGGGTGGCGGCGACCACGACGACCACCACGGCGAGCACGAACACCAGTGCCCAGGGCAGGGTGCGCGGCCCCAGCACCAGGTTGCCGACCACCATCGGGACCACGAACACCGTGATCGGGATGGCGGTCAAGCCCGATCTCGCCGTCCCGACCACCACCGCGCCGGCCAGCAGCGACACTGCGCACAGCAGCAGCACCGGGACGAGCTCGGACTCCCGGAGCCGGCGGACGGCGTGGTTCCACCGTCGGCCGAGCACCCGGCCGGCCGACACGCGTGCCAGGCGCCTGGTCTCGCGCACGGTTGCCACGGATCGACTTTAGTGGCCGGGCGTCGCGGGCGCGGCGGTCCACCGGACTTGGAGGTCACGGTCCGGCCTCGGTCACTGCCGGGCGGCGCGGCTCCGGAACTTCGGCTGGCACCGGGGGCACCAGAACAGGTTGCGGCCGGCAAGCACCTCGGTGCGGATCTTCGTGCCGCAGCGGTAGCAGGGCAGTCCCTGGCGTCGGTAGACGTAGACCTCGCCGCCATGGTCCTCGATGCGGGCCGCCCGTTGCATCGCCTCGGGCGTGTGCTCGACGTGCACGGTGTCGATGCGCCCGGTGCGCACGCCCTCGCGCATCAGGATCACCAGGTCCTCCCACATCGACTCGAACTGGCTGCGGCGCAGGGTGTTGCCCGGCCTCAGCGGGTGCAGCCGATGGCGGAACAGCACCTCCGCGCGGTAGACGTTGCCGACGCCCGCCAGCACGACCTGGTCCATCAGCAGCCCGCCGATCGGCCCCTTGGCCCGGTGCACCCGCTCCCAGGCCCGGGTCCAGTCGGCGTCCTCCCGCAGCGGGTCGGGGCCGAGCCGCGCGAGGATGGTGTCGCGCTGTGCGCCGGTGAGCAGCTCGCAGGCGGTGGCGCCGCGCAGGTCGCCGTACGACGGACGGGGCGGGCCGCAGCTGACCCGCAGGCGGACCTGACCCACGGCAGGCGGCGGAGGGCCGTCGTGCAGGTCGAACCGGCCGTAGAGCCCCAGGTGCACGTGCACGAAGCGGTCGTCGTCGAACTCGGCGAACAGGTGCTTGCCGCAGGACTCGGCACCGCGCAGCACGGTGCCGTCGAGCAGGGCAGCAGACTCCGCGAACCGGCCCTGCGGGCTGCTGACCGCGACGACCTGCCCGGCGAACCGGTCCCGCAGTTCGCGGGCGAGCCGGAAGAGGGTGTGCCCCTCAGGCATCGCCCGTCGGACCGTCCCGGTGCTCGGCGCCGGCCCCCCGGCCGATGGCCGAGTCGGGCAGCGGCGGCAGGTTGCCGGTCTTCTCGTAGTCGGCGAGCATCCCGATGCGTCGGCTGTGGCGCTCCTCGCCGGAGTAGTCGGTGGTCAAGAACACCTCGACGAAGCGGGTCATGTCCTCGACCGCGTGCATCCTCCCCCCCACCGAGAGCACGTTGGCGTCGTTGTGCAGCCGGGCCAGCTCAGCGGTCTCCTCGCTCCAGGCCAGGGCGGAGCGGATGCCCTTCACCTTGTTTGCCGCGATCTGCTCACCGTTGCCGGAGCCGCCGATCACCACGCCGAGAGCCTGCTGGCCGTCGTGGCCGTCCGCGGCCACCCCCTCCGCGCAGCGCAGGCAGAAGACCGGGTAGTCGTCCTCGGGGTCGTAGACGAAGGGCCCGTGGTCCACGACCTCGTAGCCGTGGTCGGCGAGCCAGTTGAGCAGGTGTTCCTTGAGCTCGAGACCGGCATGGTCCGAGCCGAGATGGACGCGCATGCGGGCCAGTGTTTCAGACGTGCTCGGACAAGAACGCCGCCGCCTCGGCGAGTGCCTCCTCCGAGGCGTCGAAGGCCTCCGGGTGCCGCCAGAAGCCGTGGATCATCCCGGGGGCCGTCGTGCAGCGCACGTCCACCCCGGCGTCGGCGAGCCGTCGCGCGAGGAGGAGGTCCTCGTCGACCAGGACGTCGTGCTCCGCGGCCTGCACGAGCACCGGCTCCCGGACCTGCGCCAGCCGGTCCTGCGACGAGCGGAGCGGTGCGAGGTCCTCGTTGTCGAAGTCGGCGGGGGTGGCCGCGTAGTGCTGCCAGTACCACCGGCCCTCGGCGCGGGTCATCCCTCCGTCCGGCCGCTCGTAGGACGGCAGCGCGGTCTCCGGGTCCAGGAAGGGGTAGACCAGCACGGTCGCCGCGAAGAGCCCCGGGTGACGGAGGGAGGCCACCAGCGCCAGGTTGCCGCCGGCGCTGTCCCCGATGACCGCGACGCGCGACGTGTCCAGGCCGTGCGCATGTCCTTCGCCCAGTAGCCACGACAGAGCGGTGTCCACGTCGTCCGGGGCGGCCGGGAAGCGGTGCTCGGGCGGCCGCCGGTAGTCAGGAGCCAGCACGGCCAGCCCGGTGCGGTTGGCGAGGCGTCGGGACTGGGCGTCGTGGGTGTCCAGGTCGCCGAAGACGAACCCGCCCCCGTGCAGGAACACCAGCACGCCCGGGCCGGTCGACGGGCCGGTCGAGGGGCCGGTCGACGGGCCGGTGGACGGGCCGGTGGCGGGGACGTAGAGCCGGCAGGCGACCCCGTCGGCGTCCAGGTCCTCGACCCGGTCGACGGGCTCCTTGACCTCGCGGGCGGCCTCCGCGCGCGCGTCCTCCCGCTTGACGTCGATGTCGGCGGGCCCGAAGCCCGGGTCGGTGACCTGCAGGCCCTTCGACCACTCCTGCAGCGCGGCGACCGCCTGGGGGTGCAGGGTCATCGCGCCAACCGGGCCAGCTCGTCGTCGACCACGGACGGGTCCAGCTTGGTGAACACGGGCGTCGGCTTCACGACCGGCGTGCCGACGGCGACCGGTCGACGAGCCCACGCCGGGGCACCGGAGTAGTCACCGGTGATCACGGGGTAGCCCGGACCACCGTCGAGGTCCTCGACCTCGCGCACCTCCGGCATCGGGGCGACGTCGCCGACACCGCCGAGGACCCGGTCGACCGCGTTGGCGCTGTGCGGCAGGAACGGCGCCAGCAGCAGGTTGCAGTCCGCCACCGCCTGGACCGTGACGTGCAGGACGGTGGCCAGCCGGTCCCGCTCCTCCTCGGACTTGAGCTGCCACGGAGCCATGTCGGAGAGGTACTTGTTCACCTCCGCGACCGTCCGCATCGCCTCGGCGAGTGCCGCCTTCTGACGGTGCCGCTCGACGAGCTCGCCGACTGTGTCGAACGCCTGCTCCACGAAGTCCAGCAGCGCGTGGTCCTCGCTGAGCAGCTCAGCGGCGGGCGGGATCTCCCCGAAGCTCTTGGCCACCATGGTCGCCGTGCGGTTGACCAGGTTGCCCCAGCCCGCGACGAGCTCGTCGTTGGTGCGGCGCACGAACTCCGCCCAGGTGAAGTTGCTGTCCTGGTTCTCCGGTCCGGCCGCGGAGATGAAGTAGCGCAGGGCGTCGGGCTGGTAGCGCTCGAGCATGTCGTGGACGTAGATCACGACGCCCCGCGAGGACGAGAACTGCTTGCCCTCCATGGTCAGGAACTCCGAGGACACCACCTCGGTGGGGAGGTTGAGGACGCCGTACTCCCCGGGCTCGCCGCCACGGTCGCCCCGCCCGTCGTACGCAAGAAGCTCGGCGGGCCAGATCTGGGAGTGGAAGGTGATGTTGTCCTTGCCCATGAAGTAGTAGGACAGCGCTTCCGGGTCGTTCCACCAGTCGCGCCACCGGTCGGGCTCGCCCACGCGACGGGCCCACTCGATGGACGCGGACAGGTAGCCGATCACGGCGTCGAACCAGACGTAGAGCCGCTTGGCCGGCAGGTCGCGCCACCCGTCGAGCGGCACCGGGATGCCCCAGTCGATGTCGCGGGTCATGGCGCGCGGCCGGATGTCCTCGAGGATGTTCTGGCTGAACTTGATGACGTTCGGCCGCCACAGACCGGTCGCCTCGCGCTCGTCGAGCCACGCCTTCAGGGCGGTCGCGAGCGCCGGGAGGTCGAGGAAGAAGTGCTGGGTCTCCACGAACTCCGGCACCTCCCCGTTGATCTTGCTGTGCGGGTCGATCAGATCCGTGGGGTCCAGCTGGTTCCCGCAGTTGTCGCACTGGTCCCCGCGGGCGCTGTCGTAGCCGCAGATCGGGCAGGTGCCCTCGATGTATCGGTCCGGCAGGGTCCGCCCGGTGGACGGCGAGATGGCGCCCTTGGTGGTCTGCTCGACGAGGTAGCCGTTGCGGTGCACGACCTCGAACATGTGCTGCGCCACTGCGTAGTGGTTCGGGGTCGTCGTACGCGTGAAGAGGTCGTAGGACAGCCCGAGGTCGTGCAGGTCCGCAACGATCAGCCGGTTGTTGCGGTCGGCAAGCTCGCGCGGGGTGACGCCCTCGGCATCGGCGGCCACCAGGATCGGGGTGCCGTGCTCGTCCGTGCCGGAGACCATGAGCACGTCGTGCCCGGCCATCCGCATGTAGCGGCTGAAGACGTCGGAGGGCACACCGAACCCGGCCACATGGCCGATGTGGCGAGGCCCGTTGGCATACGGCCAGGCGACGGCGGACAGGACTCTGCTCATGTGAGGAAGCCTAGTGACCGCCACCACGAGCCCGGACCCGCCGGTCGTGGGGCCCAGCGCGCGCCTCAGCGCGCGCTGAGCCCCACGACCCGCCGACCCGGGGTCAGCGTGCCCAGCCGTCGACCAGCGTGCCGAGCTCCTGCTCGAGGTGACCGAAGAAGAGCTGCTCGTCCTCGGTGTCCTCGTGGGGTCGGGAGAACCGGACGACGGACTCCGACAGCACCGACAGGTGCCGCTGCAGGGCGAACAGCTCGAGGGTGTCCGGGGACAGCGGCTCGGGCCGGCCGCCCGCCTCCATGTAGGCGTACCACGGCTCCTCACCGTCGGCCTCTCCGAGCGCCTCCCGCAGGTCGCGCTCGCGGGGGGCCAGGGCAACCGTGCTCCAGTCCACGAGGCGGGGACCGTCCGCAGTGCGCAGCAGGTTGCCGGTGTGTGGCTCGCCGTGGGTGACCACCCACCGGTCGATGTTGCCGGCGACCGCGGCTCCGAGGAGCGTGTAGCGCCGCAGCGCTGCGCGGAGCAGTGGCCGGGCCTCGAGCACCAGCCGGGCCGCCGGACCCGACCAGGGCCCGCCGTCCCAGGCGTCCTCGTCCAGGCAGCGCTCCAGGTCCGCCTGACGGGTGTCGGTGTGCCAGCCCAGCCGGGGCCGCCAGACCGCCAGCCGCCGAGGACGCGCCTGGCCGTGCAGGTCGCCGACGAGCCCGGCGAGCACCACGCGGTCCGCGTCGTCCGCGAGCGGGCCGGTGCCGAACGGCTCGCTGTCGAGGTACGGCGTGACGGTGAGCAGCAGGCCGGCAGCGACGTCGACCGCGATCCGGGCGTCGCGCGTGTGGACCGGCGCGACCACGAACGGCAGGTGCTGGGCCAGCTGCCAGGCCGCCTCGAACGCCTCGATCCGGGCACAGCGGTCCTCGGTGCTGTCGACCGCGTCCACGGTCACGAACCACCGCGGCCCGTCGTCGTCCCCGACGACCCAGTGCCAGCCCGTGCCGCTGTCCCGGACGTGGTCGACCGTGTTGATGTCGACCAGCCACTCGCGGCGCACGACCTCACCGACGCGCCGGGCTGGGATGTCGGGGTGCTCCGCGATCACCTCAGCACTGTAGGTGCGCGCGCGGCGGCCCGAGGTGAAAGCGGTCCTTTCCGGCAACGCTCGCCGGACCGTCCCAGGACGGTCAGGAGAAGTCGGGGTCCTTGTCGCGGGTGCGCTTGAGCTCGTAGAAGCCGGGCGTCCCCGCGACCAGGAGGACGCCGTCCCACAGCCGCCCGGCCGCCTCACCCTTGGGGGCCGGGGTGACGACCGGGCCGAAGAACGCCACGCCCTGCACGCTGATCACCGGGGTGCCGACGTCCATCCCCACCTGGTCCATGCCGGCGTGGTGCGACTTCTTGAGGTCCTCGTCGTACGACGTCGAGTCGGCCGCGTCTGCCAGTGACGAGGGCAGACCGACCTCCTCGAGCGCCTCGACGATCAGGGCCCGGTCGATGTCGCGTCCCTCGAGGTGGATCCGGTTGCCCATCGCGGTGTAGAGCGGCAGCAGCACCTGGTCCCCCTCGGACTGCGCGGCGGCGATCGCGACGCGCACGGGTCCCCAGGCGGCCTCCAGCTTCTCCCGGTAGGAGTCGGGGATGTCCTTGTCCGAGTTGAGGTAGGCGAGGCTCATGACGTGGAAGGACGGCGCGATCGGGCGCACCTTCTCGACCTCGAGCAGCCAGCGCGAGCTCATCCAGGCCCACGGGCAGAGCGGGTCGAACCAGAAGTCGACGGGGGTGCGACCGGCCTCGTCGGCGGTCGTCTCAGCGGTCGTCTCAGCGGTCTTCTCGGTGGTCTGGGTCATGGCAGCTCCTGTGCGTGAGGTGGGCCGGGGGCTCCGGGGGAGCCGTGGGCTTCTCCGGTCCCAACGGGACCGCCCGATTGGGTTATTCCCCGCAGCCAGGGGGACAATCGGCGCCATGCCTGGAACCAACCTGACCCGGGACGAGGCGCTCGCCCGCGCCGAGCTCCTCGAGGTCGACTCCTATGCCGTGCACCTCGACCTGGACCGTGGCGACACCGGGCACTTCGGCTCGACGACCGTGATCCGGTTCGCCAGTCGGCGCGCCGGTGCCAGCACCTTCGCCGACCTGGTCGGCGCCACGATCCACGAGCTGACCCTGAACGGGCGCCGCCTGGACCCGGCCGAGGTGTACGTCGACAGCCGCATCACGCTCGACGGGCTCGAGCCGGACAACGAGCTCCGGGTGGTGGCCGACTGCGCCTACAGCCACACCGGGGAGGGCCTGCACCGCTTCGTGGACCCGGCCGACGACCGGGTCTACCTCTACTCCCAGATGGAGGTGCCGGACGCGCGCCGGGTGTTCACGACCTTCGAGCAGCCGGACCTCAAGGCCGTCTTCGACTTCACCGTCACCGCTCCCGAGCACTGGACCGTCGTGTCGAACGCGCCCACCCCCGAGCCGGAGCCGGGACCCGAGGGCCGAGCCGTGTGGCGCTTCGCCACCACCCAGCGGCTCTCGACCTACGTCACAGCGATCGTCGCCGGTGAGTACCACTCGGTCCACGACACCTACGTCGGCAAGCACGGGGAGATCCCGCTCGGCCACTACTGCCGGCAGTCGATGGCTCCGCACCTCGACGCCGAGGAGCTCGTCGAGGTGACCAAGCAGGGCTTCGCGTTCTTCGAGGACGCGTTCGACTTCCCCTACCCCTTCGGCAAGTACGACCAGCTCTACGTCCCTGAGTTCAACAACGGGGCCATGGAGAACGCCGGCTGCATCACGCTGCGCGACGACTACCTGCCCCGCAGCCAGCAGGCCCGGTGGTTCTACGAGCAGCGCGCCAACACGGTGCTGCACGAGATGGCGCACATGTGGTTCGGCGACCTGGTGACCATGCGGTGGTGGGACGACCTGTGGCTCAACGAGTCGTTCGCCGAGTGGGCCTCCCACCACGCGCTCGTGGCGGTCACGCGCTACCAGGAGGCCTGGACGGGCTTCACCAACAACCGCAAGAACTGGGCCTACCGCCAGGACCAGCTGCCCACGACGCACCCCGTCGCGGCGGACAACCAGGACCTGGCTGCTGTCGAGGTGAGCTTCGACGGCATCACCTATGCCAAGGGCGCCTCCGCGCTCAAGCAGCTCGTCGCCTGGGTCGGGGAGGACGAGTTCCTGGCCGGCCTCCGGCACTACTTCGCCCGGCACGCCTTCGGCAGCTCGGAGTTCGCCGACCTGCTCGGCGCGCTGGAGGAGACCTCGGGCCGCGACCTGGGCTCCTGGGCCCAGGAGTGGCTGCGGACCACCGGCGTGAGCACGCTCAGCGCGGACTTCGAGCTCGACGAGGACGGCTGCTTCTCCTCGTTCTCCGTCGTGCAGACCGCGGACCCTGCGACCCCGACACTGCGCCGGCACCGCATCGGGGTGGGCCTCTACGACCGCGACGGGGCCGGCCGCCTGGTCCGTCGTACGACGGTGGAGTGCGACGTCGTGGGCGGGCGCACCGAGGTGGCCAAGCTGGTGGGCATGGCCCAGCCCGATCTGCTGCTCCTCAACGACGGGGACCTGACCTACGCCAAGATCCGCTTCGACGAGCGCTCCCTGGCGACCGTGCGGGAGTCGCTGCACACGCTCGAGGACTCGCTGGCGCGCGCCGTGTGCTGGGGTGCGGTCTGGGACATGACCCGGGACGCGCAGCTGGCGGCGACCGACTTCGTGGACATCGTGCTGCGCGGCCTGGGCGCCGAGACCGACGAGACCGCGGCCAAGCAGCTGCCCGTCTACGTGCAGATCGCCATCGACCAGTTCGCCGACCCGACGAACCGCGACCGGCTCCGGGCCACCTGGGAGGCGGGGCTGCGCGAGCTCCTCGAGCAGGCAGCACCCGGAAGCGACCACCAGCTG
>CAXSHL010000025.1:11078-48218 GCA_964237315.1 uncultured Nocardioidaceae bacterium
TCCGGGCGTTCGCCGGCACCACGGGCAAGCGCACCCCTCCCTCCTCCTACGGCGGTGCCGCCCGCAGCTCGTCGGGCCTGGACCTGCTGGCCGGGCTGCTCGAGGGGACGCTCGACCTGCCGGGGCTGGAGGTGTCCGACGACCTCAGGTGGGCCGCCCTGACCGCCCTGGCTGCCAACGGCCGCGCCGACCGGGAGCGGGTCCTGACCGAGCTGGATCGCGACCACACGATCTCGGGTCGCGAGCGGGCCGCGGCGGCGCTGGCCGTGCTGCCGAGCGCACAGGCGAAGTCCGAGGCGTGGGAGCAGGCAGCGGTCAGCGACGAGCTCTCGAACGAGACCCGGCGCAGCATCGTCTACGTGTTCGACGCGTCCGGGCAGGAGGAGCTGTTGGCGCCGTACCTGGAGAGGTACCTCGGCGTGGCCGACACCGTCTGGGAGGACAAGGGCACCCACGTGGCCACCTCGACGTTGGAGTACCTCTTCCCACGGACGCTGACCAGCCAGGAGACCCTCGCCCGGGTGGACGCCTGGCTCGGCTCGACCAGGGCCAACCCGGCGGCGACACGCTACGTGCGGGAGGCCCGCGACGACATCGCCCGGGCACTGGCCGCCCGAGCGGTCGACGGGCAGGCGACTCCCTCTAGTCCCTGAGGTAGGCCAGGACGGCGAGGACCCGTCGGTTGCTGCCCGCGTCGGGATGCAGCCCGAGCTTGCTGAAGACGGTGCTGACGATGGGCTCCACCGTCTTGATGCTCAGGTGCAGCTCCTGGCAGATCGCCGTGTTCGACAGGCCACGCGCGAGGAGCTCCAGCACCTGCTGCTCACGGGTGCTCAGCGCGTCGAGGTGGCCGGCCCGTCGCTGACGGGTGATCACGTCTGCCAGGCTCTGGTGCTCGATGACGAGGGCCGCCTGGACGGCGAGGTCGTCGAGCAACCGCTGCTCGGGGTGCGAGAGAGGATCCGCGCGGGCTCGACGGACGCTCAGTGCCCCAATGACCTGTCCTCCCCGTGACACAGGTCTGAGGTGGTCGCCCCGGGAGGGGCCCGGCCCGGACATCGCCGTCGGCTCGTCGGCATCGAGGGGCTCCGGCCAGCTGCCCACCGCATGCAGGTCGTCGGCGGGCCCCAGCCACAGGGTCGCTCCCCGGGCGTTCAGGGCCTGCGCGACCGCCTTGGCGAAGTCCCGGGGCAGGTCGTCCGAGCCGGGCTCGCTGCGGGACAGCCAGGTGAGCGCCGAGTAGGCGGCCAGGTGCTGGCCGTGGACGATGGCCCAGCCTGCTGCGAACGGGATCAGCGTCGCGGACAGGATCCCCGGCCTCGGCGTCCCCCACCCCACCAGCCCCACGACCAGCGCGGCGAGGGAGCCGCCGACGGCCAGTGCGAGCCAGGCCAGCTGGCGCCGCACGTGGCCGTCCGAGGAGCGCCACCGAGCGACGACGGCGACCACCCACAGCCCCTGGAACACCACGTACGACGGGTGGGCGATCGCCGACCACAGCGCCGACACGACTGCCGGCGTCGTGGCATGCACGGGGTGCACGGTGCTCAGGCCGGCCGCGCCGTACTCGACCGGCCAGAGCGCAGACAGCGTCGCGCAGACGGCTGCGACCGCGATGACGGCTGCGGCCACCCACCGCCATCGGGGCGCCGGCAGGTGTCCGTCGGGGAAGCAGATGACCGACAGGGTGGTGAGTGCCAGGGCGACGACCACCGGCCACACGCCCAGCCACGCCCACCATCGGCTGGCGTCCACCGACGGTGCATGCCCGACCTGCCGGCCGAGGAAGGTGACCGCCTCGACGGCCCCGGTCGCCATGAAGAGGACACCTTCGCGATGGCCCGGCCGCTGGAACAGCACGAAGGCTCCCACCCCGGCGAACGCGAGGGCCAGCAGGCCGTTGTGCAGGTTCGAGAGCCAGAACCCGCGGGCGAACCCGAAGGTCACCAGCACGACGACGGCGCTCCCCAGCAGCAGGGGCGGCGCAGCGCGCAGCCCCCGGGAGTCCGTGCCCGTCACCCCGTCCACCTCACCTCGTCCACCTCGTCCCACCTCGTCCACCTCGTCATGGTGGCATGCGGGCCGGCTGCGGGCCTGCAGGGTTTTCCCTGTTCCTCGCCTCCACCGAAGCTCCAGGGTTGTCCCCGTGGTCGGCACTCCGGAGAGACCGCAGAGTCGGAGGACCACCACCGCAGAGCGAAGGAGCAACCATGGATCCCGCCACCTCCACCACCACCTCTGACCCGGACGCCCGGGTCGGCGCCAGCACGCCGATCGACAGGGTGCTGACCGCCGCGCTGCTCGTCGCGCCGCTGGTCTACCTCGCGGCGGACTCGACCTACGCCGCCCGCGGCTGGACGGACCCCACGGCCGCGGTGCTGCATGTCATCGGTGCCATCGCCTATGGCTTCGTGATCCTCCGGGTGGCCTCCTGGCTCCCGCGCGAGTCGAGGCTCGGCGCCGCCGTCGTCCTGGTCGGACTGATCGGGATGGCCGGCAACGTGGCCTACGGCTTCGACACGATCCACCAGTCCCTGGGGGACACGCCGCTCGTCGACCAGCCGGGCGCCGCGAACCTCATCAAGCCGCTCGGTCTGTTCTTCCCCCTCTCCCTCGCCCTGGTCGCGGCCGCGCTCGGGAGACTGGGCCACCGCTGGCAGGGCGCTGTCCTGCTGGGCGCCGCCGTCGCCTGGCCCGTCGGCCACATCGCCAACATCGCGACGGTCGCCGTCCTGGTGAACGTGGCACTCGTCGTCGCGCTCGGCAGCCTCGTCTGGACGCGTGAGCAGGACATCCGGCTCGATGCGTCGGGCGGTGCTAGCCGCCGTGCCGGGTCATCGGGCGACGCGCGTGCTCCGCGAGCTGCTGCACCCCGCGGGTGATGCCACCGACCAGGTCGCCGTCGGCGAACGTGGACTGCATGGCCAGCACCGCCAGCCGGACCTCGGCGTCCTCGAGCACCCGGTGCGCGTCCTTGCCCGTGACCACCTCGAGCAGCCTGGCGACCGGGTCGACGAGCACCAGGACCGAGCGGTCCGGCGCGACGAGGGTGGCGTGCAGCCGCTCGGCGAACGGTCGGGTCTCCCCCTCGGACCTGCCTACGAAGACGGAGAACTCCAGGCGGGAGACCGTCTCGGCCTCCCGGATGGCCCGGTCGATCTCCTGGCGCTGGGCCGAGCTGAACATCTCACCAGCGGCCACCGTCACCACCTCGACCACTGCCTCGACCACTGCCTCGACCGTCACCCGTTCCGCCGTCGCTGAGCGCCGGCTGCTCGGCCTTGTCGACCGCCTCGAGCCCTTCGCGCGGGCCGCCGAACCACTCGGCCTCACCACGCCAGCCCTCGTCGGATCGACCGCCCCTCATCGAGGGGAGGTAGACCAGCAGGGTGATCACCACGAACAGCGCGACCGGGATCGCCCCGAGGACCAGGATGACGTAGAGCGGGGAGACGCTCGGCGGGCGCTCCCACGAGTCCGGTGGCGCCGCGAGGGCGGTGCCCGCGGTCGTCGTCACGAGCAGTGCGGGCGCCAGCGCGAGCAGACGAGCTGCCCGTCGTACGCGAGGGTCACAGGGACGGTTCGTCACGCGCTCAGAGTAGCGAACCCGATGTGGGGGCTGGCAGGACGTCTGTAACCTCGCCGCCATGACCATCCCTGCGACCACGCCTGCCGGCGCCCCGGTCGCGCCCTGGAGCGTCGGGGGGCGGTTCGGTGACCTGATGCGCGGCTGGCTCGGCGCGGACTGGCAGTCGCAGGTGGTGACGTGGCTGGTCACCAAGCCGCTCGCGATCCTGGTTCTGGTGCTGATCGCCGTCGCCGCGCGGTGGTTCCTGCACCGGCTGATCGACCGGCTCGTCAAGGGCGCCGCGGAGGGGATGCCCAGCCCCCTGCTGCGGCGTCGACACGAGCAGACCGACGACCAGCCGCCTCTGCTGGTCAGCGGCCGCCGGGTGCAGCGGGCCGAGACCATGGGCTCCCTGCTCAAGAGCGTCACCTCGATCGTGGTGATCACCGTCACGGCCATCACCGCCATCGCCGAGATCGGCTACCCGGTGGGACCGCTGATCGCCAGCGCGGGGGTCGCCGGCGTGGCGCTCGGCTTCGGCGCCCAGAGCCTGGTCAAGGACTTCCTGTCCGGGATCTTCATGATCTTCGAGGACCAGTACGGCGTCGGCGACGTCGTGGACCTCGGCGAGGCCACCGGCACCGTCGAGGCGGTGGGCCTGCGGGTGACCCGGCTCCGCGACGTCGAGGGCACCGTGTGGTACGTCCGCAACGGCGAGATCCTCCGGGTCGGCAACCAGAGCCAGAACTGGGCGCGCACCGTCCTGGACATCCCGGTCGCCCTCGACCAGGACCTGACCCGGGTGCAGGACGTGCTGCGCGACGTGGCCCACGACCTGTGGGACGACGAGGACTACAAGAACCTGATCATCGAGGAGCCGTCCGTGTGGGGCATCCAGGACCTCACCCCGAACTGGGTGGTCGTCCGGGTGACCCTGAAGACTGCTCCGCTCGAGCAGTGGGCGGTGGCCCGGGAGATGCGCCAGCGGGTGAAGATCCGCTTCGACCACGAGGGCATCGAGCTGGCGCACCCCTCCGCGGCGCCCTGGGGCACCGCCTGACCCCGACCCCGCCGAGGCGTCCCGTTCTGCGACCGCGATCGCAGAACGGGACGCCTCGGCCAGCTGTCGGACGCAGAAGGGGACGTCTCGGCGTCAGGCGAGCGAGGCGTCCAGGGTGATCGTGGTGCCGGTGAGCGCCTGGGAGACCGGACAGTTCTTCTTGGCGTCCTCCGCGGCCGAGGCGAACTGCTCGGCGCTGAGCCCCTCGACGCTGCCGACCAACGTGAGGTGGATGCCGGTGATGCCCTCGCCCGGCTGGAACTTCACGTCCGCCTGGGTGTCGATCGACTGCGGCGGAGAGCCGGCGCCGGCCAGGGCGTGGGACAGCGCCATCGAGTAGCACGCGGAGTGCGCGGCCGCGATCAGCTCCTCGGGGCTCGTCCTGCCGTTGGCGTCCTCGGCGCGGGAGGCCCAGGTGACGTCATACGTCCCGATCCCGGAGGACTCGAGCGAGACCGAGCCCTTGCCCTCCATCAGGGAGCCTTCCCAGTGGGTCTTCGAGGTGCGTGTGGTGGCCATCGGCCGCTCCTTGCTGCTGGTCGGGAGTTGGTTCGGGTTGGTTGCCGGATGCCACAATAGACACGTGGCAACCTCGGTCGACGGGCAGCAGACGTTCTACGAGGCGATCGGCGGCTTCCCGGTGATCGCCGGGATCGTCGCGCGGTTCTACGCCGGGGTGGCGACCGACGAGGTGCTGCGGCCGCTGTATCCCGAGGAGGACCTCACCGACGCCCAGGAGCGGTTCACCCTCTTCCTGGTGCAGTACTGGGGAGGCCCCACGACCTACTCCGACACCCGCGGTCACCCGCGGCTGCGGATGCGGCACGCGCCGTTCGCGGTGACCCCGCGCGCCAAGGAGCACTGGCTCAGGCACTTCCGCGCCGGTCTCGACGAGGCTCGGCTGCCGCCCGAGCTCGACGCGCAGTTCTGGGACTACGTCACGCATGCGGCGCAGTTCATGGTCAACACCTTCGAGGACACCACGGGCACGCAGGACCTGACGGCCCGCGCCTAGCCTCGACCGGCGCTAGAGCGGGCCGAACCCACCGCCGCCCGGCACCGGGTCGAGCAGGGCGAGGAGCTGCGGCCGCTCCAGGTCGCCCAGCGGACGCGAGCGTTGGGTGGTGAGGTCGAACATCACCAGGCGGACCTCCGCGGTGGAGTAGACGGTGCCCTGGTCGCTCTGGTCGCCCTGGTCGCTCTGGTCGCCCGGCCCGTCGACGATCCGGCAGGCCAGGTCGTAGGACGACGTGCCGACCCGGGTCACCCGCGTCTCGACGAGATAGGGCTCCGGGCGGAAGAGGATCGGTCGGCGGTAGTCGACGTCGATGCGAGCCACCACCTGACGCTCGGAGGAGCTGGCCTGGAACAGGGTGAGGGCGTCGTCGTCGGGGACGAGCGAGCGGAGGAAGGCGATCCGCGCCTCCTGGTAGTACTCGAAGTACTTCACGTTGTTCACGTGCCCGTAGACGTCCACGTCGGAGAACCGCACGCGGCAGTCGTAGGTGTGCGGCGCGTGCGGTGTCACCGCCGGCCCGCCACGCGGTTGTCGGACTCCGGCTCGAGGAAGCGCTCGAGCACTACCCGCTCCTCCTCACGGATCCTGCGTGGTCGCTCCTCGGCGAAGACGTACGGCGTCAGCACCGTGCGAGCGCGGGTGTAGACGTGCCGACCGCCGTCCGGGAGCTCGTCGAGGATCTCGTAGGCCATCGTGAACGACGCGCGACGGATCCGGGTCACCCACGACTCGATGCGCACCGGCTCGAACCGGAAGACCAGGGGCGCCGCGAACTCGACCTCGTGGCGCACCACGACGGTGCCCTCGGCCAGCTCCTCGCCACCGGTGGCCGCTGCGTGCACGCGGAGCATGTCGACCCGGGACTCCTGGAGGTAGTCGACGTAGGTCACGTTGTTCACGTGCCCCAGTGAGTCCATGTCGGCCCAGCGCAGCGGGCACAGGTACACGTGTCGGGCCACCTGCGCATCCTTGCAGGTCCGGGTTCTAGGGTTGGCTCGGGCGTCCAGCAGGCCACGGCCCGTCCGTTCGCCCCGTCGACAACCCCCGTCATGACCAGGAGGCATCCGCCATGCCCGAGGCAGTGATCGTTTCCACGGCTCGATCGCCGATCGGCCGTGCGTTCAAGGGCTCGCTCAAGGACCTGCGCCCTGACGACCTCACCACGACCATCGTGCGCGCCGCCCTGGACAAGATCCCCGAGCTCGACCCGACCGACATCGACGACCTGCTGCTGGGATGCGGTCTGCCTGGAGGCGAGAGCGGCTTCAACATGGGCCGCGTCGTCGCGCTGCTGCTCGGCTACGACCACCTGCCCGGGGCCACCCTTACGCGCTACTGCTCCTCCTCGGTGCAGACGAGCCGGATGGCCTTCCACGCGATCAAGGCCGGGGAGGGCGACGTGTTCATCTCCGCAGGCGTCGAGACCGTGTCCCGGTTCGTCAAGGGCAACTCCGACAGCCTCCCGGACACGCGGAACCCGCTGTTCGCGGAGGCGGCGGCCCGGACCGAGGAGCTGGCACAGGGCGGCCAGGACTGGGAGGACCCGCGCGCGTCCGGACGACTGCCGGATGCCTACCTCGCGATGGGCCAGACGGCCGAGAACGTCGCTCGCCTGCGCGGCCTGTCGCGCCAGGAGCTCGACGAGTTCGGGGTGCGCAGCCAGAACCTCGCCGAGCAGGCCATCAAGAACGGCTTCTGGGCCCGGGAGATCACGCCTGTGACGACCCCGGACGGCGCCGAGGTGAGCCGGGACGACGGACCGCGGGCCGGAGTCACCCTCGAGGCGGTCAGCGACCTCAAGCCGGTGTTCCGCCCCGACGGGGTGGTCACTGCCGGCAACTGCTGTCCCCTCAACGACGGGGCCGCCGCCGTCGTGGTGATGTCCGACACCAAGGCCGCCGAGCTCGGCCTGACTCCCCTGGCCCGGATCGTGTCCACCGGGGTGACCGGCCTGTCCCCGGAGATCATGGGGCTCGGGCCGGTCGAGGCTGCCCGGCAGGCACTCGCCCGGGCGCACATGAGCATCGATGACATCGACCTGGTGGAGATCAACGAGGCGTTCGCCGCTCAGGTGGTGCCGTCGTACCAGGATCTGGGGATCGACCTGGACCGGTTGAACGTGAACGGCGGCGCCATCGCCGTCGGCCACCCGTTCGGCATGACCGGGGCTCGGCTGCAGACCACGATGGTCAACTCGCTGCAGTGGCACGACAAGCACACCGGCCTGATCGCCCTGTGCGTGGGCGGTGGCCAGGGGATGGCGATGGTGCTCGAGCGGCTGTCCTAGCGTGCCGCACCCGGGCTCAGGCGGCGGGCTCCTCCTGGAGGACCGCCTCGACGGCGACGAGGATCTCGACCTTGTCGCCGACCAGCACCCGGCCACCGTCCATGGGGATGTTGAAGTCGATGCCCCACTCCTTGCGGGACAGCGAGGTGACGCCCTCGAAGCCCACGCGGGTGCCGCCCCACGGGTCGGTCTGGACACCGAAGAACTCGACGTCGAGCGTCACCGGCTTGGTGACCCCCTTGAGCGACAGGTCGCCGGTCACGAGGAACCCGTTGCCGCCCTCCTCCACCGCCGTGGACGAGAAGGTCATCTGGCCGTTGGCCTCGGCGTCGAAGAAGTCACCGGAGCGCAGGTGCGCGTCCCTGTTCGGCTCGTTGGTGTTGATGGAGGAGAGGTCGATGGTCGCGGTCGCGGTCGGGCTGTCGCCGGTCACGATCTGACCCTCGAACTTCTCGAACCGGCCGCGGACCTTGCTCATCAGGTGCCGGGCGGTGAAGGCGACCTCGGAGTGGGCGGCGTCGATCGTCCAGGTGCCGACCGGGACGTTGGTGCTCTGCAGGGCCTCGATAGTCATGCGCTCTCCTCATTAGTTGATGCTTCAACGGTTTCCTACGGTAGCATCGAACCGTTCAACCTTCAACTAGCGCATCGGTAAACTTGTCCCATGAGCGAAGACAGCCCGGACGTGCGATGGCTGGACCGCGAGCAGCAGCGCTCCTGGCGAGCGTTCCTCGTCGGGACCACCCTGCTGATGGACCGGTTGGACCGAGAGCTGCGCGAGCAGCACCGCGTCTCCCTCCCGGAGTACGAGATCCTGGTGCGGCTCTCCGAGGCGGAGGGACACCGGATGCGGATGGCGATGCTCGCCGACTCGGTGAGCCACTCCCGGTCGCGGGTCACTCACACCGTCTCGCGCATGGAGAGTGCGGGTCTCGTGGTGCGCGACACGTGCTTGGCGGACGGACGCGGCGTGGAGGCGGTGCTCACCGAGCAGGGCCAGCAGGCTCTCGACGACGCGGCGCCCACCCATGTCGCCGGCGTACGACGGCTGCTGGTGGACCTGGTCGACGACGAGGACTTCCAAGCAGTCGGTCGAGTGTTCAACGCAGTCACCGACGGGCTGATCGAGGGCAACCCGGCAATGGACATCCGGTGAGGCGGACGGGGGCGCGCGCCCTGTTAGGGTGTCCCTTTCGTCCGGATAGTGACCGTGGGGGGACTCGTGCACCGCTCGGCCCTGGCGCTGCTCCTTGCCCTCACCTGCCTGACCTGGGTCGGAGCCCCCGCCCGGGCCGCCGAGGACGGCAAGCAGGCCGGCTCCATCCTGGTGATCATGGACGTCTCCGGCTCCATGAAGCGCACGGACGCCGGCGGCACGACCCTCATCGCCGGCGCTCGGCGCGCAGTCGGTCGCCTGGTCGCCGATGCCCCGCCCTCGACGCCGGTCGGGCTCCGGCTCTACGGCAACACCTACCGGGGCAAGGACAAGGGCCCCGGCTGCCTCGACAGCCAGCTCGCGGTGCCCATCGCGCCCCTGGCCCGGAGCGGTCGCCTCATCACCGCAGCGGTCGGCCGGGCCCGACCCACCGGCTTCACTCCGATCGGCTACTCACTGCAGCAGGCGGCGAAGGACTTCCCGCCCACCGGGCAGCGCACCATCGTGCTGGTCAGCGACGGCGAGGACACCTGCGGGAAGCCGACCCCGTGCCAGGTGGCCAAACGGCTCGACGCCCAGGGCATCCACGTCCGCGTGGACACGGTCGGACTGTTCCTGCAGGGCAACCGCAAGGCCCAGGCCCAGCTGCGATGCGTGGCCGCCAGCACCGGCGGCAGCTACTACCCCGCAGACAACACGACCGCGCTGACCAAGCGACTCACCACGGTGTCCCAGCGGGCCGTCAAGCGATTCCAGGCCGCCGGCACCGCCGTGGCAGGCGGCCCCGCGGCGACCCAGGCCACCCCGATCGAGCAGAGCACCGACTACGTCGACGACATCCGCCCCGGGGAGGCCCGGTTCTACTCGTTCCCGGCCGGCACCGGCCAGGTCGTGGCCTCGACGCTGACCGAGGACGGAGCCACGAAGTACGACTGCTGCCTCAAGCTGGCGGTCCTCGACCCTACGTTCGACAGCGTGGCGACCGACAGCGGCTACAACACTGACGGCACGGCCCAGGCCATGCGCGTCACCTCCGACGACCAAGGAGTGGCCGACACGGGGAGCTACGTGCTGCAGGTGGAGCTCGACAAGGGCTCCGCCACGCGCCCCGTGCGCTACCAGTTCAAGGTCGGGGTGACCGGCACCGCCCTGGAGACGAGCACTCCGAGCCCCACCGCCTCGAGCAGTCCCTCGGCCAGCCCCACGAGCGATTCCTCGACCGGCCCGTCCGCCAGCTCCAGCCCGTCCGGCAAGGGCGGTCAGTCGTCCGTCACCGCGACCGACGACACCGGAGGCAACGGCCTGCTGTGGATCGTGATCGTCGCGCTGTTCGTGCTCGTGCTGGTGGCGGTCGCCGCTGTGGGCCTCGCCCTCGTCCGGCTGCGTGGCCGAGGTGCCGGCCCCACGTCATGAGGCTCAACAGATGAGGAAACCCATGCGCCTGCTGCTCGCCGTACCGCTCAC
The DNA here is from genome assembly GCA_964237315.1 of uncultured Nocardioidaceae bacterium. Classification (GTDB taxonomy): domain Bacteria; phylum Actinomycetota; class Actinomycetes; order Propionibacteriales; family Nocardioidaceae; genus Nocardioides_B. The sequence goes on from CAXSHL010000025.1 coordinate 21,632, forward strand.
GATGCTGCTGCTCGGCCTTCCGGTGGCAGCGACGGCGGCCCCTCAGGGAGAGCCGGTCGACGGTGGCCCGGCACCGACGCAGGCCACAGCCATCAAGGCGGGCACCGCCTACGCCGACGACGTGTCCCCTGGTGAGGCCCGCTGGTTCTCGGTGGACGCCAGCACCGGCCAGCGGCTCGGCGCGACCCTCACCGAGTACGGCGACACGGAGTACGGCTGCTGCCTGACCCTCAAGCTGGCGAACCCGGACTTCGACCAGATCGCCTATGACAACACCTACAACAGCGACGGCACCGCGCACACGATGCGAGCCGAGACCGACGACGAGGGCGTCGACGACGACGGCACCTACTACCTGTCGGTCGAGCTCAGCGACAAGGACGCCCGCCGGCCGGTGGCCTTCGACTTCTCGGTCGACGTCAACGGCGAGGGCCTGCTCAGCACCTCCGCGTCGCCCACCAGCGAGGCGTCTGCGAGCAGCAGCCCCTCGGCGTCCCCGAGCAGCCAGGCGGACACCAAGCAGGCGGACTCGAAGGCGTCGGTGGCCGACTCGGGGACCGGGAACACCCTGCTGTGGTCCGTCGTCGGTGCGCTCGCCGTGCTCCTGCTCCTGCTGCTGGCGATGGTCGCCGTGCTGTTGCGCCGGCTCAAGCGGTAGTCCCCTGCAGGACCACCCGAGCCGGCGTCAGTCCCTGGTCAGTCTGCGGTGGGTGACCCGGTGCGGGCGCGCCGCCTCCGCGCCGAGCCGCTCGACCTTGTTGGCCTCGTAGGACGCGAAGTTGCCCTCGAACCAGAACCACCTGCCCTCGTCCTCGTCGTCGCCCTCCCAGGCGAGGATGTGGGTGGCGGTGCGGTCCAGGAACCACCGGTCGTGCGAGGTGATGACCGCGCAGCCGGGGAACTCCAGCAGGGCATCCTCGAGGGACTGCAAGGTCTCGACGTCGAGGTCGTTGGTGGGCTCGTCGAGGAGCAGCAGGTTGCCGCCCATCTTCAACGTGAGCGCCAGGTTGAGCCGGTTGCGCTCCCCACCGGAGAGGACGCCCGCCTTCTTCTGCTGGTCGGGACCCTTGAAGCCGAAGGACGCGATGTAGGCGCGGCTGGGCATCTCGAAGCTGGCGACCTTGATGAAGTCCAGGCCGTCGGACACCACCTCCCAGACGTTCTTCGTCGACTCGATGCCACCGCGGCTCTGGTCGACGTAGGAGATCTTGACCGTCTGTCCGACCTTGAGCTCGCCGTCGTCGGGCTTCTCCTCGCCGGTGATCATCCGGAACAGCGTGGTCTTGCCGACCCCGTTGGGGCCGATCACCCCGACGATGCCGGCCCTGGGCAGCTTGAAGTCGAGGTCGTGCATCAGGATGCGGTCGCCGAAGCCCTTGGTCAGGTCCTCCGCCTCGAGCACGATGTCACCGAGCCGAGGACCGGCCGGAATGTTGATCTCGGACAGGTCGAGTTTGCGGTTGCGATCCGCCTCGGCCGCCATCTCCTCGTAGCGGGCCAACCTGGACTTGCTCTTGGCCTGACGGGCCTTGGGGTTGGACCGCACCCACTCCAGCTCACGCTCGAGCATCCGGGAGCGCTTGGCGTCCTTGGCCCCCTCGACCTTGAGGCGCTGCTGCTTGGTCTCGAGGTAGGTCGAGTAGTTCCCCTCGTAGGGGTGGGCCTTCCCGCGGTCCAGCTCGAGGATCCAGCTGGCCACGTTGTCCAGGAAGTAGCGGTCGTGGGTCACTGCCAGCACGGCGCCGGGGTAGCTCGCCAGGTGGCCCTCCAGCCACTGGACCGACTCGGCGTCCAGGTGGTTGGTCGGCTCGTCGAGCAGCAGCAGCGAGGGCTGCTGAAGCAGGAGCTTGCACAGGGCGACCCGGCGCCGCTCACCACCGGACAGGTTGTCCACCAGCACCTCCGGAGGGGGGCACCGCAGGGCGTCCATCGCCTGGTCGAGCCGGCTGTCGAGGTCCCAGGCGTTGGCGTGGTCGAGGTCGGTCTGCAGGTCGCCCATCTCCGCGAGGAGCGTGTCGTAGTCCGCCTCGGGGTCCGCGAGCTCCTCGGAGATGGCGTTGTAGCGGTCGAGCTTGCCCTTGATCTCCCCCACGGCCTCCTCGACGTTCTCCAGGACCGTTCGGCCCTCGGTCAACGGAGGCTCCTGCTGCAGCATCCCCACCGTCGCGTCGGGGTCCCGGATCGCGTCGCCGTTGGACGCGTGGTCCAACCCCGCCATGATCTTGAGCAGCGTGGACTTCCCGGTGCCGTTGGGTCCGACGACGCCGATCTTGGCGCCGTGCAGGAACGAGAGGGTGACATTGTCCAGAACGACCTTGTCACCGTGGGCCTTGCGCACGTTGCGCAGCGTGAACACATACTCAGCCATGGTCCTGCCAGCCTACGGTGGGCGGGCCGAGGGCTGAAATCGGCCGGCCGCGCCCGCCGGCTCACGCGGGGATCGATCCGGGCTTCGGCTGGAGCCGGAGGACACCACACCAACGCCTCCTCAGGCCACCCGGGTGGCCGGCGTCCCTTCCGCGGGACCGCGTTGCTGCCCGAAGCTGTCGAGCTGGGGCAGGTCCACGGCGCCGTCGTGGATGATCTCCTTGACCGTGCTGTCGGTGTCGTCCTCGACCTCGGGTCGGTCGGGCCGCATGGCCTTGACGAACACCGCCGTTCCTCGGCTCAGGTCATGGCCCAGGTAGGTCGCGTCCACGACGTACGTCACCGAGCTCTGACCGCCCTCCCGCTCCCAGACGTCAGTGCGGAGCCGGCCGTGCACCAGGACCGGCTCCCCCTTGCGCACCGAGTCGCGCACGTGGTCGGCCAGGGCGCGCCAGCAGGTCACCGAGAACCACGACGTTGGGCCGTCCACCCAGTCACCGTTGCGCTTGCGGATCCGCGGGGTGGTGCCCACCCGGAGGTTGGCCACGTTGCCCTGCGGCGTCTCTCGGTGGACGATGTCGTTGCCGACCCAGCCCTGGAACGTCACGAATGCCTCGTTCATCGCGTTGGCTCCTCGCCTGTTGGTTGTTCCTCGTCTGCCCTACGACGCACAGACTTCCCGAACCTCCGAGCCGACGTCAGCAGTCGGGCCAGGGCTGTGGACCAGCACGGAGCCGGCGTCCCTGTGCACGGGAACTGGCCCGCGCAGGGTCAGCGCAGCGCGGCGCCCAGACCGGCCCGCGTCGCCCGGTAGGCCTCGATCTCGGCCTGCACCGGCTCGACCACCAGCCGCTCGGTGACCTCGGTGATCGCCGCGCGCAGCCGCCGGTCCGCCGATCTCGCCTTGGCCCGGGCCGACAGCCGGACCACCAGCGCGCACAGCGTCCCCAGCACGATGCCCGCCACGACGCCCCCGAGCAGCATCAGCGTGGGCAGCGGGAAGCCGCGGTAGCGGGGAGTGGTCGGCGCCGGCATCTGGAGGTAGCCCATCACGGCCAGCCCGGCCAGCCACAGCCCACCGGCCAGCGCGGTCAGCACCAGCAGCCACTGCAGCACCCGCACGAGCCGCCACCACACCGGCGTGCGGGCCACCCCCAGGTCGGTCGACGTCACAGCCTTGTCGAGCGCGTCGTTGAGGTCGGGCAGCCGGGACAGGGATGCACGTCGTACGGCGTCCGCCCAGGGTGGTGAGAGCTCGGCGCCGACGTCGTCGGAGACCGCACGCACCGCGGTGTCCACCCGGGCCCGCTGCACCAGGGTCGCCTCGGGCACCGAGGCGCGGGCCGAGGTGGTGAGCTCCTTGCCGCGCGACCCCAGGTCCAGGTGCAGGCGTCGCAGCGGGTCGGGCTTCAGCCGGCTGAGCCAGGACGTGACCGGCCAGCCCGTGGCCTGGGCGGCCCGTCGCCTGGTGGACTGCTCGACGGCCCGCACGACCGTGGGGACGCCGGCCGCGTCGGCGAACGCGTCCACGAGGTCGGCCCGGCGCGCGCGTCCCATGTCGCCGGGCTTGGCGTCGCCGTTCACGGCGTCCATCCGGGAGGCGACCGAGGACACGTCGGCCATCAGCCGGGCCTTGACCGCCTTCTTCGCGCTCACCTCAAGGGCGATGGCCGCCTTGAGCTCCGCGATGCCCTCACCGTGCCGGGCCGACGTGGCGATGACCGGCACGGTCCCGAGACCGTCCTGGGCGAGGAGCCTCTTGAGGTCCTCGACCATCGCCGGCCGGCGCGCGACCGGCACCTCGTCGATGTGGTTGAGCGCCACCAGCATGATGTCGCGGTGGCTGGCCAGTGGCCGCAGGTAGCGGTCGTGGATGGCGGCATCGGCGTACTTCTGCGGGTCCAGGACCCAGACCAGCAGGTCGGCCATCTTCACCAGCCGGTCGACCTCGACGTGGTGGGCGACCTCGGTCGAGTCGTGGTCGGGCAGGTCGAGGAGGACCAGACCGTCCAGCTGGTGGTCGGACGGGGCCTCGTGGAGCATGCTGTCGCGCATCACCTGGTGCCGCTGCGGCACACCGAGCCAGCTCAGCAGCTCGTCGGCATCGTCGCCGCCCCAGGCGCAGGCCATCGTCCAGGAGGTGGTGGGACGGCGTACGCCGGTCGCGGACAGCTCCAGACCCGTGACGGCGTTGAACGTCGAGGACTTGCCCGAGCCGGTCGCGCCCGCGAGGGCGACGATCGTGTGGTCCCCCGAGAGCCGGAGGCGGTCACCGGCGCGGCGCACGACGGCGAGCGCCTCCTCGACGAGGGGGTCCGGCAGCCGCCCACGGGCGTTCCGGGCCGCCTCCTCGAGCCCGTCGACCCGGTCAGTGACGCCTCCGCTGCGCCCCGTCAAGAGATTCCTGGCACCACCGACGAGGTTGGTCAGCTGTGAGCTCATCGACCCCTCGACCGCCTGCTCCGGCCCGGTCGGGGGGTCATCGGCTGGTCGGTCGTCCGCAGGTCGTCCACGTGGCGCGAGGCCTCCCGCAGCCGCTCCAGCGCCGCGCCGTCGACCGCCAGGGCGTCCAGCACGTCGAGGTAGCGGGCCCGCTCCGCGTCCATCAGCGCGGTGACCCGCTCGCGCAGGTCCCGGCGGGCCTCGTCGGCCAGCCGGCGGACGGCCTGGTCGCCGAAGACCGCCTCCAGCAGCTTCTGCCCCACGACGGCACTGCCGCCGGCGATGCCCACCTCGGCGCCCGACACACCGGCGGTGTGGGCGAAGACCACCACCATCAGGGCGACCGACAGGCCGTTGAACCCGAACGCCAGGAACCGCGCGGTCGACCGCTTGTCGGCGCCCTCGGTGCGGACCATCTCCAGCACCCCGTGCTGCCAGTCGCGTACGGCGCGCTCGGCCCGGGCCCGGAAGTCCCGCGAGGCCCGGCCGAGGTCGCGCCCGGAGTCCTCGACGAGGTGCTGACCGGCTGAGACGGACCGCCACGCAGCCTCGGCGCGCTCCGCGGCGTTCTCGGCGTGCTCGAGGATCAGTGTCTCCAGGCCGGACTCGACAGCCACCGTCACCCGCTCGGCGGACTGCGGCTTGCCGCGCATCCAGCCCACCACTCGGTCGCGGAGCCAGCCGACCTTGGTCTCCAGCGACCGCAGCAGCTCACCGGTGCCGACGAACTCCTGCCACCGGGCCAGCACCTCCCCGCGCAGCAGCGTGCCGTCGGCCGACGCGTCGTCGACCCGCTCGATCGCCTCGTCGTAGGAGCGGTTCACGTCGTCCCGCAGCCGGGCGGCCATCGCGATCTGCTCCTCCGCCGCGTCCCCGACGTCGTAGGTGCGACGTGACAGCGAGCGGATCGCGCCGTCCAGGGTCTGCTTGACCACGGCGGCTCGCGCGCCGGCGTCGGCGGCCAGGGTCTCCAGCCACGAGCGGATGTCGGCCACCTGCTCGGGACCGAGCAGTCCCTCGTCGCTGACGAGGCCCTCGGTGACGGTGAACAGCGGTGAGTCCCGGAGGCCCCGCTCGGTCAGCATCCGGGCGAGGTGCCCGCTCACCTCGGCGACCGCCTCCGGGGCGGTGCGGTCCAGCACGATGGCCACGGCGGTGCTCCGCTCGGCGGCAGCCTTGAGGAAGCCCCAGGGGACCTGGTCCGCGTAGCGGGCCGCCGACGTCACGAACAGCCAGAGGTCGGCCGCTGCGAGCAGCTCGGCGGCCAGTGTTCGGTTGCGCTCCTCGACTGAGTCGATGTCGGGGGCGTCCAGGATGGCCAGTCCCTCGGGCACGGTGTCCGCGGCGACGAGCTGCAGGGCCCCGGGGTCGCCGGTGGCCCGGTCGGTGCGCGCCAGGCCCGGCAGGATGCGCAGCTGGTCGAACCACTCGACGTCGGCCGGGTTGTGCACCAGTACCGGGGAGCGGGTGGTCGGGCGGAGCACGCCGGGCACGGTCACGTGCCTGCCGACCAGCGAGTTCACCAGCGTGGACTTGCCCGCACCCGTGGAGCCGCCGACCACCGTGAGCAGCGGCGCCTCGATCTGCACGAGCCTCGGCAGGACGTAGTTCTCCAGCTGGTCGACCATCTCGCGACGGGTGGTCCGGTGCTGGTCCGCGTCCGGCACGTCGAGGGGGAAGGAGACACCGGCCAGCGCCTGCCGCAGCTCGGTGAGCGCGGCGACCAGCTCGGTGGTGGTGCCGCCTGCGCCCGCCGCCCCGGTGACGCCGTCGCCCGAGGTCGGGACCGACGTGCTCACCGACTGGTCCGCCACTGCACCGGAGCCGGCTGGGGGAACCCGACATAGGGACGGAGTGCTCGCAGCCGGTGCACCATGGCCGCGCCGCGCTGGGCGAAGTCACCGGGTGCCGTGCCGCGCAGCCAGCGGGCGTGCAGGAAGCCGAGCTCGACGGCCTGCTGCTGGTACTCCCGCATCACCCGGTCTGCGATCGGGCCGCCGTGGGCCCGGGCAAAACGACGGCTCGCGCGCCGCGCCGGCAGCCGGACCAGCCAGGGCACCTCCGCCGGGTCGAGCAGCCCGCGGCTGGCCGCGTCGCTCAGGCTGCGGGTCAGCATCCGGCCCTCGCGGGCCCGTGCCCAGACGGCGAAGCCGGCGAGCAGCAGGAAGGCGGGCACCATGGCGAACAGGTAGGTGAGCACGAACAGCTGGCCGCCCGCGAGGGAGGCGGACGCGTTCCAGCTGCCGTGGGCGATCACGGCTGCGACGTACCCCAGAACCGGGGCGAGGAATCTCACCACCCCACTGCGGGTGACCACGGCGACGCCGACCCCGATGCCGGTGAGGGAGGTGAACAGGGGGTGGGCGAACGGGCTGAACACACCGCGTACGACGAACAGGGTGGTCGCCGAGCCGAGACCGCCGGACCCCATGTCGTTGCTGCCCATGTAGGCCCCACCGAGGTAGAGGATGTTCTCGGTGAAGGCGAACCCCACCCCCACGAGGCCGGCATAGACGATCCCGTCGAGGACCCCGTCGATGACCCGGCGACGCGTCACCAGCAGCAGCACCACGAAGAGGCCCTTGGCCGCCTCCTCGGTGACCGGCGCGACGATGACCCCGGTCCAGGTGCTGGGCGTGCCGAGGATGGACCGGTCGGCCAGCTGCAGGATGAGCGCGGCCGTCGTCGCCACCAGAGCCCCCCAACCGAAGGCCATCACCAGCAGTGGCACCGGCTCCGGCTCGTAGCGGTCCAGCCACAGGAAGCAGGCGATCACCGGGCCCACCGGCAGGGCGGCCAGCACCACACCGACCGCGAGGGCGCTGGGCGCGTTCGACAGCACCAGCACCAGGCACATGACCGCGGCCCCGACGAGCATCGCCAGGGACACGAGGAGCGCGAACAGCACGTTGCCACGGCGGCGCGGGCGGTGCAGCAGCTCCCGCGGAACGGTCGCCGGCTCCGCCCACGGACCCGAGGAGAATGCCTGCTGCCCACTCATCGGCCAAGGGTATCGGGACATTTCACGGCCTCGACGCGCTACCCCACGGTCGTCGCCCGCGTCGTACAGTGACCGGATGAGCGAGCGCGCCGACACCACCTCCGCCCAGCACGCCGACCGTGACGAGGCCACGTCGAAGCTGACGACGGAGTCGCACGACCAGGAGGTGCCGGAGGCCTACGCGGCCTTCATGCGTCAGGGCTGGGGGGTGCGTGAGCTCGACCTTCCCCGGCACCCGGTGGCCAACCGGTCGGCTGCGCGGCGGGCCGCACTCTCCGACGCCTTCCCCGGGGAGCGGCTGGTCGTGCCGGCCGGCACCTTCAAGGTCCGGGCGAACGACACGGACTACCGGTTCCGGGCCGACACCGCGCACGTCTACCTGACGGGGAACCAGACCAGCGACGCGGTCCTGGTGGTCGAGGGCGGCGAGTCGGTGCTCTACGCCCGTCCGCGGTCCTCGCGGAGCACGGACGAGTTCTTCCGGGACCGCCGCTACGGCGAGCTGTGGGTGGGCCGGCGCCCGTCCCTGCAGGAGATCTCCGACTCACTGGGGCTCGAGGTCCGCCACCTCGGCGAGCTCGAGGAGCGGCTGGACAGCCCGGCGAAGACGCGCGTGCACCGCGGTGTCGACGCCTACGTCGACGACACGGTGCACCCCGACCCGGCTCGTGACCACGACCTCGCCCGGACGCTGTCGGAGATGCGGCTGGTCAAGGACGAGTGGGAGCTCGCCCAGCTGCAGGAGGCCTGTGACATCACGACGCTGGGCTTCGCGGACAGCGTGCGCGAATGGGACGACGTGCTGCGCTACGGCGAGCGCTGGCTCGAGGGCACCTTCTTCCGCCGGGCGCGAGCGATGGGCAACGACCTCGGCTACGACTCCATCGTCGCCGGTGGGTCCCACGCCACGACCCTGCACTGGACCGAGAACTCCGGGCCGGTCACACCCGGTCAGCTGCTGCTGCTGGACATGGGAGTCGAGGGCCGCAACCTCTACACCGCCGACGTCACGCGGACGCTCCCGGTGGACGGCACCTACTCGGCGGTCCAGCGAGACCTCTACTCCCTGGTGCTCCGGGCGCAGCAGGCCGGCATCGACGCCGTACGACCCGGGGCTGCGTTCCAGGCACCGCACGACGCCGCGATGCACGTCCTGGCGCACGGTCTGGAGGACCTGGGGCTGCTGCCGGTGTCCGCGGAGGAGGCCCTGGCGCCGGACAGCAAGGTCTACACGCGCTGGACGCTGCACTCGACGAGCCACATGCTCGGCCTCGACGTGCACGACTGTGCGTCTGCCGCTCCGGAGCGGTACAAGCTCGGCGAGCTGGCCGAGGGGATGGTCCTCACCGTCGAGCCGGGGCTGTACTTCCAGGAGGACGACCTGCTGGTGCCCGAGGAGCTGCGCGGCATCGGCATCCGGATCGAGGACGACATCGCCGTCACGGCGCACGGCTCGCACAACCTGTCCGCATCGCTGCCCCGCGAGCCGGACGCCGTCGAGGCGTGGATGGCGGCCCTGAGAGCCTGACCGGCCGAGCCGACGCGGCCACTAGGATGCGCTGCGGCGGTGAGCACCGACCAGCCCTCGTAGCTCAGCTGGATAGAGCGCCGGACTTCTAATCCGATGGTCGCAGGTTCGAGTCCTGCCGGGGGCGCCGACAAAAGCGCAGGTCAGGTGCTGTTTACAGGCTGTCGGAGCGTCCTGGGAAGTGGGTTACCTGGCCTGTTGTCCGCAGATTGTCCGCACTTGCGCGGACAGCGACGGCGTCCAAGCGGTCCGCGAGGCCGTCCAGGTCGTCGTCGAACAAGCCCGTATAGACGTCCAAGGTCATGGCCGCGGAGCCGTGTCCGAGCATCCGCTGAACCGCCTTCACGTTCGCCCCTGCGGCCACTGCGAGGGACGCCGCGGTGTGTCGCAGCTCGTGCGGTGTGAGCCCCGCGAGGCCGGCCCGTGCGGCGGCTGGCGCGAACACCCGTCGGCGGAAGTTGTGCAATCGCAGCACGCCACCGTCGGGGGCGGTGAACACCAGGTCGTCAGGATCCCTCCCCGCCAGCAGCTGTGCCAGCTCGTCCACCATCGATCGCGGGATCGGCACCGAGCGACGCTGGTGGTTCTTCGTCTCGCCCCACTCGAGCTGGCCGGATACTTCGGTGACCGCCTCGGCCACCTCCAGGCGACGTCGCATCAGGTCCACTCGCCGGATGCGCAGGGCGGCGAGCTCGCCGAACCGCAGGCCGGTGTAGGCCAGGACCCGGACGACCAGGTCGTACTGCCCCGCCCCGACCTCTTGGGCGAGCATGGCCACCTGGTCAGCGGTCAGAAACCGCTTGTCCGGCTTGGCCGCGCGGGGTAGCCGCACCCCGGACGCGGGGTTGCGCGCCAGGCGGCCGTCTCGTACCGCACTGTCGAGGACCAGGGACAGCACACGGAAGGCGTGTCGAACGGTGGACGCCGACAGGCCCGACGCGACCAGCACACCGACCCAAGCCATAACGGCCGAGTGCTGCACGGCGGATAGCGGCACGTCCCGCCAAGTCGGTAGCACCTGCACCTTCAGGGACGTCGCATAGCGCCCTCGGGTCGAAGGGGTCAGCTGGTGCTGGCCGCTCAACCATGCCGCGGACCACTCCCCCACCGTGACCTTGCCGAGCCTCGGGTCAGTCCACTCGCCGCGGTCGATCCTGGAACGCTCCGCGTGAAGCCACCGCTCGGCGTCGACCTTGCGATCGAACCGCTGCGCGTGCTCCCGCCCGGCGTCGTCGCGGTAGCGCGCCTGCCAGCGGTCGTTCGGCTGCCTCTTGATGCTGCTCATGAGTTGCGCTCTTCTCGTCGAGTTAGGAAGAGTGCATCGATTGGCCACTTGGATGCCTCTTCGTACTTCCCGGCCGCAGAAGGAACATGCCACAACCCGGCGACCTTCGCCGAGAGCAAGGGTTCGGCGGGATGACCCCGTCGTGTACGGCGTCGCTGACAGCTGCGACAGCCGGGCGTGCAGTGCTCAGACCAAGTGGGAAACTGCTAGATCTCTATTGTGAAAAGAATTCACGTGTTGAAGTGAATAGACCTTCGAAGCCACTGTGTTGGCCTATGTGGAGCGAGGTGTCGCCGAGCAGGTTCAGGAGCCGCGTGTGCTCCAAGCGAACGAAGGGTGGTACAAGCTGCACCTGTGCAACGGCGAAGGTGGCCCGATCGGTTCGAGCGGTTCCGGCGGCCGGTCTTGGGGTGCGACCGCTCCACCAGAGCTTCCCTTGGGGGAGCGCGAGGACCGGCAGGACGGCCACCCACTGCAGACGTACACCCGATCACGTGCGCGTGATTACGACGGCGTCCCGCGCACACTCCGGCCTCGTTTGAGACTCGGGGGATTCGTCAAGAATGTTGCGCGCGATGCGGGCGTTCACCGATCGAGCCGGCGCTCCACGAGGCAATGTGCGAGGCTCGCACTGGAATTGGTTTCGGGGATATTCCCCCGCCGCATCAGTGCTAATCAAAGCTTGGACTGCTCGTTGGCTCACCCACTGCTGGCAGCCCCATATGACGGTATGCTCGCCGCCGCCGCCGTCCCAAACGTCGGCGACCTCACCCTGTGGCCCGCCGCAGAAGGACCAACAACAGTAGGCCTTCGTTGTCGTGGCGGTTGCGCTCATTCGAAGCTAGGCAGCATCGCGGATGTCATCCGAGGGCTTGTCACATTCCCTCTTCTTGCTTGGTCTTCTGGTGAAGACGCACCGCGGCCCCCCTGGCGTGGAAGGTGACTTGCCTTATGCGTCGCCTCACTCCCTGGAAGGAGACCCGATGACAGTCACGGGGTACATGATCTGGTTCGCTGTGACGGCGGCGATCACCAATTGTCTGGTCTTCGGTGGAACAGTGCTGGCGGCCAGACTCACGTCGCTCCCCGACGGACAGCGAGGTCATAGAATGCTTCCCGGCCGGAGCCGACCTTTGCGATCGCCTGCACCGATGGTTCCGCGATCGTTGGAGACCGTTGACTCATCCGGGCGACTGATCGCCCGTAGGTCGGGCGAAGCGTCCGAATACAATTCTGTGGGTCTTGGCCGTTGGATAGGACCAGGTAATCGGTCGCGTGGCGTAACTCGAGATCGCACATCCTGAGACTCTTGGCCGAAGGATGCCGAGCGGCCTGGGGGGAAACTATCCATTCCATTGATCACTGGCCTCTAGCCGGCTCGGTTCGATGACAGCCCAACGAAGCGGACGGTTTGCACTCATAAGCTCGATGCCGCTGGAGAGCCGCATGCTTCTGCTGCTGGCAGCTGCGGACCCGACGGGCGATCCGGGCTGCTCTGGCGGGCCAGGGCCAAGCTCGAGCTGGACTTTGAGAACCTCGACGCCGCCCAGCAGGCGGACGCACTGGTCGTCGTCGGTTCGCGCGTCTGCTTCCGTCATCCACTCATCCGCTCCGCGGTCTACCGTGCGGCGTCGCCTGCTGATCGGCGCTCCGTGCACGGTGCGTTGGCTGACGCGACGTACGTCGACCGCGACCCGGACCGACGCGCGTGGCACAGCGCCAGCGCGACCGTGCGACCGGATGAGGACGTCGCCGTCGCTCTCGAGCGGTCGGTAGAGCGGGCATGGACACGAGGAGGGGTCGCGGCGACCGCTGCGTTCCTGGAGCGCCCGGCCGAGCTTTCGCCAGCCGCGGGCCCACGTGTCGAACGACTGATCGCTGCGGCCGTGGCGACGCATGACGCGGGTGCACCGGAGAAGGCGATGCGCCTGCTGGACACGGCGCTGACCTGCCGTTGAACTCCATGCAGGAGGCGTTGATCGGTCGGCTGCGGGCTCGCGCTCGTTACGCGCTGCGGCGCGACCGCAGCGCGCCAAGGCAGCTGCTCCGAGCCGATCAGGCCCTCGAGAGGCACGATCAGGCGCGCGAGGGACACGTACATGGAAGCGCTGTCAGCCGCCATGTACGGCAGCCGGCTCGGTGAGCCCGGAGTCGTCGCTGCGATTGCGGCAGCGGTCCTGGCTACAACCGCCAACGACAGTGCCGAGCGCGCTCAGGATCTGCTCCTGCGCGGTCAGGCGTTGCTGTGTGCGCGCGGGCAAGAGGCTGCGCCGCCCAGGACGTCTGGGACGCCGACGCACTGCGCAGTCTCGCCGAACGACAGGTCCAGGTGGCTCGGGCGGCAGGCGTGCTCACGGTGCTTCCCATGGCTCTGAGCCTGTCGCTGGCCCGGCGCACTTTGGCGGTCACCTGGATGCGGCAAATGAGGTCTGTGACGAGATCGACGACCTCCTGTCCGTCACCGGACACCCCCTGCCGCTCTACGGGCGGATCGGGGTCGCCGCCTACCGCGGCCAGGTGGAGGAGGTGGAGCGTAGCGCCCGGCAGGTCAAGGCCCGGGCCCACGCACGGGGAGAGGGCTACGCCTTGATGATGGTCAACTTCGCTGAAGCTGTCGTCTACAACGGCGCTGGGCGATACCACGAGGCGCTGGCCTCGGCTCGAGAGGAGCTGCCGTACTCCCACGAGCTGGGCCACGCAATGCGCGTGCCACTGCAGGTGGTGAAGGCTGCCTCTCGCACCGGCGAGCGCGCGGTGGCAGTGGAGGCCGTGGAGCGGTTGGCCGCGGTGACCAGGCCGGTGCGCGACTGTGACTGGGCTCTCGCCTTCCTGGCGGTGGCACAGGCTCAGCTGCGTCAGGGCGCTGAGGCCGAGACGCTGTACCAGGAGGCGATCACGCGTTTCGGGCGAGTGCGGATACCGATGCTCAAGGCGCCTAGCCAGCTCTTGTACGGCGAGATGCTGGGTCGGGAGAACCGCCGCGTCGACGCGAGGGTGCAGCTGCGGGCGGCGTACGACGCGTTGTCGGCGTCCGGGATGAAGGGTTTGGCGGAGCGCGCTCCCGTGAGCTGAGAGCGACAGGCGAGAAGGTGCGCGAGCGCCAGCCTGATGCGTCCGGCCAGCTCACCGACCAGCAACTCACTGTCCCTCGCTTGACGCGCGAGGGGCGCCAACCGGGAGATCGGTGCGCGGATGTGCCTCAGCGCGCACAATGCCGAGTGGCACAGGGTATTCGTGAAGCTGGGGATCACCTCGCGAGTGCAGTTGAGGACCGCACTGGCCGACCCGGTGACCCTGAGGTCGACGGACTGTCCGACGGGCACGATGGTGATTCCGGACAACCCTGCCAGGACGTCGGCGGCGTGCGGAGCAAGCCGATATGGGCGGGCCTTCCGGTGGCATCGACGAAGTTCATGCAGGCGCGGATCTTGGGTGCCATCAACCCTCGTGCGAAGGAGTGTCGCCGAAGGTCGGCGGTGGTGACCCGTCGAAGGCTGCGCTCGTCCGTAGTGCCGAAGGCGCCCTGACCGAGTCGACGTTCGGTGCGCAGCACGAGACGACCCGGCCTGGGCTCTCGGCGAGCAGGACCGCTGTCGCGTCCTTGTCCACGACGGCCTCCACCTCACGCAGCGGCGGATGATCTGAGCGACGGGGATGCCTCCTTCACCATCACACGGCGACACCGGCGCCGACGCGTGTGCGGATGACCGGCAGCGCGACGATGCTGCACGACCGCGGGGACGCAACCACATGTCGCCAGAGGTCCGTCCCGTCCCGGCGAACGGCCCGGCCTAGCGTCTCCCTCAAGGCGATGGCGGATCAGCGACGAAGTGACGGCCGATGAACTTGGTCGGGTCGACGAAGGCGCTGTCCGCAGGGTCCACTATGGTCTGGGTGACGACGGCCGCCATCGGTTGCTCAGACCCGGCGGCCAGCTCGGAGACGAACCAGTACCCGAACATTCCCTGGGTCTGGGCACCGAGCACATCGACTGGGAACGGGTTGCTCAAGGACTCGTCGTCGTCCTGGCTGTCGGCGGCGAGGACCCAGCTTGGGGGACCGTTGCGTGGCAGAGGACGACCCTGTGAGCTGTAAGCGAGCGGAACGTCAAGGCGAGCGCCAACGACCCGAGAGTCACCACCCCCGAACGCGACCAGAGAGATGGGTCCGGATGTGGCCAGGCTCGACGGAAGCGCGAAGACCCCGGTTCCGATCCCCGACCCGACCATGAGGGCAGAGGCCGTCGGCAGTCCGATCGTCGCGCCGCGTTCACCGGTTGACCTGATCAGCGCGGGGCTCCTGTCGTGGCTGCTCGGTCTTTGCCCAGCGCGGGCGAGGCTTCCTGCCGGCCGGCAGCGGCGAGCCGCCAATGCTCGCCGGCTTCGATGGGTCGTCGTACTGCTTCGTAGCCCCCGTCCGGTCGGCGGATCAGCATTCCGGTCTGGGCGCTTTGTTCGACGATCTCGCGGTCGTGGGCTTGCAGGCCTAGGCAGATGCTCCGGGTCACGGCGAAGGCCACAATCGGTCCGATCACGAGAGTGGCGCGGAGGACGTAGACCTGGGTCTCGAAGGCGATGTGGAACTGAGTGGCGACGATGTCGGTGCTCGAGGCGGCCAAGAGCGTCCCGTAGAACACCAGGCCGGCGACGCCGAGACCGGTCCGGATCGACGCATCACGGGGCCGCTCGAGGAAGTCGTGGGCTCCGTGGGCTCGGCGGTCACCGGTGGCACGGGCTTCCAGGAACGGGTACAGCACGACGATGGTCAGGAAGATGCCTATCAACGCTTGTGGCATGAGGATGCCGACGGGCCAGGTTCCGCCGAGCGTGGTGAACTCCCACCCGGAGGGCACGAGTCTCAGCGCGCCGTCGAGGAACGCGGTGTACCAGTCGGGTTGACTGCCGGCCGAAGCGTTCGCCGGCGACGCGGGCCCGTAGAGCCAGACCGGGTCGATAGTCATCGTGCCCGCCATCACGAGGAGCAGCCCCACCGTGATGATGAACAGTCCGCCTGCTCGCACAGCAGCCGCGGGCAGCCGAAGCCCCACGAGGTTGTCCTCGGTGCGTCCATGCCCGGCGAACTGAGCGGGCCGATGCTTGTAGATCTGCCGCAGCCGCAGCGCTATGACGGGCGCCAGTGCGAGCGGCACCACGAGAACGTGCAGCCAGTAGAGATGGGAGACGATCTGGCCGGGGAACTCGCCCCCGAAAAGCAAGCCAGTCACCCATGGACCGGCCAACGGGATGCCGACGGTGATGCCCTCGACGATCCGGAGGCCCGTCCCGGACAGGCTGTCGTCGGGTAGCGCGTAACCACTCCAGCCGCCGGCCAGGGCAAGAAGGAAGATCCCGCAGATGAGCACCCAAGCCCAGTGTCGTGGGCGGCGGAACCCGCCAGTGAAGAAGATGCTGAGCATCTGCAGCATCAACGAGGCGGGAAGCACGAGCGCAGCCCAATGGTGGGCCTGGCGCACCAACAGACCACCGCGAACCTCAAGTGACAGGAAGAGGGTCGAGTCGAGCGCCCTCGACATCTCGATGCCGTGCAGCTGGGAGTAGCTGCCCTGGTAACGCACTGTTTGGTTCGACGGGTCGTAGTAGAACAGCATGTAGACGCCGGTTATGGCCAGCACCACCAGGCAGCCTGCCGACACCGCACCGAGCAGTGACGTCCAGTGGCTTGGAACTACCCGCCCGCGAAGACCACTCAGCATTTGCTCGATCTTTGGCCTGGTCTGCCGTCGAGGTTGCGTAGCACTCGACGAGGTCACGCCTGTGGACGTGCTCTTGCCCAAAGTCTTGGACGACCTCGCGGTTACCGTCGTGGTCGCACTCAACGGCACACCTGATCGATCAGCCCGCATCGGACAGTCCTGCGTCTAAGAAGGCAGCGCGGGGACGTTGAACCGACTCCAGGGAGACGATGTCTCGACCGAACGGTACGGCCGGCGACCAGTCGGCTAGGACGCGGAGCTTGCGTTCCCACGTCGGGATCGCGAGCAAGTGGTAGCCGCGGTGTATCAGCCACGCCACAGGTCCTTTGACCACGATGGGACCGGACTCGAACACCCCACTCCCGAGCCCGAGAGTCGCCACGGTACCCAAGTCTCGGTGCACGTACTTCTTGGCTGCTCGACCCCGCAGGGTGGCCGCGACGTTGGCTGCAACCCGCTTGCCCTGTCGGAATGCGTGCTGGGCGGTCGGTGCGGTGCGGGCCCCCTTCGCGCCGGTGCTGAGGTCTGGGATTGCGGCGTCGTCGCCGGCCGCCCACGCGTCGGCAACGGGCGAGGCTTCGGTGCCGACGCGAAGATCTGCCCGAGTCACGAGCAGCCCTCGCTCGTCGACGGGAAGATCGGTGTGCTTGGCGACCATCGGATTCGCGCCGTTCCCGGCGGCCCACACGATCAGGTTGGACTCGAAGTTCTGCCCCGTGGACAGGACGACGCGCCCATCCACGGCGGAGACGAGCTGGGTTCTCAGGTGGACGTGAGCGCCGCGCCGCTTCAGTGAACGGACCACCCAGGCGGCGCTGCGCGCGGACACCTCAGGCATGATCCGGGCTTGCGCCTCCACGAGGTGGAATCGTAGGTCGCTCCGGTCAAGGCGTCTGTAGTACTTGAGCAAGTTGTCGGCCAGAGACAGCAGTTCGCCGAAGCCTTCGACGCCCGTGAACCCCGCGCCGATGAACGTGACGGTCAGCAACCGGTCCCGCTCAGGACCCGGGGGCATCCCGGCCGCTCGGTCGAAGGCCACCGTCAACCGGTCCCGGATCGCGACCGCCTCCTCGACATGCTTGAGCCCGATCGCCTGCTCTGGGAGCCCAGGAATTGGAAACGTGCGGGTCACCGCACCGGCCGTGACCACCACCGTGTCGTAGCCCCGGGTGAACGGCTCGCCCTCGAGCGGCTGAATCACCACTTGCCGATGCGCGTGATCGATGGAGGTGACCCTGCCAGAGACCACCTCGGTACGACGCAGATGACGCCGAAGGGACACTGCCGCATGGCGCGCCTCGATCGAGCCGGACGCCACCTCAGGCAGAAAGGGCTGGTAGGTCATGTACGGACGCGGATCAACCAAGGTCAGAGAGACAGTCCTGTGGCGTAGGCGGCGCTCGAGACCACGCGCGGTGTAGAACCCTGCATACCCGCCCCCGACTACCAAGATCCTGTGCATATCGGTCTCCCTTCCTGGCTGTTGACACCTAGGACCGGGCAAGGTCTTGATCCGTGACAGACATCCGCGCGTGGTGCAGACGGTCGCTCAAAGGGCGGCCCGCGCATTCATGACCTGGAGAGATACTGCATGCACTTCGCACGCCAAGGCGACGGGCGCATCGCCCAGCGGTACTTCGGCGCGCACACATACTGCCGCACCGCGTTCGCGGGTGACTACACAAGACTGGAGATGCAGCATGCCCTCATCGGACAGGCGAACCGCCTAGACGTTCCCATCTTGTCCACCGCCTACATCACCCGAATCCTCGTGGAGGACGGCGCCGTCTTCGGCGCCGTCGGTTTCGACCTCGTTGATGGCAGCCGCTACCTGATTCACGCCGACGCAATCATTCTGGCCGCGGGCGGTCACACCCGGATCTGGCGCCGTAGCTCCTCGCGACGCGACGAGAACACCGGTGACTCCTTCCGCCTCGCCGTCGAGGCGGGTGCACGGCTGCGGGACGCCGAGCTGGTGCAGTTCCACCCCTCCGGGCTGCTCGAATCTGAGAACGCTGCGGGCACGGTGGTCAGTGAGGCTGCTCGCGGGGAGGGCGGCCTGCTGTTGAACAGCCGAGGCGAGCGGATCATGGCTCGCTACGATCCGGCCCGCACGGAGCTCTCCACCCGGGACCGAGTCGCGCTGGCCTGCTACACCGATGTGGACGGCCTCTACGCGATCGGAGAAGCCGCGAGCGGTCTGCACGGTGCGAACCGGCTCGGCGGGAACTCACTGATCGAGCTGCTCGTGTACGGACGGATCGTCGGGCAGGCCGCAGGGGAGCACTCCGCACAAAGGTCGGTCCATCACCGTTCGCTTCAAGTCGTTGCGCAAGCCCGGGCCGAGATCGACGACCTGCCCGCCGCGGACGGCTCAGAGAACATCCGAGCCCTGCAACGGGCAGTGCGCAAACACTGATGACAGACACGCAGGCGTCGTACAGGATGAGAAGGGACTGCTTGGGGGACTAGCTGAGCTCGGTACCATCCAAGGTCGGATGGGCGACCTCGGGGTGCACCCGGACAATGACCGCAGCGACTACCCGCGCTTGGACCCCGGACTGCAGGTGAACCTTGTCTGGTCGGCCTCAACCGGGGTTGCACGGGAGCCCACCGATCCCATCCCGGCAGAGATCTCCAGTCTGATGCGGGAAGTCGCCACCACCGGCAAACTCGTCGAGTGACTCAGGGGGGAGTGATTCGCGTGGCAACACATCACCGTCCCGGCCGCCCTGCTCAGCCGCGCGCGAGGGTGTCACAGACTGATGTGCTCCCTGGTCAAGCAAGTGAAGCCTCGCGTCGGGATCACGGCCCCGCCGGCTGTCACCATCGGCCGAGAGGACTGGCGTCACGAAAGACCGCCAACTGACGAAACGACGAGGGTGAGATGAAGATCGCAGTGGCCGGAGGCACCGGCCGTGTCGGCGCCAAAATGGTCAATCGTCTCCGAGACACCGGCCACGACGTGGTATCGCTCTCCCCGAGCACCGGCGTGGATACGCTCACCGGTAGAGGTCTCTCGGATGCGCTGGCCGGCGTGAAGGTGGTCGTGGACACGACCAACTCCCCGTCGACCGATGAGAGCGAGGCCCGTTGGTTCTTCGAAACCTCCACGCACAACCTGCTGGCCGCCGAAAAGGTTGCTGGGGTCCAACACCACCTTGTCCTCTCCATCGTTGGGGCCCAGCGAATCGACTCAGGCTATTTCCACGCCAAGAGTGCCCAGGAAGCCAGGGTCCGCGCTTCCGGGATCCCCTACACCATCGTTCGCGGCACCCAGTTCTTCGAGTTCATCGTCGATATCGTCGAGGCCGCTGCCGACGGTCCGCTGGTTCGGCTGGCGGCGGTACGCGTCCAACCTGTCGCGGCCGACGACATAGCGTCCGTCCTGGCTCACCTCGCCGTCGGTACCGCCTGCAACAGCACGGTACAGGTCGCGGGACCCGAACGGTTTGCGCTCGACCAGCTAGCCAGGATCGTACTGGCGGCACATCATGATCGACGTGAGGTCGTTTCCGCCGAATACGCGCCCTACCTCGGCGCCAACCTCGAGTCGGGAGACCGATCGCTGTTACCTGACCTCGTGATCTCCTCGACCAGGGTGAGTGAATGGCTCAGCACCAGCAGTAGGGGTCGGCAATTCAGGGCAGCCGCCTCGTAGTCAGCCGCAGACGCGGCGGTGGTGGGAGCTATGGACCTGCGGTCAAGTGTTTGAAATTTCCCTGCCAATGCGGATCCCGCCCTGACTGTCGCAGTCGTTGGTCTTGCGCCGCCCCAAGCCACGACGCCTGGCGTTCGTCGCCGGCGTGATCGCAAACGGATCTTCGTGAAGGCGGGGCTAGGGCCGCGAACGGCCCCGTCTAAACCGTCGGACACCACAGTTCCGCCGAGGTGCTGGCGAAGGCCCTTCCAAGTCGACCAACGCCGTCGATGGCCCAGTTGGTGGTGTTACGTGATTGCGATTCCGGGGCTTCTGGCTGAAGTGTTGGATCCGATCGACCCGCCATAGTCTGCTGTCTGACACGACTAGCCAAAGCGGGTCACATCTGCACGGCTGACGTGGTCTCACCGAGCGACAGAGCGAGGGTCGAGTCGCAGGTAAGGCGGAGACTCACCGGGTTTCACCGGGGCGGCCGGCGGTCGCGATGCTGGAAGCAGAGAGCGACTCGACCCACTCGGCCACCGTCCCCTGTCACATCCGAACGCTTTCCCCGGTCGGACCTGCAGACGCCCCCGGCTATTACCCAGGGCCGCGCGTCGTCCGACCCCACCACTAGAGAGGCTCAACCATGAAGATCGTCGTCATCGGCGGAACCGGGCTGATCGGCACTAAGCTGATCGAGAAGCTCAAGGCTCACGGTCACGAAGCGACGCCCGCAGCGCCGCAGACTGGCTGCAACACCGTCACCAACGAGGGTGTCGCGGACGCCGTCGCCGGCGCCGAGGTGCTGGTCGACGTGTCGAACTCGCCATCGTTCGCGGACGATGACGTCATGAAATTCTTCGTGACGTCGACGAACAACCTCATCTCGGCAGCGAAGGTGGCCGGCGTCGCGCACTATGTCGCCTTGTCCATCGTCGGGGACGACCGGCTCCCGGACAGCGGCTACCTGCGCGCCAAGGTCGCGCAGGAGAGGCTCATCGCGGAGTCGGGGATTCCCTACTCCGTCGTGCGGGCTACGCAGTTCTTCGAGTTCGCCATCGCGATCGCCAACGCGTCGACCGTCGATGGGCAGGTTCACTTGGCGCCGGTGGAGTTCCAGCCGATGGCTTCAGACGACGTCGCCGCGGCTGTCGCCGGCGCGGCGGTGGGTACGCCGGTTAACGGCGTCCAGGAGACGGGTGGCCCGGGGAAGGTCCGCATGGACGAGTTCATCGCTGCCGCACTGGTCCGGGCGGGTGACACCCGGGAGGTTGTCTCCGACAAGCACGCGAAGTATTTCGGGACGGAGCTTGATGACGACAGCCTGGTACCCGGACCGGACGCCGTGCTGGGTACGACGAGCTACGAAGACTGGTCGGCGGCCGGTCGTTGATTCTCTCTGGCGACAGCTGGTGACCGCTCAAGACCCGGTCGCCGGTGACCTCGTCGGCCTCGCGACCAATTCTCGGTGTTGTACCAGTCGACGTGGCCCCCGCCGTGCGACTCCGCGGGCTGTCTAGTTTAGGCGTTTTGACGGGACTTGGCCCTACGACCGCTGACAAGGCTCTCGTCCCTAATGAAGCGGGCGTCGTCGCCTCCAGTGGACCTGACCGCAGGGACATTGCCCCGGGGGCCGACCACAGTCGCGACTCGCTGCTCAAGGGGCCGACCGACGGCTCCTTGAACAGAGGGGTGGATCCGAATCACCCCGCGGGGTGGGGGCTATACGGTGGGAAGTCGACGGACGTCTGCACTGTCATAGAGACGACCCCGATCGAGCTCGAGTACGGCGATACTGCTGGGTACGAGTTGGACCAAGGCCTTGAGGGCTGCCTGTCGTGGCGCACACGACTGTCTCGCATCGCGTACCGCGTCCTCCGCGACGTCGCGGTTGTCGATGGCGTGGTCAGGAGGCCTGGCAGCGCCCACCGCAGCACCATCAAGAACCCGGTGCAATCCAGACCATGAATAGGACGCACTGGCGATCAACCTCACTCAATCCGCGTCACTTTCAGGAGGCGCCGACCGAGTCGCTGCTGACGGGCCTCGTCAACCCTACTCAGGACCCGACGCTGCGCGCCGGGCAGGCGAGGGCTGTCGAGGAGAAGCTGACACTACTGATAAGCGAGGTTGGCTCCCGCCTTCCTGTTGCGCGTGGGTTCCAATATTCGTACGGAGATATTGCTGGCCTGCTGTCGACGACCCGTCGCGAACGCCCGCCCCGCAGTGGGTCCGCCGGCCACAGCCCGTCATTCAAGGCGGCCGGGAACGTGCGGTGGTTCCCGATGCGCACCCCCTCCTCGTGACGGCGTTTCCGATCGCGGCGCGCACCGGCGTCCTGGGGGTTCTGGAACGTGTGCTGTCCGAGCACCTTCGCACCACGTCGGATGCATTGTTACGTAAGCCCTTCGGCCGTCGGGTCGGAGCCGCCAGCACGCCGTCGCGAGCCGCGCGAGTGCGAATCTCGCAGTCAAGTCTTGCTCTGCTGAACCGGCGGGCAACAGGAACTGTGGCCCGGGACGCCGGCTGTGAGTACGCTCATCTAGAGAGGCCAAGAAGGGCGAAGCATGGGAGCGGCTGGACGCGACTTGGATGGGCTAGGAATGCCATTGCCCTCATTGGCAAGTGGCGCCACGTCACTGCTCGGGCGAGACCGCGAACTGGGCCGACTGTTGACGCTCATACGGCGCGCCCGCGACGGCCAGAGTGGCGCATTGGTCCTCAGCGGCGAAGCCGGCGTCGGGAAGACCGCGTTGCTGGACCGCGTCGTCGACCTTGCCGAGTCCGACGTGCGCATCGAGCGGATGGTCGCCTCTGAGAGCGAGCTGGAGTTGACCTACGCTGGCCTGCAGCTGATGTGTGGCCACATGATGTCTGCGGCGGCCAACCTCCCGGTCCCCCAGCGCGAAGCGTTGGAAACAGTCTTCGGACTGCGCGACTCGGGCGTGCCGAATCCGCTTGTCGTCGGGTTAGCGGTGCAGGGGCTGCTCACCCAAGTGGCGGGTGATAACGCACTGTTGTGCATCGTCGATGACGCACAGTGGCTCGACGAGGTCTCGGCCCGGGCGGTCGCGTCCGTGGCCCGCCGGCTCGGCTCCGAGCGCATCGCGGTCGTGATGGCAATGCGCAACGTCGCCGGGCAGTTCGCCGACCTGCCGCAGCTGCTCGTCGAAGGCCTCGGAGACAACGACGCTCGCGAGCTTCTGCGCCTAGCGCTTCACGGTGCAATCGATCACCGGGTGCGCGATCAATTGATCACCGAGTCCCGCGGGAACCCACTCGCGCTGCGCGAGCTTCCGGGCACGTTGAGCCCGGCCGATCTGGCCGGAGGGTTCGCCCTTGTCGGTTCGGTGCCGCTGCAGAGTCGCATCGAGCAGAGCCTGCTCGCAAGGCTGGAGCCACTGCCCCCGCCCACGCGCATGTTGCTTCTGCTCGCAGCCGCCGACCCAACCGGCGACCCCGGGCTACTCTGGCGGTCCAGCGCGATGCTGGGCCTGGGCCCTGACAACCTCGACGCCGCCCAACAGGCGGACGCCCTGGTCGTCGTCGGCTCGCGCGTCCGCTTCCGTCATCCGCTGATCCGCTCCGCGGTCTACCAAGCGGCGTCGCCCGAGGACCGGCGCGCCGTCCACGCCGCGTTGGCCGACGCGACCTACGTCGCTCGCGACCCGGACCGGCGCGCGTGGCACCGTGCCAGCGCTACGGTAGCGCCGGACGAAAACGTGGCCGTTGATCTCGAGCAGTCGGCGGAGCGAGCACGCGCACGCGGCGGCGTCGCGGCGAACGCTGCGTTCCTCGAGCGCGCCGCCGAACTTTCACCAGCGGCAAGCCAGCGCGCCGAAAGGCTGATCGCAGCGGCCGTGGCCAAGCTCGACGCGGGCGCACCCGAAAGCGCGTTACGACTCGTGGACAGTGCGCGCGACCTGCCGCTGACCCCGCTGCAGGAAGCGCTAATCGACCGGCTGCGTGCCCGCGCCGGCTACGCGCTGCGGCGCGACCGCAGCGCGCCCCGGCAGCTGCTCAGAGCCGCGCAGGACCTCGAACCGCACGACGAAGCACTTGCCCGGGACACCTACATGGAGGCGTTGTCAGCCGCCATGTACGGCGGCCGGCTCGGTGAACCTGGCGCCGTTGCCGACGTCGCGGGCGCGATCTTGACGGCGACGGCCGACGATCAGTCCGAGCGCGCTCAGGATCTGCTCTTACGCGGCCAGGCGTTGCTCTGTGCCCAAGGGCTGGAAGCTGCGCTGCCCACCTTGCGCCGTGCGGTGAGCGCGTTTATGAAGCAGCCTGCCAACCCGTTCGAGCTGCGCTGGGTGTGGTTCTGCAGTCGTGCCGCACAGGACGTGTGGGACGCCGATGCGCTCCGTACGCTCGCCGAGCGGCAGGTGCAGGCCGCTCGGGCCGAAGGCGTCCTAACCGTGCTGCCAATGGCTCTCAGTTTGCTGTTGGCCGCGCGGGGCTTGGACGGCGACTTGGATGCGGCCGATGCGATCTGCGACGAGATTGACGCCATCGTGTCCGTCACCGGTCACCCTTTGCCGCTGTTTGGACGGATCTCCGTCGCGGCCTACCGCGGGCATGTGGAGGAGGTGGAGCGCGGGGCCCGGCAGCTTAGGGCCGAGGCCTACGCACGGGGGGAGGGTTACGCGTTGACGATCGTGAATTTCGCGGAAGCGGTGGTCTACAACGGCGCGGGGCGCCATCGGGATGCGCTGGCTTCGGCTCGAGAGGAGCTGCCGCACTCGCACGAGCTGGGCCACGCCATGCGCGTTCTCCTCGAGGTCGTGGAAGCTGCCTCTCGCACCGGTGAGCGCGCCGTGGCCGAGGAATCAGCAGAACGGCTGGTGAGCGTCACCCGGCCGGTGGGTGAGAGCGACTGGGCGCTCGCATCCGTGGCGCTCGCGAAGGCTCAGCTGTGCGAGCGCGACGAGTCCGAGGTCCTCTACCGCGAGGCGATCGATCGCTTCGACCGCGTGCAGATACCGATGCTCAAGTGGCGCAGCCAGTTGTTGTATGGGGAGATGCTGCGCCGACTAAACCGTCGGGTCGATGCACGAGTACAGCTGCGGGCGGCATATGAGGGACTATCGGCTTGCGGGATGGAAGGCTTCGCGGAGCGTGCTTACCGCGAGCTGAAAGCCACCGGCGAGAAGGTGCGCGCACGCAAGTCGGATACACCCGATGAGCTCACTGACCAAGAGCTCAACGTCGCTCAGTTGGCGCGCGACGGGCTCACGAACCGCGACATCGGCGGGCGACTGTTCATCAGTGCGCACACCGCCGAGTGGCACCTGCGCAAGGTGTTCGTGAAGCTGGGGATCAAGTCTCGAACTGAGCTGAGGACCGCGCTGCCAGACGTCGACTGATCCCTGGTCGTTGTTGCTGCGGGCGTCAGGCCCGCGACTGTCCGTCATCCGCATCAGGCAAGGCGCTGGTCGTCGATCACCGGGAATGCCAGCGCGGCACAAGCATGCATAACCTCTAGTGACCTGCGATAGCCCTAAGCGGACGCTTAGGCCGTGATGCCGGAGAGCGGAGCATCGTGACAGGTGCAACCGTCCATGTCACATGGCAGCAGGTGGTGTTCATGCGGTCCGCAGACAGGGCAGGCCGCCTGGCGTGACAGGAGTATGGCTCGTCTCCGTGTCGGTCGACCGACGGCGGCAACGGCCATCGCGACCATTGGGCGACCGTCGTGGGTGACGCGCCGAATATTCGGGTTGACACAACCGCCAACGCGTCCCGTCGACGAAGAGATGGGGTTCACGGTTTGCTCCTCCTGGAAACAGGCTCATCGTGATAACGAACCGACCGTGCAGCACAGGCAGTTGTGACCGGCAGCCCGCGCGTTCGAGACGTAGGCCGCCCGGCGACGGAGTCCACGCGTTCAGTCCTCATAGGTCAGGTCAGCGTGTCGGATTCGATATGCCTGGTATCTGCCGCCTTGCAGGTGTCCAAGCTCGGCTACCCACTCCATGCCGATGCGTTGTGCCGTCGCCACGGCACGCTCGTTGTCCGGCTGCACGATCGCGAACACCTCGAGAACGCCGTGCTCGTGCATGGCCCATCGGATCAGGGCGTCTCCGGCTTCCACCGCGAAGCCGTGTCCCCATGCGCTGGGCGTCAGCGCCCAGGCGACAGTGATGCTTTGACCGCCAGGCGGCGCGTACTGGAGCGACACTCCCCCCATCGCGTCAGCACAGTCACGCTTCCGGATAGCCCAATGCCCCACGCAGTTCGAGTCCGTGCGGGCCTCGTCATGCCACAGTGCCAACGTTGTCTGCAGCGCCGCCGGCGTCAACAGCGCTCGGAACTCCGGGGTGAGCCACCGTGACACGGTCGGGTCCGCGTAGATGTTGGTGACGTCTCCGGCATTCGATGCCTCCCAAGGCCGGAGCACGAGCCGTGAGGTCTTGATGAGCCTCGACATGCGACCACCTCCAGGTTGACCGGTTGTTCACTAGCTGACCTGACTGACGCCTCTGATGTGACGGACAGCCCTGCTTGAGAGGAGCGGGAGCGGCCCGCCGGGCAGCCTCGGCTACCCTGCGCTAGCCCGGATCGTTCACGGCTGATGGGGCGACTCGTGCGGTAGAAGCACCGAA
>CAXSHL010000026.1:0-48053 GCA_964237315.1 uncultured Nocardioidaceae bacterium
ATGAGTGGACCAGTCCCTACGGACACGTCTACACCACCCGACCCGGAGACCGACCCGACCGGCAGTGACCCGCATACGCGCTGCTCAATGACCTACGCGTCCGCCCGTCCGCCCTTCCGCCCTGCGTCAACAGCGCCTGTGCGGAGTTACCGTCGCGAGATCGCCCAAACAGCAGCGTCAACGGCGCCTGTGCGGAGTTGTCGCGCCCGAAGGAAGCGCCGGACCGGACGCCGGGAGGGATCAGCTGCGCCCGAGGCCCACCCCGAGGTAGGCCGCGGCGTAGCTGCCGCTCGCCAGGAGGGCTGCATACCGAGCGACGTCGGTGCTCGCCTCGCTGGCCACCGTCTCCACCCGCACCCGGTGGTCCTCGGCGGCAGCAGCCAGCCGACCGCGCTGCTCCCGGATGCCCGCGTTCTCCGCGCCGTCGTCGAGGATCACGAGCGCCGGCGGGCGGTCGCCCTCCTCGTCGTCGTCGAACGGGTCGGCGAACAGGTCCTGCGCCTTGGCCGCGGCGACGACCGGCAGCAGGTGCTCGGCGTCCCCGGCCAGCGCCGTGCGTCCGCTGGCCCGCCGGATGGCCTCGGCGACCCGGCGGGCAGCGCGCGCGGCCAGCACCGAGCCACCCCACACCAGAGGGGTGGCGTCGGCCAGGGCGATGGCGAGCATCTTGGTCGGGTTGACGGCGAGGTCGCGGTACGGCGAGCAGGCGACCGCCACGTCGTCGAGCGCCTGGGCGACCGACTCGGTGTCCGTCTCGGGCCCGAGGTCGAGCCGGCTGAGGAACTGCAGCATGACCACCGCGGTGGCCAGCTGGTCGCCGGAGGGACACGGCAGGACGGTGCTGTCGCGGCCGGCCGCGTGCTCGGCGACCAGGGACCGCGGCGGGCAGGCGACCACCACGCGGCAGCCGCGCCGGACGGCCTCCGCGATCGCGGACGCAGAGCCGGTGTCGCTGCCCACGGGTGCGAGGACGACCACCAGGTCCATGGCACCGGCCCAGCCGGGCAGGGACGGACCGGGCCAGGCGACGAACGGCACGGGGCACCACGGCTCCAGGACGGCGCGCAGCAGCCTTGAGTCCGGGCCGGCGGCCACCACGGCTCGCGGACGCGAGTCGTCGGCCGCCTTCGCCACCGCCTCGTCGGTCGCCTCGGCTGCCTCGCCGACCTCCCGGCGCACCCGGGCGCCCGCCTCGGCGAGCGGGCGCAGGACGTGGTCCGCGAGCGCGAGGGCCGACTCGTCGTCGAGGCGTGAGTCGTCGAAGACGTCCGCCATCCGGTCTAGGCCTTCTCGGGCCGGCGGGCCTCGTCGACCAGCAGCATCGGGATGTCGTCGCGGACCGGGTAGGCGAGCCCGCACGCCGTGCACACCAGCTCGGAGGCTGCCTCGTCGACCGCCAACGCGCCATGGCAGTCCGGGCAGACGATGATCTCGAGCAGGGCCGGGTCGAGCTTCATGAGTCTCTCCTGATCATGGCGAGCACGTCGTCGCGAAGCGTGTCGAGCATCGCCTGGTCGGCGGCCTCGGCGTTCAGCCGGAGCAGCGGCTCGGTGTTGGACGCGCGGACATTGAACCACCAGTCGTGGTGCGACACGGTCAGACCGTCGAGATGGTCCAGGACGAGGTCGGCCCGGTCGGCGTACGCCTTCTCTATCTCGGCGACGACCGCCGCCTGGTCCTGCACCGTCGAGTTGATCTCCCCGGTCTCGACGTAGCGGGAGAACTCGGCCAGCAGGTCGGAGAGCGGTCGGTCGGTCTCTGCGAGCGCCGCAAGCACATGGAGCGCCGCGAGCATCCCGGAGTCGGCCCGCCAGAAGTCGCGGAAGTAGAAGTGGCCGGAGTGCTCGCCGCCGAAGATCGCGCCCGTCTCCGCCATCGTCGCCTTGATGAAGGAGTGCCCGACCCGGGTGCGCACCGGCGTCCCACCCAGCTCGGTCACCAGCTCCGGCACCGCCCGGGACGTGATCAGGTTGTGGATCACGGTGGACCCGGGCTCGCGGGCCAGCTCCCGGGAGGCGATCAGTCCGGTGACCACCGACGGGCTGACCAGCTCGCCGCGCTCGTCGACGATGAAGCACCGGTCGGCGTCCCCGTCGAACGCGAGCCCGATGTCGGCGCCGCTCGCCCGGACCTGCGCCTGGAGGTCGACGAGGTTCTCCGGCTCGATCGGGTTGGCCTCGTGGTTCGGGAAGGTGCCGTCCAGCTCGTAGTACATCGGCACCACGTCGAGGTCGAGCCGGGCGAGCACCGCCGGCGCCGTGTGCCCTGCCATCCCGTTCCCGGCGTCGACGGCCACCTTCAGCCGCCGCCCGGTCACCGGCGCCAGCGACAGCAGGTGGCGCGCGTAGTCCTCGAGCACGTCCTGCTCGCCGATCGTGCCCTTCCTCGGGCCGGCCTTTCCGGTGCCCCCGGCCGCCACCAGGTCGCGTACGGCGCCCAGCCCGGTGTCCATGCCGAGAGGCACGGCGTGCGCACGGCACATCTTGATGCCGTTGTACTGAGCCGGGTTGTGGCTCGCGGTGAACATCGCACCCGGCACCCCCATGCTGCCCGACGCGAAGTAGAGCTGGTCGGTCGAGGCCAGCCCGATCATGGTGACATCGGCGCCGACGTCGGCCGCGCCCTCGGCGAAGGCACGGGCCAGCCCCGGCGAGGACGGTCGCATGTCGTGGCCCACGACGACCGTGCTGTTCTCGGAGCCGGTCACCGCCACGAAGGCGGTCCCGACGGCGCGCGCGAGGTCCTCGTCGATCTGGTCGGGCACGGTCCCACGCACGTCGTAGGCCTTGAAGACGGCGGACAGGTGGGCGGCCGAGGTCGCGGGCATCCCTGCAGCCTAGTGGTCGCCACGGACGGGGCCACCAGCCAGCGCGGCAGCCGCTCGCGCTCCGGAGCCGCCCTCAGGCCTCCGGGGCGGGGAGCGACCTCAGGTGGCCCCGGCGACCCACCTCGCGGCCCGCCGCCCGACCCGCCTCGGAACCGTCCGGACCGCCGGCGGACTGCCGCTGGGAGGGGCCTCCGTCGTCGGTCGCCGGGATCGGCCTGGCCGCCTCGCGCACGGCATCGGCCAGGGCGAGGAGGTCGTCACCGCTCGGGCCGAACGCGTCGGGATCAGGAGCCAGCCGCAGCACCTCCCAGCCTCGGGGCGCGCTCAGCCGCTCGCTGTGCGCGTCGCAGAGGTCGTAGGCGTGCGGCTCCGCGTAGGTGGCGAGCGGTCCGAGGACCGCCGTCTGGTCGGAGTAGACGTAGGTCAACGTGGCCACCGCGGACCGCGTGCAAGCGGTTCTCGAGCATCGCCGGGCTGGACTCACGGAGCAGACGGTACCGCCTGGCTCCGACACCGGCGGCTAGGCTCGCGGACGTGGCCTCGTCACTCGAAGACGACTCCGGCGCGGGTCCCGCAGATCCCGTCACCGGCTCCCCCGCCGGCCCGACGGCCGACTTCGCGGCCGGGCCGCAGGCCGGCTCGCCGTCCGGCCCACCGTCCGGGCCGCCGTCCGGGCCACCGTCCGGGCCGGCCCGTCCAGCAGGCAGCCGTCGGCGGGACCGGCGAGGTCGCGGGATGCGCGGACCAGGTCTCCGCCCCGGACCGTTGACCCCGGCAGGCGTGCCGGCGGCCCGGAGCCCCAAGGCCGCCTTCGACGCCATCGTGCTCAGCGTGGTCCAGGACATCGAGGCCCGGTGGCATGCCGAGCTGGGGCTGGTGGAGTTCGCGGTCGAGGAGACCCCGATCGTCCCCGACGACTGGGACGCCGACACGGTTCCGCTGGCCTCCCTGGTGCGCGGCTCGGGTGGGCGGCCCACCCGCCTGGTGCTGTTCCGCCGGCCCATCGAGCTGCGCTCGGAGACCCGCGGTGACCTGTCCGCGATGGTCCTCACGGTGCTCGTCGAGCAGGTCTCGGAGCTGCTCGGGCGGCCCCCGGAGGAGGTCGACCCGCGCTACGGCCCGGAGGAGGACTGACCCCGCGTCCGGACAGCCGACGGGCCGCCCCGGCCAGTGGCTGGGCTCAGCGCAGCCCGGGCTCGACCCGCGGGCGGGTCTCGCGGAGCGGCAGGGCGGTCAGCGGTACGGCGGCCACCCCGCCTCCCACGTAGCTCACCGCACCCCGGACGCCACCGTTGCCTCCGCCCGAGCCGTGCAGCGGCGTGACGAGGAGGTAGCCGGTCGTCGTTGCCGGTGACCACACCGCCGTGGCCGTCGGCGCGACGCGCAGTGTGCGGCCCTCCAGGAGGTGTCCGCGCCCGTCGTACGCCTCGACCTGCACGCGGGCCGCCGCGCCGCCTGCGGTGAGCTGGAGGCTGGCGCGCGTGCCGCGGACCAGCGGTGCGGCAGCCGGCCCGGTGAGCGCTTCCACGGCTCCCGCGTAGGCCTGGTCGCCGCCGCGGGTCGAGCGCACGGAGGCGACGACCGGCTCGGTGGAGCTGAGCCGGACCGCGACCGGGTCGGTGGACGAGAGCGCGTCGCCGAGGTCGACGGTCCGCACCCCTCCGGGCCCGACCGTGGTCTCCCCGACCCCGGTCGGGACGAAGGCGCCGGACCTCCCGGACACCGAGACGGTGACCACGGCCTCGAGGTCCGTCGGGTTCGCCACCACGAGGGTCCGGCCGAAGCCGTGCTCCGAGCGACCTGGCCGGGCCGCTGGCAGCCCGGCGAGCCACAGCGTGCGGCTCGGCTGCTCGGTGCCCGGCACCCAGTCCCTGCCGGGGTCCGCGACCGGCTCGGCGCGGAGCCGGTCGGTGACAGCGGCGACCACGCGGCCGCGCTGGGCGTGCACCTCCAGGGCCAGCTCGTCGGTCTGCGGGGCGATGTCTGCCAGCGGGATCCGCTTCACCGACCGCGGGGCGACGACGATGCCTCTCGTGCCGACGGTGTCCACCTCACCGTCCGGTCCGAGGACCCGGAGGTCGACGACGGCCGGGCCCGGGTCGAGGTTGGTCACCAGCAGCGTGCCGGCGTGGTCCAGCCCGGCGCCCGCGCCGGTGAACCACCAGCGGGCCCGCGGCGCGGGGCACGGGGCCACCGCGAGCGTCCGGGCCCCCGAACCGGCGCTGCCGCCGGTCCGGCCCGTGCGGAAGGCGAACAGGCCGGCGGCCGCGGGACCGGCGGCCCGGACCGACGGACCTCCCGCGGCGGACACCTGCTCGAGGTCGCCTCTGGCCAGGTCGACCCGGCGCTCGGCCTCGACGGAGCCGCCACCGGGCAGGCCGGGGACGGCGGCCAGGCCCACCCCGACCGAGGCATCCGTGCCGCCGGTGCGCAGCAGGTCCGGACAGCCGAGCTGGGTGTGCGTCGCCAGGGCCGCCTCGGACGGGCGCACGTCGGTCGGTCCGGACCCCGGACGGGTCAGCGCCAGCGACGCGGCCGCCAGGAGGACCAGGACGAGCGCCGAGACCGCCGGACCCCGACGACCGGCAGCCCGACCACCGGCAGCCCGTCCGGCAGCCCGTCCGGCAGCCCGGCCACCGGTCGCCCGACCAGCCCCTCGCCGAGGTCCCCGGCGACCCCCTCGGCGAGCGCCCCCGCGACCCCCCGGACGACGTGGCCGTCTCCCGGGTGCCGAACGGGATCCTCCGCCGGGCTGCTCATCGGGCCCTCCGGCCGGACGGGGCGGCCAGCACCAGCGCCGCGACGACCGCCAGACCCTGCACCACGAGCAGCCAGGGTCTCGCCGGGTCGCCGGCGTCCCGGAGCACGGGGCGACCCGGCGCTGCCACGAGCTGCCAGGCCCGGTCGCCACGGCCTGGGGCGCTGCCCTGCGCCAGGCCGCTCACGCTGTCCAGGTTCGCGACGAGCGAGGCGTCGGCCGGTGCCGGTGCGTAGACATAGGCCACCCCACTGCGCGAGAGCGCCGCGATGTCCGAGGCGGCCGGGACGCTGACCAGGTCCTCCACCGTGGAGGTCAGCCTTGACTCGTCGGCGGCCGGCGGCTGCACGGAGTCGTCGCCGAGCCGAAGGCCGCCCCCGTGAAGCACCTGGTAGCCGAACCCGCCGGCCGCGGAGCCCCGGACCACCAGCACCCCGTCGGCCGGGTCGGCGGCGGCAGCCTCGCTCATGTACGACGGGACGCCGGCCGCCGGACCACGGTCCAACGGGCCCGCGCTGCCCGACCACACCCACCACCCGACGCACACGACCGGGGTGAGGGCAGCCGCCGCGACCACCAGCACGCCGACCGGTCTCAGCCTGCCGATCCCGGAACCGGATCCCCTGGAGCGGTCCGGGCCGGCGCCGGTCGGTGTGCCGGCGCCGGTTCCTCCGGCGACCACCTGCTCGTCGGTCCACCGGGCGCGCAGCCCGGCGCCGGCCAGCGCGGCCGCCGTGATCCCGGCGGCCTGCGCGAGCACCAGCGGGAAGCCGAGCCACACGGGCTGGGCCACCGGGCTCGCGGCGGTCGCGATCGAGTGGCCTGCCAGCAGGGCCGTCGCGGCGAGCGCCAGGACGACCACCACCCAGGCCCGGAGCACCGCGGGCCGCGTGTCGGCGCGGACCAGCGCCAGCACTGCCGTCACCACGACGGCGAGTGACAGCCACCCCGGGGCGCCGCCGCCCGGCCGGCCCAGCAGGGCGTGCCACGGGGTGAGCGGCACGGTCAGCGACGGCACCGGCAGGCCCGCCTCGAAGAGCAGCGACGCAGCCCCCTGGTGCCCCCACACGGCGACGGTGAAGGGCAGGAGCAGCACCAGCGCGGCCACCAGCGGCGTCAGCACGAGACGCCAGCCGACACCGCGGGCGCACACCAGCGCGACCACGGCGACGGCCGCTGCCAGGGCCCAGGCCACCGGCACGAAGGCGGTGAGCACGGCCAGCCACAGGGCGGTGCGCCAGGCCGCGCGGGCTCGCCGGTCCGCGGACCCACGGGGGTCCAGGAACAGTGCCGCGTGTGCCAGCCAGGGCAGGACCACGGCCCCGGCCACCGTGCCGAGCCGGCCCTGCTGGACCGCCCCGGTGAGGACCGGCAGGACGCCGTACGCCACGGCGCCGCACGCGCTCACCAGCCTCGAGGTGGTCACCCGGGCGAGGAACCGGTAGCCGCCCCACGCGGCCAGCGGGACCGCCAGCAGGAAGAGCAGGTCGACGACGAGGCCGGCCTGGCCGAGCAGCAGGGTGCCGGCCACCGCCATCGGGAGGAGGTACGGCGCCGCTGGTGCCGACGACCCGGTGCCGGTGGCATGCCAGGACGCGAGGTAGGTCCCCCACCAGTCGAGGGCGCTGCCCGGGGCCGGCAGCAGCGCTCCGCCGGACAGGGCGCCGGAGCCCACCAGGCCGCGAGCGCTGACCAGGGCGGCGACCAGCAGCGCGGCGAGGACCCAGGGAGCGGGGCCTGCGGCGAGCCGGCCGCGAAGACCGGTCGCTGCCGGGGCGACCCCGGTCGTCACCCGAGCCCGCCGAGCCGCCGACAGGTCGACAGCCTCGTGCGTGAGCGCCACCCCCAGGTCGGTGACCGCATCGAGACCGTGCCGGTAGGGCAGCCACCAGGGCGCGAGCAGCGGACGTACGTCGCGGTGGGGCACCCCTCGTGGGCCCGACAGCACCCTGCGACGTCGTCGTTCACGTCGGGCGGCCAGGATGCGCATCGGCCGCAGGTACGTCGTGGCGAGGGCGGCCAGCTCGTCCGCCGCCTCACCGGGAGCACGCACCAGGAGCAGCCCGAGCACCCGCACCAGCGTGCCCACGACGAGCCGGACCACCCGGAGCGGCAGCGTCAGTGGCGAACCGTTGACCAGCAGTATGTAGAGCGCGGCGGCCCGCTGCTCGCGGCGAGGACGGCCGGTCAGCGTCGTACGCCGGACGCCGCGACGCGCTGCCTCGACGTGGAAGACCACGGCGTCCGGGACGACGACCGTGCGGTGGCCGGTGCGGGCCGCGCGCCAGCCCAGGTCGAGGTCGTTGCCGAAGACGGGCAGCCGCGGGTCGAGCCCGAGGTCCTCGAGCACCGTGCGGCGGACCAGCATCCCGGCGGTGTTGACGGCCAGCACGTCCTTGACCTGGTCGTGCTGGCCCTGGTCGTACTCCCCCGACTCCAGCCCCGTCTCCCGGGCGCCGGTGCCGCTGATGGTCACACCCACCTCGAGGAGCCGGCGCAGGGACGGCCACTCCCGCAGTTTGGGCCCCAGGATGTCGGCGGAGGGCTGGGCGGCCGCCACGGCCAGCAGCTGCTCGAGTGCGTCGGCTGCCGGGGCGCTGTCGTCGTGGAGCAGCCACACCCATTCGTCCACTTCGTCAGCGGACCCGGGTGGCAGGCTGCTCAGCCCCCGCTCGACGGCCTCGCCGAACCCGAGGGACCCGGGGACCGACAGCACGGCGCTGTCGCCGAGCCGCTCACGGAGCAGTCGCGGGCTCGCATCGGTGCTGGCGGTGTCCACCGCGACGACCCGGTCGACCGGTCTGGTCTGGGCCGACAGCCCGTCCAGCACCGCGCCCAGCCACCGCCCGCCGTCGTGGCTGACGAGCACCGCGGTCACCAACGCGGCGGCCTGGGCACGCCGGTGGGAGGTCACGGCCGACCACAGTAGCCAGATCGGCGCCCGGGGGTCGGGAAGGTGCAGAGTGCTTTAGACGGCGCGCTTCTTCAGCTTGCGACGCTCGCGCTCGGACAGTCCGCCCCAGATGCCGAAGCGCTCGTCGTGGCCCAGGGCGTACTCCAGGCACTCGTCGCGCACGTCACAGGTGAGGCACACCCGCTTGGCCTCCCTGGTCGAGCCGCCCTTCTCGGGGAAGAACGCCTCGGGGTCGGTCTGCGCGCACAGCGCGCGCTCCTGCCAACCGAACTCCTCGGCTTCTGTGTCGAGCAGATGTAGCTCTCGCACGGCTTTCGCCCTTTCGACCCGTGAGACCCGTGACCGAGTCCCCTTCCGGTGCCCTCTTCTCCCAGGGCCTGTCCTCACGCTAGCGGTGAAGAACGAAGTCCGCCCGAGAACGAACAACTTGAACAACACTGAGGAAATTACACGTCTGTCGTACCGACAAAGTCAAGCCCGAGTCTGCTATACGCTCAACCTCCATGACGTCTGCTCGGCCCTACACCGCCCTCACCGTGCTCTCCGGCGGAGTCGGTGGCGCCCGCTTCCTCCAGGGCCTGCTGCACCTGCTCGAGACGACCGGGCGCAGCGACGCCACGGTGACCGTGATCGCCAACACCGCCGACGACATCTGGCTGCACGGGCTCAAGGTCTGCCCGGACCTGGACACGGTGATGTACACCCTCGGCGGCGGCATCGACGTCGAGCGCGGCTGGGGCCGCACCGGGGAGACCTGGCACGCCAAGGAGGAGCTCGCGGCGTACGGCGTCGAGCCGACCTGGTTCGGCCTCGGCGACCGGGACCTGGCCACCCACCTGGTCCGCACCCAGATGCTCGAGGCGGGCTACCCGCTCTCGGCCGTGACCGCCGCGCTCTGCGACCGGTGGCGACCCGGCGTGCGGCTGCTGCCGATGACCGACGACCGGGTCGAGACGCACATCGTTATCGACGACGCCGACCAGCCCTCCGGCCAGCGGGCCATCCACTTCCAGGAGTACTGGGTGCGCCTGCATGCGGAGGTGCCGGCCCGGGCCGTCGTTCCCGTGGGCATCGACGCCTCGACCCCCGGGCCCGGCGTCATCGAGGCGATCACGGATGCTGACCTGGTGATCCTTCCGCCGTCGAACCCCGTCGTGTCCGTCGGCACCATCCTCGGTGTCCCCGGTGTCCGGGACGCGATCCGCAGCACGCCGGCGCCGGTGGTCGGCCTGTCCCCCGTGGTCGCCGGCACCCACGTGCGCGGGATGGCCGCCCAGATGCTGGCCGCGATCGACGTGGAGGTCTCCGCCGCCGGCGTCGGCGAGCACTACGGCGCGCGCGCCGACGGCGGCGTCCTCGACGGCTGGCTGGTGGACACCGTCGACGAGGCCGACGTCGACCGGGTGCAGGCCGCCGGCATGGCCTGCCGCGCGGTGCCGCTGATGATGACCGACCTGGACGCGACGGCCGCGATGGCTGCGGCGACCTTCGCCCTCGCCGACTCCCTCGCCGGGCGGACGCCTTCATGACTCGAGGCGCCGGGGACCCTGGACCGGGTCCCGACCTGCTGACCTGCCTGCCCGTCGACGGCATCGGCGAGGTCGCCGAGGGTGACGACCTGTCCGCCCTGGTCGCCGACGCCGTGCAGCTGCGGGACGGGGACATCCTGGTGGTGACCAGCAAGGTGGTCAGCAAGGCCGAGGGCCGGGTCCGCACGGCCAAGCGGGAGGAGGCGATCACCGAGGAGACCGACCGGACGGTGGCCAGGCGCGGGCGTACGTCGATCGTGCGCACCCACCACGGCCTGGTGATGGCGGCGGCCGGCGTGGACGCCTCCAACACCGACCTGGGCACGGTGGTCCTGCTGCCGAGAGACCCCGACGCGTCCGCGCGAGGGCTGCGGGAGGCGGTCGGACGCCGTACCGGACGCAACGTCGCCGTCCTGGTGACCGACACGGCCGGTCGCGCGTGGCGGCACGGCCAGACCGACATCGCGATCGGCGCGGCGGGGCTCGACGCGCTGCAGGACTACGCCGGCCGAACCGACCGGCACGGCAACGAGCTGGCCGTCACCGCACCCGCCGTCGCCGACGAGCTCGCGGCCGCCGCCGACCTGGTCAAGCGCAAGCTGGACCACCGTCCCGCAGCCGTGGTCCGGGGGCTGGCAGCCCTGGTGCTGGAGCCCGGTCGCCACGGACCCGGGGCGAGGGTGCTGGTCCGCGACGAGTCCGAGGACATGTTCGGGCTGGGCGCCCGCGAGGCGGTGCTCACCGCCCTGCACGCCGAGGACCCCCGCGGGTTCGGGGCCCCCTGCTCGGCGCTCGAGCTCGTCGACCAGCTCTCCGCGCTGGTGGGCGGCGGCGCCGTACGCCTCGAGGGGCCGGGGGCACGCGCCGAGGTGACCGCGGAGCTCGCGGGCAGCCAGCGGGTGCAGGGAGCCACCGGTGCGACCCTGCGCGCGGCCGCGTTCGCCCTCGGGTGGCGTGCCCACGACGAGAGCGGCACGGCTGCCGACAGCCCGGTGCTCCTGCGGTTCACCCCCGTCGGTTTGTAGACTGCGCCGAGGGAGCCCGCCTCCGGCGAGCTCGGCCCGCCGGCGCATCCGCTCCCCGCCCCGCACCCACCCCGACCCCCGGAGACCCTGCTCGGATGGCCAAGACCAGCAAGGACCGGGACCGTCGCGCGGTCGTCGAGCAGCTGCGCCGCGACCAGCAGCGCGCCGAGCGGCGCCGCACGATCGTGGTCATCTCGGCGTGCGTGGTCGTCGCCCTGCTGATCATCGGCGCCGCCGCGATCCCGCTCCTGCGGCAGAACGCACAGCAGGCGAAGCCGCTCGCCGAGCTCGGGGAGAGCACCAGCGCCGCGGGCTGCCAGCCCCTGGTCACGAAGAAGGCGACGGGCAACCAGGAGCATCGACCCGAGGGCTCGGTCATCAACTACGCCGACGCGCCCCCGGCCTTCGGCCCGCACTACCCCGCCCCGGCGCCGATGTCGCGCAAGTTCTACACCGCCAAGGACCGGCCCAAGGTGGAGTACGTCGTGCACAACCTCGAGCACGGCTACACGCTGCTCTGGTACGACGACACGGTCGCTGCGGACAAGGACCAGGTGGCGGTGATCAAGGCGATCTCCGCGAAGTTCTCGGGCACCAAGCAGACCGACAAGTTCATCGCCCTGCCGTGGACCGCCAAGGACGGCAAGCCGTTCCCCAGCGGCACCCACGTCGCCCTCACGCACTGGTCGGCGGGCGGCGCCGAGGCCAGCGCCGCTGGGGCAGTCGCGAAGCAGCGTGGCATCTGGCAGTACTGCGCCCAGCCGAGCGGTGAGGCGGTCCGCTCGTTCACGAAGCAGTACCCCTACAGCGACTCCCCCGAACCGTCGGCGGCGTAGCCGCCAGGGTGCCCGGACTCGTCGAGGACGTCCTGTCGCTGCTCGGAGTCGGCTTCGTCTCCGCGCTCGTCCCGCTCGTCAACATCGAGGCCTACCTGGGCGTGCGTGGCTCGGTCGCCGACGTGGGAGCCCTGTGGACCCTGTCAATGGCCGCCGCTCTGGGCCAG
Source organism: uncultured Nocardioidaceae bacterium (assembly GCA_964237315.1). Taxonomy (GTDB): domain Bacteria; phylum Actinomycetota; class Actinomycetes; order Propionibacteriales; family Nocardioidaceae; genus Nocardioides_B. The sequence goes on from CAXSHL010000026.1 coordinate 12,057, forward strand.
ATGGCCGGCAAGGTCATCTGGTACTACCTGGGTGCGAACGCCCTCAGCTGGGGCTGGGTGCGCAGGAAGGTCGAGACCCCCAAGGCCCAGGAGCGGCTCGAGAAGTGGCGCACGCGCACCCAGGAGCGACCGGTGCTCACCGGTGCCCTGGTCTTCGCCTCGGCGGCCAGCGGCTTCCCGCCGTTCGCGATCGTGGCGGTGCTCGCCGGGCAGCTGCGGATGAACCTGGCCGTGTTCTTCGTGCTCGGTCTGCTGGGCCGGTGGGTGCGGTTCGCGGCGGTGCTCGGCGGGGCCGAGTGGCTCAGCGGCGTGCTCCACTAGCCTCGTCAGCGAACCGTCGAAGCCTCGGTCACCTCGGGCCGCCGGGCGTCGCAGTCCACCCGGTCGCCAGGTGAGAGGACCGTCCCCGGCTCGAGGACGGCACCGTCGCCGACCGTCACCGAGTCCAGCCGGACCCCCCTGCCCACGCGCGCCCCTGGACCCACGACCGAGTCGAGCACCACGGCGTCCGGCTCCACGACGGCTCCGGCCATCAGCACGCTGCCCGTCACCACCGCCCCACCGCCCACCACGGCGTCGCGCACCACCACCGAGCCGCCGTCGACCCGGGCAGTCGGGTCGACCTGTGCGGAGCCGTCGATGCGGGCGACAGCGTCGGGCTCGGGCACCGCCTCGTCCGAGGGTACGGCGGGGCTGGGGGCCGTCCCCAGCACCAGGTCCCGCGAGGCCGCGACGAGAGCCGCCGGCGTGCCCACGTCGCGCCAGTAGGCGTTCTCGACGTGTCCCACCACGAGCGCACCGTCTCGCACCAGGCCCGGGAACGTCTCGCGCTCCACCGACACCACCCGGTGCTCGGGGATCTGCTCGACCACCCGGCGACGGAAGACGTAGCAGCCCGCGTTCACCTGGTTGGTCACCGGATGGTCGGACTTCTCGGTGAAGCCGGTGACCCGGCCGCTGGCGTCGGTCGGCACGCAGCCGAAGGCCCGCGCGTCCTCCACCTCCACCAGGTGGAGCGACACGTCCACGGGGCGCCCCTCGCGCCGGGACTCGAAGTCCCGGAGCTGGGCGGCCAGGTCGTGCCCCGACAGCACGTCGCCGTTGAGGACCACCACCGCACCCTCCGGGCCACCGGTCAGGGCCGGGGCCACGTTGCGGATCGCTCCGGCGGTGCCCAGCGGCTCCGCCTCCTGGACGTAGTCCACCCGGATGCCCCAGCGGCTGCCGTCGCCGAGCACCGGCTCGAACAGCTCGGCGCGGTAGGAGGTCGCGACGACGACGTGCGCGACCCCGGCCGCCGCCAGCCGGCTGAGCTGGTGCTCGAGGAACGGCACGCCGCCCACCTCGAGCAGGTGCTTGGGGCGGTTCGCGGTCAGCGGCAGCAGCCGGCTGCCGAAGCCGCCGGCGACGATCACCGCCTCCACCGGGCCACTCGGACCCTCGAGGTCCTGGGCCCTGCCGGGCTCGGGTCTGCCGGGGGAGGTCGAGTCGGGCATGGGGCGCATCCTCCCACCTCCGTAGCATGCGAGCCATGAGCACCCCGGAGCCCCGACCACCCGGCTCGACACCGTCGGCCACCCCGCCGACCGGAAGGGTCCCCGTCACGTTCGGCGCCGCGCTCGCCGCGGCGCTGGCCACCGGGCCGAGCCGGCCACTGGTGACCTTCTACGACGACGCCACCGGTGAGCGGGTCGAGCTGTCGGTCGCGACGTACGCCAACTGGGTCGCGAAGACCGCCAACCTGGCCCAGGACGAGCTGGACCTCGGCCGCGGCGGACTGGTCCTGCTCGAGCTGCCCACCCACTGGCTCGGCGCCGTCTGGCTCGGTGCCGCCTGGACCCTCGGGCTCACGGTGACCGACGACCCGGCGCTGGTGGCGGACGCCGACCTCGTGGTGTGCGGGCCGCAGACCCTGGACCGGCACGCGGCCGACGCCGACCGGGTGCCGGTGCTGGCGCTGTCCCTGCGGCCGCTGGGCGGCCGGTTCACCGACCCGCTCCCGCCGGGTGTCACGGACTACGGCGCGGTGGTGCTGGCCCAGCCGGACGTGTTCGGTGCCTACGACCCACCCGGCGGCGACGACGTCGCCTGGCGTGACGGGGCAGGCTCCCTCAGCCAGGCCGGGCTGACCACCGAGGCGGCAGGCACCCCGGTGGTCAGCCGGGGCGGCCGGCTGCTGACCGACGTGAACCCGGCCAGCCGGCGCGGGCTGGCCACCCTCGTGGCGCCGGTGCTGCTCGGTGCGGGCGCCGTCTGGGTCCGGAACACCGACGAGGAGCGCTGGTCGGCCCGCGCCGAGCAGGAGCGGGTCACCGAGGAGCTCCGCGGCTGAGCGTCGAATGACCACGAGGACGTGCACTTGCCCGTGCTGCCGGGATCTCTCAGGCGTGGAACGGGCGCCGGGCTCGCGCGAGTGCACGTCCTCGTGGTCACGCACCGGTGCCGGGCGTGCAGAGCCGCCGGGTCGGCTAGCCGAGGAGGTCGAAGCGGCCGGTGCTGCGCAGGAACGAGTGCCGGGAGACGTAGCCCTGCGGCGAGCCCGGCAGCAGCCACATCCGCCCGGTCGCGCGGGCGCGAGCCATCAGGTCCGGGCGTCCGTCCCCGTTGACGTCCCCCACCGCCACCACCCGGTCGTAGCCGCGACCGACCGAGCCGACCGTCGTGCCCCCGGTCAGCCCACCGGGGCCGTTGCCGGGATAGAGGACCAGGGTCCCGTCGGCGCCCTGCAGGATCGAGTCGGGCGACCCGTCACCGTCGTAGAGCCCGACGCCCAGCTGGGCGACCGCGTTGATCGCCGCGTGGGCGACGTAGCCGCCACTGAAGCCGGTCACGCCGTTGCCCGGGTAGATGCGCATGGCACCGCCGCGCGGCTGGCCCATCAGGTCCGGGCGCCCGTCGCCGGTGATGTCCCCGACAGCGGCCAGCAGACCCACGCCGGCGAAGCTCGTCTGGCTCATCAGCACCGGGGCCTGCAGCCGGCTCCCGGCGGCGCCGCGGAACAGGTGCAGCCGGCCGTCGGCGGAGCGGGTGATCACGTCACCCTTGCCGTCGCCGTCCCAGTCACCCGCGTTCAGGACCAGGCCGGCGTCCGGCACCGCCGTCCCCGTGGTCCGCAGGCGACCGTGGGTGCCGTCGGGTCTCGTCGCGAGCAGCCACAGCATCTTGGTGGTGCGGTCCCGGGCCACGACGACCGGACGGGCACTGCTCGCGACCCGGGTGGAACGCGCACGCGGGAGGAACGAGCGCTGGTAGCCGGCGGCCAGCGACCGGATGGTCGGGATCTGCGCGTAGAGATAGCGCCCCGGACACGCGGTTCTTCCCACGTCACGGTGACCGTTGATCGCCGGCAGGTAGCGCTTGGTGATCCACTGGCGTGGTGAGGAGGCCAGCACGCCGTGCAGGCTCAGCTTCCAGGCGAACAGCCGCCCGAAGGCGTCGACCGTCGCCGACGACGGCTGGGTGATGTCGTAGTTGCCGATGGCGGACATCGCGAACGCGTCGTCGTTGTAGCCCAGGGTGTGGGCACCCACCACGGGGCGGGACACTCCGCCGTACCGGCCCTCCCAGATCCTGCCGAACCGGTCGACGAGGAAGTTGTAGCCCACGTCGGACCAGCCGCGGGCCTGCGTGTGGTAGGCGTAGATGCCCCGGATGATCGCCGGCACCTGCTCCGGCGTGTAGTTGTTGGCGTTGACGGTGTGGTGGACGAAGCCGCCGTGCACCTCGCCGTAGTGCAGGGACGAGTGGTCGCGCATCCGCTCGTCGGCGCCCCACTGGGCGCGGGAGTAGATCGTCGGCTTGGCGGTGACCCGGGCCGCGGCGCGGGCGGCCTCGTCACCGGCAGGGGTCCCTGTTGTGGTGCCCGGAGTGGTGCCGCTGCTGGTGGTGGCGGGCGGGTCGGTGGTGGCAGCGGACAGGTGCAGGCGGCCGGTGTCGATGGCCGGCTTCTCGGCCCGGGCGGCCACCTCCCGGCCGGGGTCCACCAGGGACAGCCGCATGCCTCGGGGCGCCGCGCCGGTGGCCGTGGTGGCCCGCACCTGGACGTCGTCGACCGCGCCGACGTAGATGGGGTCGGTGCCGGGCTCGGCCCGTCGGCCCTCGGCGCTGCTCGGGTCGGGGCCCTCGTCCTGGTGGTAGGGCACCCGGGTCCAGCCGGACCAGGTGCCGGCGCGCCTGGTGCGCACCGCGATGGTGATCGCCCGGTCCGCGACGCGCACCCCGTGCGCCCAGGTCACCCCGACGGTGGCCAGGCCGCCGACCGGCTGGGGGGCCGAGAGGACGGCCAGACCGTCGTCCCCGCCGCCACGGGTCCCGGCCGACGACAGCCGGGCAGTCGCGGGGCCGGCCGTCCCGTAGGCAGCAGAGTTGGCACCGGCCGGTCGCAGGGCCCGCAGGCCGGTCCTGCTGACCCCGAGCAGCGGCACGGTGCGCACCCGCGGACGCACCGGCCTGGTGGCCACCACGGACCGGGCCGCCATCGCGCCTGCGGCATCGAGGGTGGAGCCCGCCGAGGAGGCGGCGGAGCGGTGCGCGCCGGACGCCGGAGGCTGGACGATGTCCAGGCTGACCAGGTTGGCGGCCGGGGCAGCGATGGCGGCGACCAGCCCGAACGCCAGGGTCTGCTGACACAGGAGCACGAACCGGCGTCTCTTCTCGGGCATGCGGAGGGTACTCCCAGCGGCTGGCGGTCACACGAACATCAAATGTCACACCAGCCACAGGCCGCTGCAAGGACTTCGTCCTAACTACAGACCTGTAATTCTCCTTGCCAGCAAGGGGATTCCAGCCGTCAGGCCGCCTGTGCCGCCGAGGAGGTCAGATGTCGGCCCCGAGCATCTCGTCCGTGATGTCGTCGTCATCGGGATCCGTCGTCGCCTCGTCGTAGTGCAGGTAGCTGATGCCTGCGTCCACAGGACCGTCGAAGGCGAGCGCGCCCTTCTCCAGCACCAGCACCCGGTTGCACATCTTGCGCACCGAGCCAGTCGCATGACTCACATAGAACAGGGTGCGGCCCTCGGCCCTGATCTCATCCATGCGGGCCAGGCACTTCTGCTTGAAGGGCCGGTCACCCACGGCGAGCACCTCGTCGATGAGGAAGATGTCGGAGTCGGTGTGCACCGCCACCGCGAAGCCGAGCCGGGCGAACATCCCCGAGGAGTAGTGACCGACCGGGGTGTCCAGGAACCGGCCGATGTCCGCGAACTCGACGATCTGCTCCATCTTGCGCTTGGTCTCGGCCTCACTCATCCCGAGGATCGCGGCGTTCAGGAAGACGTTGTCGCGCCCGGTGAGCTGCGGGTGGAACCCGGCGCCCGTGGCGATCAGGCCGGCGATCCGGCCCCGGGTGAGCACGGTGCCGTCGTCCGGCTTCATCACCCCGCTGATCAGCTTGAGCAGGGTGCTCTTGCCCGACCCGTTGAGGCCCATCAGCCCGATAGACTCGCCCTGCTCGATCGTGAACGAGACGTCGTCGACGGCGCGGAAGGTGTCGCTGATCGTCTGCCGGCGCGCGGTGGCGATGGCGATCTGCTTGAGGGTGCGGTGGTAGCGCATCGTGAACTGCTTGCTGACGTGCTCCACCTGGATCGACACGGTCATCAGAGGCGCTCCGCGAACTGGCCCTCGAGCCGCTGGAACACCATCTGGCAGAGCACCAGGATGATGCAGGACGCGAGCAGCATCCCCATTCCGTAGAGCATCAGGTGGTGGGGCATGTAGGGGAACCCCACGTCGGACACCTTGTCGGGGTAGCCCTTCTGGCCCAGCGTCGTCGGGATCCAGAAGGCCCGCTGGATCAGCACCACGGCCCAGGTGAGCGGGTTGCAGAGGTAGATCGTGTAGAAGATCGGGTTCCCTCCCAGCCCGCTCTCCGCGAGCCTCGAGAACGGGTAGATCATCGGCACCACCCAGGTGGTGAGCATCGAGATGGTGGCCACGATGCTCTGGAAGTCGCGGAAGTACACGTTCATCGCCGAGAACAGCAGCGCGAGTGCGGTGCCGAGCACCGTCACGATCGAGATGCCCAGCACAGCGGCCAGCAGCCCGACCGGGTCGGGGGACCAGCCGGCGAACAGGGCGGCGACGAACAGGATCACCAGCTGGGGAAAGGAGTTGACGGCGGACACGATCACCGACGCCACCGGGAACATCTCCCGCGGCATCGGCAGCTTGCGGACGATCGACTTGTTCTTGGCGATCGACCGGGTGCCGGCACCGAAGGTCTCGTTGAAGTAGTGCACCGCGACCAGCGCACCGAACATGTGGATCGCGAAGTACGGCACGTTCTTGTGCAGCCCGATGATCAGGCCGAGCACGAAGAAGTACATCGAGAACCGGATGAACGGCTGGATGTAGGTCCACAGCACCCCGAGCAGCGAGCCCTGATATCTCCCGCGCACCTCCTTGCTGACCAGCAGCCTGAGCAGGTAGCGGCGGCGGAACACCTCCACCAGGCCGCCCTTGGTGTACGGCGAGGTCAGCTCGGCGTCCGGCGGGTGCACGGCACGGGGGTGGACGCGATCAGGGGTCGTGGTCACGACGGCTCACTCTCTGCCGTGGAGGCGGGGATCGGGGTGGGTGCGGAGGCCTCGAACGTCTTCGTCCACTGCTCGGGCGAGACGATGTCGGGCAAGGCCGCACGGTAGTGGCGCGCCAGCCGGGGCCACTCGCGGTAGAGCCGCTGGTGGATCTCGACGGTGCGGCGCAGCAGGTCGGTGAACTCGTCGCGGTCGCGGTGGTACCAGGCGGCGCTGGTGCCGTCCGGCATGGACACCACGACGGAGTCGAACTGCGCGACCATCCACCACTTGGCGTCCAGCGCGGACAGCCGGGCCTCGGGATGCTCGGCCGCGAGCTCGCGAGGCGGCCTGGCCTGGCGCACGGCGCTGGTGGCCGCCGCGAGCAGCTGCCCGACCTTGCCCTTCGGCAGCGTGGGGTCCTGGCCGCGCTTGGGTGGCTTCTCCCGGCGTACGGCGGGGAAGGCGTCGGGGTCCGGCGCGGTCCGGGCGTCGTCGTACTGCCGGCGCCTGGCCTGCAGCTCGGGCAGCTTGGTCAACAGGTCGGCGTGCAGCCGCTCGGGTCCGGCCAGCACGTCCTCGAGGGCGAGGTGCCGGAGCTCGGCGGTGGAGTACTGCAGGGCGAAGAGGTGCTTGACCTGGTGGTTGAAGCTCTCGCGCACCACCCGGCCGCCGTGGTCGTAGGGCGAGTGCAGCAGCGCCGCGATCGTGCGGTTGCGCTGGTGGAAGTAGGACTGCCAGTCCAGGGCGTCGTTCTTGTCGGTCCACGGCACGTGCCAGACCGCCGAGCCGGGCAGCGTCACCGTCGGGAAGCCGTGCTCGGCGGCCCGGACGCCGAACTCCGAGTCGTCCCACTTGATGAACAGCGGCAGGCTCAGCCCGACCGTGCGCAGCACCTCGGTCGGGATCAGGCACATGAACCAGCCGTTGAAGTCCACGTCGATGCGCCGGTGCAGCCATCGGGACGACCTCAGGTTGCGCTCTGCGAAGTCCCAGTCCTGCTGGACCGTCGGCGGGGACATCCACCAGAAGCGGTACCTGTTGATGATCTCGCCGAAGCTGTGCAGCCGGGACTTCGCGAACAGGCTGAACATGTGGCCGCCGACGATCGTGGGCCGGCGGCAGAGGTCGCCGAACGTCACCGCGCGCACGATGCTCTCCGGCTCGCAGACCACGTCGTCGTCCATGCACATCATGTACGTCGACCGGCCGGCCTCGAGGGTCTCCAGCTGCGCGCGCGCATAGCCGCCGGAGCCGCCCAGGTTGCCCTGCTCGATCACCCGCAGCTTGCCCCGCAGCACCCTCTCGGCCTCAGCGAACCCCGGGTCGTCGGCGACCTTGCGCGTGCCCTGCTCGGCGACGACCACCTCGTCGAGGATCGCGTGCACGTCGTCGTCCGCACCGATCTGGGTGAGCAGTGCGGCGCAGAAGTCCGGGCGGTTCATGGTGGTGATGCCGATCGTCACCGAGCCGGTGCCGGCGCGGTCCGCGGGCACGTCGGCCTCCCAGCTCGCCTCCTCCAGGACCGCGGCCTGCGGGCCGGCGATCACGTCGAACCAGTACCACCCACCGTCCGCGAAGCTGGCCAATGAGAGGTCGAAGCGCAGGTCAGCTGGCTCCGCGCCGGACACCGTGCGGTCGTCCACGCGCTGGGCGCGGCCGTCGGGCATCGAGCGGTAGACGATCACCGAGGCGCCGTCGCCGGTGATCCGCACGTGCAGCGACACGTCGCTCACCACGGTCCACTGCCGCCAGTAGCTCGCTGCGAACGCGTTGAAGTAGGTGCCGAAGGAGATCCGCGCCGACTCGGTGACCCGGTAGCGGCGGCGGCCCAGCACGGCGTGCGGATCCGGCTCGACGTCGGCGTTGGGCGGGGCGGGTGGGATGCGGCTGCGCTGCTTGAGCGTCATGCCGAGGGTGTTGACGTCGAGCTGCGGTCGGTCCGGGTCGACGTACAGGGGGAGCACGTCGGTGTCGCGGTCCACGGGCAGCACGACCCGCTGCAGCACCCGCCGCACGGTGCCGGCTGGACTGCCGGCCGGACGGCTGGCTGGACTGCTGCTCGGACTGCCGATCTGATCGGGGGTCTGGGTCATGCGTCGACTCCTCCGCTCGCCCAGGCGGCACCGCTCTCGAAGTGCGGCTTGAGCTTGTTGTCGTACATCGACAGGGCGGACCCGATCGCCATGTGCATGTCGAGGTACTTGTAGGTGCCCAGCCGACCGCCGAACAGCACCATCGGCTCCTTGCTCGCGAGGTCGCGGTAGCGCAGCAGCGTCGCCCGGTCCTCGGCGGTGTTCACCGGGTAGTAGGGCTCGTCGTCGGCGGTGGCGGCCCGGGAGTACTCGTGGACGATCACTGTCTTCCCCGGCAGGTAGGTCCGCTCGGGATGGAAGTGCTTGAACTCCAGGATCCGGGTCCAGGGCACGTCCTCGTCGGCGTAGTTCATCACCGGGGTGCCCTGGAAGTCCTCGACGTCCCTCACCTCGGACTCCAGGTCCACGGTCCGCCAGGACAGCCGCCCCTCGCTGTGCCCGAAGTACTCGTCGACGGGTCCGGTGTAGACGACGGGGACCGTGCCGACGTAGTCGTCCTTGACGTCGAGGAAGTCGGTGTCCAGGCGGATCTCGATGTTCGGGTGGTCCGCCATCCGGGTCAGCCACGCCGTGTAGCCGTCGACGGGCAGGCCCTCGTGGGTGTCGTTGAACCAGCGGTTGGTGAAGTTGTAGCGGACCGGGAGCCGGCTGATGATGTCCGGGCTCAGCTCCTTGGGGTCGGTCTGCCACTGCTTGGAGGTGTAGCCGCGGACGAACGCCTCGTAGAGCGGGCGGCCGATCAGGGAGATCGCCTTCTCCTCGAGGTTGTTGGCGTCCGCGGTGTCGATCTCGCTGGCCTGCTCGGCGACCAGGGCGCGGGCCTCGTCGGGGGTGTGCGAGCGTCCGAAGAACTGGTTGATCAGGCCCAGGTTCATCGGGAACGAGTAGACCTGCCCCTGGTGGTTGGTGAACACCCGGTGCTGGTAGTCGGTGAAGGAGGTGAACCGGTTGGCGTAGTCCCACACCCGCTCGTTCGAGGTGTGGAACAGGTGCGCGCCGTAGACGTGCACCTCGATGCCCGTCTCCGGCTCCGCCTCGCTGTAGGCGTTGCCGCCGATGTGCCGACGCCGCTCGAGAACCAGGACCCGCAGGCCCAGCTCGTTGGCGCAGCGTTCGGCGATCGTCAGCCCGAAGAATCCGGATCCGACGACCACCAGGTCGTGACTCACACACACTCCTCGTGCACATCTGTAGCAGCAAGCGAACGATGCAGTCTATCGGCCGTCGCCGCCCCGGTTGGCGATCAGGGCGCGGTAGGCGAGCCGCCGCAGCGTCTCGGGGACCAGGCGGTAGCCGCCGCGCACCGTGACGTTGCGCACATACTGCGCCCGCGTGGTGATCCCGAGCTCCAGGAACCGCCGCTGCAGGGCCAGCTCGGACTCCAGCAGCGCCCGCCCGCCGCGTCGTGCGTAGGCGCCCGCGCCCACGCGGTAGCAGACCAGCGGCTCGGCGAGGTTCGCCGGTCGCGCTCCCCCGTCGACCATCCGGGCGAACAGCAGGTAGTCCTCCATCAGGGCCATGTCGGTGTAGCCGCCGGCGGCCTGCACCGCGCTGCGCCGGTAGACCACGGTGGGGTGGTTGAACGGGTCGCGGAACCGCATCGCCCGGCGGATCTCTGCAGGGTCGGTCGGCGGGGTACGGCGTCCCACCACGTCGCTCACGGAGGACCCGAACTCCAGCAGGCCGCTGCCGACGATGTCCGCACCGGCCTCGAGCACCGGGAGCTGCCGCTCGAAGCGGGTGGGCAGGCTCACATCGTCAGCGTCCATCCGGGCCACGATCTCGTGGTCGCACGCGGCGAGTCCGCGGTCCAGGGCCGGCCCGAGGCCGAGGTTGTCCTCCATCACGACGTGGTCGACGCGCACCGGGCTGTCGGCGACGAGCTCGGCGATCGCCTTCTCCAGCGCCTCGGGAACGCGGCCGTCCTGGACCAGCACCACCTGGTCCGGGCGCCGGGTCTGGGCATGCACCGTGGAGAGGAAGGCCTCGCGCAGGAACTCCGGGTCGTCGCCGCCCCACACCGGGAGCAGCAGCGAGAAGGGTTGCGGGTCGGGCGCGGGGTGGCTCTGCAGGCCGGCGGCAGTCAGCACCACGCCGTTGGGCCGGGGGCGGGTCAGCAGGCCGTCGCGCAGCCCCGTGCCGAGGCCCCGGGCCAGCGTGCGGCGGTCGGCCGAGCGCGCGAAGGTCCGGCCCCACCGGCGAAGGGTCGAGCCGCCGTACAGCACCTTCTCGGCCGGACCGAGGCCGCGGCTGCGCGTGAACAGCCAGACCTTGTTACGGACCTCGTAGTAGAAGCGCTCGCCCGGGTCCGCGTCGGTGGCGCCGTACGACGGGGTCTTGTGGACCACGACGCTGCCGGGCACCGACAGGCCGACGCGGGAGCGGATCAGGCGGGTGGAGTACTCGAAGTCGTCGTTCCACAAGAAGTAGTCCGCGACCGGCAGCCCGTTCGTGCGCACCGCGTCGGCGTCGCACATCAGGGACACGAACGACGCCGAGCGGATCGGCACGCAGCCCACGGCCTCCGCGGCGTGCCGCTCCGCGGGAGTGGCGCCCGGCTTGACCCGCGGGGTGTTCATCGGGTGGTCGCGACCGTCGGTCCACACCACCCGGCTGGCCAGCACCGCCGGTCGCGACCCCGGTGGCGGCGAGGGGTAGGTGGACCAGACCGCGACCAGGCGCTCGGCGGCCGTCGGGGTGGGCACGGTGTCGTCGTCGAGCAGCCAGACCAGCGCGGGGTCGAACGTCAGCGCCCGCTCGATCCCGGCGGCGAACCCGCCCGCCCCGCCGATGTTCGTCTCGAGGTGCACGACCTCGAGGTGCTGGTAGTCGCTGCGCAGCAGGTCGCCCGTGCCGTCGGTGCTCGCGTTGTCGACCACCACGACGTGTCGGGGCGGCAGCGTCTGGGCCGCCAGGGCGGCCAGCGACTCGCTCAGCAGGTCCCGTCGGTTCCAGGTGACCACGACCGCGCAGACGGCCGCACCGGGCAGGGAGGGGGAACCACGGCCGGCGCTCACAGTCGGCCACCCTACCGAGGAGCCGCCCGACCGCCCGAGCCTCAGCAGGCGCTCGACAGGTCGCTCGAGTCGTTGGCCGCGTAGCCGTCGTGCAGGTTGCCGACCGAGCCGCCGACCGTCTGTCGTGTGGTCTGGGAGAACCCCTTCTTCTTCGGCGTGCCCGCAGCCTTCTTCGGTGCCGCCTTGCCCTCGGAGTGGTCCAGGGCGGTGCGCACCATGGACTGGATCTTCGCCACGTCGGGATGGGAGGTGCTGATGGTCGGCGGCACGAACGACACGGTGCGGACCGGCTGGGAGCGCGCCTTCATGGCCAGCTCGGCGAACCTGCCCAGCTCGGAGGCCGGCAGGTCGGTGTCGATCAGCTTCTCGCTCGCGTCCGCGATGCTCTCGAAGTTCCGCACCACGGTGGTGGGCGAGAGCTGCTGCAGCATGGCGTTCATCACGCACTTCTGCCGCGCCATCCGGGAGTAGTCGTCGGCGCTCTCCCGCGAGCGCGCGAACCACAGCGTCTGGAACCCGTTCAGGCGCTGGACCCCCGGCTCGATGTGGCCGGTCACCGGCCCGCCGACACCGCCGATGGGGATCCGGTCCCGGACGTTGAGCGTCAGTCCGCCCACCGCCTGGACCATCGCCCGGAAGCCGCGCAGGTTCACCATCGCGTAGTAGTTCAGCTTGAGTCCGGTGATGCCCTCGACACCCTCCATCGTGGCCTCCACCGCGGGGTCGGCGTAGCCCTCGAACAGGCTCTTGTGGTCACCCGCCCACGTGGCCAGGCTGTTCAGCTCGCACGTCGAGCAGTCGTACGTCGAGGGGAACTGCTTCGCCATCACCGAACCTGAGGGGAACGGGAAGTCGGTCATGTTGCGGGGCAGCCCGAAGAGCACCGTCCTGCCGGTCCTCGCGTCGATGCTGGCCACGGTGAGGCTGTCCGGGCGCAGCCCCCACCTGTCGGCACCGGAGTCACCGCCGAGCAGCAGCACGTTGTAGCGGCCGTCGTGGGCCCCGGTGACTGCCCCGTCGCCGAACATCGCGGTGATGAACCCCTTCTGCACGGCGACCATGTGCGAGGCGAACAGCAAGGTGCCGGCCACGGCGAAGCAGAGCAGGCCGTTGAGGGCGACCACCGCGAGCCGCTGCTTCTGCCGCAGCTCGAGCGGCTGTCCGAGGCGCCAGGCGTCGATGAACAGCAGCGCCCAGCCCACGGCCAGCGCGCACAGCAGCAGCCGCACGAAGGTGAGCACCACGGTGTTGCTCACCAGCCAGTAGACGATGCCGTGCCGGACCAGGCCCAGCGCGACGACCAGGACGAGCACGGCGACCACGGACAGCGCGACCCGCAGCGCCACCCGGCCGACGCCGCGACGCCCGGCGGTGAGCTGGGCCGAGCCGGGCAGGAACAGGGTCATCAGCAGCAGCGTCACCGCGCGACGGAACCGCACCCGGGACGCCGCGTCCGCGGCTCGGTCGTCGGCCGGCCGGCCGGAGCGGCCGACGGCGGTGCTGCCTGGCCGACTGTCGGACCTGGTGGCGGGTGGCATGCAGGAGCCTTTCGAGTGCTGGCGGCGAGGCGTCCAGTATCACCAGCCCCATCCGTCACACGGCGCCACGGCGCGCCGGACCGGTGCGGCAACCTCGCGGTGCCAGAGGCTCCCAGGTGGGCGCGGTACCGTCAGCGCCATGGCAGAGCGCCCCCCGAAGAGCCCGGACGGAAGCGACGGGCCGGACTTCGACTGGCTCTACGGCTCCCGAGGCGAGCGCGCGGAAGCCGCCGGGCCGTCGGACGACGCCACCCAGGTGCTCCCGGTGCAGCCCCGCCCGCCGGCCGGGTCGGGTCGAGGTGCACCGGTCGACCCGGAGCCCACCCGACGGCTGCCGGTGCTGAACCGTCCGTCGTCCCCCGCGCCGTCGGCCCCGGCGTCGTCCCAGGCGCCGTCGTCCAAGGGCCCCTACCAGGCTCCGGCTCCGTCCCGGACCGGATCCTCGGGTGGTGCACCACCACCCGCAGCACCGGGTGGCCGCGGCTCCCCTCCACCTCGGGGACCAGCCCCGTCCCCGTCCCCGTCGCCGTCCCCCGGGGTCCGCTCGTGGCGACTGCCCCGGTTCCGGCTGCGCTGGCTGCTCGTCGTCCTCGTGCTGTGGGTGGTGTTCCTGGTCGCCGTACCCCTCGTGGCGTGGCAGCAGGTCTCCACGGTCGACGCGACACCCACGGGCGCTCGTCCGGCGGCGCAGAAGGGCACGACGTACCTCCTGGTCGGCAGCGACAGCCGGGAGGGGCTCACGGCCGCGCAGAAGCGGCGGCTCGGCACCGGCAGCGCTGCCGGCCGACGCACGGACACCATCATGGTGCTGCACACCGGCTCCGGGCCGAACCTGCTGATGTCGGTGCCCCGGGACTCGATCGTGGCGGTCCCCGGGCACGGCACCACGAAGATCAACGCGGCCTACGCGCTCGGCGGCCCGAAGCTGCTGGTCCGCACGATCGAGGCCGACACCGGCATCCGCATCGACCACTTCGTGGAGATCGGGTTCGCGGGGTTCGTCGACGTGGTCGACGCGGTCGGCGGGGTCCGGATCTGCCCGACCACGCGGATGCGGGACCGCCGGGCCAACCTGGACATCAAGAAGGGCTGCCAGGACGTCGACGGCCGGGTCGCGCTGGGCTACGCCCGGTCGCGGCACACCTCCGGCCTCGGCGACATCGCCCGCGCCCAGCACCAGCGCGAGGTGGTCAGCGCGGTCGGCGCCAAGGCCGCGTCGCCGTGGACGGTCCTGAACCCCGTGCGCTACTACCGGCTGGCGATGGCCGGGGCGAGCGCGGTGCGGGTGGGCGACGGCACGGGCCCGTTCTCGGCTGCCCGCTTCGCGCTCGCGATGACCCGGGTCAACGGGAAGAACGGGCTCACCTGTGGCGTGCCCATCTCCGACCTCGACGTGCACTGGGACCCCGCGCGGTCCAAGAAGCTGTTCACCCTGATAGCAGAGGACCGGACCGACGACGTCACCAAGAAGCTGTGCCGGGCGAGCGGGCTGAGCAGTGGCTGAGACCTACGAGACCCTGGACTACGCCGTCGAGGACCGGATCCTCACCCTGACCCTGGACCGGCCGGACCAGCTGAACTCCTTCACGGTCACCATGGCCCGCGAGCTCGTCGCCGCCTTCGACCGGGCCGACCGGGACGACGGCGTCGCCGCGGTGGTGGTGACCGGGCGGGGCAAGGCCTTCTGCGCCGGGATGGACCTCTCCGGGACGGGCAACGTGTTCGGCCTCGACGAGTCGCTCCGCCCGACCAGCGAGGACCTGCACGAGCGGCTGGACGACCCGGTCGTGCTCGACGGCGTCCGGGACACCGGAGGCCGGGTGGCACTGGCGATCTACCGCTGCACCAAGCCGGTGATCGGCGCCGTCAACGGCGCGGCCGTCGGCATCGGCGCCACCATGACCCTGCCGATGGACGTGCGGCTGGCCTCGGAGACCGCCCGCATCGGCTTCGTGTTCGGGCGGCTCGGCATCGTCCCGGAGGCGTGCTCGTCCTGGTTCCTGCCGCGCATCGTCGGCATCAGCCGGGCCCTGGAGTGGGTCTACACGGCTGAGGTGCTGACCGCGGCGGAGGTGCTCGAGGGCGGCCTGGTCCGGTCGGTCCACCCACCCGGGGAGCTCCTCGACGCCGCCCACGACCTGGCCCGGCGCTTCACCCGCAACCGGTCACCGGTCGCCACCGCGCTGGCCCGGCAGATGATGTGGCGCAACAGCGCCCAGCCGCACCCGCTGGAGGCACACCGGGTCGACTCGCTGGCGATGTTCTACACCAGCATCGGCGACGGTCAGGAAGGGGTGGCCGCGTTCCGCGAGAAGCGCGACCCGCACTTCACCGGCCGCACCTCCCAGATGCCGCCGTTCTTCCCCTGGCAGGACTGACACCTCACCTGCGTCTGGACAACGCCGACCCGGCGCGGGCACGTCCGAAAGGACCGACCACTTCAGCGGCTGGCCCGGAGAGCGGCGGCGTCGGCCCGGCGCTGTGCGGCCTCCGCGCGCTTCATGGCGGCCTTGGCTCGCTCCTGGGCGGCGGCCAGCCGTCGCTGGACGGCCCGCTCGGCGGCGGCGGGCGTCGCTGGGGCAGCCGTCCCGGCCGTCTCCACCTCCACCTGCTGCTCGTCCAGGAAGTCCTGGAGCCGGTCGCGACCCTCCTGCGCACCGTCCAGCTGCGACTGGCGGGTCTCCCGTCGGTCCTGGGCCTGGCTGAGCTCGTCCTGGCGGTGCAGGTGACCCAGCCGCTCGGTGACGGGCCGGCCGGAATGCTCGCTCGCCTCGGCGTCGAGGGCCGTCTGCTGCTCGTCGAGCCGGTCCTGGTCACGGTCGGCGATCACCTGCTCGCGCGTGGCGATGCTCTCGTCCAGGTCGGCCAGGGCCTGCTCCTGGTCGAGCGCGACCTGCTGTCGTGCCTGCGAGGTCTCTGCGCTCTCCTGGTCAGTCATGTCTGATCAGCTCCCTCTGTGCTCCCACGTGAGCTGCTCCCAGCTGACGTGCGCCCAGCAGTGGTGTCCTGGGCTGCTTGAACAGCGTGTCGGCCAACGGCCCCGGTCGGCCGAGGTGGAAGCCCTGGGCGAAGCCCACCCCGAGCTCGCCCAGCAGCTCGAGCGTCTCGACGTCCTCGACGCCCTCGGCGACGGTCTGCAGGCCGAACCCGGCCGCCAGGTTGACCACCGCCTCGACGACGTGCCGTGACGCCCGGTTCACCAGGAGGTCGCGCACGAACTCGATGTCGATCTTCAGATAGTCCAGCGGCAGCTTCTTGAGGTAGGTGAAGCCGCCGTAGCCGGTCCCGAAGTCGTCCAGCGCCACCTTGCACCCGAGCTGGTGGATGCGCTCGACGAACAGCCGCCCCGCCTCCTCGTCGGAGATCAGGGTGGTCTCGGTGATCTCGAAGACCAGCAGGGCGGGATCCGCGCCGGACCTGCGAAGCCACCTCTCCACGTCGACCAGCAGAGCAGGGTCGCTCACCGACGACGCCGAGACGTTCAGCTCGACCGCATAGCCCTGCCCGGCGAGCGAGAGGGACTGTCCGACCACCCACCGGTCGATCGTGCCGATGAGTCCGTGCGCCTCGGCGGCGACGAGGTAGGGCCCCGGACCCGCGATCGAGCCGTCCGCCTCCCTGGTCCGGAGCAGGAGCTCGTGCTGGGTCACCTGCCCGGTGCTCAGGTCGACGATCGGCTGGGCGAACAGCTCGAATCGCTCCTCGCGCAGCGCCTCCTCCACCCGGTTGATCGCGGACAGCTGGTCGAGCGACAGCCGGAGCCGCTCCTGCTCGGCGCGGAGATGCGTGGCGTCCATGAACACGACCACGCAGCCTCCGCGGCCGTCGCGGGTGACGAACACGTCCTCGGTGATGCGGACCGTCCGGCTGTCGGTGCCGGCGGTGAGGATGGGGCACTCCTGGACCGGGTACGGCGTCCCGTCCTCGTGGCGGTAGTGCGTGATCTCGTGCAGCGGCTGGCCCACGATGTCGACGAGCGGCCAGCCCAGCATCGTCTCGGCCGCCCGGTTCATCAGCGTCACCAGGCCGTCCGAGTCCACCGCGAACAGGCCCTCGTCCATGCTGTCGGTGACCGCCTGGAGGTACTCGTCGGCCTGCACCTGCGACGACTCGTCCATCGACACGGCGATCGTGCCGACTGCACGGCCCTGGCCGTCGAGCATGGGCGACCTGCGCACGTGGGCCGGGAACGACGTGCCGTCCTTGCGGAGCAGCTGCGTGTGGGTGTCCGACCGGCCCCGGGTGAGGCCCGGGTGGCCCGCGCCGGCCCGGGTGCCGACCGGTGACCCCAGCGCCTCGGACCCGGTCCAGCCGTAGAGCTCCTCGGCCCCCCTGTTCCAGTGCGTGATGCGGCCGTCGGCCCCGGTGGCGACGACGGCGACGGCGAGCTCGTCGAGCAGCGTCGCCTGGATGGCCACCTCCAGCTCAGCGGCCTGCTGGGCGCTGGCGTCGTAGTGCACGACGACCACCCGCGCCGGGCCCGTCCCGACGTAGCGAGTGGCCAGCATCTTGAACCACTGCTCACGTGCCGGCGCGGGGCAGGGGTAGGCCAGCACGAAGCTCTCCTGCTCACCCGCGAGGACGCTTCGCAGGCCGTCTCCTGCGGCGGTGACCGACGTCTCGCCGTAGGTGCCGGAGCCGATCGCGGCGTCGCACTCGTCGAGGTAGCTGCGAGCCACGAAGCTGTCGTGGTCGCCGGCCGCGGCCGCCGTACGCCGCCACTCCTCGTTGACGGCCAGGATCACGCCGTCCCCGTCGAGCACGGCCACCTGGGCTGGGATGGAGTCGAGCGTGGCGTGCCAGAAGTCCGGGGAGTCGGCCGGCCGGGATGTGGCCACAGCGCCCACTCCTGTCCTGGCCGGGTGCAGGGTCGCTGCTGCACTGTCCGAATCGCCAGCCTAGGCGCGAGTTCCCCGGCTCGCGGGAGATGGCGAAATGTCGGACTCGGGCGGCTCGAGGCACCGGAGTCGCCGGCTCAGCCGCCCCAGGAGTCCTGGGTGCGGTCCGCGAGGTCGGCCACCACGGCCGCGAGGTCGCGATGCGCCTCGAAGACGCTGCGCTGCCGGGTGGCGCCGGTGCCGCGAGCCAGCAGCCGCTCGAACGAGTCGGTCACCCGGTCGAGGTCACCGGCCTCCCGCAGCGCGTCCTGCACGTGCTGGAGCGTCGCGTCGACGACCTCTCGGACCGGCGCGAGCCGTGCAGCGGTCGGGTGCACCAGGTCGTGGGCCAGCCCGAACCGGGCCGCGCGCCAGCCCGCCACCCGCAGCAGGTCCCCTCGCCAGGCCGGTGCAGCGTGGTCCTGTGCCGCCGTCGTCACCAGCGCCCGGGTCAGCAGGGCGAGCAGCGCGACGTCCTCGGGGTCGGTGGTGACGTCGGCCACCCGGACCTCGACGGTGGGGTAGCGCTCGGAGAGCCGCACGTCGAAGTACAGCATCCCGGTGTCGAGCGCCCCGCCCCAGCCGATCATCGAGTCGGCGACCGAGCGGTAGGTCGCCACGTCTCTGAACGGCTGCGCCGCTCCGGCGGTCGGCCAGCGGCCCCACACCTGGGAGCGCCAGCTGGCGTGCCCGGTGTCCCGGCCCTGCCAGTACGGCGAGTTGGCGCCGAGCGCGATCAGCAGTGGCAGCCAGGGACGGATCCGGTCGATGACCCGCACACCCTCGTCGTCATCGGCCACCTCGACGTGCACGTGCGTCGCGCAGACCAGGGCCTGGCGGGCCAGCTCGCCGTAGTCGTCGCCGATCCTGCGGTAGCGCGGCACCTGCGCGAAGTCCGGATCCCCCTCCGACAGGACCGGGGTGGCCATCGCCACCGCCCGGACCCCCGATGCGGCCGCGGACTCCCCGGCCGCCCGGCGCCCGGCACGGATCCCGGTCATCAGGTCCTCGGCTTCCAGGCAGGGCCGGGTGGCGGTCTCCAGCTGCTGGCTGAACAGCTCCGGCTGGACCTCGACCCCTGCACCCGGGTCGCCGGCTGGGTCGTCGGCCGACTCGCCGCCCGTGTCGCCGCGCGGGCCGGGCCGGGCCGCTCGGAGCGCCGAGGTGGCGACCGCGGCGAGGTGCCCCGTGTCGGGATCGACGAGCATCAGCTCCTCCTCGACGCCCACGGTGCGCACAGCCATGACTCCCCCTGCCCCGAACCGCCTCCGGCAATCGCCGCGACCCCCTTCCCGCCGAGGCGTCCCGTTCTGCGGTCGTGACCCCGCCGAGGCGTCGCATTCTGCGGGCCCGAGGATGCCGAGGCGTCCCGTTCTGCGCAGAACGGGACGCCTCGGCGGTTCTGGGAACGCAGAACGGGACGCCTCGCGCTCAGGCCGGGACGCCTCGGACGACGGCGCTGGCAGGACCCACGCCGCAGGCGAGGACCGCGGAGCGGAACGTCTCGTCCAGGCCGCTGTGGTGCAGCTGGTCCACCAGTCGCCGTGCGATGCTGCCGGGTCCGTCGAGCTGCAACACGTCCGGGCCGTCGGGCAGCCGGCGCCCCAGCACGGTGACGGCGTCCAGGCACCGCGAGCCGGCCAGCACCGCCGGGTCCCGCCTCGCCTCGGGGTCCAGGCGCAGCGACTCGACGAGCAGCGGCCGCCCCGCGAGCCGGCAGCGGCTGCGGCTCTCCAGGACCCCACCCTGCTGACCGGTGCGGCCCAGCACGAGGGACTCCCGCAGCACCGCGGTCGCGCCCTCGGCGAGGTCGATCTCGCTGGAGCGGTGCACCAGGGCGCCGTCGGCCACCACGAACGGCAGCGCACCCCAGGTCAGCACGGCCGACTCCCCCACGTCGGCACGCACGTCCCACCGGGCACTCCCGCCGCGCATCGCGTAGGCCACCGTCCCGGCCGTCTCGAGGACGTCGAGCCGCAGACCCGTCCCAACGCGCACCTCCAGAGCGACCCGGTCGCCGGCCAGCAGCAGCGCGGTCGAGGCGACGAGCGCCACCCGGACCGCCCCGTGCTCGTCGGGCAGCCGGCGCGGCACCAGCGGGCCGCCGCGCAGCGTGCACCAGGGCCGGTCCGGGCTGCCTCCGACCTCAATGCGCGTGGTCATGGACGTGCAGGTCCCCCCCGCCCCGGTGCCCCTCGCCCCGGTGCCCGTCGGCCACGTGCCCGTGCCCGTGCGGGGCCATGGGCCCGGGGTCGGTCGGCACGTGGGTCCCGTCTGAGGCCCGCTCGACCAGCGCCAGGACCCAGTCGCGCAGCGCGGCGAGCGAGGCCGGGTCCTGCTTCGAGAGGGCCAGCACCGGTCGGCCCTCGCGGACCCGCTCGGCGTCGCGCACCATCTGGTCCACGTCCACTCCGACGTACGGCGCGAGGTCGGTCTTGTTCACGACCAGCAGGTCGGCGCGGGAGATCCCCGGACCGCCCTTGCGCGCGACGTCCCCACCCCCGGCGACGTCGAGCACGAAGATCTGGGCGTCGACGAGGGCGGGTGAGAAGGTCGCGGTGAGGTTGTCACCGCCGGACTCGACGAGCACCACGTCGAGCGGTGCGAAGTCGGCCTCCAGGTCCTCCACGGCCATCAGGTTGGGCGTCACGTCGTCGCGAATGGCGGTGTGCGGGCAGGCCCCCGTCTCCACGGCGCGGATCCGCGCCGGGTCCAGCACCCCGGCGGTCCGCAGGAACCGTGCGTCCTCGTCGGTGTAGATGTCGTTGGTCACCACCCCGATGGCCAGCTCGCCGGCGAGCTCACGGCACACCGATGCGATCAGGGAGGTCTTGCCGGTCCCGACCGGGCCGGCGACCCCGAGGCGCAGCGCCCGGTGCGGGTGGGGAGCGGACTCAGACATGGAACAGCCTCATCTCGGCTCGGCGGTGCTGCTCGGCATGGCTGTCGAGGGCGGGGGCGCCCCGGTCCGGGAGGTCGGCGGGGTCGGTGACCCCGGCGACCGCGACGGCCATCGCCTCGACCTGCGGGTGCAGGGACAGGGTCCACCGGGCGACCTCGGCCGGGTCCAGCGGCAGCAGCTTGAGGGCCGCCGACGCGACGGTCGCCACGTCGTCGTGGCCCACCAGCCGCCCCACCTGTACGGCGCTCAGCCCCGTCACCGCGCCCACGACGCCGACGACCACCGGCCGCGGGACAGGAGCGTCCTGGCGCAGGTGCGTCAGGACCTCGGGCCACAGCCGGCCGGCCAGCCGCAGGTAGCCACGACCGGTCAGCCGCGCCGCCTCGCGCAGCGGCCTGCTCGGGGTGCGGGCGGCCCAGGCCTCCTCGACGTCGTGCAGCGTCGACGCACCCGGGCTCAGCACCAGATGGCGGCTCAGGACCGCCGTACCGGCGTCGACCGCTGTCACGGTGCGCAGCCTCGCCTCCGCGAACCGCACCACGTCCGCAGGAGTGGAGCCGTCGCCGGTGAGCCCGGCCCGCACCGCGGGCTCGAGACCGCCGGACTGCGCATAGCCACCGGAGGGGAAACGCGCGTCGGCGAGCAGCATCGCGACCAGGTCCGGGAAGCCGGCCGGCTCAGAAGAGCGCATACAGCTGTGCCATCGGCAGCCACTCGGCGGGCTGCGGGACGACGAGGTCGCCGTCGACGGTGATCTCGAACGTCTCGGCGTCGATGACCAGGTCCGGCAGCGCGTCGTTGTTGCGCATCTGCGCCTTGCCCACCTCCCGGGTCGGCGCGACCCCGACCAGCCGGCGGCGCAGCCGCAGCCGGTCGGCCAGCCCGTCCTCGAGCGCCGCGGGTGCCACGAACGAGACCGACAGGTCCGCGCCGACGGCCTCCCCGAAGCTGGGTCGCATCAGCACCGGCTGCGGTGTGGGGATCGACGCGTTCGGGTCGCCCAGGGCGGCCCAGGCGATCGCGCCGCCCTTGAGGACCAGGTTGGGCCGGACCCCGAAGAACGCCGGCTCCCAGAGCACCAGGTCGGCCAGCTTGCCGGCCTCGACCGAGCCGACCACCGAGTCGAGGCCGTGGGCGATCGCGGGGTTGATCGTGTACTTCGCGACGTAGCGGCAGGCCCGCTCGTTGTCCGCCGGCAGCGACTCCCCCAGGCTGCCCCGACGCGCTTTCATCACGTGCGCCACCTGCCAGGTGCGGGTGACCACCTCGCCGATCCGGCCCATCGCCTGCGCATCGGAGGAGGTGATCGAGAGGGCACCGATGTCGTGCAGGACGTCCTCGGCGGCGATGGTGGTCGCGCGGATCCGGGACTCCGCGAAGGCCAGGTCCTCGGGCACGTCGGGGTTCAGGTGGTGGCAGACCATCAGCATGTCGAGGTGCTCGGCCACCGTGTTCACGGTGTGCGGCAGGGTCGGGTTGGTGGAGCCGGGGATCACGTGCGGCTGTCCGGCGACCGTGAGTATGTCGGGCGCGTGGCCGCCGCCCGCGCCCTCGGCGTGGAACGCGTGGATGGACCGGCCGGCGATGGCCCGGAGCGTGGACTCGACGAAGCCGGCCTCGTTGAGGCTGTCGGAGTGCAGCGCGACCTGCAGGCCCCAGTCGTCGGCGGCGCGCAGCGCGGCGTCGATGGCGGCGGGCGTGGATCCCCAGTCCTCATGGACCTTGTAGCCGCCGGCGCCGGCCAGCGCCTGCTCGGCCAGCCCGTCGGCGCTGACCGTGTTGCCCTTGCCCAGCAGCAGCACGTTGACCGGCAGGTGGTCGAGCGCGCGGTGGATGCTCGCCAGGTGCCAGGACCCGGGCGTGACCGTGGTCGCCTTCGAGGCCTCGCTGGGGCCGGTCCCTCCACCGGCGATCGTGGTGGTGCCGGTGGCGAGCGCCTCGTGCACCTGCGAGGGCGAGATCAGGTGCACGTGCAGGTCGATGGCGCCGGCGGTGAGGATCCGGCCCTCGCCGGAGATCACGTCCGTGGACGGGCCGATGTGCAGGTCGGGATGCACGCCGTCGGCGATGTCGGGGTTGCCGGCCCGGCCGAGTGCCACGATGACGCCGTCCCTGATCCCCACGTCGGCGCGCACCACGCCCCACCAGTCCAGCACCACGGCGTTGGTGATCACGGTGTCCAGCGCCCCCTCGGCGCGGGTGGTCGTGCCCTGGGCCATCGACTCCCTGATGGACTTGCCGCCGCCGAACACCGCCTCCTCGCCCCCGGCGGTCAGGTCCTCGGTGACCTCGATCCACAGGTCGGTGTCGGCGAGCCGGACCTGGTCGCCGACAGTCGGCCCGTAGAGCGAGGCGTACGCCGCGCGCGTGATCTCAACCATCGAGTCGACCGCCGTCCTGCTTGGCTGGGCCGTAGTGGTTCGGGCCCGGGTCGAGCTGGATGCCCGGGACGCGCCGGCGGCCACGCAGGGCGACCGCGTCCACCTCCCGCGACGCGCCGGGCTCGAACCGCTGCGACGTGCCGGAGGGTACGTCGAGCCGGAAGCCGTGCGCCGCCTCGCGGTCGAAGTCGAGCGCGGCGTTCGCGTCCGGCAGGTGCAGGTGGGAGCCGATCTGCACGGGTCGGTCGCCGGTGTTCACGATCACCAGGCGGAGCCGCTCCGCGTCCGTCCGGTCGGCGTTCAGCTCGATGGTGCCCTCGACGGTGCGGACGGCGCCCGGGCCGTCGGTTCCGGACCCGCCCATCAGCTCGGTCCCGACCCGATGGGGCCCCGATGAGATGGGGTGGTGCAGCGTGACCAGCTTGCGGCCGTCCGGAAATGTGGCCTCCACCTGCACGTCACCGAGCATCTCGGGAACCCCCTCCATCACCTGCTCGCGTGAGAGCACCGAGCAGCCCTCCTCCATCAGGTCGGTGACCAGCGCCCCCTCGCGGGCCCGCTCGATCACCCAGGTGCTGAGGAGGGCCACGGACTCCGGGTGGTTGAGCCGCACTCCCCGGGCGAGGCGGTCGCGGGCCACCATGCCGGCGACGGAGAGCAGCAGCTTCTCGGTGTCCGACGGGGTCAGGTGCACGCGGCCACCCTAGAGCGCGGGAAGCGCGGGCAGCACATGGGCTCCGGTGCGGTCGGTGCTCAGGCACAGCGAGCAGATGTGCGCGTCGTGCTCGTCGCACGCCGCCATGTCGGGACGCTCGTAGTCCTGCGTGCACACGTGGCACGTCATCGTCTCGCCCGAGGGGTTCCCGTGCTCGTCGTACATCGGGAGGTCGATGCCGTCCGTCGTACGTCGCAGGTAGTACTTCCCCTTCGTGGCAACGGCGATGATGGGAGGCAGGACCAGGGCGAGGCCGATCGCGACCAGGGGCGAGTAGGGCTTGACCGGGTCGCCGAGCAGTCCGAAGAACGCGAGGATCGAGATGCCCGCGGCGGCGAGCATCGACCCGAAGCCGACCGGGTTGACGGCGTACAGCATGCCGCGGCGGAACTCCGGCTCCTTGGGCGACAGCTCGAGGAGGTACTTGTTGAACACGATGTCGGAGGCCACCGTGACCACCCAGGCCATCCCGCAGTTCGCGTAGAAGCCGAGGATGGTGTTCAGGAAGTCGAACATGTTCGCCTCCATCAGCACCAGCGCGATCGCCAGGTTCACCGCCAGGAAGACCAGTCGCCCCGGGTAGTGCTTCGTCACGCGGGTGAACGAGTTGGTCCAGGCCAGCGAGCCGGAGTAGGCGTTCGTGACGTTGATCTTGATCTGGCTGATCACCACGAGCACGACGGCCAGGGTCATCGCCATCCAGCCGGGCATGATGTCTTGATAGATCTCCAGGAACTGGTGCACCGGCTGGTTCGCGATGCCGGCTCCGTCGCTCACCGTGGCGATGATGTAGACCGCGAGGAACAGCCCGATCACCTGCTTGATCGCACCGAAGAAGACCCAGCCCGGGCCGGCGAGGATCATCGCGGTCCACCAGCGGCGCGAGTTCTCCGGGGTCCGCGGCGGCATGAACCGCAGGTAGTCGATCTGCTCGGCGATCTGCGCGATCAGCGACAGGCACACGCCGGCGGCCAGCATCACCGAGCCCAGGCTCGTGGCGCCGTTGCCGTCCTCGCCCTTGTAGGCCATGAACGTGGCCACCGAGTCGGGGTGGCTGATCAGCAGGTAGGCGAACGGGATGACCATCAGCACCAGCCACAGCGGGGTGGTCCACAGCTGCAGCTTGCTGAGCACCTTCATGCCGTAGATGACCAGCGGGAAGATGATCAGCGTCGAGGCCGCGTAGCCCAGCCACAGCGGGACGTCGAGCCCCAGCTGCAGTCCCTGGGCCATGATCGAGCCCTCGAGCGCGAAGAAGATGAAGGTGAAGGTCGCGAAGATGACGTTGGTGACGACCGACCCGTAGTAGCCGAAGCCGCTGCCGCGGGTGATCAGGTCGAGGTCGAGGTTGTAGCGCGCCGCGTAGTAGGCCAGCGGGAACCCGGTCGCGAAGATCACGATGGCGAACACCAGGATCCCCCACAGGGCGTTCGTCGTGCCGTAGGAGATCCCGATGTTGGCGCCGATCGCGAAGTCCGCCAGGTAGGCGATCCCACCGAGGGCGGACACGGCGACCACGCCCGTCGACCACCGCCGGTAGCTGCGGGGAGCGAACCGGAGGGTGTAGTCCTCCAGCGTCTCCTTGGTGGCGGTGCTGGTGCCGGTGTCGAGCCCGGGCGCGTCCACCTTCTGCGATGTGTCGGTCATCGCCATGACGCTAGGGGCGTGGTGTTTCCGCCTTGTGTCACTGCCGTTCCGTGCGTGGTGCGGATGGTGACACTCGACGCAGAACGCGCGTCAGTCCGGCCGGTGGGCGTCCTCGGGAGCCGTCGGCTCATGGTTCTCGGGGTCCTCGGGACCCGGGAGCGGACCGACGGAGGGGGTCGCGACCGGTTCGGTGCGGGCCCGGACGACCTCGTCCAGGTAGCGGAGCACCACCGCCGTCACCGCCACCGCCGGAACGGCCAGGAACGCTCCGACGATCCCGAAGAGGGTCGAGCCCAGGGCCACGGAGAGCAGCACGACCGAGGCGTGCAGCTGCAGGCTCTTCCCTTGGAGGACCGGCAGCAGCACGTTGCCCTCGAGCTGCTGCACGAGCAGGATGACGACGAGCATGATGATGGCGGCGGTCAGTCCGTTGGACACCAGGGTGACGAGGACCGCGACCGCGCCGACCGTCACCGCGCCCACGACCGGCACGAACGCGGCGAAGAAGGTCAGCACGGTGAGCGCGAGCGCCAGCGGCACCCCCAGGACCACCAGGGCGAGACCGATGAGCACCGCGTCGATGAGGCCGACGAGACCCTGCGTCCGGATGAAGCCGCCCAGCGTCTCCCACGCCCGACGCCCGACCTCGGCGAGGTGACCGCCCACCCGCGGCCCGGCGAGCCGCTCGACCCAGGGAAGGAAGCGGTCCCCGTCCTTGAGGAAGAAGAACACCAGGACCAGGGTGAGCAGCAGCGTCACCAGGCCCGAGGAGAGGGCACTGAGCCCTACCAGCAGGCCCGAGGCGATGCTGCCGGCGCTCGAGGTGAGGCGCTGCCGGCCGGAGTCCACGGCGCCCTCGATCTGGTCCCGCGTCACGGGCAGGTTGCTGTCCAGCACCCAGTCCTCGATGCGCCCGAGCCCGTCACCGGCGCTCGTGGCGGCCTCGGTGACCTGGTCCGCCACCGACGGGAGGATCAGGGTCCCGATCAGCGCCAGGAGCGCCAGCGCCACGACCAGCGACACCGCGGAGGCCAGCACGGCCGGCAGGTGCACGACTCTGCGAAGCCATCGCGTGGGCGGGGCCAGGACGGTCGCCACGATGAGTGCCAGCACCACCGGCAGCAGGATGCTCCAGGTCTCGCGGACCACCAGGCCCAGCAGCGCCGCCCCCACGGCGATGAGCGCCCACCTCAGGCTCCAGCGGGCCGCCCACGTGATCCCGTCGCCGATGACGCGCTCCCGCGTCACGGGGTGGCCCGGGGAGGGGTCGTCGAAGGGTGTCGGCACGAAGCCCATGGTCGCAGGCCCGGGAGCACGGTCGTCCGGGACCACAGAACGGGACGCCTCAGCGCCCCCCTGACCGCAGAACGGGACGCCTCGGCGGCTCTGGCGACGCAGAACGGGGCGCCTCGGCGCTCAGACGTGTGACTCGTAGGCCGCCCGCAGCACCCGCTTCGCGACCTCCGGGGCAGACACGTGGTCCAGGCCGAGCAGCCCGGCGCCCACGACCAGAGGCACCGTGACGACACGTGCGGTCGCCAGTGGCGCCGAGGCCGCGAGTGCCTCGTCGATCCCGTCCAGGAGCAGCCGGTGGCCCGCCGTCAGCACCCCGCCCCCGAGCACCACCGGCGTGGGCTCGTCGAGCAGCTCCAGCCGGGTCAGGGCGGCCACCGCCAGCGAGGCGACCTCCTCACCCTGACGTCGTACGACGGACGCGGCGACCTGGTCACCGGCAGCGGCGACGTCGAACAGCAGAGGGGTCATCTCCACGCACCGGTCGGCGGTCAGGTGTCCGAGGTGGACCGCAGCGATCAGCGCCTGCATGGAGGGCAGCCCGTAGTGCCCCGGCAGCGCCTCGCGCAGGGCGGTGCGCGGGCCGCGTCCGTCCTCGGCCCGCGCCGCCCACCACATCGCCTCGGCCCACAGGAAGCCGCCGCCGCCCCAGTCACCCGAGATGTGGCCGACAGCGGCGAAGCGCACCTCCAGGCCGTCGCGGCGGCGACCGGTGCAGTTGATTCCAGCTCCGCAGATCACCGCGACGCCGTGCGGCTCGTCGAGCCCGGCGCGCAGCAGTGCGTAGGTGTCGTTGAACACCGCGCTCGACGCTCCCCAGCCGCGGGCGGTGACCGCCTCCTCCAGGAGCCGTTGCTCCAGGGGCAGGTCGGCGTTGGCGAGGCAGGCCGAGACGTGACCCACCAGGCCGGTCGGGCCGTCCAGCCCGGACGCGAGCGCCACCTGCTCGACCAGGCGGTGCAGGCCCTCGACCGCCGGTCCGGGGCCGACCACGTGCGGCAGGAAGCCGGCGCCCCGCACGGCTCCGAGGACCGATCCGTCGGGAGACACGAGCGCCACGTCGGTCTTCGAGTTGCCGGCGTCCACCGCCAGCACGGCCGGTGTCATGCCCACGGCAGGTAGGCCCTGTTGTGGGCGAGCAGCCGGTCCGTCAGCCCGTCCGCGAGCTCGACCTGGCCGACGAGCGGGTGCGCGAGAAGCGCCTCGAACACCCGCTGCCGACCGCCGAGCAGGGCGGCCTCGAGGGCCAGGTGCTCGTAGGCGGTGACGGCGGACACCAGCCCGGCGAACACCGGCGCCAGCGGCTCGACGGGCAGTGGCGTCACCCTGCCATCGCCCACGGTCGCGGGCACCTCCACCACCGCGTCCGGTGGAAGGAACGGCAGGGTGTCACCGTTGCGCACGTTGACGACCTGCACGTCGGTCCCCGTCGACCGCCCGAGCAGCGCCCCGCACAGGGCGACGGCCGCCTCCGAGTAGAACGCGCCGCCGCGCTGGGTGAGCAGATCCGGCTTGGTGTCCAGCCGCTCGTCGGCGTACATCTCCAGCAGCTCGCGCTCGATGTCGGCCACCCGGGCTGCGCGCGACGGTGAGCTGCGCAGCTCGCGGACCACCTCGTCGTGGGCGTAGAAGTAGCGCAGGTAGTAGGACGGCACCACGCCGAGCTGCGACAGCAGCCAGGCCGGCAGCTCGACCTCGGCGGCGATCTCCTCGACGTGGCGGCCCAGCAGCTCCGGCAGCCGGTCCTCGCCGTCGACGAGCACCCGTCGCTCCCAGGTCAGGTGGTTCAGCCCGACGTGGTCCAGCCGCACCCGCTCCGGCTCGATGTCCAGCAGGGCGGCGAACCTGCGCTGGAAGCCGATGGCGACGTTGCACAGGCCGACCGCCTTGTGCCCGGCCTCCAGCAGCGCGCGGGTGACGATGCCGACCGGGTTGGTGAAGTCCACGATCCACGCCTCCGGGCTGACCTCCCGGACCCGGGAGGCGATGTCCAGGACGACCGGCACGGTGCGCAGGGCCTTGGCGAGCCCACCGGCTCCGGTGGTCTCCTGGCCGACGCAGCCGCACTCCAGCGGCCAGGTCTCGTCCTCGCCGCGCGCCGCCTGTCCGCCCACCCGCAGCTGGAGGAGCACGGCGTCCGCGTCGGCCACGCCGGCGTCCAGGTCGGAGGTGGTGGTGAGCACACCGGGATGCCCGTAGCGCTCGAGGATCCGCCTGCCCAGGCCGCCGACCAGCGCCAGCCGGTCGGCGGAGGGGTCCACCAGGACCAGCTCGTCGACAGGCAGCACGTCCTGCATCCGGGCCAGCCCGTCCACCAGCTCGGGGGTGTACGTCGACCCGCCACCGACCACTGCGAGCTTCATGACGGCCTCATCCCTTCACCCCGGTCAACGTGACGCCCTCGATGAACGCCTTCTGGGCAAGGAAGAAGACCGCGATGACCGGGGCCATCACGAGCAGCGTCGCGGCCATCGTGAGGTTCCAGTTGGTGTGGTGCGCGCTCTTGAACGACCCGAGACCATAGCTCAGCGTCCACGCGGCGGGGTTCTCGCTGGTGTAGATCTGCGGCCCGAAGTAGTCGTTCCAGAGGCAGAAGAACTGGAAGAGCGCGACCGCCGCGATCGCCGGGCGCGACATCGGCAGCACGACCCGCAGCAGCGCACGCAGGTCGCCGCAGCCGTCGACCTTCGCCGCCTCGACGTACTCCTTCGGCACGGTCAGCAGGAACTGGCGCAGCAGGAAGATGGAGTAGGCGTCCC
Source organism: uncultured Nocardioidaceae bacterium (assembly GCA_964237315.1). Lineage (GTDB taxonomy): Bacteria > Actinomycetota > Actinomycetes > Propionibacteriales > Nocardioidaceae > Nocardioides_B. The sequence continues at coordinate 41,797 of CAXSHL010000026.1, forward strand.
CGAAGGCGAGCGGGATGATCAGCGGCCACAGGGTGCCGGACAGGTGCAGCTGCTTGGCCCAGAACAGGTACATCGGCACGATGACGACCTGCGGTGGCAGCATCATCGTGCACACCACCACCATCATCGCCAGGTTGCGGCCGCGGAACCGGAAGTGCGCGAGGGCGTAGGCCACCGGGATGCTGGACACCAGGGTCAGCGCCGTGCCGGCCGTCGCGTAGAGGATCGTGTTGCGCCACCACGTGGCGAAGCCCGCGGTGTGCCAGACGTCGACGAAGTTGTGCCACTGCCAGGTGTCCGGCCACAGGTTCGGCGTCAGCGTCTGCTGGTCGCTCATCAGCGCCGTGAGGATGATGAACACGAACGGCAGCACGAAGAACAGCACGGCGGCGACGGCCAGCGAGTGCACGGCTATCCACTCGAGCACCACCCGGCGGCGGTAGGTCGCCAGGGCCCGGTCGCTGTCGCCCGGTGCCCGTGGAGGGGTGCGGGTCACGGTCGCCATCTCAGTCCTCCCCCAGCAGTCCGGTGCCGCGGCGCAGCAGCAGCGCGGCGAACGCCATGCAGAGCACGAAGAGCACCATCGCGATCACGCACGCGGCACCGATGTCGAAGCGCTGGAAGCCCAGGTTGTAGACCAGCTGCGGAAGGGTCAGCGTGGAGCCGTCGGGGTAGCCGGGCTCCGTCTGCTGCCCCGAGCCGCCGATCTGCCCGCTCGCCACCTGCCCGGCGACCAGCGGCTCGGTGTAGTACTGCATGGCAGCGATCACGCCGGTCACGGCGGCGAACACCAGGATCGGCCGCAGGTGCGGGAGGGTCACGTGGCGGAACCTGCCGACGGCCCCGGCGCCGTCGAGCTGGGCCGCTTCGTACTGCTCCCGCGGGACGTCGAGGAGCGAGGCCATGAAGATGACCATCAGGTCACCCACGCACCACAGCGCGAGCAGCGTCAGGGCGGGCTTCGACCAGCTGGGATCGTTGAACCAGCCCGGCTGCGGCAGTCCGAGCCGGCCGAGGACCACGTTGACGGGGCCGGTGCCGGGGTTGAGCAGGAAGACGAACGCGATCGTGCCGGCCACCGGTGGCGCCAGGTAGGGCGCGTAGTAGAGCGTCCGGAACAGCCCTCCGCCGTGCTTGAGCCGCACCACCAGCATCCCGACCGCGAGCCCGAACAGCACCCGCAGCGTGACGACGACGACGACCAGCCACAGCGTGTTGCGCATCGCCGGCCAGAAGAACGGGTAGTCGCCGAACACGAACGCCCAGTTGCGCAGCCCGGTCCAGCGGGGAGTGCTGAAACCGTCGTAGCGGGTGAACGAGAAGTAGGCCGTCGCCACCAGCGGGTAGCCGAAGAACAGTCCGGTGCCCGCCAGCCACGGCGAGAGGAACGCGAGGTTGCGCAGCCGCTCGCGCCTCCGGCGAGCCGCGCGGGTGGTCGATCGGTCCGTCGTACGGGCCGCCGCGCTCCGGATCGCCTGCGTCACGTCACCATCACCCCCGGTCGACAGGCCGGGTCACTTGGCCTGGTCGACGTCGGTGTCGATCTGCTTGGCGGCCTTGTCCAGCAGGCCCTGCAGGTCGTCGTCCTTGCCGGACTCGTAGGCGTAGCCAACGTTCTGCAGCGTGAGCTGGTAGGCGCCGCCGTTCGGGCTGGACGGGGTGGTGTTGCTGTGCGGGTTCTGGGCGATCTTCAAGAAGGCCTGGAAGCTCGGGTTCTTGTCCACCTGGTCCGAGGAGAGGGCCGCCTGGGTCGACGGGACGTTGTGGATCGCATTGGCGAAGCTGACCACGGCGCCGGTGTCGGTGGTCAGGAACTTCACCAGCTGCCAGGAGGCGTTCTGCTTCTTGCTGGTGCTGGCGACCCCGATGATCGTTCCGGTGGTGTAGCCCTTGCCGTACTCGTCGGCACGGTCGTCGGGCACGGGGAAGGGCGCGGTCCCGAAGTCCACGTCGCTCTTCGCGTCGTCGATCATGCCGCCCCGCCACTCACCATCGATGGCCATCGCGACCTGCCCGGTCATGAACGGGTTCTTGGCGCTGAACTCGTCGCCGAAGGTGGTGCGGTAGTTCTCCAGCCGGCGGTAGCCGCCGAGGGAGTCCACCAGCTTCTTCTGCCACTGGTAGGCCGCCTTCAGGCCCGGGTCGGTGGCCACCTCCGACTTCCCGCTGCCGGAGAAGTACGTCGGGTCGAACTGCGCCGCGAAGTGCGTGATCGTCGACTCGTAGCCGTGGTAGTCCGGCATGAAACCGAGCTGGGAGTAGGAGTCGCCCTTGGTCTTGGTGAGCTTGACGGCGTCGGCGTCGAACTCCGACAGCGTCCTCGGCGGTGCCTTGATGCCGGCCTCGGCGAACATCTTCTTGTTGTAGTACAAGCCGTAGGCGTCGCTGAGCAGCGGCAGCGCGCACTGGTCGCCCTTGAACTGCGTGTAGTCCAGCTGGGCCTGCGGGAACGTCGCCGCCGGGTCGATGCCGGACTTCTTCAGGAACGGCCTCAGGTCGACGAAGGCGTGGGAGGTGCAGAACTCACCGACGTTGTCGGTGGTGAACGAGGACACCACGTCCGGGGCCTTGGGCCCGCCCGCGCGCAGGGCCTGGTTGATCTTGTCGTCGGTGATGTTGCCGACGACCTTGACGCGGATGTTGGGATGCGCCTTCTCGAAGGCGGCGATGTTGTCCCCGATCGCCTTGACCTCGTTGGGTGCGCTCCAGCCGTGCCAGAAGGTGATGCTCACCTTGGCGTTCGGGTCGTCGTCGCTCCCGCTGCCGCCGGACCCGGTGCAGGCGGCCGTGCCCAGTGCGAGTGCGACCGTGGCAGCCGATGCGGCCAGCAGCCGGTGGTGACGTGATCGGTTCATCGGAGCTCCTCGGGTGGACGGTTGCGTCGGACGGTGGTGCGTGGCGGGGTCAGGTCGTGACGGACGCGGTGGGCGAGCCGGACAGGGTGTCGAAGACGTGCTCGCGGGTGGTCGCGAGCGCGGTGTGCAGTGCACCCGTCAGCACCGGGTCCGCTGGTACGGCGGTCAGCTCGACGCGTGGACGAGGGACCGACAGGTCAGCGAGCTCGGAGCGCACGACGTCGGCGAGCCTCTCGCCACCGGCTGTCAGGACTCCGCCGGCGAGCACCACGAGCGCGGGGTCCAGCACGGCGACCATCGAGGCGAGCCCGAGGGCGACGCGCTCCCCGAGCCGGAGCAGGAGCTGGTCACCGGCGCCGGGGGTCGCCAGCGCCTGGGTGACCGCGGACCGGGGCGAGCCGGCTCGGATCCCCAGGGACCGGGCGAGGGCGAGCACCTGCTTGCCGCCGGCCAGCTCCTGGAAGCCACCGGCGTTGCTGCGTCCCACGTGCCGGACCAGCGGCGTGCCGGGCAGCGGCAGGAAGCCCACCTCGCCTGCGCCGCCGGTGGCGCCCCGGTGCAGGCGGCCGTCGATCACGATGGCCGCGCCGAGCCCCTCGTCGGCCCACAGCAGCAGGAAGTCGTCGACTCCCGCGGCGCCTCCGGTCTCCCGCTCGGCGACGGCGGCGAGGTTGACGTCGTTCTCGACCTCGAGCGGCACCCCGAACGCCTCGGCCATCCGGTCGAGCAGGTCGGGGTCGTGCCAGCCAGGCAGGTGCCGGGCGTAGCGCAGGCGCCTGGTGGACGGGTCGAACGCGCCAGGGGTGCCGATCACGACCCGGTGCAGGTCGCCGCGCGCCAGCCCCGGCCCGGCGAGGGCACCGTCGAGAGCGCCCACGACCTGGTCGAGCGCGGAGGCGCCGGTGCCGCGGCGGGTGCTCAGCTCGGAGGTGCCCACGACCCGCCCGGTGACGTCGGCCACGGCCCCCAGGATGCGGGTCGGGGTGACGTCGAGCGCGGCGACGTACGCACTGGTGGGGTTCACCTCGTAGAGCTGGGCGCCGCGTCCTGGAGCGCCCTCGCTGACTCCCGTCGCGACGACCAGCCCGGCACGCTCGAGCCGCACGAGGAGCTGCGACGCGGTCGGCTTGGACAGTCCGGTCAGCTCACCGAGCCGGGTGCGGGACAGCGGTCCGCGCTCGAGGAGCAGGTCGAGCGCGGCGCGGTCGTTGATCCCGCGCAGCAGCCGCGGAGTCCCGAGCCTCACGGCGACAGCCTCGCGAGCGGGTGCAGGCGCAGCTGGGTCGCCGCTGCGATGATCGCCGCACCGGTCATGTCCAGCGCCGGCTCGTCGGTCTGCCAGGAGCGGACGTCGTCGACGTACCTGCTGCCGCGCGCGTCGAGCGCCCGCAGCGTCGATGCGCCGGCCGAGCAGTGCACCATCCCGTCCTGGAACCCGCCGAGGCCGTCCTCGAGGTTCTCGGCGCCGTTGGGCCCGTTGACCACCGCGCCGACGTCGATCGGCGGGGTGCCGTCGGCCGTCCCGGACAGGTTCGCGACCTGGTGCTGCATGCAGCGGGGGAACCGGCTGCCGACCCCCACCATGGCGCCGACGCCCCACGGGTCGCCCCCCAGGAGCCAGGTGCGCTGCGCGGTCGCGAACGGCTCGTAGTCGCTCGTGCGGGTCAGCTGGTCATAGAGCCCGACGGTCGCGATCAGCCCGAAGGTGTGCGAGTTGACGTCGAACTCGTCGTAGTCGACACCGGCCGCGAACGGGTCGTGCGCGGCGTGCGCCACTCCCCGCCGGATCTGGGCCCGGAGGTCACCGACCAGGTCCGCCCTGGTGACCGCGAGGTGCCGGTGACCGGTCCTGCGAGTGAGGGCCTGCGCCAGCGCCGCGTGTGCCAGGGCGCTGGTGTCGTAGAGGTTCAGCGTGTCCCCGGTCTCGTGCGCCAGGTAGCCGCTCGCCCAGTGCGCGGCGGCCCTCACGAAGCGGTCGCTGCGCCTGTGCAGCCCCTGCTGCGCGAGAGCGATCTCGGCGGCGCCGAGCTCCATGTCGTCCCGCCAGGTGTCCTCGGGGTAGAACGCATGCGGCAGTGCCGTGACCAGCGGGTCCGGCGGACTCGCGGTGTCGGCGCGGGAGTAGAGCAGCTGCGCCTGGCGCAGCTCGGCGAGCGCCCGGACGCGGTGCCGCCGGGCGTCGAGCTGGGCGGCCAGGGCGTACGACGCCGCGACCCGGCCCACCAGGTTGGGGCTGATCGGCCGGCCGGGCGGCGCAGCGTCGAAGACCGGGCGGTGGGAGACGTAGCGGTCCCGGGGCGCGGTGTCGCGGTCGTCGGCCTCCGGCAGCCGCCAGCCGTCGTGGTCGCCGCGGAAGGTGCCCGCCCGGTTGCCCGAGCCGATGCCGACCTGCAGGTGAAGGGTCCTCGTGCTCGGGTCCCACATCTCAGAGAGCCAGTCGAGGCCGTAGCGCGCCTCGGCCACCAGGGCCCTCGGAGCCCGCCTGCCGAGCTGGCGTGCGCTGGTGAGCAGCAGGACGTCGTTGTAGGCCGACGACTGCGTGAACTTCAGGTAGTCGCCGGCGTCGAACCAGCCGCCCTCCACGTCCACGGGACCACCCGAGCGGCGGAGGTCGCTTTCCAGGATCAGGTCGCCGCCCGACTCCATGCGGGGCCAGGCGTAGACGGAGGCGCGCCGGTCGAGCAGGTGGGACGGCTTGCGGTGCAGAGCCCCGGGGACCACGTGTCGTCCGTCCCGCTGCGTCTGGTCGAACCGGACGCCGTCGTCGAGCAGGGTGCCGAAGACGCGCCCTGCGCTCTGCACCCGGAACCACGGTGAGGTGGCGCTCGCCGCACCCCGCACCAGGACCCGGTAGCGACCGGTCGCCCGCAGCGGGCTGAGGTCGAGCCGGTAGACGTGCCGGTAGGCGTGGTTCCACGAGCCGACCGGCCGGGCCGGCACGGTGCCACGCAACGAGGTCCGCCCGCGCGCGTCGACGACCCGGAACGGTGCGCCCCCGACCGCGTGGGTGGTCATCAGTCGCGCCTGCTTGACCTCCCCGGGGAGGTAGCCCAGCTGGTCGACCCGGACCACCGACCGGACCACCGACCGCCCCGGAGCGGTCGCCGGTCCGCTGACCGCCTGCTCGGATCCGGTCGCCGTGCCGGCCAGGCCGGTGCAGGCGAGTGCCACGGCGACGGCGGCGACCAGCAGACGTCTCACCGCGGCTCCAGAGGTTAGGAAAGTTTCCTAACAATGGCAGTACGCACGACTGAGCGCAACCACCCATCCGGGTGGTCCGCTCCTACAGCTCGGACTGGATGCCGGCCAGCAGCTGACGGGCCATCACGATCCGCTGGACCTGGTTAGTGCCCTCGTAGATCTGGGTGATCTTGGCGTCCCGCAGCATCCGCTCGACGGGGT
>CAXSHL010000027.1:0-46917 GCA_964237315.1 uncultured Nocardioidaceae bacterium
CTGTTCCCCGACCTGCCGAGCAACCGCTACCAGGAGATCGCCCCGCAGATCCAGGAGCTGTTCGAGAGGTACGGCCTGACCTACGTCACCGGCTCTCTGCCGCGACAGGTCGGGTCCGCCTGGAAGAAGGTGTTCCGGCTCTCGCTGCCGAACGGCTTCGGCGCCGGCGTGCGGGCCAAGGTCACGGGCCGGGTGCCGGACCTGGTGGGCGCCACCGGCCGCGAGGAGCAGGTGCGGGCCGCCTGAGCCTGAGTGCGGGTACTCAGTGCGGTTGAGTGCCCGAACACTGCCCCGAGGGTGCGCCGACGTGGGTTCATGGTCCTATGACCCGATACGCCGATCCGCTGCGGTGCCCCGACTGTCGCGCCACGATCTCCCCAGGAGCGCCCGCCTGCCCGCGCTGCGGGCTCTCGCTGCGAGGAGACACCGCACAGCGTCTCTACGGCACGCTGGTGCTGGCCGACGAGCTGCTCGTGGCCCTGCGGGCTGCCTCGGCTCCGGTGGGCGCTCCCCTTCCGGGTCGTGGGGCTGAGCGGGCGCCCCGGCGCGCGCCCGGCCCCACGACCGCCCGAAGCGGCGGGCTCCGGCTGACCTCCGTGCCGCAGATCCTGCTCGCCCTCGGCGCCGCCTGCCTGCTGGTGGCCGCACTGGTGTTCCTGGTGGTCACCTGGTCGGTGCTCGGCGTGGGCGGTCGCACCGCGACCCTGGTGGGCCTCACCACGGTCGCCGGCGGCTGCGCCGTCGTGCTGGCGCGCCGAGGCCTGCGGGCGGCCACCGAGTCACTGGCGCTTGTCGGCTTCGGCCTGCTCAGCCTCGACCTCCTCGGCGCCGACAACGCCGGTTGGTTCGGCGATCTCACTGGCCCGGGCCTGGCGGTGACCATGGGCCTCGTGCTGGTGGCCACCGGGCTGCTGGGCGCGGTGGCGGCCCGTCGTACGGCGGTCGGCGCCCTGACCAGCGGCGAGGTCGTCGCGGCCATCGGCACCGCGCTCGTCGCAGTCGGCGTGGCGAACAGCGACCGGCTGACGCTGGCGCCGGCCCTGGTGCTGGCCACGCTGCTCGGCACGGTCGTCACTGGGCTCGCGCACCGGATGCGGCTGAGCGTGGCAGCGTACGGCGCCGCCGGCGTGACCGCGCTGGCGTGGCTGTCGCTGGCGGCGTACGCACTGGACCGGGCGTTCTCCCACAACACCTGGCGGGCGCTGTGGGCGGGCGGCGAGGTGTGGCCGCTGCTGGTGTCCGCAGCCCTGGCGGCCGCCCTGGTGCTCGTCCCGCGCCTGCCGGTGCCGGCCCGGGTGAGCGTCCTGGCGGTCGCCCACCTGCTGCTCACGTGCGCTCTGCTCGCCCCCACCGCCCGCCTGGACACGACCGCGACCACGCTGGTCGCCCTCGGCGTCCTGGTCGTGGCCGGCGCCGCCGGAGCCCTGATGCCCCGTCCCTGGGGGGCGGTCAACCTGGCGACGCAGGGCGTCGCTGCCGTCGGCGTCCTCTGCGTGGGCGGCGTGCTCGGCCTGCAGGCGGCGGCCCGCCTGGTCAGCGCCTCGGGACCGCCGTGGTCGGGATCCGCCGGTGACCGGCTGCCGCTGGTCACCGGGCCCGACTCGGTCTGGCTCGACGTGACCGGGTCGGTGACCCAGCCCGCCGCCTGGCTGGTGCCGCTGTGCCTGCTGGCCCTGCTCGGCACCGGTTGGGCCGTGACCCGGGCCGTCCCGGCACTGGAGCCCGCCGTCGCAGCCGTCGCGGACCTGCGGCTGGGCGCCGCCCTCCTCGCCGGGTCCGTCCTCGCCGCGGTGGCGCTCTACCCGGTGCCGCTCTGGCTGGTGCTGCTGCTCCTGCTGGTGGTCGCCTCGGCGTTCACCGCCTGGTGGCTGCTCACCCGGCCGGTCGGGGCGACCGGGCACTCCGGTGCGGCTGCGGGCTCGCTGGCTCCCGCGGTCGTCTTCCTCGCGGTCGCGGTGCTGGTCTCGCTGCACGCCGACGTGCTCACGGCGATCGTGCTCAGCCTGGCGGCGGCCTTCTGCGCGACGGTGCTGCTGGGCGACCGGACCGACGTCGTCCCCTCCGTCGCCGGTGGGACGCTCGCCGCCGCGCTCGCCGGAGCCACCTGGTCATGGTCCGCCGTGGCCGACACCGGGCCTGCGTGGGCGGCCCTCGTCGGCCTGCTGGTGCTGGGTGGGCTGGTGCTGCTGGCGCCGTACGGCTCTGGTCGGCTGGCCTCGACCGCGAGGCGGATGCCCCGCCTCGGGATCGAGTCGGGCGCGGCGCTGTCGGCCCTGGTGCTCGCCGCAGCGGGTGACGCGCAGTCCCCGGTCGGGCACGGCGCCACCTGGGCAGCGGTCTACCTCACAGTCAGCGGCGCCGTGGTCACCGCGCTGTCCCTCCTGCAGTCCGACAGGCGCGAGCTGGTCAGGCTGGGTGGCGCGCTCCTCGCCCTGGCCACCTGGGTGCGGCTGTGGGACCTGGGGGTGCGGGCGCCGGAGGCCTACACGCTGCCGACGGCCGTCGTCCTGGTGCTGATCGGCCTGCGTCGCCTGCACCAGGACCGGTCCGCCACCACTTTAGGCTCCCTCGCGCCGGGGCTGTCGTTGATGCTGGTGCCGAGTCTGCTCTGGGTGCTGGTGGACCCGACCGGACTCCGGACGCTGCTGCTCGGACTGGGATGCCTGGTGCTCGTCCTCGCCGGCGCCCGGTTCGGCTGGACCGCGCCGCTGGCCCTCGGTGCGGCCGTCGGGGCGCTGGTGGTGCTCCGGCTCGCGGCGCCGTACGTCGGGGACGCGGTGCCGCGCTGGGTGCTGCTCGGCGCAGCGGGCGCCCTGCTGGTCACCGTGGGTGCGACGTGGGAGCGCAGACTGGCCGACGCCCGGTCGGTGGTCGGCTACCTGCGGACCCTGAGGTGAGTCTGGGGGGTGATCTTGGGGTGATCTGGTTGATCTCTCGGTGATTCCGAGGTGAGAAGACGAAGTGACCCCCGTGTCCGTCAGGACACGAGGGCCACCTTCCAGCTCCTGCCCGTTTCCCCGCGTCCGTGCCGTGGCACCAACGGGCGGTCACAAGCGTGGTTGCGACTGGACTGACCTGGGAGAGTCAGTCCTCGTCACCGCGCCGCTGCTCGGGGACCATCCCGGTCAGCAGCTCTCGCACTTCGGACTCGCGATATCGTCGATGTCCGCCGAGAGTCCGGATCGAGCTCAGCTTGCCGGCTTTGGCCCACCGGGTGACCGTCTTCGGGTCGACCCGGAACATGGCCGCGACCTCAGCAGGTGTGAGCAGCGGTTCGGACTCAGGTGGCCGCGTATTCATAGCGGGCCTCCCTCACAGTTGTTCTTCGTCGGAATCCGAGAAGCCGGATGCCTGTCCCTCAGTGTGACACCGGAGATCGTAAAACGGGGCGAGTAAACTATGACAAGGGCCTAAATGAGTTCCGAAGTCTCACGGACTAGTCATTTCGGGCCACGCACCCCCGGTTAGTTCGGTTCGTGCGATTGCACGGCTTCGTGGTGGTTCGATGGCATACCTTCGCATATCGCGTGCTGGGTAAGGTAACCGCCGGCGTACCGCCACTCCGGATGGCACTCCATCGCGCTTCGTTGCTGCACCGGGCCACACCCGGACGGGCCACTCATGACCACGCCGCCGGCGGCACGCGGCGGTCGGCGGGCGCCCTCCCGCCGACCCGGCGCGTCTGCACGCCCCACCACCGTCGACCCGGCGCGTCTGCACGGGCACCTCCGTCGACCCGCCCACCACCCGGACCGGCGCTCGCGCGACGTTTGGAGGATCCGACGTGCGGTAACACCCACCCGGCAGGTACGGTTGAGACACGAAAACCTAACGAGAAGCCCGGACGTCCGTGAGTCCAGGTCTCGGCGCTCGAAGACAGATGCGCCGGGGCGAGGACGGGCGTGACCCCGGCCACGAGTGCGAGGGGGTCGACCCTATGGGGCGCGGCCGTGCAAAGGCCAAGCAGACCAAGGTTGCCCGCGACCTGAAGTACCGCTCACATGAGACGGACTTGAGTGCGCTGGCCCAGGAGCTGCATGGCACTGTTCACACACCGAGCGACAGCAGCGACGACGTCGCGCCGGACGAGGACGACAAGTGGGCGGACTACTCGCGTAGCCGCGACTAGCACTTCTCGCACAACCACACCTGAGGACGGCAAGCCCGGACCGGGGTGTTGCCCGCCGGTGGGCGAGTCAATCTCGGCGTGCAGACGCGCCGGGTGGAGGCGTGCTCGGCGTGCAGACGCGCCGGGTCGAGGCGTGCCAGGCGTGCAGACGCGCCGGGTCGGCGGTAGGTCAGGACCAGCCGGGGTGGGCGCCCGTCAGGGCGACGGAGCCGGGCGGGACCAGGTGGGCATCCGAGGCGCCCTCGGCCAGCGCCTCGCCGGCCAGCACCTCGCCGCACACCCAGGCCTCGAGTCCGTGGCCGTGCAGCAGCGAGACAGCCCGGTCGGCCTCGGAGGGAGCGGTGACCGCGACCATCCCGATGCCGCAGTTCAGGGTCCGCTCGAGGTCGGCCTGCGCCACCGACCCGACGCGGCGGACCAGGTCGAAGACCGGCTGCGGGGTCCAGCTCCCGCGGTCCACGACCGCGACGACGCTGTCGGGCAGCACCCGGGCCAGGTTCGCCGCCAGCCCGCCGCCGGTGACGTGGGACATCGCATGCACGCCCGTCGTACCCAGCGTGCGCGCCAGGTCCAGGCACGCCTTGGCGTAGATCCTGGTGGGCGTGAGGAGCTCCTCACCGAGGGTCCGGCCGAGCTCGTCGACGTGCCGGGCCAGTGACCAGCCCGCGCCACCGGCCGAGCGCTCCCCCAGCAGGACATGGCGGACCAGCGAGTAGCCGTTGGCGTGCAGTCCGCTCGAGCCCATGGCCACCACGACGTCCCCGGCCTCGACCCGCCCCGGCCCGAGCAGGTGGGCGGCCTCCACGACGCCGGTGGTCGACCCGGCCACGTCGTACTCGTCGGGTCCGAGCAGCCCCGGGTGCTCCGCGGTCTCGCCGCCGATCAGGGCACAGCCGGCCTGCACGCAGGCCTCGGCGATGCCCTGCACGATGGCGGCGACGCGCTCGGGTACGACGCGCCCGGTGGCGATGTAGTCGGTGAGGAACAACGGCTCGGCACCACAGACGACGAGGTCGTCGACGAGCATCCCGACCAGGTCGAAGCCGATCGTGTGATGGATGTCCATGGCCTGCGCGATCGCCACCTTGGTGCCGACCCCGTCCGCGGACGTCGCGAGCAGCGGCGTGTCGAACGCCTTCAGCGCGGTCGCGTCGAACAGGCCGGCGAACCCGCCGATCCCACCGAGCATCTCCGGTCGCCGGGCCTTCTCGACCCACACCTTCATCAGCTCGACGGCCTTGTCGCCCGCGTCGATGGAGACACCTGCGGCCTCGTACGTCGCCCCGCTCATGTCACGGCCGGTGGAGCGAGTCACCCGCGCCGCCCCCGACGAGCGAGGTGGACAGCCCGTCCGGGTGCTGTGCGGATGCCGGCGTCAGCTCGAGCAGGTGCTTGCCGAGGTGCTCGGGGTCCGGCAGCTCGATCGGGTAGACACCGTCGAAGCAGGCCCGGCACAGGCTGGTCATCGGCACGGTCGTGGCCTCCACCAGCTGGTCCAGGGAGATGTAGGCCAGCGAGTCGGCGTCGATGGAGCGGCAGATCTCCTCGGTGTTCAGGCCGTTGGCGATCAGCTCGGCGCGGGTGGCGAAGTCGATGCCGTAGAAGCACGGCCACTTCACGGGCGGGGAGGAGATCCGGACGTGCACCTCGCGGGCGCCGGCCTCCCGCAGCATCCGCACCAGGGCCCGCTGGGTGTTGCCCCGCACGATCGAGTCGTCGACCACCACGAGTCGCTTGCCCTCGATGACGTCGCGGAGCGGGTTGAGCTTGAGCCGGATGCCCAGCTGGCGGATCGTCTGCGAGGGCTGGATGAAGGTGCGGCCGACGTAGGAGTTCTTCACCAGGCCGGTGCCGTAGGGGATGCCGCTCTCCTCGGCGTACCCGATGGCCGCTGGGGTCCCGGACTCGGGCACCGGCATCACCAGGTCGGCTTCGGCCGGGAACTCGCGCGCCAGCCGGCGGCCGATCTCGACGCGCACGCTGTGCACCCGCTTGTCGTTCATGAGCGTGTCCGGGCGCGCGAGGTAGACGAACTCGAAGAGGCAGTGCTTGGGAGCCGCCTCCGCGAACCGCCTGCTGCGCAGGCCGTCCTCGTCGACGGCGACCAGCTCGCCCGGCTCGACCTCACGGATGAAGGAGGCGCCCACGATGTCCAGGGCCGCGGTCTCCGAGGCGACCACCCAGCCGCGCTCGAGACGGCCGAGCACCAGCGGGCGCACGCCCTGGGGGTCGCGCGCGGCGTACAGCGTGTTCTCGTCCATCCACACGAACGAGAACGCACCGCGCAGCTGAGGCAGGACCTGCGCGGCGTTCTCCTCCAGGCTCATGTCGGGATGGTGGGCGAGCAGCGCAGTGACCAGGCTGGTGTCGTTGGTGGAGGTCGGCGTCCCCTTGACGGGGATGTCCAGCTCGCCGAACGCACCGGTGAGAGCGGCCACCTTCCCCACCAGGTCGCTGGTGTTGGTGAGGTTCCCGTTGTGCGCCAGCGCGATCGAGCCGGTCTCGGTCGCCCGGAACGTCGGCTGCGCGTTGAGCCAGGTGCTCGCTCCGGTCGTCGAGTAGCGCGAGTGCCCGACGGCCAGGTGTCCCTTCAGGGACTCCAGCGTCGCCTCGTCGAACACCTGCGAGACCAGGCCCATGTCCTTGTAGACCAGGATCTGGCGACCGTTGCTGACCGCGATCCCGGCCGACTCCTGGCCGCGGTGCTGCAGCGCGTAGAGGCCGTAGTAGGTCAGCTTGGCGACGTCCTCACCGGGGGCCCAGACCCCGAACACGCCGCAGGCGTCCTGCGGGCCGAGGTCCTGAGGGTCGAGCGCCTGCGTCAGCAGGCCGTCACCGCCACGGCGGCCGTTCTCGGATGCGGGCACCTGGCTGAGTCTACGGGTCGGCCCGGAGCGCCGGCGACCCCCGCGCTGGCACCCCGGCTCCCCCCTTCTGACGGTTTCCCAGGGGCCCCTGGGAAACTGTCGGCGCGGTCAGGGCGCGAGAGCCTCGGCCAGGTGGTGCAGCAGGAGGGCCTCGGCCAGGCAGACCCGCTCGAACTCGGCGAGGTGCAGTCCCTCGTTGGCGCCATGGGCGCGGGTGTCCGGGTCCTCCACCCCGGTCACGAGCACGGCGGCCTCCGGGAACGCCTCGGCGAAGGCGGCGATGAACGGGATCGACCCGCCGACCCCCATGTCGACCGGCTCGACGCCGTCCCAGGCCTCGCGGAAGGCAGCACGCGCCGCGTCGTACGCCGGGCCGGTGGCGTCGATCAGGGTGGGCTCGCCGTACTCGCCGGGGGTGAAGGTGACCTGCGCGCCCCACGCGACGTGCTTCTCGAGGTGCTCGCGGACCCGGTCCATCGCCTGCGCGGAGCTGTCGCCGGGCGCCAGCCGGACCGAGATCTTCGCCTTCACGCTCGGGATCAGGGTGTTGCTCGCGTCGGCGGTGCGGGTCGCGTCGAAGCCGATCACGGTGATCGACGGCTTGGTCCAGAGCCGGTCCACGACAGACCCCGACCCGATCAGCGAAACGCCCTCGGACAGCCCGGACTCGGCCCGCACCCGGTCCAGGGGGTAGTCGACGTCGGCGGCGTGGCCGGACACCAGGCCCTCGACGGCGACGTTGCCCTCGTCGTCGTGCAGGGTAGCGAGCAGCCGGACCATCACGGTGACCGCATCAGGGACGACGCCGCCCCACATGCCGGAGTGCACGCCGTGCTCGAGGGTGCGGACCTCCACGAAGCAGTCGACGAGACCCCGCAGGCTGGTGGTCAGCGCCGGCTCGCCGATGTCCCAGTTGCCGGAGTCGGCGATCACGATGACGTCAGCCGCGAGCAGGTCCCGGTGCGCCTCGAGGAACGCCTCGAGGGTCGGTGAGCCGACCTCCTCCTCGCCCTCGACCAGCACCGTCACCCCGACCGGCAGGTCCCCGCCGTGGGTGCGGACGGCGGCCAGGTGGGCGGCGATCCCGGCCTTGTCGTCGGCTGCGCCGCGGCCGTAGAGCCGCTCGCCCCGCTCGGTCGGCTCGAACGGCTCGCTGTCCCAGTCGGCCGGGTCGCCGACCGGCTGCACGTCGTGGTGGGCGTAGAGCAGCACGGTCGGTGCCCCCTCCGGCGCGGGCCTTCGCGCGACCACCGCCGGGGCGCCGCCTGCGGCGCTGAGGATCTGCACGTCGTCGAAGCCCTCGGCGCGGAACAGCTCGGCGGTGGCGTCGGCGGACCGTCGTACGTCGTCAGCGCGGGCGGGGTCGGCGCTGACGGACGGGATCCGGACCAGCGCCTCCAGGTCGGCGCGCACGGATGGCATGACGTCGCGCACGGCAGCGCGGATCGCGTCGGGGGTCAGGGGCATGGGCGTCACGGTACGGCGACTCGACCGCACCCACGAGCACTGGGTTCAGCGGGCCCGACAATCAACCGACGAAGATGCAGAACGGATGACCGGCCGGGTCCGCGAAGACGTAGAGCGGCTCCTCCTCGTCGGCCGACCGGTCGAGCAGGATGGTCGCACCCAGCCCGGTGGCTCGGTCCCGATGCCTGGTCAGTGCGTCCACATCGGGGACGGTCAGGTCCAGGTGGAGCATCTGCCGCTGGCTGTCCGCCGAAGGGGGCGCGTCGTCGCCGCTCCACGCCGGTGGCCGGTAGTCATCGGTCTGCTGGAAGGCGATGCCCCGTCCGCTGGACGAGTCGCCGGCCGTGGGTCGGAGCACCAGCCAGTCGTCGCCAGCAGGGTCCGACTGGCCCGGGGGCGGCGGCTCGTCACCTGGCCGGTAGTCGTAGCCGAGCAGCTCCCGGTAGAACTCGGCGAGTGGCCGGGGCGCCAGGCAGTCCAGGACCACCTGTCGCAGGAAGGGGAGGGCGCCGCTGTCGGACGGCTCGCTCGGAGGCATGGTCATGGCCGCACCGTACGGCGAGCCTCCGACAGCCGCGCCTCAGCCTTCCTCGTCGCTCGACCGCGGCACCAGGGGGAGCAGGTGGGCCAGGTTCGAGCGCTCCCCCGAGGCGACCAGCCGGGCGTCGCGCTCGGCCTCGGACCACTCCAGGTCTCCGACGGCCAAGCCGACCCAGGTCGCTGCGTCCATCTCGACGACCGCGGGCGGCGTGCCCCGCGTGTGCCGGGTGCCGGCCAGGCACTGCGCCACTGCGTACGGCGGCACCCGCACCTCGACCGCGCCACCCGGTGCCTTGGCGACGAGCAGCGCCAGCAGGTGCTTCGTGAGCAGCCGGAGGTCGGCCGGCTCGGCGACGCCCGCACGGAAGCGCTGCACGGCAGGCCCGACCACGGCCGGGTCGGCGGGCTGGAGGCGGACAGGCACGAGCCCATTGTGCCGACCAGGCGTGCAGACGGGCCGGGTCGGCGTGTCGGAGACGGCAATCATGCAGACCTTGTTACCATTCGAGGTTGGTGTGACTAGAGTGACGGCTGATCCCAACGGGCAGGAACCCGCATGCGACCGAAGCCGTCCCCGTTCACCGCGATCGTCACCGCCCTGGCCGGGCTGACGCTGCTGGCCGGCGTGACGGCCGCAACGCCGGCCGCCGCGCAGGCCCCCGCCGCCAGACCAGCCGCCAGACCAGCAGCGCCAGCGCGGGTCGCAGCCAACCCGGTCACCCCGGGGAGCTTCACGGGGCTTGCGTTCGACCAGTGCACGGCGCCGGACCAGCGGGCCATGGACGCCTGGCTGACCGGCTCGCCGTACGGCGCGGTCGGCATCTACATCTCGGGGGACTCCCGCGGCTGCCTGAGCCAGCCGAACCTCAGCCCCACCTGGGTCAGCACCCAGCTCGCCCACGGCTGGCGGCTGCTGCCGATCACCCTGGGTCCACAGGCCTGGTGCACGACACGTGAGCGCTACCTGCGGCAGGTGCGGATCAGCCCGCGGCCCGCGGGCGGGTACGCCCTCGCGCACGCCCAGGGCAGGGCCGAGGCCAACAAGACGATGGCGACCGCGCTGGCGCTGGGCATCGCGAGGCGGAGCACACTGTGGTACGACCTCGAGGCGTTCCCGACCGCCGGCACCACCTGCAGGGAGTCCGCGCTGGGCTTCCTGTCCGCGTGGACCACCCAGCTGCACCGGCACGGGTTCGTGTCCGGCGTCTACTCCAGCGCCGCGTCGGGCCTGCGGATGCTCGACGACGCGCGGGTCCGGCGGTCCGGGCACCGGATGCCCGACCAGGTGTGGATCGCGGACTGGAACGGCCGCGCCGACACGTCGTCGACCTACGTCCGCCCCGACGGCTGGATGCCGCACGGCCGGGTGCACCAGTTCCGCGGCGGTCACTACGAGACCCACGGTGGCGTGCGGATCAACATCGACACGAGCTGGGTGGATCTCGGCGGCAGGTAACGGTGGCGACCGGGCGGCCCCGGCTCGTCGGCGCCCGCGGGATCAGCCCAGGGCGTCGGGAAGCGTGGCGCTCCAGGCCGCGCGCACCTCTTGCAGGGAGACCGAGAACCGGTCCTGCACGTCGAGCACCGCGTCCGGGCCGACCCCGTCGGTGACGCCGATCCGCAGGTGCGGGAAGCCACGCGCGCTGCACATGTCGGTGAACCGCACCTCCTCCGAGCGGGGCACCGCCACGATGACCCGGCCGGCCGACTCGCTGAACAGCGCGACGAACGGGTCCAGGTCGTCGGGCAGCCACACCCGGGCACCGACGTCGTTGCGCAGGCAGGACTCGACGAGCGCCTGCGCCAGACCGCCCTCGGACAGGTCGTGCGCCGCGTCCACCAGCCCGTCCCGCGAGGCGTTGACCAGGATGTCGGCCAGCTCCTTCTCGGCCGCCAGGTCCACGACCGGAGGTCGACCGCCGAGGTGCCCGTGCACGACGTGCGCCCACTCGGAGCCGGCGAGCTCGTCGCGCGTCGCCCCGAGCAGGTAGATCTGCTGGCCCTCGGCGACGAACCCCGACGGCGTACGACGGGCGACGTCGTCGATCACGCCGAGCACCGCGACGACCGGCGTGGGCAGGATCGCCGTGTCGCCGGTCTGGTTGTACAGGCTCACGTTGCCGCCCGTCACCGGGATGCCCAGCGCCTGGCAGCCCTCGGCCAGTCCGCGGGTCGCCTCGGCGAACTGCCACATCACCCCGGGGTCCTCCGGCGAGCCGAAGTTCAGGCAGTCGCTCACCGCCAAGGGTCGGGCGCCGGAGGTGGCGACGTTGCGGTAGGACTCCGCCAGCGCCAGCTGCGCGCCGGTGAACGGGTCCAGCAGGGCGTAGCGCCCGTTGGCGTCCGTGGACACCGCGACCCCCAGCCCGGTGTCCGCGTCGACGCGCACCATCCCGGAGTCCTCCGGCTGCGCCAGCACCGTGTTGCCTTGCACGTAACGGTCGTACTGGTCGGTGATCCACGACTTGTCGCAGAGGTTGGGCGAGGCCACCATCCTCAGCAGCGTCTCGCGCAGCTCCTCGGCGGTGCCCGGACGGGCCAGCGCCGAGCCGTCGTCGGCCTGCAGGTCGTCCTGCCAGGCCGGGCGGGCGAACGGTCGCTGGTAGGTCGGGCCGTCGTGCGCCACCGACCGCGGGGGTACGTCGACCACCCTCTCGCCGTGCCAGTCGATGGTGAGCCGACCCGAGTCGTTCACCTCGCCGACGACGGTCGCCTCGACGTCCCACTTCTCGCAGATCTCCAGCAGCCGCTTGACGTCGTCGGGCTCGACGACCGCCATCATCCGCTCCTGGGACTCCGACATCAGGATCTCCTCGGGAGCCAGCGAGGAGTCGCGCAGCGGCACCCGGTCGAGCCAGACGTGCATGCCGCCGTCGCCTGCGGACGCCAGCTCGGACGTGGCGCACGAGATGCCCGCGGCGCCGAAGTCCTGGATGCCCGTGACCAGCTTGGCGGCGAACAGCTCGAGCGTGCACTCGATCAGGAGCTTCTCCATGAACGGGTCGCCCACCTGGACGGCCGGACGCTTCGACGGCTTGCTCGCGTCGAACGTCTCGCTGGCCAGGATCGAGGCGCCGCCGATCCCGTCGCCGCCCGTCGCCGCGCCGTACATGATGACCTGGTTTCCCGCGCCCGTCGCCTTGGCGACGTGCAGGTCCTCGTGACGCAGCACCCCGACGCAGAGCGCGTTGACGAGCGGGTTCCCGGCGTACGACGCGTCGAAGACCGCCTCACCGCCGATGTTCGCGAGCCCGAGGCAGTTGCCGTAACCACCCACCCCGGCCACGATCCCGGGCAGCACGCGCTGGGTGTCCGGAGCGTCGAGGGGCCCGAAGCGCAAGGGGTCCATGACAGCCACCGGGCGCGCACCCATGGCGAGGATGTCGCGCACGATGCCGCCGACGCCGGTCGCCGCGCCCTGGTAGGGCTCGACGTAGGACGGATGGTTGTGGGACTCGATCTTGAAGGTCACCGCGTAGCCCGCGCCGATGTCCACGACCCCGGCGTTCTCGCCGATGCCGACCATCAGGTGCTCGCGCATCTGGTCGGTGACCAGCTCGCCGAACTGGCGCAGGTGCACCTTGGACGACTTGTAGGAGCAGTGCTCGCTCCACATCACCGAATACATCGCCAGCTCCGAGCTCGTCGGCCGCCGGCCGAGGATCTCCCGGATCTGGGCGTACTCGTCGCTCTTCAGCCCGAGGTCGGCCCACGGCTGCTGCCGCTCGGGCGTCCCTCCTGCGATCAGGACGGAGTCGAGGTGCGCACGCTGGTTGGTCAACGAGGGGCTCCGTAGCTGCGGTGGGTCAGCGGGTGGGAGGCGCGGGCGGGCGGGCACGCCGAACCACGTACAAGGCCAATCTACCGGTCCGTGCTGGCGCTAGACTGGCAGCCGAACAGCATCCACCGCCGGGAGGTCCCATGCGTCGTGGCCGCGTCCTTCCCGCGATGGCAGTGCTTGCCGCGCTCACCCTCGGCGGCTGCGCCGACCCGGTCGGCCCGAAAGTGAGCAGTGACTCGCCGTCGGCCGAGCCCTCCAGCGAGTCGCCGACCGCCTCGACGTCCCCCACCAGCACGCCCTCGCCGGGCACTCCGCAGGCCAGCCCTACCGCCGGGTCCCAGGACCTCCCTCGCAACCAGGTGCGCGCGTCGGTGCTGCACAAGGCGGCGCTCGGTGGCAACGCGGCCGGCACGCCAGAGGAGAAGGCCGTCGTCACCGCCTGGATGGGCTACTGGCAGGCGGCGACGGACACGTACTTCTACGCGCGGCCTCCCCAGCAGCTGACCCGCTTCGCCGCGGACGACGCCCTCACCTCGGTCCGCGACAACCTGGCCCGGCTCAAGTCGCAGCAGCAGCGGGCGGTCGGCTGGGCCCGGGACAACATCACCCGGGTGCAGGTGACCGGGAGCCGCGCCACCATCGCGGACTGCACCGAGAACTACACGTTCAACGTGGACGAGGAGGGCTCACCGGCCACCAGGCCGACTCCGTGGTACGGCGTCACCGGGACCCTCGAGAAGCGGGCCGGCCGGTGGGTCGTCGTCCAGGCGAGCAGCAAGAAGCTCTACAAGACCTGCCTGTCCTGACTGACAGGGAATCCGAGCCGGCCGCAGGGCGTTGGGGACACACGTGACCACCACGACCCCGCTGTCCGTCCTGGACCTCTCCCCGATCCCGTCGGGCCGCCCTGCGTCCTCCGCGCTGCACGACACGGTCGCGCTGGCCAAGGCGACCGAGTCCTACGGCTACCAGCGCTTCTGGCTCGCCGAGCACCACAACATCGGCAGCGTCGCGAGCAGCGCGCCGATGGTGATGATCGCGACCGTCGCCGCCGCCACCTCGACGATCCGGGTCGGCAGCGGCGGCATCATGCTGCCCAACCACGCCCCGCTGGCGGTGGCCGAGTCCTTCCGGGTGCTCGAGGGCCTGCACCCCGGCCGCATCGACCTCGGCCTCGGCCGCGCTCCGGGCACCGACCAGCTCACCGCATACGCCCTGCGCCGCGGCCGCGTGGAGGGCGACGAGTTCCCGCAGCAGCTCGCAGAGCTGCTCGCCTACGTCGACGGCTTCCCCGACGAGCACCCCTTCCAGCCGCTGCGGGCGATCCCGGACGACGTACCCCTGCCTCCGCTGTGGATCCTCGGCTCGTCGCTGTACGGCGGTCAGGCCGCCGGCGCGTTCGGCACCGGGTTCGCGTTCGCCGGCCACTTCGGGTCGGCCGACCCCGCCGAGGCCGTGGCGGGCTACCGGGAGCGGTTCGAGCCGTCGGACCGGATGGCCGAGCCGCGGGCGATGCTCGGCGTCGCCGCGATCGCTTCCGACAGCGAGGAGCGGGCCGAGGCGCTGGCCCGCGCGAACGACCTGTCCATGGTGCGGCTGATGCAGAACCGCCCCGGTCCGGTGCCCACGCCCGAAGAGGCGGCGGCCCACGACTGGACCGAGCAGGAGCTGGTGCTCGCAGCCCAGCGGCGGCGGTTCATGTCCGTCGGCACCCCCGACCAGGTCCGCGACGACCTCGAGCGCCGGCGCACCTACGCGGACGCAGACGAGCTGATCATCACCACCCAGATCCACGACGAGGCCGAGCGCGAGCTGTCGTACGAGCTGATCGCCAAGGCCTACGCCATCTGACAGCCTAGAGTCGTTCGGCCACCAGCGCCTCGACCAGGGCGAAGAACCCGAGGCCGTCGGTGCTGGGGCCGAAGCCCTCCTCGACGGCGTGCTCGGGGTGGGGCATCAACCCGACCACGTTGCCGCGCGCGTTGCCCACCCCGGCGATGCCGCGCAGCGACCCGTTCGGGTCGGCGCCGAGGTAGCGCGCCACCACCCGGCCCTCGCCCTCGAGCTCGTCGAGGGTGACCTCGTCGGCGACATAGCAGCCCTCGCCGTTCTTCAGGGGTACGACGATCTCCTGGCCGTCGTGGAACGACGACGTCCACGACGTGCGCGTGCTCTCGATCCGCAGCCGCTGGTCGCGGCACACGAACCGCTGCGCCTGGTTGCGCACCAGCGCGCCGGGCAGCAGGTGCGCCTCGCAGAGCACCTGGAAGCCGTTGCAGATGCCGAGCACCGGCAGCCCCTGCTCGGCGCCCTCGACGATGTCCTCCATCAGCGGGGAGAACCGCGAGATAGCGCCGCAGCGTAGGTAGTCGCCGTAGGAGAAGCCGCCCGGGAGGATCACCGCGTCCACGCCCTGCAGGTCGTGGTCGCGGTGCCACAGGGCCACCGGCTGGTGCCCGGCCAGGCGGACGGCCCGCCGTGCGTCGACGTCGTCGAGCGACCCGGGGAAGGTCACGACACCGACCCTCAGCACGGGGCCGCTCACGGGACGTGCACCTCGAAGTCCTCGATCACCGGGTTGGACAGCAACCGCTCGGCGACCTCGTGCAGCTGCGCGAGGCGCTCCTCGGTGAGCTCGCCCTCGACCTCGAGCTCGAACCGCTTGCCCTGGCGGACGTCGGTGACCCCCTCGACACCCAGCCGGGGGAGCGCACCGTGCACCGCCTTGCCCTGCGGGTCGAGGATCTCGGGTTTGAGCATGACGTCGACGACGACCCGGGCCACAGAGGCTCCTAGCTTGCGAGGGACTGGCGTCCAGTCTAGAAGGTCTGACCGGTGAGGCGCTCGTAGGCCTCGAGGTAGCGGGCCCGGGTCCGCTCCACGACCGGGTCCGGCAGCCGCGGCGGCGGCTCGCCGCTGGACCGGTCCCAGCCGCTGTCGGGCGAGAGCAGCCAGTCGCGGACCACCTGCTTGTCGAAGGACACCTGGGGTCGGCCCGGCTCCCAGTCGTTCGCGGGCCAGAAGCGCGAGGAGTCCGGCGTGAGCACCTCGTCGGCCAGCACCCGGGTGCCGTCGGGGCGGACCCCGAACTCGAGCTTGGTGTCGGCGAGCAGGATCCCCCGGTCGCGGGCGATCTCCTCTGCGGCCGCGTAGACCTGCAGCGTGAGCTGCCGCAGGGCCGCCGCCGTCTCGGCTCCGACTGCGCGCACCACCTCGTCGTACGACACGTTCTCGTCGTGGTCCCCGAGCGCCGCCTTGGTGGCCGGGGTGAAGACCGGCTCCGCGAGCCGGCTGCCGTCCTCGAGCCCCTCCGGAAGGGCGATGCCGCACACCGCACCGGTCGCCCGGTAGTCCAGCAGCCCCGAGCCGGTCAGGTAGCCGCGGGCGACGCACTCGACGGGATACATCTCCAGGCGCTCGCAGACCACCGCACGACCCTTGACCTGCTCGGGTACGTCGACCGACAGCACGTGGTTGGGCACCAGAGGCTCGAGCTGCTCGAACCACCACAGCGACATCTGGGTGAGCACCTCCCCCTTGTCGGGGATGGTCGGCTCGAGGACGAAGTCGAAGGCGGAGATGCGGTCACTCGCCACCATCAGCAGCCGGTCGTCGGCGAGGCGGTAGAGGTCGCGCACCTTGCCCGAGTGCACGTGCTCGGCGCCCTCGATCTCCGGGGCGGGTGGGATGCCGTGCGAGGTGTCGCTCATGGCGCCCGATCGTAGTGCGCCGACCGCAGTAGGCGCGTTCCCCGACCCTCGCCCACCGCCCGGGCAACGATGGGGGCATGTGGAACGAGATGCTCACCTTCGGGATAGGCGCACCCGAGAAGATCATTCGGACGGTCGCGGTGTACCTGGCGCTGGCGGTGCTTCTGCGGCTCGCCGGCAAGCGGGACCTCGCCCAGCTCAACTCCTTCGACCTGGTCGTGATGCTGCTGCTGTCCAACGTGGTGCAGAACGCGGTGATCGGCCCCGACAACTCCCTGTCCGGGGGACTGCTGGGCGCCCTGGTCCTCGTGGCGTTCAACGCAGTGGTGGTGCGGCTGTCCTCTGCCTCGGAGACCGTGCACCGACTGCTGGACGGCACCCCGACGGTGCTCGCCCGGGCCGGGGCCTGGATACCGTCGGCGCTGGCCCGCGAGGGTCTGCGGCAGGAGGACGTGGACGCAGCGCTGCGACGTCAGAACGCGAACACGGTCGCCGACACCGAGGAGGTCAGCCTGCAGCCGGGCGGCGCCGTCCTCACCACCATCCTGCCCGGGCGCGAGTCGGCGACCAGGGAGGACATCGAGCGGCTGGAGGCCAAGCTGGACGCCCTGCTGGCTCGCGGAACCTGACGGGTCAGGGCACCAGCAGGTTCGTGGGCTCGTAGTCGACAGCGACGATCTGGTCGGTGGGCAGCACCGAGATCCACTGGCTGAACACCTGGTTCGCCGGCAGACCGGCGTCGAAGCTCCCGGCCAGGTGGTCGAAGCCGTGCTCGAAGACCTTGTCGGCGGCCAGCAGGTTGGTGATCTCGGCGTTGTCCTTCGCCATCCGGGCCGCGATCCGCTCCAGCACGGTGCCGATGGTCACGCTCTCCCCGGCAGCCTGGATCTCGTCGACCAGCTCGAAGTCCTCGGGCGTCAGGGGGGAGTACGGCGTGTCCCACCCGTCGTCGTCGTGGCCCTCGATCGCCCTGAGCCAGTTGAGGGCGGCCTGCTCCCTCCCCGGACGGATCGGGATCACGGCCTTGACCCACGGGGCGTTGAGGAACGCGTTGCGCAGGTTGTCGCCGTCGAGCTGCTGGAGCCAGCCGAGTGAGCTGCCGAGCTTGGCGGCGGTGGAGTCCTCGGTGATGCGGTAGTTGTCGGCGCGCTTCTCCAGGTCGTCCCACGTGACGATGTCCTGGTCGGTCAGGTGCACGGTCGCGTCACCCACGTCCACGTTGAGCCCCAGCCTGCTCTCGTGCCGACGCGGCATCCACCACTCGGGCGCCACGAAATACAGCATGCTGTCGACGTCGAAGATCGCCCGGATCACCTCCGAGCGCACGTGGCTCAGCCGTCGGTTGCCGTCGGTGTCCGGGAGCTGCCAGCTGTCCAGCATCAGCCGGCTGATCAGCTTGCGGTAGACGACCGTGCGCTCCTCCTCGCGCAGGTCCCAGGAGGGCCGCTCCCTGACGTTGCTGGCGTCCTTGATCCGCGCACGCACCGACTCCAGGTAGCTCTTCTTGACCAGCCGGGCCTTCTCGGCGTCGAACAGCTTGTCGGCGTCCGCCTTGCGGGTCGTGTAGTCGTCCATCGCCTCCTTGAGCGGGGTGTAGACGAGCTCGACGTCGAGCAGCAGCTCGTTGGTGCTGCCGAAGTTCACGAAGTCCAGCACCAGGTCGAAGGACCCGTCGTCCGCCTTGTTGTCCACCGAGCGCACGCTGGCCTGCTTGTTGCTCTGCGGCCCGACCACGCGGACCTCGGCCAGCTTGTAGTGCAGCTGGGGCGGGTCGAACTTGAAGTGGAACGGCCCCATGATCAGCTGGTAGTCCTGCGCGTCCTCGTCGTCGGTGTTCGACCGGTTGCCCAGGTGCTTGTTGACCCACGGCGAGCCCGGGTGGTTCACCGGGTCCTCGAAGTTCGTGTAGGCGTAGTCGACCGCGTTGTTGTCGTTGCTGCGGATCGGCAGGAACGGGATCTTCGCGGACACGGTCTTCGGGATCGGCGCCGGCGGCGGACCGACGTCCGGCTGCTTGAGGTTGGTCAGGTCAGGTGACTCCGCGAAGTGCACCAGCTCGGCGAGCCCGAGGGTCGATCCTGCGTCGTCGATGAACACCTGCCAGCACAGGCGATTCCCGAGATCCTGCATCTGGACGCCGACCCGGCGCATCTTGCGCCGCAGCTCGTAGTTGACCAGGGTCTTGCTCGGGTTCTGCAGCACGTAGCGCCGGCTCCGCGTGTCAGTCGTCTCGGTGACGGTCTTGAAGACGGACTTGAAGCTGCGCTTGATGTCGGAGGACAGCTTCTCGGCCTGCTCGCGGTTCTCCTTGTGCGTGGTCTCGCGGGCGTCCTTGCGCGTCGACTCGAGACCGAACGACGCGGACGCCGCGCCCTGGTAGACCCCGAAGCTGACCGTGTTCGTCGTGGAGACACCGAGCTTCGTGCTGCCGGCGTTCTCGGTCTTCACCGCGTCGCTCAGCTCGTCCTTGACCGCCGTGCTCTGCTCCGAGCGGGTGGTGGTCTCGAGTGCGTTCTCCTCCGTGCGCTCGATGAGGGTCTTGCGGGTGCTCACCTCGATCAGCTCCACCGTCGTACCGGGTGAGAGCCAGATGTGCTCGACGGGCTCACCCAGGAACGTGCCGAGGTCGAAGAAGTACTGCCGGAACAGGTGCACGAACCCGACCGGTGACAGGGCGCCGCTCCTGTCGTTCGGGTCGATGTTCGCGAGCGGGTCGCTGGACCGGAAGATGTCGTCGAGAGGGGCCGCCTCGTGCACCGCGAACAGCTTCGCCAAGGTGTCGGGGAGCAGGTCCCCCTGGGCCTCTGCGTGGGCGAGGAGGAACATCGCGAGCTGCGACTCATAGCGCATCTGCTCGAGGTGCTCCGCCTTCGCGACAGACGTCATCGCCTCCGTGACGGGCTGGCCGTGTGCCTGCACCACGAGCCGCTGGTGGAGCGCCGTGCGCAGGGTGTCGTTGGCCCGGCGCAGCAGCCCCTGCTGCGGATCCACCATCGAGTTGAACTCGATGACCTGGTTCCACTCCGCTCCGACGGGGAGATGACCGTCGTGTCCCTCGACGAAGGTCTGCACCACTGCCCGCACCAGCCGGAGCAGCTCGCTGCCCAGCTCCTTGGTGAGCACCACCCGGTACGGCGACCGACCGGACCCTGGCTGGAGCGGGACCGCCAGAAACTCGCGTGCGTCGTTGTTCTGCACCTCGGTGGGGCCGGGGGTGATCCGGCCGTCGAGGATCGACTTCACCCGGGGGTCGACGAGCGCGCCGCCGCGCTCCACCCACTTCTTCGTCAGCCTGGACTCCCAACCCAGCAGCGGCTGGTAGACGCCGTAGTGCTCACTGGCGTAGGGGGTCACGCCCTGATAGGTGTCGATGTCCTTGAGAAGGTCGAACACTGCGGGTCACCTCGTGTTCACAGGCCACGAGGGGTCGTCGTGCACCGTCACCTCGGAGCGGTGGTGTGCGGTCGCCCGCACGAGCACACTAGGGCCCGCGGCTCTCGGGTGACAAGGACGAGCTCGGAGAGGTGGGACGGCATGGTGGGGAGCGACACCCGGACGGCCAGAGGCGCGGAGCCGCTGCCGATCAAGGACGTCACCAAGGAGTGCATCACCAAGCTCAAGCAGACGCCCTACGCCCGCGCGCAGGAGGGCTACTTCGTCTCGGGCTCGCTGCCGAACGACCTGCTGATCCCGCAGGCGGACGAGAGCACCTTCCTCAAGACCTACGTCAGCGAACAGATCCTCAAGGAGGGCAAGCTCGACCTGGTCAGCACCGACCTGTTCCCCAACTACGTCGGGCGGGTCTTCGAGATCGAGGACAACGGGGTGAGGCAGCTGGTGCTGGTCGGGATCTCGAACGATCTCGGCGCCAACCACGTGCACCCGACCTGCCCGTTCCTGGTCTACGTGCCGCCGAGCCCCCAGGACAACCCCAAGGACCATCGCCGGCTCCGGCCGGACCTCTACGCCCGGACGGCGGATGCCGACATCCCGGTCTTCTACTCCAACCTGACGAACTACCCCTACTCCTGGGACTGGCTGTTCTTCCAGTTCCATGCGAACCTGCACCGGTTGTCCTACCAGCTGAAGAAGGCGGGTGCGCCGTACGTCTTCGTGGTGCCGCAGCTGAAGAGCTTCAGTGACGGGCTGGGGCTGCTCGCGTCGCCGGCCCTCATGGAGCGGTTCCTGCTGGGGGTGCAGAAGTTCTACTTCGACGAGGTGCTCCACGACAAGCCGCGCGAGCTGGCCGACCTCCGGCACGTGACCCTGGCCGCGTTCAGCGTCGGGAACGCGCTGCTCAACGACTTCCTGCAGCGCGGCCGTCAGCACCCGTTCGTGCGGGACGCGGTGCGCGACCTGGTGCTGCTGGACCCCCCGCCGGGGAACCCGAAGAACCGGCCGCCCGTGGTGGACACCGTGATGAGCATCCTGCGCGCGGACCGGAACAAGCGGGTGCTGCTCTACGCCGAGGACCCCTACTACGTGCAGCGGCTCGTCGACGGAGCGCTGGGGCCGAAGGGCGTGCGCGTAGACCTGAACCAGCAGAAGATCTTCTCCGACCCGAAGGTCGCGTCCGTGTTCTTCGCCTTCCTGGAGGCGAAGCTGTTCACCAGTGGCGTCCAGGACCCGCTGCTGCGCAACGCCCACAACACGTTCCCGAACCTGTTCGTCAACGACGCCGTACGCCGCAGCGCCCTCACCTTCCGCGGGGCGGAGGGCAAGCTGGTGCCGCACTACGACTTCCTGGACTGGGCGCCGTGACTACGAGCTTGCGCTCGAACACATGTTCGAGTATGATCGCATCATGGATGCTAGGGCAGCGGAGGGGTCGACCGGCGTGGTCGATGGCTCGGTGCTGGCCGGCTGGGTCACGACGCTGGCTGCGGTCGATCCGACAGATGATGTGGCGCGGGTGGACGTGCTGCGGCTGCTGGAGCAGGTGAAGTGCGCTGCGGCGGGTGCGCAGGCCCGGATCACCGCTGCGTTCTCCGACTCCCAGCGTGCTGCCCAGCAGGAGGCGGGTGTCCCGGCCCGCAGGCTCGGTGCCGGGGTCGCGGCGCAGGTGGCGCTGGCCCGCCGGGAGAGCCCGTTCCGGGGCCAGCAGCATCTGGGGCTGGCGTCGGCGTTGCGGGAGATGCCGCACACGGCGGCTGCCCTGTCCCGTGGGGAGGTCACCGAGTGGCGCGCCACCCTCGTGGTCCGGGAGACCGCCTGCCTGTCGCGGCCGGACCGCGCGATCGTGGACGCCGAGCTGGCGGGCCGCCCCGGTGGGCTCGGTGGCCTGGGCGACCGGGCGACCGAAGCCGAGACCAGGCGGATCGCCTACCGGCTGGACCCCTACGCCTTCACCCGCCGGGCCGCCAAGGCCGAGGCCGACCGGCGGGTGAGCATCCGTCCCGCCCCGGACACCATGACGTTCGTGACCGGCCTGCTGCCGATGACCCAGGGCGTCGCAGTGCACGCCGCCCTGACCCGGCACGCAGACACCCGCCGCAGCGACGGCGACCCCCGCAGCCGCGGCCAGATCATGGCCGACACCCTCGTCGAACGCGTCACCGGCCAGACCACCGCCACCGCGGTCCCCCTCGAGGTGAACGTGGTGATCACCGACCGAGCGCTCCTCGCCGCCGACGACACCCCCGCCGAGGTGGAAGGCTTCGGACCCGTCCCCGCACCACTGGCCCGGCAATGGCTCACGGAGACCGACGCCACCGTGTTCCTGCGCCTGCTGTACACCGACGCAACACGACGCAGCCTGGTGGCCATGGACTCGGTCCGCCGCCGGTTCACCGGTGGTCTGCGCCGCTTCATCGGCGTCCGAGACCGCCGCTGCCGCACCCCCTGGTGCGACGCCCCGATCCGGCACGTCGACCATCCGCTCCGGGCCGCCGACGGAGGCGAGACCAGCGCCACCAACGGCCAAGGACTCTGCGAGGCGTGCAACCACGCGAAGGAAGGGCTGGGCTGGGGGGCTCAAGCCACCGGGCGGGCGATCGAGACCTACACGCCCACCGGTCATCGTTACCTCACCCGACCACCACCGGTCATCGGCGCTCCGCCCTACACCTCGAGACCCGACACCTACTTCGACACCCGCGTCCAGCTGATCGCCTGAGACCCGGCGACCGAGTCAGGCATCGCCGGTCACGCCTCGAGGAGCAGGCGCTCGATCTCCTCGAGCGCCTGCCGGGCGTAGCCGTGCCACATCCGCGAGAACACCGGCATCGCCAGGCCGGCGGCACGGGAGGCCGGCTCGAGGGTCCAGGACCAGGTGACCCGGACGCCGGTGCCGACCGGCTCCAGCGTCCAGCTGCCGAGGATGCCGGCGACCAGCGGGCGCATGGGCCCGGTGATGTCGGAGATCCGGTAGCCGAACATCTCCGGTCGCCGCACCGTCAGCAGCTCCTCGCGCATCGTGCCTCCGTCGGCGAGCACGATGACCCGGGACTGGCCGACGGCGCCGCCCCAGACCCCGACCTGGTCCCGCACGCTCCGGACCGGGGGCAGTGCGGCGAAGCGCCGGGAGAAGACGCGGTCCAGCGGCGCCGGCAGCAGCACGTCCCACGCGTGCTCGACGCTGACCGGGATGGCACTGGACTGCTCCAGGAGGACGGGGCTCACGCGGCCATCGTAGGTCGGTTCACAAGATGTCGCCGGGGGTGTACGACGCCGCCTCCGGGTGCGCCTTCACGACCTCGCCCACCCGCCGTACGACGGCCTGCACCTGGTCCACAGCCGCCCCCGTGAAGGTGATCGGGTCCGCGACGAGGGAGGCCAGCTGGTCCTCGGTCAGCCCCAGCCGGTCATCGGCGGCGAGCCGGGCGAAGACGTCGTTGTCGGCCCGCCCCCGGCGCATGTCCAGGGCGGCGCCGACCGCCGCCTGCTTGATCGCCTCGTGGGCGACCTCGCGCCCGACCCCGTTGCGGACCGCCGCCATCAGCACCTTGGTGGTGGACAGGAACGGCAGGTAGCGGTCCAGCTCGCGCTGGATGACCGCCGGGAACACCCCGAACTCGTCCAGGACGGTGAGGAACGTCGCGAACAGCCCGTCGCAGGCGAAGAACGCGTCGGGCAGCGCCACCCGGCGGACGACGGAGTCCGAGACGTCGCCCTCGTTCCACTGGTCGCCGGCGAGCTCACCGAGCATCGACAGGTTGCCGCGGACCACGACCGCGAGGCCGTTCACTCGCTCGCAGGAGCGGGTGTTCATCTTGTGCGGCATCGCCGAGGAGCCGACCTGGCCCTCCTTGAAGCCCTCGGTGACCAGCTCGATGCCGGCCATCAGCCGGATCGTGGTGGCGAGGTTCGAGGGCCCGGCGCACACCTGCACCAGCGCCGACACCACGTCGTAGTCCAAGGACCGGGGGTAGACCTGGCCGACGCTGGTGAGCACCTGGGTGAAGCCGAGGTGAGCGGCGACCCGCTGCTCGAGGTCTGCGAGCCGCTCGCTCGAGCCGTCGAGCAGGTCCAGCATGTCCTGGCTGGTGCCCATCGGGCCCTTGACGCCGCGCAGCGGGTAGCGCGCGAGCAGCTCCTCGACGCGGGACAGCCCGACCAGCATCTCGTCAGCGATGGTGGCGAACCGCTTGCCCAGCGTGGTCGCCTGGGCTGCGACGTTGTGGGACCGGCCGGTCATCACGAGGCTCTGGTGCTCCGCGGCGAGGCGGGCGAGCCGGGCCAGGGTCGCCACCACGCGGTCGCGCACCAGCTCGAGCGAGGCCCGGACCTGCAGCTGCTCGACGTTCTCCGTCAGGTCGCGCGAGGTCATCCCCTTGTGGATGTGCTCGTGCCCGGCGAGGGCGCTGAACTCCTCGATGCGCGCCTTCACGTCGTGGCGGGTGACCCGCTCGCGGGCGGCGATCGAGGCCAGGTCGACCTGGTCGACGACGGCCCGGTAGTCCTCGAGGACCCCGTCGGGCACCTCGACGCCGAGGTCGCGCTGCGCCTCGAGGACGGCGATCCACAGCTGCCGCTCGAGCACGACCTTGTGCTCGGGGGACCACAGCCGGACCAGCTCGGCCGACGCGTAGCGGCTCGCCAGGACGTTGGGGATCACCTCAGACCCCCGCCGCGATGTCGGTGCGGTGGTGGCTGCCTTCGACCACGATCTCGTCCACCGACGCGTAGGCCTTCGCGCGTGCGTCGGCGACGTCGGAGCCCAGCGCGGTCACCGCCAGGATCCGCCCGCCGGAGGTGACCACGCGGCCGGCGTCGTCGAGGGCGGTCCCGGCGTGGATCACCTCGACACCGTCCTGGCCGCCGGCCCCGTCCAGGCCGAGCACCAGCTCACCGGTGCGCGGCGAGGCGGGATAGCCCTCCGCCGCCACCACGACAGCCACGGCGGCGCCGTCCAGCCAGGTCAGCGGGCCCAGCTCGTGGAGCTGGCCGTCCGCAGCGGCCTTCAGCACGGTGCCGAGCGGCGACGCGAGCAGCGCCATCAGCGGCTGGGTCTCCGGGTCGCCGAAGCGCGCGTTGAACTCCACCACCCGGACCCCCTGCGCGGTCAGCGCCAGTCCTGCATACAGCAGGCCGGTGAACGGCGTGCCTCTCGCGGCCATCTCCCCGATGGTGGGCCGGAGCACGGACCCCAGGACCTCCTCGACCAGGCCGGCCGGCGCCCAGGGCAGGGGCGCGTAGGCACCCATGCCGCCGGTGTTCGGTCCGGCATCGCCGTCGTTCGCGCGCTTGAAGTCCTGCGCCGGGAGGAGGGGTACGACGGTCCGGCCGTCGGTCACCGCGAACACCGACACCTCGGGTCCGTCGAGGTACTCCTCCACCACCACACGTGCACAGGCCGCCGCGTGCGCGACTGCCTCGGCGCGGTCGGACGTCACGACCACGCCCTTGCCGGCGGCGAGACCGTCGTCCTTCACGACGTACGGCGGGCCGAACTCGTCGAGCGCGGCAGCCGCCTGCGCAGGCGTCTGGCAGACGTGTGCCCGGGCGGTCGGGACGCCGGCAGCGGCCATCACCTCCTTGGCGAATGCCTTGGAGCCCTCGAGCCGCGCGGCCGCCGCGGAGGGACCGAAGCAGGAGATGCCGCGCTCGCGCACCGCGTCGGCGACCCCGGCGACCAGGGGCGCCTCGGGCCCGACGACCACCAGGTCCACGCCCAGCCTCTCCGCCAGGTCGCCCACCGCCGCGCCGTCCACCGCGTCGACGGGGTGCAGCTCGGCGACCGCCGCGACGCCGGGGTTGCCCGGGGCGGCGTGCACCTCGGTGACGCCCGGGTCCCGCGAGAGAGCGAGGGCCAGGGCGTGCTCCCGGCCACCGGACCCGAGGACCAGGACCTTCACGCGCCGTCCCGCAGCACGATCGACTCCTCACGCCCCGGGCCGACGCCGATGCCCCAGAACGGGGCGCCGGACATCTCCTCGAGCGCGCGGACGTAGACCTGGGCGTTCTTCGGCAGCTCCTCGAAGCTGCGGCACTTCGAGATGTCGGTGTTCCAGCCGTCGAGGAACTCATAGACAGGCTTCGCGTGGTGGAACTCCGACTGCGTCATCGGCATCTCGTCGTGCCGCACGCCGTCGATCTCGTAGGCGACGCAGACCGGGATGCGGTCCCACGACCCGAGGATGTCCAGCTTCGTCAGGAAGAACTCGGTGAGCCCGTTGAGCCGGGCCGCGTAGCGGGCGATCACGGCGTCGTACCAGCCGCAGCGGCGGTTCCGGCCGGTCGTGGTGCCGTACTCCGCGCCGATCACCCGCAGCTGGTCGCCGTCGTCGTCGAGCAGCTCGGTGGGGAACGGCCCGGAGCCGACGCGGGTGGTGTAGGCCTTCACGACGCCGATCACCCGGTCGATGCGGGTCGGCCCGATGCCGGCACCCGGGCCGACGCCCCCGGAGAGCGGGTTGCTGCTGGTCACGAACGGGTAGGTGCCGTGGTCCACGTCGAGCATCGTCGCCTGCGCACCCTCGAAGAGCACCGTCTTGTGGTCGTCGAGCGCCCGGTTGAGCAGCAGGGACGTGTCGGCGACCATCGGCTTGAGCCGGTCGGCGTACTGCCCGATCTCCTCGAGGATCTCCTCGACGCTGATCGCGCGGCGGTTGTAGACCTTCACCAGCAGGTGGTTCTTCTGCTCCAGGGCCGCCTCGACCTTCTGCTCGAGGATCTTCTGGTCGAACACGTCGGCCACCCGGATGCCGACCCGGTTGATCTTGTCGGCGTACGTCGGACCGATCCCGCGCCCCGTCGTACCGATGTTGTTCTTGCCGAGGAACCGCTCGGTGACCTTGTCGATCGTCGTGTGGTAGCTGGTGATCAGGTGCGCGTTGGCCGACAGCACCACCGACGAGGTGTCCACCCCCCTGGCGGCGAGGCCGTCGATCTCCTCGAGCAGGACCCGCGCGTCCACCACCACGCCGTTGGCGATCACCGGGATGCAGCCCGGCGTCAGCACGCCCGAGGGCAGCAGGTGGGTGGCGAACTTCTCGCCGTTGACCACGATGGTGTGCCCGGCGTTGTTGCCGCCCTGGTAGCGCACGCAGTAGTCGATCGACGCACCCAGCAGGTCCGTCGCCTTGCCTTTGCCCTCGTCGCCCCACTGGGCTCCGAGGACCACGATCGCGGGCATCTGAGCACCTCCATGACGAGCCCATGACGAGCCCGTGACAAGCACGGAGCCCGGATGCACTGGCATCTGGGCTCTTGCGGAGCAACGGTAGCAGAGCGGGCGCCTGCTCGACCGCGATAGCCTCCGCGCGTGGAACCCGTCCTCCTGATCAGCAACTTCGCGGCCGGCACGGCCGACGAGGAGCGGCTGGAGGCTGCGCTGACGGTGCTGCGGGCCGCCACCGACGTCGAGGTCGCCCACACGACCGAGCCGGGCGAGCTGGACGGCGTGCTGCACCGGCGCGGGGGCCGGCAGATCGTGGTGGCCGGCGGCGACGGCAGCATGCACGCGGTGGTCGCCGCCCTGCACCGCCGCAACGAGCTGGAGGGGACCGTCGTCGCCCTGGTGCCCTTGGGCACCGGCAACGACTTCGCGCGCGGGCTGGGCATCCCCCTCGACCCGGAGGCGGCCGCTCGGGTCGTCCTGGCCGGGAACCTCCAGCCGGTGGACCTGATCGTGGACGGCCTCGGTGAGGTCGTGGTCAACAACGTGCACGTGGGCGTCGGTGCGCAGGCCAGCCGGGACGCCCAGCCGCTGAAGCCGCTGCTCGGCCGGTTCGGCTACGTGCTCGGGGCGATGAAGGCCTCGGTCAAGCCGCCGTTCGTGCGGCTGCGCATCCAGGTCGACGACCACGTGGTGGCCGACTTCGCGCACCCGATCCTGATGGTCGCGATCGGCAACGGCTCACGCGTCGGCGGCGGCGCGCGGATCACCCCCGAGGCGGACCCCACGGACGCCAGGCTGGACGTGATGGTGTCGTTCTCGACGTCCCTATGGGCGAAGCTGGGGTACGCCGTGCGCTTCCGTCTCGGCACCCACCACGAGCGTGACGACGTGCTCTACGTGCGCGGGCAGTCCGTCACGCTGTCCGGGCAGCCGTTCTACTGCAGCGCCGACGGGGAGCTCTACGGCCCCGAGCGCAACCGCAGCTGGCACCTCGAGCCGAGGGCCTACCTGATGCCGCTGCCCGGACCACCCTCGGACCGGCTCTCCGACTGAGCTCCTCAGAGCCAGCCGCGGCGGACCGCCTCCGCCCCGGCCTGGAATCGGGACTCCGCACCGAGCTCGTCGAGGAGCACGGCGACACGGCGACGCACGGTGCGCACGCTCCACCCCAGGCTGCGGGCGATCTGCTCGTCCTTGGCGCCGCCCGCGAGCTGGCGCAGCAGCAGCCGCTGGCCCCGGGTGCCGTCGTCGTAGCGCTGCCCCTCCAGGACCGGCACCGCGAGTGCCTTCTCCCAGAGCGCCTCGAAGAGGCAGGCCATCGCCCGCACGATGGACTGCTGGCGCAGCACCAGCCGCCGGTCGTCGAGCACGCCGAACTGCTGGCCGAGCAGGGCGGCGGTGCTTCCCAAGACCGCCAGCCGGGTCGGGACCTCGGCCAGGATGCGCACGTGCTCGCCCGCCTCCGCCCGGGCGCGGACCACGTCCGGGGCCCGGTGCAGCACCTCGGCCCGGTAGACAGCGCGCGAGCGACGACCCGCGCGCAGCAGCTCGATCACCCAGGCGTCGATCTCGGTCATGTGCGGCAGGGTCCAGGGGTCGGGTCGCAACCACAGCAGGTCCCCGGTCGAAGCGGCCGAGAGGCTCCGCACCAGCTGCAGCATGTCGCCGCCCTCCACCGTCTCCACCGGGATCGGCTGGCCCTTGGGTGCCGAGGCGGCCAGGTGGTCGGCGTACAACGACGGCAGCAGATGACGTACGGCGTCCAGCTGCTCGCCACGGCTCTGCACCCGCCGGGTCTCCTCGTTGATCAACCGGCCGAGGGCCTCTTGCGGCGGTCGCGCGACCACCACGTCGTCACGGAGCTCGACGATCCCGACGCCGGCGAACCGGGTGACCTGCTCCCGCAGCTCGCCCACCCGCAGCCCGGCCAGAGCAGCGAGATCGGCCAGGCCGCTGCCCGAGTGGCGCAGCAGCAGCCGGTAGAGGTCCTCCTGCCGCGCGCTGAACCCGAGGACGCCGAGCGGGGACAGGTCCCACGAGGACGAGGACGAGGACAGGGACACGGCTGGCATGTTAGTGACAGGGTCCGGAACCAGCCACCTCGGGGCGCCGAATATCTGAGAGAGTAGGGAGCGGAACACCAGTAAAGAGTCCTGTCGGGAGCGACCCTCTACCGGTGGACCGGGTCGAGGCGCCGGAATCGCAGCAGGGGACGGTTCCGGCGCCTCGCACACCCAGCTGGTCTGTGCCCCACGGGGCCGTCCGCCTGCCTCGGCTGCGACGGCCGCCGGTCGTGATGCTCAGCCCAGAAGAGCCTGGGCCGCAGTCGGGCTGCTGTCGCGCAGGAACGTCGCGCAGCGATCGGCCTCCGGCAGCTCGCCGATCCGGTCCGCAGCCACGGCCAGGGCGGCCAGGGCGCGGAGGAACCCGCGGTTCGGCTCGTGCTCCCAGGGCACCGGGCCGTGGCCCTTCCAGCCGTTGCGGCGCAGCTGGTCGAGGCTGCGGTGGTAGCCGACGCGCGCGTAGGCGTAGGCGGTCACGTCATCCACCGCGTCATCCGCGAGCGCCTGCTCGGCGAGCATCGCCCACGCCAGCGGCGACTCCGGGTGGGCGCGCACCACGTCGGCCGGGGGCGTGCCGGAGGTGAGCGAGGCCGCCGCCGGGTCCTCGGGCAGCTCGGTGGGCGGCGGCCCGGCCATCAGGTCCTGGAAGCTCACTGACCCACGCTCTGGCCGGTGCTCGAGAGGTTCGTGCAGGCCTCGACGACCCTCGCCGCCATACCGGCCTCGCCGATCTTGCCCCAGGCGCGCGGGTCGTAGGCCTTCTTGTTGCCGACCTCGCCGTCCACCTTCAGCACCCCGTCGAAGTTGGAGAACATGTGCCCGGCGATCGGGCGGGTGAAGGCGTACTGCGTGTCGGTGTCCACGTTCATCTTCACCACGCCGAACTTCACGGCGGCGGCGATCTCCTCCGCCAGGGATCCCGAGCCGCCGTGGAAGACCAGGTCGAAGGGCAGGCTGCCCTCGTCCAGGCCGAGCTTCTCGACGACGGCCTGCTGGGCCTGCTGGAGGATCTCCGGGCGCAGCTTGACGTTGCCGGGCTTGTAGACGCCGTGCACGTTGCCGAAGGTCAGGGCGGTGAGGTAGCGGCCCTTCTCGCCGAGGCCGAGCGCCTCTACGGTGTCCAGCGCGTCGCCGGGGGTGCTGTAGAGCTTGTCGCCCGCGCCGCCCTCGACGCCGTCCTCCTCACCGCCGACGACACCCACCTCGATCTCGAGGATGATCTTCGCCGCGGCGGCCTTCTCGAGCAGCTCCTGGGCGATCTGCAGGTTCTCCTCCAGCGGCACCGCGGAGCCGTCCCACATGTGGGACTGGAAGAGCGGCTCCTGGCCGTTCTTCACCCGCTCGATCGAGATGTCCAGCAGCGGCCGGACGAAGCCGTCGAGCTTGTCCTTGGGGCAGTGGTCGGTGTGCAGGGCGATGTTGACGGGGTAGTTCTTCGCGACCTCGGTGGCGTACGACGCGAGAGCCACCGACCCGGCGACCATGTTCTTGATGTTCGGCCCGGACAGGTAGTCGGCCCCGCCGGTGGACACCTGCACGATGCCGTCGCTGCCCGCCTCGGCGAAGCCTTGGAGCGCTGCGTTCAGGGTCTGGGACGAGCTGACGTTGATGGCGGGGAAGGCGAAGGACTCACGCTTCGCCTTGTCGAGCATCTCTGCGTACACCTCGGGCGTGGCGATGGGCATCGGCTTCTCCTGCTCTCTGTGCGTGCGGTCGGGTCCTGCTACGAAGTCCACCGGCCACTCTAGGAGGCTGCCCGGTCTATGGGCGAGTCACGTCCCCGATCCCCGAGAGGTCGGCATGCTGGCGGACCCAGGTGTGCATCGCGATGGCCGCCGCTGCTGAGGCGTTGATCGACCGGGTCGACCCGAACTGCGCGATCGAGAACGTGCCGTCGCAGGCCTCTCGCGCCTGGGGTGAGAGGCCTGGACCCTCCTGACCGAACAGCAGGCACACCTGCCGCGGCAGGGCCAGGGTCTCCAGCGGCGCCGAACCGGGCAGGTTGTCGATGCCGAGCACGGTCACACCCCTCTCGAGGAGGGAGGCGGCGAGCTCCGGCACCCCGGCGTGGTGCCGGACGTGCTGGTAGCGGTCGGTCACCATCGCACCACGGCGGTTCCAGCGGCGGTTGCCGACGATGTGCACCTCGGCGGCCAGGAACGCGTTGGCGGTGCGCACGATCGTGCCGATGTTGAAGTCGTGCTGCCAGTTCTCGATCGCCACGTGGAACGGGTGCCGCCGCGAGTCCAGGTCCGCGACGATGGCCTCCATCGTCCAGTAGCGGTAGCGGTCCACGACGTTGCGCCGGTCCCCGTCGGCGAGCAGGCGCCCGTCGTACCTCTCCCCGGTGGGCCACTCCCCGACCCACGGGCCGACGCCGACCTCGGCAGGACCGTGCGGCATCGGGTCGTACGGCGCCCGCGACTCCTCGGGGCTCTCGTCGGGCACGGTCCCAGGCTAGGTGGTGGGAAGCGCTGAGAAGTCAGGTGGCGTTCAGGTCGCACCGCTAGGGTTCACCGGGTGACTGGACTCGTGGGGGTGGCGCCGATGCTGCTCGGCATCGGCTGGCTGGACCCCGAGGTGCTGCTGAACTGGATGGGGTCATCCGCGTTCTGGGGGATGCTGCTGGTCATCTTCGCCGAGTGCGGGCTGTTCGCGATCCTGCCCGGCGACTCGCTGCTGTTCGTCACCGGGCTGTTCGTCGCCGACGGCTGGAAGTACGCCCCGGGCATCGTGCCGACCGTCGCCGCGGTGATCCTCGCGGCCTGGCTGGGCAACCTGTGCGGCTACGCGATCGGCTACCGGATCGGGCCGGCCCTCTTCAAGCCGGGTGCCCGGGTGTTCAAGCAGTCCTACGCCGACCAGGCGCACGAGTTCTTCGAGCGCTACGGTCCGCGCGCGATCATCCTGGCGCGGTTCGTGCCGATCGTCCGGACCTTCGTGACCCTGCTGGCCGGGGTGGGCCGGATGTCCCCGCGGGTGTACGTCGTCTACTCGGGCATCGGCGCCGTGCTGTGGGGTGGCTCGGTGACCCTGGCGGGCTACTGGCTCGGTCAGTTCGACGTGATCAAGACCCACATCGATGCCATCTGCGTGCTGATCGTGCTGGTCTCGGTGCTGCCGATGCTGGGGCACTACGTCTCGGAGCGGCGGTCGCGGAACCGCGCCCGCGCCTGAGCCCTGCCGCACCTGAGCCCTGCCGGACCTGAGCCCTGGGCGTCTCAGAAGGCCGAGATCGACGCGGGGGCGCGCTCACTGCGGGACAGGGCGCGGACGAGTGCCGGCTGACCGTGGCGCTGCAGCGACACGCCCACCAGCAGCGCGAGGACCGGCCCGAGCACCGACTGCGGCAGTGCGGGTGGCTCGACGTCGACGCTGACCGCGAGGTCGTCGGAGTGCACCACCATCTCCATCACCCGGGTCACCAGGTAGTCCTCGAACGACAGCGACCAGTCCCACCACGGCATCCGGATCGCCGGTGGCAGCCCCGTGGGCAGGGTGGTGCTGAACGCCGCGGTCAGGTCGCGCAGGGCGTCCTGGACGGACCTGACCAGGCCGTCGTGACCCGTGCCGGCCGCCTGCTCGGCGCCCTCGCGGATCGTCACGTTGGACGGGTCGTCGAGGCCCGACTGCGCCCAGGGCACGCGCTGGTAGTGCTCGAGCAGCGGCACCGGCCGCTCCTGGGTCACCCCGCTGCCGGCGGTGACCGCCGCGTGCGCGGTCAGCACCTGGGAGCCGAGGTGCGCCGCGAGTGCCCCCACCGACATCTCGGGCAGGGCGCTGGGCTCGGACCACCGGTTCAGCACCTCGACCCGCCCGATCAGCCCCAGGGTCGAGGCCCCGGCCAGCAGGAAGTCGGCGGGCACTCCGCTCGGCGCGCTCACGACGCGGCCAGCCCGAGGTCGTCGAGGTCGTAGGCGGCCCGGTAGGAGCACCCGGCGGCCTCCACCGCCTCCCGGGCGCCGGTGCCGCGGTCCACGATGACCGCCACGCCGACCACCTCCGCCCCGGCCTCGCGCAGCGCCTGCACGGCGGTCAGCACCGAGCCACCGGTGGTGGAGGTGTCCTCGACCGCCAGCACCCGGCGCCCCGTCACCTCGGGTCCCTCGATGCGCCGCTGGAGGCCGTGCGCCTTCTCGGCCTTGCGGACCACGAAGGCGTCCAGCTCCCGACCCTGCGCCGCGGCCGCGTGCAGCATCGACACGGCGACCGGGTCGGCGCCCAGCGTCAGCCCGCCGACGGCGTCGAAGTCCCAGTCGTCGGTCAGCTCGAGCAGCACCCGGCCCACCAGCGGCGCCGCCTGGGCGTCGAGCGTGACCCGGCGCAGGTCGACGTAGTAGTCGGCCTCCCGCCCCGAGGACAGCGTCACCGTGCCGTGCACCACGGCCTTCTTCGTCACCTGGGCGAGCAGGGCGTCCCGGTCCGTCATACGCGTCACCCTAGTGGGCCCCGCCGACAGCCCCCGACGGACGACTCCGCGCGGACGTAGGGTCCTCCCATGTCCTCACCCAGCGCCGTACCCAGCCCTCGGATGGCCCGACGGCTGAGGTCGATCCCGCCGACGATCTTCTCGGAGATGTCCGCACTCGCCGTGCGCACCGGCAGCCTGAACCTCGGCCAGGGCTTCCCCGACCAGGACGGTCCGCCCGCGGTCATCGAGGCCGCGGTGGAGGCGCTGCGGACCGGCCGCAACCAGTACCCTCCGGGCGTCGGCGTCCCCGAGCTCCGGGACGCGGTGGCCGCACACCAGGCCCGGCACTACGGCATCGAGCTGGACCCGCTCTCGCAGGTGGTGGTGACTGCCGGCGCGACGGAGGCGATCACCGCCGCGGTCCTGGCGATGGTCAACCCGGGCGACGAGGTGGTCGTCCTCGAGCCCTACTACGACTCCTACCTCGCGTGCATCGAGATGGCCGGCGGCGTACGCCGTCCCGTCACCCTGCGGGCCCCGGACTTCCGGCTCGACGTGGACGCGCTGCGGGCCGCCGTCACCCCGCGCCCCGCGATCATCCTGCTGAACACCCCGCACAACCCGACCGGCGCCGTGCTGACCCGCGAGGAGCTGCAGGCGGTCGCCGACGTCGCGACCGAGCACGACCTGGTGGTCGTCACCGACGAGGTCTACGAGCACCTGCTGTTCGACGGGCGCCAGCACGTCCCGATCTGCACGCTGCCCGGGATGTGGGACCGGACGGTGACCATCTCGAGCGCCGGCAAGACCTTCTCGTTCACCGGCTGGAAGGTCGGCTGGGTCACTGGCCCGGCGGAGCTGGTGAACACGGTGCTCGCGGCCAAGCAGTGGCTCACCTTCGCCAACGCCGCCCCCCTGCAGCCGGCGGTGGCGTTCGCACTGACCCAGGAGGCGGCGTTCTACGACGCGCTGGCCAAGGACCTCGAGGCCAAGCGCGACCTGCTGGTGACCGGCCTCCGGGCGCTCGACGTCGACGTCTACTCGCCTGAGGCGACGTACTTCGTGACCACGGACGTGCGCCGCTACGGCCACCAGGACGCACTGGCCTTCTGCCTGGCCCTGCCCGAGCGGGCAGGTGTCGTCGCGATCCCGTGCCAGCTGTTCTACGACGACCAGGACGCCGGCCGACACCTGGTGCGCTGGGCCTTCTGCAAGGCCACCGCCGTCCTCGAGGAGAGCGTCGCTCGGCTGCAGGCCGCCGACCTGCACGCCTGAGCCCGGTGCGTCTGGTCGGCCGGTCGACCCGGCGCGTCTCGCGGGCGGCCGGGCGGGTTCCTAGCGCCGATTACCAGGTATGCAGGACGTTTGGCGCCCCCCATGGGACGTGGCCCGTGGGAAGTGCACGTTTCCCATGGGGAGTACGACGATCGGCCGCCCGCGCCACGTACCCGGCTCGCCTGCACCGCCGGGCTGCCCGTCGTACGGCGCGACGGTGGGGGCGCAGAGCCGGACAGCACATCGCCCACATCGATCGCAGTGACCTGTTGTGGCTGCTCAGAGGGGATGACGGTCGCCACCATCGGTCACCGGGAACGGTTGTGGCGACCCCAGGGTGCCGCCTGCAGCAGAAGGCGAGGGGCGTGCAGACGCGACGACTCGACCGGGGTCCGGCGTGCAGATGCGACGGGTCGGCAGAAGGAGCGCGGGCTACCAGACCGGGGGGCGGCCGGCGTCGTCTGACCCTGATCCGCCCGAGCCGCCCGAGCCGCCCGAGCCTTCCGGGCCTCCGAAACCGCCGGGCCCGCCCGGCGGGCCACTGCCGCCCGGGCCACCCCGGCCGCCGAAGGTCCGGCGGGTGGCGAACCAGCGGTGGGAGGGGCTCACCAGGAGGAGCACGACGGTCGTGAGCGCCAGCAGCGGGACGATCACGGTGGCGATGCCGAACACGCCGGCCATGGCAGCCGAGACCAGCACCCCGACCTGGCCCGCGCGGAAGCCCTGGAAGGCCAGCACCGCCAGCGCGCTCGCGGCCAGCGACCAGAAGATGCCGACGGCGGCCACCACCCACAGTGAGGCGACGAGCTGGTCGGTGCTGTAGCCGCTGTCGGCGATGCTGGGGTTGCGCCGCAGCTCGGTCACCAGCTGGTCCCGCTCCGCGAGCAGCAGCACCACCAGCAGCACCAGCAGAAACGCCGTCACCGCGCAGCAGACCCAGGTCAGCCAGACGGCGGCCGTGACCGAGGCCGGACGGCGGACGCCGACCGTGGGCGACCCCCAGGGAGGCGGTGTGCCGAACGCCGGTGTCCCGTAGGCCGAGAACGGAGGTGGCCCGTCGCCCACCCCCGGGCCGTAGGGCCCCGCGGGTCGTCCCGGCTCCCCGGTTGGGACGGGTGGGCCGGATGGGCCGGATGGGCCGGATGGAGGGTCAGGTGTCGGGGTCGGGGGTGCGACCCGGCCGGGGCCAGCCGGCTGAGGCTGGCGGCCGTCGAACCAGTCGCGGGCCTCGCGGCGCCACAGCATGCTCGCCGCGAGGGCGACCACGAAGGGCAGCAGCCCGGCCACGAACGTGGTGGTGAACAGCATCAGCACAGCGACCACGCTCAGCCCGACCCGGGCCCCGCGGTGCCGGCGCAGGCAGTAGACGGCGAGGATCACTCCGGCGGCCGCCAGGGCGCCGCTGAACAGCACGACACCGCGCAGGATGTCGGTGACCCCGTCGACGCCCACGCCGAGGGTGCCGCCCGGGCCTTTCTCGAGGAAGTCGCGCACGGACTTCTGGGTGTCGGTGGACCCCACCGCCGACATGGCGTCGAAGAGGGCGAAGACCAGCAGCACGCACGCCACCGTCGCCATCACCCCGGCGATGGTCACCTGCCGGGGGCGAGCGCCTGCCGGGTCCGTCCCGGAGCGTGGGCCCATGCCGCTCATGCCTGACCACCCATGCAGCCATTCCATCACGCACGCCCCCGTACCCTGGCCCAGACTAGTGAGCAGAGACCGGTGAGCAGAGCGCAGGGCCCACCGGTCACGACACCGGGGCAGCGGGCGAGGAAGGGACCAGGACGTGAGCGCATCGACCGCTGACGACGTCTGGGACCTGGTGGTGGTCGGGGCCGGACCGGCCGGCACCTCGGCGGCACTGGGCGCCCTGCACGCCGACCCGGACCTGCGGGTGCTGCTGCTGGACCGGGAGGACTTCCCGCGCGACAAGTCCTGCGGCGACGGCATCGCCCCGCACGTGTTCGACGCGCTCGCCACGGTCGGCGTCCACGGCGTCGCGGACGACTGGGCTCCGCTGCGGCAGATGGAGCTCGCGCGCCCGCCGTCGGCGGCCCGCGTGCACCGACAGCTGCCCCGGCCGGTGTGGGTGATCCCCCGGCAGGTCCTCGACGCCCGCCTCGTACAGCACGCCATCCGCGCCGGTGCCGAGCTGCACCGCCACCGGGTCCGCGAGCTGGAGGTCACCCCCGATGGTGTGGTGCTCGACGGCCGCTTCACGGGCCGGGTGGTCGTCGCCGCCGACGGCGCCCACTCGGTGCTCCGCACGGCGATCGGCCGGCCGGCCGTACGACGTCGGGCCCTCGCGATCCGTGGCTACGCCCCCACCCCGGCAGGGCGTGTGGGCCGGCAGGTCATCGTGTACGGCGACCGCCGCCAGCCGTCGTACGCCTGGGCGTTCGACCGCGGCGACGGACTCTCCAACATCGGGTACGGCGAGCTGCTCGGCGGCGCTGCCGAACCCCCGTCGCGGGGGCTGCTGCTCGAGCAGCTCGAGCGGCTGCTGCCGGGCGCCGCCGAGGGCGGGGAGCAGTGGCGGGCCCACCACCTGCCGCTCAGCCCGTGGCGGTGGCCGCAGCCGGACGGGCGCGTGCTGCTCACCGGTGACGCAGCCGGGCTGATCAACCCGATGACCGGCGAGGGCATCTACTACGCCGTCGCGTCCGGCATCTCGGCGGGCCGGACGGCCGCTGCGACGCTGCGCTCGTCGGCTCCGGAGACGGCCGGCGCCCGGCACCGTGATGGGGTACGGCGGCTGCTCGCGCGCCACCTCCACCACACGTTCGTCACCTCGAGGCTGTCCAACGCACCGGCCGTCGTGGACGCCGGCATCCGGGCGGCGGCGCGGGACCAGCGGGTGTTCGACGACCTGGTCGAGATCGGGCTCGGCCAGGGCCTCATCACGCCTCGGCTGGTCGGTGGGCTGGTCGGTGGGCTGGCGCGCGGACTGGGTACACCCACGCCTTCGGCGGACCCGGCCGTCGCACCCTGAGAGG
This sequence comes from uncultured Nocardioidaceae bacterium, assembly GCA_964237315.1. Classification (GTDB taxonomy): domain Bacteria; phylum Actinomycetota; class Actinomycetes; order Propionibacteriales; family Nocardioidaceae; genus Nocardioides_B. The sequence continues at coordinate 37,804 of CAXSHL010000027.1, forward strand.
GAGAGCCCCATGCAGATCCTGTCGATCAGAAGTGCTCTGCCCGAGCACCGCTACTCCCAGCAGGAGATCACCGACGCGTTCGCCGGGGTGATCGCCGGCGGCTCCCTCGACGAGCGCCTGCTGCGCCGGGTGCACGCGAACGCCGGCGTCAGGCAACGGCACCTGGCGATGCCGCTCGAGGACTACGGCAGCCTCACCGACTTCGGCCGGTCCAACGACCGGTTCATCGAGGTCGGCGTCCAGCTCGGCGCGCAGGCGCTGGTCGACGCCCTCAAGGCCGCGGGCCTCACCCCGGGTGACGTGGACCTGATCATGTCCACGACCGTCACCGGTCTCGCCGTACCCTCCCTGGACGCCCGCATCGCCGCACTCGTCGGCCTGCGTCCCGACGTCAAGCGGGTGCCCCTGGTGGGGCTCGGGTGCGTGGCCGGGGCAGCCGGCGTGGCCCGGCTCGAGGACTACCTGGTCGGCCATCCCGACGAGGTGGCGGTGCTGGTCTCGGTCGAGCTGTGCTCGTTGACGGTGCAGCGCGACGACGTGTCGGTGGCCAACCTGGTGGCCAGCGGCCTGTTCGGGGACGGCGCCGCCGCGGTGGTCGCGGTCGGCGGCGAGCGCGTCGTCGACGAGCCCGGAGGCGTCGAGGTGCTCACCTCGCGCAGCCACCTCTACCCCGACACCGAGCGGACGATGGGTTGGGACGTCACCTCGACCGGACTTCGGATCGTCCTGGACGCCCACGTGCCCGACCTGGTCCGGGCCTACCTCGGTGCGGACGTCGACGGGTTCCTGGCGGATCGTGGTCTGGGACGCGAGGACATCGAGTGGTGGGTCTGCCACCCCGGCGGCCCCAAGGTCCTCGAGGCGATCCAGGACGCACTCGGGCTCCCCCGGTCGGCGGTGCAGATGACCTGGGACTCCCTGTCCCGGATCGGCAACCTGAGCTCCGCCTCGGTGCTGCACGTCTTCGAGGACACCCTGCGGGACCGGCCCCCGCGTCCGGGGTCCTACGGGATGCTGATGGCGATGGGTCCGGGCTTCTGCTCCGAGCTGGTGCTGCTCCGGATGCCGGAGGACGCGTGACCTCCCTGGCCTTCTTCACCGCCCTGGTCGCACTGGTCGGGGTCGAGCGGCTCGCGGAGCTGGTGGTGTCCAACCGCAACGCCGCCTGGAGCCTGGAGCGCGGCGGCCGGGAGACCGGTCGCGGCCACTACCCGGTGATGGTCGTGCTGCACACCGGCCTGCTCGTGGGCATGCTGGTCGAGGCGTGGGTGCGTCGACCGCACGTGTCTCCTGCGCTGGCGGGGAGCATGCTGGTGCTGGCGGTCGCGTCCCAGGGCCTGCGGTGGTGGTGCATCACCACGCTGGGTCCGCGCTGGAACACCCGGGTGATCGTCGTACCCGGCCTGCCGCTGGTCGCCTCCGGCCCCTACCGGTTCTTCCGCCACCCCAACTACGTCGCCGTCGTGGTCGAGGGCGTGGCCCTGCCGCTGGTGCACGCCGCCTGGGTGACGGCGCTTGTCTTCACGGTCGCGAACGCGGCGCTGCTCACCGTCCGGCTGCGCGCCGAGAACGACGCGCTGGCCCGGGTCATGAGCGACGCCTGATGCGCGACCTGGTGGTCGCTGGCGGTGGGCCGGTGGGACTGGCGACCACGCTGTACGCCGCCCGGGCCGGCCTGGACGTGGTGGTCCGCGAGCCGCGTCACGGGGTCATCGACAAGGCCTGCGGCGAGGGGCTGATGCCGGCGGCGGTCGCCGGCCTGCTGGACCTCGGCGTACGGCTGGGCGGGCACCGCATCGACGGCATCCGCTACGTGGACACGCGGTACGACGCGGAGGCGAGGTTCAAGCACGGTCCGGGGCGCGGCGTCGCGCGCACGGAGCTGCACGGCGCCCTCCTGGACGCCGTACGCGCTGCCGGGATCCTCGTCGAGCACCGGCCGGTGACGGACGTCGTGGACGGTGGGGACCACGTGCTCGTGGACGGGGAGCCGGCGCGCTACCTGATCGCTGCGGACGGGCTGCACTCGCCGGTGCGTCGGCAGCTCGGTCTGACCGCTGCACCGCGGACGGCCCGGAGGTACGGCCTGCGCTGCCACGTCGAGACGGCCCCGTGGACGTCGTTCGTGGAGGTGCACTGGTCACCGGTGGGGGAGGCGTACGTGACCCCGGTGGGTGAGGGCCGCGTCGGGGTGGCCGTGCTGGGCGGACGGCGCGGCGGCTTCGAGGACCTGCTCGCCACCTTCCCGGCTCTGGCGCGTCGACTGCAGGGGCTGCCCCGGTCGAGGGTCCGCGGCGCAGGTCCGCTGCGGCAGGGCTCCTCGGCACGGGTGCGGGGCCGCGCGCTGCTCGCCGGGGACGCGGCGGGCTACGTCGACGCCCTGACCGGCGAGGGCATCGCGGCCGGCGTCGCCCAGGCCCGAGCAGCCGTGGCCGCGGTGCTCGCCGACGATCCAGCTTCCTACGAGCGGTCCTGGCGACGGGTCACCCGGCGCCACGACCTGCTGACCGCGGGCCTGCTCACCGCCACCCGGCACCCGGCACTGCGCACCCGCATCGTGCCGGCGGCATCCGCGCTGCCCCGGGTGTTCGAGATGGCCGTCAACCAGCTGGCGAGGCCGGCGTGAACGGAGCTGATGTGGAACGTGTCGTCCTCCTCGACGAGGCCGGTCGGGCGGTCGGGGTCGCGGACAAGAGCACGGTGCACCACCGGGACACCCCGCTGCACCTGGCGTTCTCCTGCTACGTCTTCGACGGCGCCGGCTCGCTGCTGCTGACCCGCCGGGCCACCGACAAGCCGACCTGGCCCGGAGTGTGGACGAACAGCTTCTGCGGTCACCCGGGGCCCGGTGAGGACCTGGCCGAGGCGGTGCGTCGCCGGGCGAGCCAGGAGCTGGGGGTCGAGGTGGACGACGTACGCCTGATGCTGCCGGCGTTCCGCTACCGTGCGGTGATGCCCGACGGCGTGGTCGAGAACGAGATGTGCCCGGTGTTCGTGGCGACCACCGGCGACGAGGTGCAAGCCGACCCCTCGGAGGTGGACTCCTTCGAGTGGGTCGACTGGGAGGCGTTCCGGGCCGCGGTGCTGGCCGGCCAGCGGGACGTCAGCCCGTGGTGCGTGGAGCAGGTGCAGGCCCTTCCCGAGGACCCGGTCACGGCGCCCGCTCGCTCCACCGAGGCGCTACCGGCTGCTGCTCGACAGCAGCTCTGAGGGCTCGGCTCAGGCGGCTGCCTGGGCCGCGGCGGTCAGCAGCAGGCCCTCCCCGGTCGGGTCGACGTCCACGGTCACCGTGTTGCCGTCCCGCACGTCGCCGCCGAGCAGCATCCGGGCGAGCGGGTCGCCGATGGCGGTCTGCACGAGGCGGCGCAGCGGCCGGGCGCCGTACGCCGGGTCGTAGCCGGTCAGCGAGAGCCAGTCGTGCGCGGCCTCGGTGACCTCGACGGTGATCCGGCGAGAGGTCAGCCGGCGGCCGAGCTCGGCGATCTGCAGGTCCACGATGTGCGACAGCTCGTCGCGGGACAGCGCGTCGAACAGCACGATCTCGTCGAGCCGGTTGAGGAACTCCGGCTTGAACGCCTGCCGCACCACCGACATGACCGAGTCGCGCTTCTTCTCCTCGTCCAGGACGGGGTCGACCAGGAACGTCGAGCCCAGGTTCGAGGTGAGGATCATCACCACGTTGCGGAAGTCGACCGTGCGGCCCTGACCGTCGGTCAGCCGGCCGTCGTCGAGGACCTGCAGCAGGATGTTGAAGACCTCGGGGTGCGCCTTCTCCACCTCGTCGAGCAGCACCACGGAGTAGGGCCGCCGACGGACCGCCTCGGTGAGCTGCCCGCCCTCGTCGTACCCGACGTAGCCGGGAGGCGCTCCGACCAGCCGCGACACCGAGTGCTTCTCGCTGTACTCGCTCATGTCGATGCGGATGATCGCCCGCTCGTCGTCGAACAGGAAGTCCGCCAGGGACTTGGCGAGCTCGGTCTTCCCGACCCCGGTCGGACCCAGGAACAGGAACGAGCCCGTGGGTCGGTCCGGGTCGGAGATGCCGGCGCGAGAACGGCGTACGGCGTCCGAGACCGCCTGGACCGCAGGGCGCTGACCGATCAGCCGCTCGCCGATCACGTCCTCCATGCGCAGCAGCTTGGCGGTCTCGCCCTCCAGGAGCCGGCCGGTCGGGATGCCGGTCCAGGCCTCGACGACGTCGGCGATCTCCTCGGGGCCGACCTCCTCGCGCACCATCGGGTCGGTGACCTGCTGCTCGTCCTGCGCGGCGACCTCGAGCTGCTTCTCCAGCTCGGGGATGCGTCCGTAGCTGATCTCGCTGGCGCCCTGCAGGTTGCCCTCGCGGAGCAGCTTGTCGGCCTGCATCCGCAGCTCGTCGATCTGCTTGCGCAGCTCGCCGACGCCTTCGAGGGCGGCCTTCTCGCGGGCCCAGCGGCTCTCCAGCCCGCGCAGCTCCTCCTCGCGGTCGGCGAGGTCCGCGCGCAGCCGCTCGAGGCGGTCCTTCGACGCGGCGTCGTCCTCGCGGGCGAGCGCGAGCTCCTCCATCTTCATCCGGTCCACCGAGCGGCGGAGCTGGTCGATCTCGACCGGTGAGGACTCGATCTCCATCCGCAGCCGGGACGCGGCCTCGTCGACGAGGTCGATGGCCTTGTCGGGCAGCTGCCGCCCGGTGATGTAGCGGTCGGACAGCATCGCGGCGGCGACCAGCGCGGAGTCCTCGATCGTGACCCCGTGGTGGGCTTCGTACTTCTCCTTGAGCCCGCGAAGGATCGCCACGGTGTCCTCCACCGACGGCTCGCCGACGAACACCTGCTGGAAGCGGCGCTCCAGGGCGGGGTCCTTCTCGATCCGCTCGCGATACTCGTCCAGCGTGGTGGCGCCGATCATCCGGAGCTCACCGCGGGCGAGCATCGGCTTGAGCATGTTGCCCGCGTCCATCGCGGAGTCGCCACCGGCACCCGCCCCGACGACCGTGTGCAGCTCGTCGATGAAGGTGATGATCTGGCCCTCGGACTGCTTGATCTCGGCGAGCACCGCCTTCAGGCGCTCCTCGAACTCGCCGCGGTACTTCGCGCCCGCCACCATCGCGGACAGGTCGAGTGAGAGCACCTTGCGGTTCTTCAGGGAGTCCGGAACGTCGCCATCGACGACGCGCTGAGCGAGCCCCTCGACGACGGCGGTCTTGCCGACGCCCGGCTCGCCGATCAGGACCGGGTTGTTCTTGGTGCGCCTGGACAGCACCTGCACGAGCCGGCGGATCTCGCTGTCCCGGCCGATCACCGGGTCCAGCTTGCCCTCGGCGGCAGAGGCGGTCAGGTCCACGGCGTACTTCTCCAGCGACTGGTAGGTCGCCTCGGGGTCCTGCGTGGTCACGCGGCCGGGGCCGCGCACGCCGGCCAGTGCGCCCCGGAGCGCGTCGGCGGTGGCACCCACGCGGGTGAGCAGGTTCGCGGCCGGTGACTCGACCGCGGCGACCGAGATCAGCAGGTGCTCGGTGGAGACGAAGTCGTCCTTCATCTCCGCGGCGATGTCAGCGGCCCGGGTGAGCACCGCGAGCGCAGCACGGGCGTACGACGGAGCAGCGACCGCCGATCCGGAGGCGGCGGGCAGCCGGCGCAGCTCGGCCCGCACAGCGGACTCGACCGCCGAGGGCGTCGCGCCGACGGCCTGCAGCAGCGGGTGGATGATCCCCTCGGGCTGGCGGAGCAGCGCGTCGAGGAGATGGACGGCCTCGACCTGCGCGTGTCCGGCGGAGGCGGCGGACTCGATGGCGGCGTTGATCGCCTGCTGGCTGCGGGTGGTGAACTTGGATGCGTCCATGGAAGGTCCTTCCTTCAGCTGCGGCCGCGGCGCCAGATCGTCATCGACTGGCCGGTCGAGGTGCTGGGGCGCACGGCAGGCAGGTTGGTGCGAGGCAGGGACGGGAGGCCCTGCTGGTGGGTGAGTGTCTGGTGCAGCGCGTAGTCGGCGGCGGCGACGTCCCGCTCAAGCTCGTCGACGCGGCGCTGGAGCGCGTCGACCTGGTGCTCGAGCTGGAGGATCCGGCGCACCCCTTCGAGGCCGATGCCGTTGGAGGTGAGCTCCGCGACCTCGCGCAGCAGCTCGATGTCGCGCCAGGAGTAGCGGCGACCGCCGCCCCCGGTGCGGCCCGGACTCACCAGCCCGAGCCGGTCGTAGGTGCGCAGCGTCTGGGCGTGCAGCCCGGTGAGCTCCGCCGCGACGCTGATCACGAAGACGGGGACCTCCGGGTCCGGCGCCGTCGCCCGGCCCGGCCGCAGGGTCGGACCGGCAGGTGTGCGGCCCTGGCCGGTGGGGGGCCGCCCGGTCACGACGTCCTCCCCGCGTCGAAGAGGTTCGCCCGCAGGTCGGCGTCACCGGTCGCCTCGCGATAGGCCTGGACCGCGTCCCGGGCCTTGGCGTTGAGCACGGCGGGCACCTGGACCTCCACGGTGACCAGCAGGTCGCCGGTCGAGCCCTTGGCGGGACCACTGGTGTGCGGGACGCCCCGGCCACGGACCCGGAACGACCGCCCGTTCGGCGTGCCGGCCGGGATCTTCAGCGTCACCGGCGCGCCACCGAGGGTCGGCACCTTGATCTCCGCACCCAGGGCGGCCTCGTCGAAGCTGACCGGGACCGTGAGCGTCAGGTTGTCGCCCCTGCGGCCGAACAGCGGGTGCGAGGCCACCTTGACGTTGACGAACAGGTCACCGGCCGGTCCGCCTCGCTCGCCCGCCGCGCCCTTGCCGCGGAGCCGGATGCGCTGGCCGTCCTTGACGCCGGCCGGGATCCGGGCGGAGATGGTGCGGTTCGACATGCCGCGACCGGAGCCGTGGCAGGTCGGGCACGGGTCGTCCACGACGAGCCCGCGGCCGTGGCAGGTGGGGCAGGTCTCGTTCATCGTGAACGCACCGCCCACGGAGGCCGCGCGCATGCCGACCCCCTCGCAGTCCGGGCAGACCCGGGGCAGCGTGCCTGCCTTGGCGCCGGTGCCCGAGCAGTCCGGACACGGCGCGTCGGAGGTCAGCCGCAGGGACACGGTGACGCCCTCGATCGAGTCGGCGAACCCGATGGTGGCGTCGGTCTCGATGTCCGCACCGCGTCGCGGCGCCGACGTCCGGGTCCGGGTGCTGCCGCCCGGGCCGCCGCCGAACATCCCGCCGAACAGGTCGCCGAGACCTCCGCCGTTGGCGCTCCGGCCGCTGAAGACGTCGTTGATGTCGAACGGCGTGCCGCCGGCTCCTCCGGTGGTGAAGGGCCCGAAGCCCCCGATCCCGGCCCGCAGGTCGTCGTACTGCTTGCGCTTGTCGGGGTCGCCGACGACGTCGTAGGCCTCGGCGATCGCCTTGAACCGGTCCTCGGCGGCCTGGTCACCCGGGTGGGAGTCGGGGTGGTTGGCGCGCGCCAGCTTCCGGTAGGCCTTCTTGATCGCCGCCGCGTCAGCGTCCTTGGCGACTCCGAGGACCTTGTAGAAGTCCTTGTTCGCCCAGTCGGCATTGGTCATCTGGGACACCCTCCTCCCCACCGTGCGTGGGACGTCTCGGAACTGCTAGTCGTTGCTGTGCTGGTCACTCGTTGCTGTGCTGGGTCGCCGGCTCGTCGGCCGGCTGGGTCTCGCCGCCTGGCGCCTCGCGGGCGTCGCTGGGTTCCGGCTCGCCCTGGGCCGCCTCGTTCGCGACCTCGACCAGGCTCGGCTTGCCCACGTCCGCCGAGCCCTCCGGCTCCGGGTCGACCACGGTCACCTGGGCGGGGCGTACGACGCGCTCGCCCATCTGGTAGCCCGCCGAGATGATGGTCTGGCAGGTCGTCGTGGTGACGTCGGGGGACAGCGAGTGCATCAGCGCCTCGTGGAAGCGGGGGTCGAACTCGTCGCCCGGACGGCCGAACTTGACCAGCCCGTGCGCCGCGACGACCCGCTCCAGCGAGTCCGCGACGGCCTTGAAGCCACCCTCGAGCTCGCCGTGCTCACGCGCCCGGTCGAGGTCGTCGAGGATCGGCAGCATCGCGGAGAGCACCGAGAAGGTCGCGTTCTGCTTGACCAGGTCCCGGTCCCGGTCGACCCGCCGCTTGTAGTTGACGTACTCGGCCTGCAGCCGCAGCAGGTCGTCGGTCAGGGCCGCGACCCGCGCCTGGGCGGCGCCGAGCTCTGCCGCCGGGCCCGCACCGGTCGGCGAGGACGGCTCGTCGCCGGACCCCGCCTCGGGGGCGGGGCCCGCAGTCTCCTGCGGGCCCCGCCCCTCGGCGTCGAGGAACTCAGCAGCCTGCTGCTGGTGCTCGGTCACTTGCTCTCGCCCTCGTTCCCGGTGCTGCCGCTGTCACCCTCGGTGCCGTCGGTCTCGTCGACGATCTCGGCGTCCACGACGTCGTCGTCGGAGTCCCCGGTCCCGGTGGTGCCGCCGGCCGCAGCCGCGTCGGCCTCGCCGGCGGCGTACATCGCGGCGCCCATCTTCTGGCTGGACTCGTTGAGCTTGGCCAGCGCTGCCGAGATGTCGGAGACGGCGTCCTCGCTGTCGTTCTCCAGCGCCTTCTTCAACGCCTCGAGGTCACCCTCCACCTCGGTCTTGACCTCGGCGGGGATCTTGTCACCGTTCTCGGAGAGGAACTTCTCGGTGCTGTAGGCGACCCCGTCGGCCTGGTTGCGGGTCTCGACGGCCTCCTTGCGGCGACGGTCCTCCTCGGCGTACTGCTCGGCGTCGCGGACCATCTTGTCGATCTCGTCCTTGGACAGCGCCGACCCGCCGGTGATCGTCATCGACTGCTCGCGGCCGGTGCCGCGGTCCTTGGCGGACACGTGCACGATGCCGTTGGCGTCGATGTCGAAGGTGACCTCGACCTGCGGCACGCCCCGGGGTGCCGGCGGCAGTCCGGTCAGCTCGAAGTTGCCGAGCGGCTGGTTCTGCGCGGCCATCTGGCGCTCGCCCTGGTAGACCTGGATCATCACCGAGGGCTGGTTGTCATCAGCGGTGGTGAAGACCTCGGACCGCTTGGTCGGGATCGTCGTGTTCCGCTCGATGAGGCGCGTGAGCACGCCGCCCTTGGTCTCGATGCCGAGGCTCAGCGGGGTGACGTCGAGGAGCAGCATGTCCTTGACCTCGCCCTTGAGCACGCCGGCCTGCA
>CAXSHL010000028.1:0-46019 GCA_964237315.1 uncultured Nocardioidaceae bacterium
ACCAGCCCAGCGCCAGCTCAGAGAGGTCGCCGGTGCCGAGCACGATGCCGCCGCGCTGGTTGGCCAGCCGGAACAGGTAGTCGGTGCGCAGCCCGGCCTGCACGTTCTCGAACGTGACGTCGTAGACCGGCTCGCCGTGCGAGAACGGGTGCCCCAGGTCGCCCAGCAGCTGCTCGGCTGCCGGCCGGATGTCCAGCTCCTCGAAGGTGACCCCGAGCGAGGCCGACAGCCGGGTGGCGTTGTCCTTGGTGCCCTTGCTGGTGGCGAAGCCCGGCAGCGTGAAGGCCAGGATGTCGCTGCGCGGCCGACCGAGCCGGTCCATGGCCTGCGCGGCGACGATCAGCGCGTGCGTGGAGTCCAGGCCTCCCGAGACGCCGATCACCACCTTCGGGTTGCCGATCGCGCGCAGCCGCTGCTCGAGCCCGGACACCTGGATGTTGTAGGCCTCGTAGCAGTCCTGCGCCAGACGCGCCGGGTCGTCGGGCACGAACGGGTAGCGGTCCACCTGCCGCCGCAGCCCGATGTCGCCGCGCGGCGGGTCCAGCTCGAAGTCGACGGTGCGGAAGGCCCCGACCCGGTCCTGCCAGGTGCGCCGGTTGTCGTCGAAGGTGCCCTGCCGCATCCGCTCCTGCCGGATCCGCAGCAGGTCCACGTCGGCCACCGCGCGACGCGCGCCGTCGGGGAACCGCTCGGTCTCGGCGAGCAGCTCACCGATCTCGTAGACCATCGTCTGCCCGTCCCAGGACAGGTCGGTGCTGGACTCCCCGGCACCGGCCGCGGCATAGAGGTACGCCGCGAGGCAGCGCTGCGACTGGGACCGGACCAGCAGCCGCCGGTCGTCGGCCCGGCCCACCGTGATCGGGCTGCCGGAGAGGTTCAGCAGCACGGTCGCGCCGGCCAACGATGCCTCCGAGCTCGGCGGCACCGGCACCCACAGGTCCTCGCAGATCTCCACGTGTACGACGAGTCCGGGCACGTCGTGCGCCCGGAACAGCAGGTCCGGGCCGAACGGCACCGTGACGCCGCCGAGCTCGATCGTCGAGCCTCGTCGGTCGTCGCCCGGTGCGAAGTGCCGCCGCTCGTAGAACTCGCGGTAGTTCGGCAGGTAGGACTTGGGCGCCACCCCGAGGACCGCACCCCCGTGCACCACGACGGCGGTGTTCAGCAGCCGGTTGCCCTGCCGAAGGGGCGCACCGACCACGATCACCGTGCGGAGGTCGACCGACGCCGCGACGATGTCCGCGATCGCCTCCTCCACCTCGTCGAGCACCGCCTCCTGCAGGAACAGGTCCTCGACCGCGTAGCCGGTCAGCGCCAGCTCGGGGAACAGCGCCACTGCGACACCGTCGGCGTCACAGGCCTGCGCCTCGGTGATCACGGCCGCGGCGTTCGACCGTGGGTCCGCGATGGCGGTGACCGTCGTACAGGCGGCGACGCGAGCGAAGCCCTGGTCGTACACCGAGTCGAAGTCCACACCTGGAGTCTGTCAAACAGGTCGGACTAGCCTCAGGGGTGGTCCGGGGACTCACCAGGAGCCTCGAGAGCGACACTTTGCGAGGGCAGCATGAGCGAGACGACAGCGCCGTACGGCAGTGGTCCGGCCGATCGGCAGCCGGCCAAGCCGGTCAGGCGGATCCGCACCCACCACCTGCGCGAGATGAAGGAGCGGGGCGAGAGGTGGGCGATGCTGACCGCCTACGACATGTACACCGCCGCGGTCTTCGACGAGGCCGGCATCCCGGTGCTGCTCGTCGGCGACTCGGCGTCGAACAACGTCTACGGCAACGAGACCTCGCTGCCGGTCACCGTCGACGAGCTCCTGCCCCTCGTGCGCGCGGTCACCCGGTCGGTCACCCGTGCGCTGGTCGTCGCCGACCTGCCCTTCGGCTCCTACCAGGCCTCGCCCGAGCAGGGGTTCCACACCGCGGTGCGGTTCATGAAGGAGGCCAACGCGCACGCCGTCAAGCTCGAGGGCGGTGCCGAGATGGCCCCGCAGGTGCAGCTGCTCACCCAGGCCGGCATCCCGGTGATGGCGCACATCGGCTTCACCCCCCAGTCCGAGCACAACCTCGGCGGCTACCGCGTGCAGGGCCGCGGCGAGACCGGGCAACGGCTGCTGGCGGACGCGCAGGCGCTCGAGGCCGCCGGCGCCTTCGCTTGCGTGCTGGAGATGGTGCCCGGTGACGTGGCCGGCGAGATCACCAAGACGCTGAGGATCCCGACGATCGGCATCGGGGCCGGTGCGGACTGCGACGCGCAGGTGCTGGTCTGGCAGGACATGGCGGGGCTGCGCACGGGGCGGCTGCCGCGTTTCGTCAAGCAGTACGCCGATCTGCACGGCGTACTCCTGGGGGCTGCCCGCGACTACGCCTCGGAGGTGGCATCCGGGAGCTTCCCCGGGCCGGAGCACACGTTCTGAGTGCCGACGCGCGATCGTTGGTCTAGACCTAGGTGTCGCACGGCTGGAGGTGGGAATGACCTTGATGAGCGCCTGTCTCCCCCCGGACGAGCGCTTGGCCCGCCCGCCGCCCCCCTCTGCGGGCGGGCCCATAACCGGGTTCCGCGTGATCCCGGCGGAGCAGCGTCCAGCCACTAGGCTGTCGAGTCACACAGGGTTGTTCTTCGGCTCGTCGGGGGTGGGCGATGGCGGCGCGGTTCAGGGACTGGCTCGGCACGGCGCTCCTGCGGCCCTCCAGCGGCGTGGCGCTGGCGCTGGTCGTCGTGGGCGTCCTGTTCATGCTCGCCGAGCTGCAGTCGCCCTCGAGGCTGTACTGGACCGGTGACGCGGTCACCGGCACCAACAGCGGCGGCATCATCTACTACCGGGTGGCGGGCCACAGCTACACCCTCGACGCCCCGGGCGAGGCACCGGCCCACGACACCGCCGTCACGGTGTACGTCGACCCGGACGACCCCGGCCAGGCCCTGGCCGACCGCGTCACCAAGTGGGTGGACGCCGGACTGGTGCTGGTCTGGTTCGGTGCCGCGGCCGGGTGCCTCGCTGTCGCCGCACTGAGACGCACGTCGGGCCGGCGCCGGGTGGCGGCGGCACACGCCGGCGGCGCGACCTTCGGAGACGGCCTGAGCCCCGACCTCATGCAGCGCTACCTCGACCAGACGAGACGTCCGCCGCGGCCACCGTCGGCGGGCAGCTGACTCGACGCCGGGGACAGGCCAACCGCCGCGGGACGCTCCCTACCGCATCGGCTCGAGCTCTGTCGCCGCCCGGAAGCTGCCGTCCATGTGGAACGGGACCGACTCGTGGCGGTGCGCGATCAGCCAGCGCCCCTCGACCTGCCGCAGACCGAAGGTCGACCGCAGCCAGAACGAGAACGAGTCACCACTGCCCAGCGGCGTGGCCGTCATCTGCGTGAGGCAGTGCACGAAGGCCACGTCACCGGAGGTCACGACGGCGGGGTCACGGTAGAGGATGCCGACCGGGCCGTCGAAGGTGTCGAACCACCGCTGGAGCCCCTCCGGGGTGCCGTACTCCGTGTCCGGGCCCTGCTGCAGCGGCGGCGCGAGGGTGTAGGAGGCAGCCTCGGGGGCGTAGAGGGCCAGGAGCCGCGTGACGTCGCGCGCCGCGTGCGCTGCCGAGTGCTCGGCCAGGACGGCGCCGATGTCGGTGACCGAGTCGGTGGTGGTGGGGCTGGATTCGGTGCGAGTGGGTGTAGGCATGGTGTGGCTCCTCGTTCGGCGCCTCGGAGTAGGCGCGGCTACGAGGGTGTCGAAGCCGGCGCCGCGGCTTCGACACCCTGGTGTCCACCGAGATGACGAGCCCAGGAGGCCCGCATGAGATACCTGATCCTGATCATGAGCAACCCGCACTTCCAGGAACGCTGGGAGGCACTCACCGACGACCAGCGTGACCACTTCGGCCGGGACCACCTCGCCCTCAGCCGCGAGCTGGCCGCCTCGGGGGAGCTGGTCGTCTCCGAGGGACTGGCCGACCCGTCGCTGGGCACCCGGGTCACCGCTCGCGAGGGTGAGACGATGACCACCGACGGGCCCTTCGCCGAGGTCAAGGAGCACCTGGCAGGGTTCTACCTCCTCGACTGCGACTCTCACGAGCGCGCCGTCGAGATCGCGGCACGGGTCCCGGATGCGGTGTGGGGCCTCGTCGAGGTGCGTCCTGTCCTGGACACGAGCGAGTGGGACATGTGAGTGTCCGAGCAGCAGCAGACCGAGGCGCTCCTGCGTGAGCTGGCGCCCCGCCTCGTGGGCGTCCTGGTCCGACGGCACGGTGGCTTCGACGTCTGTGAGGACGCTGCGCAAGAGGCCCTCCTGGCCGCCTCCGTGTCGTGGCCGCGGGACGGCCTCCCCACCAACCCGATGGGCTGGCTGGTCACCGTGGCCTCGCGTCGGCTCGTCGAGATGTGGCGGCAGGACGCCGCACGGCGCCGACGCGAGGAGCGCTTCCCACCCGACGTCGGTCCCGAGAGCTCTCCCGGCTCCGTCGTCGACGACACGCTTCCCCTGCTGTTCCTGTGCTGCCATCCCGCACTCACCGCCAGGTCCCAGGTGGCTCTCACGCTGCGTGCCCTCGGCGGGCTGACGACGGCCGAGATCGCCAGGGCGCTGCTCTTGCCGGAGGCCACCGTCGGCCAGCGGATCAGTCGCGCGAAGGCCCGGATCAAGGCAGCGGGTGCGACGTTCCGTGAGCCCACCGACCGGGAGCGCGACGAGCGACTGCCGGCGGTCCTCGAGGTCCTCTACCTCATCTTCACCGAGGGCCACACCGCAAGCTCCGGCCGGCTCGTGAACCGGGTCGAGCTCTCCGGAGAGGCGATCCGCCTCACCCGCCAGCTCCACGCCCGGCTGCCGGACGAGGGGGAGGTGGCCGGGCTGCTGGCTCTGATGCTGCTCACGGACGCCCGCCGCCTGGCCCGCACCGACGGCAACCACGACCTCGTCCCCCTCGCCGCACAGGACCGCCGGCTCTGGGACGCCGCCGCCGTCGCCGAGGGCGCCCGGATCCTGACCGGCGCCCTCACGGACGCCGTGCTCGGGAAGTTCCAGCTGCAGGCCGCGATCGCCGCGGTGCACAGCGAGGCGTCCACGGTCGAGGACACCGACTGGTCGCAGATCCTCGCGCTGTACGACCTCCACACCCGGATCGCGCCTGGACCGATGGTCACGCTCAACCGCATCGTGGCCGTCGCCGCCGTACACGGGGCCGCGGCAGCCCTCACACAGCTCGACGAGGCCGTCCGAGACCCGGCCCTCGCGCACCACCACCGCTCGGAGGTGGTCCGCGCGCATCTGCTCGAGCTGAACGGTGACCTCGCCGGGGCACGCGCGCACTTCGCACGGGCTGCGCGGCTCACGCCCAGCCTGCCCGAGCAGCGCTACCTGCGACGCCGCGCCACCGTCGCAGACCCCTCGAAGGCCTGAGCGACGAGGAACGTGGTGGTCGGAAACCTCAGGTCCGGTAGATCGCGACCTCGCTGGCCTTGACGGCGAAGGTGACGACCGTCTGCGGGGCCAGGTCGAGGTCGGCGACGGCTGCGGCGGTGATGTCGGCGCTGAGGTGGCTGGTGCGGACGCTGATCTGGTCGCCGTGCGGCTCGAGCTCGGTGACGGTCACCTCGATGGCGTTGCGGGGACTGCCGCCGGGAGGCTGGCGGAAGACGCCGACGGCGCTGGGCCGGAAGACCGCGACCGCGTGCTCGCCCTGGGCGATGGGCTCCTCGAGCAGTCCCTCGACGAGCAGCCCGTCCAGGGTCCGGACACCGTGGCCCTCGAGAGTGCCGCGGACCATGTTGAGGCCGGCGATCCGGGCGGCGAAGGCGCTGCGCGGCCTGGCCAGCACCTGCGCGGTCGGCCCCTGCTCGACGATGCGCCCGTCCTCCATGACCACGACCCGGTCCGCGAGCAGCAGCGCGTCCACGACGTCATGGGTGACGATCAGAGCCGAGCGGTCGGCCAGCACCCGGCGCAGCACCTGACGCAGGGCAGGAGCGACGGCCACGTCGAGGGCCGCCATCGGCTCGTCGAGGAGCAGCAGACGGGGATCCGCGGCCAGGGCGCGGGCGACGGCGATGCGCTGGGCCTGGCCGCCGGACAGCTGGGCCGGTCGCCGCTCGGCGTACTCCTCGGCCCCGACCTCCGCGAGCCACCGGCGGGCGACGGCTCGGGACGCTCGTCGTGGCTGCCCGAGGCTGCGAGGTCCGAAGGCGACGTTGTCCAGGGCGCTCAGGTGTGGGAAGAGCAGCGGCTCCTGGGCGAGCAGCGCCACCCCCCGGGCATGCGGGGCCACCCACACCTCCGACGTACGGCGGGGCAGCTGCTGAGCCTGGTCGGGCCGGCCGACGTCCATCAGCACCCGGCCGTCCAGCGTCGCGCGACCCCGGTCCGGTCGCAGCAGTCCGGCGACCAACGACAGCACCGTGGACTTGCCCGCGCCGTTCGAACCGAGGACCGCGACGGTCTCCTGGTCAGCGACCTCGAGCGAGACGTCCACGCCGCGGCTCTCGACGACCGCGTCGAGCGCGAACGTCATCAGGGAGCCATCAGGCGGCCCGGCTGCCACGGGCCAGCCCGATCACGAGGACCGCGACCAGGACCAGCACCAGCGACAGGGCGACGGCGGCGTCGGGGTCCACCTCGCGCTGGAGATAGATCTCGAGCGGGAGGGTCCGGGTGACGCCCTGGAGACTCCGGGCGAACGAGAGCACCGCGCCGGCCGCCAGCCCGGGCAGCACCAGCGGAAGCGTGACCCGGCGGAACACCGTCGTCGGCCGGGCGCCCAAGGTGGCCGCGACCGCTTCGTAGCGCTGCCCCGACGTGCGCAGAGCACCCTCGAGGCTGACCACCAGGAACGGCATCGCGACAAAGGTCTGCGCGAGGACCACGGCCGTCGTGGAGAACGCGACCTGGATGCCGAGCACGTCGAGGGTGTGCCCGAGCAGCCCCCGGCGACCGAACGTGTAGAGCAGGGCGATGCCGCCGACCACCGGCGGCAGCACCAGCGGCAGCAGGACCAGCGAGCGCAGCAGCCGTTGACCGGGGAAGCTGGTGCGGGCCAGCACCAGTGCCATCGGGACGCCCAGCACCACGCACACCACGGTGCTGGTGGCAGAGGTCCGCAGGCTCAGCGCCAGCGCGGCGCGCGAGGACTCGGACGTGACCAGGGCGAGGAAGTGGCTCCACCGAACGCGGCTGAGGATCGCCGCGAGCGGCAGCAGCACGAAGACCGCCCCGACCGCGGCCGGGACGAACACCCATCTGGGCAGGCCGACCGGCGGCAGTCGCGTGGGCACGGCTAGGGCTTGCCGAACCCGGCGTCGGCGAGCACGGCCTGACCCTCGTCGCCGGTCACCAGCTCGACGAACTCCTTGGCCAGGTCCGGCTCCTTGCTCTTCGAGAGCGCGGCGATCGGGTAGGTGTTCACCGCGGAGGAGGACTCCGGGAAGGTGACGCCCTTGACCTTGTCACCGGCCGACTTGACGTCGGTGACGTAGACCAGACCGGCGTCGGCCTCCCCGGACTCGACCTTGGTGAGCACGTCGGTGACCGCCTGCTCCTCGCTGACCGGCTTGATCCTCACCTTCGAGGACTGCTCCACCTTCTCGGCGGCCGCGCCGCACGGCACCTCCGGAGCACACACCACCACCTTGGTCCCGGGCTTGGCCAGGTCCTGCAACGACGTCACACCCGCCGGGTTGTCAGGTGGTACGGCTATCTCCAGGGTGTTCGACGCGAAGTCGACCGGGTCGCCCTGGACGGTCTTCGCGGACACGGCCTTGTCCATGTTCTTGGTGTCCGCGGAGGCGAACACGTCGGCAGGCGCACCCTGCTGGATCTGCGCCACGAGGTCCGAGGACCCACCGAAGCTGAAGGACACCTTCACCCCCTTGTGGGCCGCCTCGAACTTCTTGCCGAGCTCGGTGAACGTCGAGGTCAGAGAGGCGGCGGCGTACACCGTCAGCTTCGTCTCCTTGGCAGAGCTCGACGCACTGTCCGAGGAGTCCGATCCGCAGGCGGCGACCGTCCCCAGCAGCAGCACAGCCGTTGCGGCTCCGGCCAGACGCTTCATGAGTCTCCTCGTGGTGGTGATGATGGGGATGGTGGTGATGGTGGTGATGTTGGGGAGGGTGGTGATGGTGATGGTGGTGGTGTCTCGACGATGACCGTGGTCGACTTGACGACCGCGACGGCGACGGAGCCGAGCTCGAGCCTGAGGTCCGTGACGGCGTCGCTGCTCATCAAGGAGACGACCCGGAAGGGCCCGCACTGGAGCTCCACCTGCGCCATCACCGGGTCCATCCGGATGTCGGTGACCAGGCCCACGAACCGGTTGCGCGCCGAGCTGCCGACCCCCAACGGGTTCGGCGCCGTCGTCGCCTGGCTGCGAGCGAACTGAGCCAGCTCGTAGCCGTCGATGACCATCCGCCCGGAGCCGTCCTGGGTCGCGTTCAGCGAGCCGTGCTCGACCCACCGGCGGACCGTGTCGTCGCTGACGCCCATGAAGCCCGCTGCGTCCCGGATCCTCATGTGCGGCATGATGGCCACCCTAGAGGAGCATCCTCGGTCCTGCGACTCCGGCTCAGTAGTCGTCGATCCCGTCGTACACGCGGGTGACAGCACCCTGTGCCACCAA
This sequence comes from uncultured Nocardioidaceae bacterium, assembly GCA_964237315.1. Classification (GTDB taxonomy): domain Bacteria; phylum Actinomycetota; class Actinomycetes; order Propionibacteriales; family Nocardioidaceae; genus Nocardioides_B. The sequence goes on from CAXSHL010000028.1 coordinate 8,603, forward strand.
CACCGACGGCATCCTGAGCACGGGTACGACGCCTCTGCGGGCGATGTGGGCGATGCCCCAGGGCGCATCAGGATCTCGTAGCTCGTAGATGCCGCACACCATCCAGATCAGGCCGTCGTGCTGCTCGAGCCCGCCCAGCTGGCTCAGCACGACGTGCATCCCGTCGACGTACTCGATCGCCTCCACGTCACGCCGAGTGGTAGGGAGCTCCAGGTGACCACGGGCCAGCTCGACCAGCTGCCGAGTCGACAGGTTCGGGCGCCAGCTGCTGAGCTGCACGACCACCGGCGGCCCCGCCACCTGATGATCCACGATGCGTCCGAGCGTCGGGCACCGGACGGCTACTGTCGGTCGGACATCTACGGAAAGGAACTCCCCGTGAAGCTCTCCACCCGCAACCAGCTGGCCGGCACCGTGACCGGCGTCGTCAGCGGAGAGGCGATGGCGGTCGTGAAGGTCCAGCTCGACGGCGGTCCCGAGATCACCTCGTCGATCACGAAGGAAGCCGCCGACGACCTGGGGCTCGTCGAGGGCACCAAGGTCGTCGCGCTGATCAAGTCCACCGAGGTCGCCCTCGCGACCGAGTGACCCTCCCCCGGGCGCCTCAGAGAGGGCTCAACGCCTCTGTCTCCCGGTCGGTGAAGATGCGCGACCGGATGATGAACCGGTTGCCCGTCGGTGCCTCGATGGAGAAGCCGGCTCCCCGACCGGGTCCGATGTCGAGGTCGCCGAGGTAGACGTCCGAGGCGCCCGTGAGGAAGGTGCCCTGGGTGAAGCACATGGGGGACCGTGACGTTCCAGGCCGGGGCAGCCGTGGAGACCCACATCGAGACCGGCCCGAGCCTCCACTCGGTGCTTCGCGCAGCGCACATCCGCACCACGGCCACCACCAGCGTCGCGGCGCTCGGCGGGGACGGCTACGCGGCGGTGGTCACGCCCGGGGAGACGACGTCGGGGAACCGACCACTCCAGATCTCGCTGGTCGAGGACGGGAGCGTCCTGACCCAGCCCCGGCTGGTGGCCGACGGGGACGTCAAGGGCGGCCGGTACGTCTCCGGGCTGGTCGCCCTGCTGGTGAGGAACGCGGGCTGCGGCGACGCGCACCGCTAGGACTGGCGCCCGACTCGTCGAAAGCGCACGTCGCCGGAGCGCCGGATCGTGTGCTCGTAGGCCGGGTCGTGAACGCGGCGGTGGTGCCAACCGCGCAACGGGACCGCGTTGTCGAGGTCGGTGCGGCCACCCCCTGACCAGGGGGTTCGATGGTGGACCTCGGTCCAGGCGAACGGTCTTCGACAACCCTCCGCGGCACATGTGTCATAGGTCGCGGACAACGCGGCCCGTTGGGTCTTGGTGTGCAGCCGGGTCTCCCGGCCCAGGTCCAGCGGCACCGACGGTCCGCCGAACACGGCAGGGATGAGTCCTGCATTGCAGGCCAGCCGCCGAGCCTGCCCACTGCTGATCTCGGTGCCACTGTCGAGCCGGGCAGCCGCCAACCCGTCCAGCAGGTGCTGGTGGTCGAGGTGCACCATGACGGATGCACCGACCCGGCCATGGTTGGCGAACCCATCAGTGGGCAGGTGCTCGACCAGCTCGACGAACGCGTTGCCGAGCCGCCCGGACCCGTTCAGCTCACCCGGCACCGACTCATCGACCACACTGTGCCCCGCCTGCCCGGCCTGCCCGGCCTGCCCGGCCTGACCCGTCTGCTTGGTGCGGCCGAGCCGTCGAGGTGAGGACAGATGCTCCAGGACAGTGCGCAGCAGATGCGCCTGCAGGTCCGGGATCACGAACCGGCCCGCCCAGGTGCCGTCCCCGTTGTCGTGCAACGTCATCCACGTCTCGACCTCGGCGCGACGCTCCTCCTCCTCCAGCAGACCCCTCTGATGCAGGTCCGCCGCCGACGACGACACCCTGGCCAACATCCGGCGCGCCACCCGACGCAGCCGGGCCGGGTCCAGACGCTCAGTGACCGCCCGCTCCACCAAGCCGGCCACCGCCACCTCGCGGTCCGCGTCGCAGACTCCAGCCGGCATCGCCTCAGCGGCCCGCACGATCGCCTGCACCTGCGCCTCCGCCAGATCCCCGCGCGCAAACGCCCTCTGCACCACGGGGTAGCGCTCGTCCAGCAGCCGCGCCAACCACAACCCGCCCGCGACCACTGCTCGCGACGACCCGGTCAGCGCAGACAGCCACGCATCTGTCCCCGACGCGGCGACCTTCTCCGCCTCGCGCTGCTCATCAGCCACCCGCATGAGTCGCAACCGCAGCTCGGCCAACCGACGCTCCGACTCCACGACCTCCTCGATCAACCACTCGACCGGGACACCATCAACTGGCAGCGGCCCCTCAGGCACACCATCCAACGCCTCACGCACTCCCGCGGCACATGCACCCACCACCTGCAGCGGATGCAGATCCGGAGCGATCAGCTGGGCGGTCATGACGACATCTGATCAGCGAGCACCGACAACTTTCCCCAGATCGACCACCGCGGTCTAGACAACCCGGCACAGCGCCGACTGACGCGCCTACCACACCCCCGGGACGAACCCTCGCGCCGCCGCAGCGACGCGCCTCTCAGTGCTCGATGATGACGTTGGTGGCCTTGACGATCGCGGTCGCCTCCACACCGGCCTCCAGGCCGAGCTCGTCGGCCGCCTCGCGGCTCATGAGGGACACGATGCGGAAGTCACCGCACGTCATCTCGACCTGGGCCATCACGCCGTCGCGGACGACGGACACGATCGTCCCCGGCATCCGGTTGCGGGCGCTCGACGGTCGAGGACTGACCTGGGCGGTGCTGCCCAGCAGTGCGGGCAGGTCGTCCACCCGGAACATGCGCTGGTTGCCCTGCCGGACGAAGCTCACGCGCCCGTTGGCCTCCCACCGGCGCAGGGTGTCGACGCTCACCCCGACGGCCTTGGCCACCTCACCGATCCGCATCAAGCCCGGCACCCGCGTCATCATAGGGCCTGCTCGCCGGAGGACCGGGCAGGGAACCGGACGCCGCCGACCAGTCGGAGCCGAACCCTGCCGCCGACCTGGTGACCGAGCTCCTCGGTCTCTGCGCGCACCCGGCCGCGGCCGGTGTCGAGCTCGAGGCGGACCCCCTCCTCGCGAGCCAGCACCTGCGTGACCACCGCCGGCACGTCGCCGGACGGGTCGATCCGCACGTGCCGAGGACGCGTGAGAATCACGTCCTCGCCGTCGCGCACCTCGCCGTCGTACCCCAGGAATCGCGCCACCTCGACCGTGGGCGGTGACTCCAGCACGGTGCGGGGAGCACCGTCGGCGAGCACCCGCCCACGGGTCAGGACCACGATGCGATCGGCCATCGCCCACGCCTCCGACCGGTCGTGCACGACCAGCAGGACCGCTCCGGCGCTCGCGCGGAGCACCGACGACGCGTCCTCGCACAGCGCGGCGTGGGTCTCGCTGTCCAGTCCCACGAAGGGCTCGTCGAGGAGCAGTACGTCGGGCCGGATCGCCACTGCCCGTGCGAGATGCACGCGTCGACGCTCCCCGCCGGAGAGCTCGGCCGCCGGACGGTCGACCAGGTGGCCGGCGCGCATCATCTCGAGGGCCTCCAGGGCCCGGGTCCGGCGCTCGCGGCGAGGTGTCCCCCACCAGGCCAGCGCCAGCTCCACGTTGGCCCGCACGGTGCGACGAGCCAGGCCCGGCTGCTGCATCACGGTCGCCACCCGGCCGCCGAGGTCGACCCGTCCGGCGCTCGGCGCCAGGAGACCGCCCACCGTGTCGAGCAGGGTGCTCTTGCCTGCACCGTTCGGGCCCAGGACGGCGACCACCTCGCCGCGGGACACCTCGAGGCTGACCTCGGAGAGCACCGGAACCCGCCCGCGGGTCACGCTCAGGTCCCTCACCCGCAGCAGGACCTGCCCGCTCACGAGGATGCCCGCAGCCGCGGAGCGCCGCTGCCCGGGCGCTGGAGCCAGGTCAGCGCCGCGGTCACCAGGAGGATCAGCGCCAGCAGGATGATCCCGATCGCCAGCCCTGGGGCGAACTGCCCGGCGTCGACCCGTTGCAGCGCCGCGCTGGCGAGCGTCTGGTCGACGTTCTCGATGTTCCCGCCGACCAGGACCACGGCGCCCACCTCCGACAGCGCCGAGCCGACGGCGGCGATGGCGGCGGCCATGATCCCGACTCTCGCCTCTCGCAGGGCAAGGACGGACAGCTGCCTGCGATCGGCACCGAAGGCCCTGGCCTGGTCCAGCAGACCCGGTGGGATCGACCGTACGGCGGAGCTGGTCAGCGCCACGATGATCGGCAGGGCGAGCACCGACTGGGCGACCAGCACCGCCTTGAGGGTGAACAGCAGGTGGAACCTGCCCAGGGGAGCGGCCGGGAACATCAGCAGGGCCAGCACGAGCCCGACGACGACCGGGGGCAGCCCCAGCCCGGCGTTGGCGAGGGTGAGCCCGACACCTCGGCCCCGGAACCGACCGATCCCGAGCGCCAGGCCCACCGGGAGTCCGACGACCAGTGCGACGCCGGTGGAGACGGCGGCCACCTCCAGCGTCACCCAGGTCAGGTGCCATAGGTAGGGATCGCCTCCGGTCACCAGGCCCCAGGCCTGCCGCAGGCCCTCCCAGAAGAACCTCACGGGCCGGACGGGCTCGCAGTCGGGCCGGCAGCCGGACTGGCAGCCGGACCGGCAGCCGGACTGGCAGCCGAATCGGGCGCACCGGTCACGTACACCAGGCGGCCGTCCTGCAGCCGGTAGACGGTGCCCACCTTGCTGCCGCGGCCGATCGTCTTCTCTCCCGGTCGGGGAAGGTCCTTGACCTGCTGGTCCTTGGGCACCGAGACCGTCTGCTGCGCGGGGGTCGAGAGCCCGGTCCGGGTCAGCGTCGACGTCAGGTGCAGTGACGACAGCGCCGCGAGCAGGAACGCGACGGCGAGCACGATGCCGATGTCGAACATGTTCACCAGCCCGTCCAGCGGGTCGCCGTTGCGGTCGTCGTGGCGGTGCGCCCGGGGGGTCACCTCGATCATGGACCCTCCTCCTTCGATGTCTCGCTCACGGGCTCGCGGTCGTCGGTGAGGACTGCGGCGACGTACTGGAGGTCGGAGAAGTCCTGGCCGTAGAGGCGGTCCCTGACCAAGGACAGTCCGAAGGCCACGGCACCGATGAAGATGCCGAGGACGGTGATGCTGAAGGCGACCCGCAGGCTGCTGGTCAGTGCGGTGATGTTCCCACGGGCGAGGCCGTCGAGCGCCGGAGACAACGGGATCAAGGTGCCCATCAGGCCGAGTGCCGGGCCGGTTCGCACCAGCAGACGGGTCCGTCCGAGCCGTCGTTGCCGGTCGAAGTCGAAGTCGGCCAGCAGCTTGGCGATCCGCAGATCGGCGCCGAGTCGCCCCGCATGGTCGACGAACAGGTTCAGTGCGCCCAGCATGGCGCCACTGCGGGCCACTCCCGCGAGGGACCGGGCCGCTGCCTGCCGGTCGCCCGCGTCCACGCTCGTCCGGGCCGCGTCCGCCGCACGGGACAGGGTGTCGAAACCCCTCCTTCTACGCCGGACCAGCTCGACCACGAACGCACCCAGCTCCACCACGAGCAGCGCGAGTGCCAGGAGGGCGAGGATGACGACCGGCAGCTCCAGCACCGCCGAGATCTTGTAGATCGCCTGGTAGATGTCGTCGCTCACCGACGGCCCCGGACCCGGCTCCTGCGGACCGGTACACCGAGCTCGCCGGCCGCTCCGAGGGCCAGCAGCAGGGCGACCGCCAGCCCGGCCCAGGGCAGCGATCTCCGGGAACTGAGGGCCCGCTGCTGTGCCGAAGGGGCCGTGGCCGAGGTCGAGGCCCCCGTCGTCGAGGAGCCTCTCACGACGCCGGAGCTGGAGATCAGCTCGCCCTCGACGACCGGCGGTGCCGAGGTCGCCGATGGAGTGGGTTGCGCGTTGCGGGTCGGGGCGGGGCTCGGCTGGGGCGAGCGGCTCGGGGACGGGCTGGAGGAGGGGCTCGCCGAGGGGGTGGCCGCCGGGCTGACCTGGGCCCGCGGGGTCGACCCGCCGTCGACGCTGGAGGGCGGGTCCGACGCGTCGGCGCTCGCACCCGGACCGGATGACTGGGACTGCGAATGGGGCTGGGAGGACGACCCCGCCCCGGGAGTCGGCGACGGCGCCGCTCCCCCGACGTGCCCGTGGCTGTGCCTGGGTCCGGTGGTCGTGGAGTGGTGGGGAGCCGTCCCCGTCCCGGGGTGCGGGGTGGCCGCGTGGGTCGGTCGGGGCGGCGTGCCGACCCTGATGGTGACGGCGCTGGACCGGCCGACGACGTCCGTGCCGTTGAGCACCTCGACCCGGGCCGGGTAGGTGCCGCCCTGCGCAGGGTAGGCATGGGTGGTCCGGGTCGTCGGGTCGGTGGTCGTGGTGGTCGCTCCGTCCCCGAACGTCCAGCGATAGCTCAGCGGTGTGCTCGGCCGGCGCTGCAGGGTCACGGTGAGGTCGACCGCACCGCCACTGGGGACCGACGTGCGGTTCGCCGTCAGCACGGGCTGCAGGGCGGGACTGCCGGAGGTGTGCACGTAGATGTCGAGAGGGCCGTCCTCGTCGCTCTGCCAGTAGTCGTAGCCGTTCACGTCGCCCGGACCGGTCGCGGACCGGACGTATTGGATGACGTGGGCGTCGGCGGCGACGTACAGGGCGGGCGGCGGACCGTCGAAGGGATAGCCGGCCGTTCCGGGCGCGACCAGGTCGTCGTGGAAGAGCAGGGACGGTGTGCTGTTGCGGTGTGGCGCCTCGGTGTAGGTGACCTGCCCGATGGGGTCCCCGCCCTGCCAGGGCAGCACGGCGAGGCCGAGGAGTGCGCGGACGGACACCGTCCTCGGCGAGCTGACATCGGAGTCCACGTGGCCGTCCGGCTTGCGGATCTGGTACGTCGTCGAGCTGAGGTCGGCGCCGGCGTTGAGGTCCTCACGGGTCACGACGGCGCTGCCGCCGGGGAGGTTCGGCGAGTGGACCACGACACAGGGCTCGCCGTCCGGGCACGGTGCCACGGCAGCGGCGCTGGTGGGCACCAGGGCGGTCCCCACCAGCACCGACACGAGGAGTGCCCGACGAAGCGGGCGAGCGGGCGGGCCGGTCAGCGCACCCTCACCGTGTGGGTCGCCGTGGATCCGCCGAGGATCTTCCCGACGTTGGTGTAGCGCAGCTGGAGCTTCCAGGTGCGGTGGCTCAACCGGAACCGCGCCGTGAAGGCGGAGTGCCCGTCCGGAACGGGACGCGACCCCAGGGACCGCACCCTGCCACCGGCGGCGGGTGCGCCGTACAGAGACAGGCGTGCGCCGTCACCCGTCGCCCGGGGTGCGACGCGCCCGGTGAAGCTGACGACTCCCCCTGCCACCCCGACGCGGGAGACATGCGGGACGCCGACGACCCTGGACACGCCGACCGGCTTGCTCACCGAGGCCAGCAGGTCGCCGAACACCGGCGTGAGCGCGGCGTTCTCGACCTTGCTGATCGCTGGGGCGAACACCGAGTAGCCGCGGCTGGTCGTCGGCCGGTAGCTCAGGACATAGGCCCCGGCCGCGTTCGTCTTTGCCTCCGCGACGTTCTTGAGCGTCTTGGGGCCGGACGTCGAGGTCCCTCTGAGGCGCACGGTGATGCCGCTCAGGCTCGGGGTGCCGGGCACGACGTTGCTGAGCCTGCCGTGCACCCGGATCACACCACCGCCCGTCACCCGAGCCGCTGGTCCGTAGGCGGTCAGCGCCGGGGCCGCATCAGGCAGGAACGGCGCGTCGCCCGTGGAGTTCAGGTAGCTGCCGACCGCTTTCTGGCCTGCTGCGGAGGTCACCCAGTCGAGGAAGGCGGTGGCCGCCGGCAGGTTGATCGCGACGCTGGGGGTGCCGGCGAACTTGGCCGGGTCGACGGCATAGGCGTGGAAGGAGTTGACCAGCAGGGTCTGGCCGCCGGGTGCCTTCGGGCTGTTGTCGCGAGTGACGATGCCCAGGTTGGAGATGGCGTGGGTGGAGACGAGGTACTGGTAGGTGCCACGGTCGGTGAGCACGTAGCAGTTGCCGGGTCCGCCCGAGTAGTTGCAGGCGTCGGCGTTGGTGAGGTTCGGCCCCTGGGTCAGCCCCGTCGCGTGGTACCACGACGGGTAGGAGATCGAGGCGGGGCAGGTGGAGCCCGTGGTGCTCGGGGACGTGCCGCCCCCGTTGTCGGCACTCACCGCGCACGTGGTGACGCCGGACGTCAACGCCCAGATGGCGTGCTCGGCGACGGTGGTGCCCGGGGTGCCGCCCCGGGAGACGAAGTTCGCCTGGCCGGATGCTCCCGCCGCGGCGATCTTCTGGAACGCGCCGACGATGTCGTGCTTGTCCGAGGTCATCACGTGGGCCGGGTCGGCACTCGGCCCGAGGAGCACGTAGTCGCCCCAGAAGATCGCTCGGCCGTACTTCTCGTGCGAGTAGCCGGACGCGACGAACTGGTTCTCCAGGGACGCGGCGTGCACGATCAGAGCGCTCGCCGTACCGGCCTCGGCGTAGGCGATCGCGGCGCCGGTGCCCTTGCTGACGTAGTTCAGCTTGTACTGCGGGTACGCCGCCTCGAAGCCCGGCTTGAGCACCGACTGCACCAGGTTCGAGTCGTAGACGTCGCTGGTCCCGACGACGGTGAGGGTGCTCGAGTCGTCGGCCTGGGACGGTGCCGACACGAGGGCGAGGGAGCTGATGCCCAGCAGCACGCTGAGGGCGACGAGGCCGCGACGCGGTGCGCGGGAGAAAAAGGCTGGCATGCGGGATGTATATCAGCGTTCCTAGGCAATACCTAGACGTTCCACGAAACCATTCGCCGTCGGCGTGCCCTGCGGACGGCCTCAAGCTGCGGCTTTCGCCGTTCCGGCCAGGGGCGGGGACTGACTGCCGTACCGTCCGAGGATGAGCGCGAGACCGTCATCCGGCGTGGGTGCGGTCGCCATCGCCGTCGTGGCCATGCTGTTCGCCGTGGTGGCCTCGTCCTTCTCGAGCACCACGGCCGGAGCACTGAGCTTCGTGGCCCTCGTCGCCGCCGCGGTCGGCTTCGTCATCACCTGCTCGCTCGCGCTTCACGCGCGGTGACCTCAGTCGCCGGCGACCAGGTCCGCGAGCTCGCCGAGGTCTGCCACGCTGACGTCGAACCGTTCGTCGTTCTCGGTGTCCGTGCCGGGCCGCCGCACCAGCGCCGTCCGATAGCCCTGCTCGGCAGCCGCGTCCAGGTCCCACGGGTGCGCAGCGACGAAGAGCATCTCGCGGGTGGGGATCGCCAGGCAGCTGGCCGGGAGCCGGTACATCGCCGCGGCGGGCTTGAACGTCTGAGCCAGGTCGGCGCTCAGCACCAGGGTCCAGCGCAGCCCCGCGTGCACGAAGGTGTCGACCATCTGCGGGAAGCTGCCGTTGGTGAGGGCGACGACGGGGTGGTGCCGTGACAGTCTCTCCAGAGCACGTGGGGAGTCCGGCCACGGATCGAGCCGATGACCCACGGTGGCCAGCTGGGCAAGGGACGCCTCGGGGACCTCCCACCCGCGTGACCGGAGCAGGTCTCCAAGAGCATCGGCGCGGATCGTGTCGCTGTCGGTCCAGGCCGCGCCCCCCGTGCGGATCGCGTCCATGCGCGTGTCCTGCTCGTGCTCCCAGTCGTCCAGGAACGGCCTGAGCTCCTCGGGTGGCAGACCGCTGGCCGTGAACATCGTGCGAGCCGCACGCTGCACAGACGCGTCCTCGTCGACGACGGTCCCGAGCACGTCGAAGACGAGCGCACCGATTCTGCCGATGCTCACATCTCCTCGTGGGTGTCGGGGTCCCCGCCGAACAGGCGCCCGGCGGGATCGGCCAGCGCCGAGATGGCGTGCATCTCGTCGTCGGTCAGCTCGAAGCCGAAGAGGTCGAGGTTCTGCCGCTGCCGCTCGGGGTCGCTCGACTTGGGGATCGGCAGTGAGCCGAGCTGCACGTGCCAGCGCAGGATCACCTGCCCGGGGGTCACGCCGAGCCGTTCACACGCGCGGGTCACCGACGGCTCCTCGAGCGGCGCGCGGCGCTTGCCCATCGGGCTCCAGGCCTCGGTGTGGATGCCGAGCCGCTCGTGCACGCGGCGCATCCCCTCCTGGGGGAAGCGAGGGTGAAGCTCCACCTGGTTGACCACAGGGGTGACGCCCGTGGCGTCGATGATCCTGGTCAGGTGGGCCTCGGTGAAGTTGGAGACTCCGATGGAGCGGACCAGACCCTCCTTCTTCAGGTCCACGAGTGCCTGCCAGGCCTCGACGTACTTGCCGACGCTCGGGTTCGGCCAGTGGACGAGGTGCAGGTCGATGTAGTCCAGACCCAGACGCTCCAGCGAGCCGTGCACCGACGCGACCGCGTCGTCGTACGCATGGTGTCGCCCTGGCAGCTTGCTGGCGACCTGCACCTCTTCGCGAGGGATCCCGGACCTGCGAAGCGCCTCCCCGACCTCGGTCTCGTTCTCGTAGTTCACCGCTGTGTCGAGGAGCCGGTAGCCGACCTCGAGGGCGCTGACGAGGGCGTCGATGCCGTCGTCACCCGTGAGCGGATAGGTGCCGAAGCCGACCGCGGGCAGGGTGCTGTCGTCGTTGAGCGTGTACGTCGGAACGGTCGATGGGTCAGCCATGCGTCCACTCTGTCAGGTGGCACGCAGGTGCCGGCGACCCTCCCCCGGAACTGTCAGGCTCCGGCTGCCGAGGCAGCGGCCAGGATCGCCTCGATCGTGACGCCGGGCTGGGAGACCATCGAGACGTGCGAACCCGCCGCCTCGGTGATCGTCGCCCCAGCGCGCTCCGCCATGCTGCGCTGCGTGGCCGGCGGAATGACGCGGTCCTCCGTGCCCACCACTGCCCAGCTCGGAAGCGACTTCCACGCGCCTTCACCGGACGGCGTGGTGTTCGCGCTCAACGTGATCGGGCGCTGGCTCTCGACGATCAGCCACCGGTCTGCCTCATCGAGGTCCTGGGCGAAGTGCTGGTGGACCGTGTCGGGCTTGAGGAAGGCCTCGAGGTCGCCTTCTGGTGACCCGGGATAGCCCACGAGGTCCAGGACGGTCGTGGGATCAGGGACATCCAGCGCCGACCCGGAGCCGCCCAGGATCTGGAACACCGTCTCCCCCTGGTCGGGCGCGAACGCGTCGACGTAGACCAGTGCCTTCACGTCTTCCGCGTCCGTTGCAGCGTTGGTGGTCACGAAGCCGCCGTAGGAGTGGCCGACCAGGACCACGGGTCCCTCGGTGCGCTGGGCCACGAAGGAGGCGATGTACGCTGCGTCCGCCTGCACACCGCGCAGGAGGTTCGGCGGCGAGAACACGGTGAAGCCCTGGCCGCGTAGTTCCCCGGCCACCGAATTCCAGCTCGACGCGTCGGCCCATGCTCCGTGGACGAGGACGATCGTGGGTTGCGGCATGTTGTTTCCTTCGTGCTCGTTCGAGACTGGCATGAGGCACCGACGCTACTCGTCAAGGCTGCCACCGACAGGTGAGCAACGCCGACGCCGAAGGGCCATTGCATGAACAGCTCGAACTACCCCGGGGGCGGCCGCCACGGCTCGTGCTCGTGGGCGAGCCACACCTCCTCAGGGTCGAGGGCGCGGACCAGACGCTGGCCTTCGGTGCGCGGCTCGTCCAGCTCGGCGAAGAAGACCGCCATGTCGCCGCCGACGACGACTGGACGCCCGCCCGTCTCGACGACGACGACCTGCGAGCCCCGGGTGTGGCCGGGAGCCGGGACGAGCCGGAGGCCCGGGAACAGCTCGAGCGCACCGTCGACGGGTACGTACTGCACCCCAGGCGCCTCGACCCACCCGCGGATCGTGTAGTCGTCCTCGGTGCGCGCGTCGTCGAGCTCCTGTCGCTGGACGTAGATCGGCCTGCCGGTGAAGAGGTGGTTGCCGCCGCAGTGGTCGAAGTGCAGGTGTGTGTTGATGACGACGTCGATGCCGGCCAGGTCGAAGTCGGCCTGCGCGCTCAACGGTGTCAGGAGTGGATCCATGTCGGCCACCGCCGGGTGCAGCTGTGTCATGCCGGTATCCACGAGCACGCGCGCGTCGGGATGGTCGATGACGTGGACGTAGACCGGCATCCGCTCGTCCTCGGCGAGCAGCTCGGCCACGAGGACCGGAGTGACGGTCGGCCGCGAGAACTCGCTTCCCGGTCCCTCGGTCGTGAACCTGGTCATGCTTGCTCGCTTCCCCACGCTGTCGGTGCGCTGCTCGGCGCAGCTGCCCGCACTAGGACCCGGTAGCCGCACGGAAGTCATCGGTGCCTGAGCCGGTGGACCCCCGCGGAGTCAGGGCAGCTTCTCGGGAACCACGCGTGCGCGATCCCGCTTGGGCCGGCGCGACGACGGCGAGGGGATGGCGTTGTCGATGAGGACGGCGGCGATGGAGGCGGCGGTGCCGAAGGACTCGCTGTTCAGGACTCGGGTGCGGGCCGAAGCGCCGTCGAGCAGCAGCGCCAGCTGTTCGCCGAGCTGTTCGGGGTCGGTGGCGCCGGCTTCGCGGGCGGTGTCGGCGAGCCGCGCGGCGATGGCGGTCTTGTAGTCGCGTGCGTACGCGGACGCGGGGTGCTGAGGGTCATGGAGCTCGACGGCCGCCCCGATGTAGGGGCACAGGGGCGTTGGCGCAGGCATGTCGAAGGCGGCGACGAGTCGTTCGCGAGGCGTGAGGTCGGTGCGGTCGAACACTCCGGGCATGACGTCGGGATCGAATCGGCGCAGGTACTCGGCGACGAGCTCGTCCTTGCTGGTGAAGTGCTGGTACGCCGTGCGCTTGGACACCTGGGCCACCGCACAGAGCTGGTCCATGCCGGTGCGGTTGATGCCCTGATCGCGGAACAGCTGCTGTGACGCGCTGAGAATGCGCTCGCGCGCGCCTCTGCCACGGCGCCGGCCCAGCGGGCCCTTCTCCAACTCCGTCATGTGTCCCAGTCTAGCGCTGGTGGGTACTCATCGGTGTACGTAGGGTTTGCACCCCGGTTGGCCATCCGCTACGTTATGGAAACCGTTCGGTATACATAGACTCGCGGAAGAGAGCACACCTCAATGGACATCACCCTCATCGGCACGGGGAACATGGCCCGTGCCATCGGCACTCTGGCAGTAGCGGGCGGCAACACCGTCGAGGTCATGGGCCGCGATCAGTCGAAAGCCGACGACCTCGCCAAGGCTCTCGGCGACGGCGCGGCGGCGGGAGAATGGCGCGCCGTCCCGGGCGGGGACATCGTCATCACGGCCCTGTTGTACGACGGTGTCGTTCCGGTCGTCGTCGAGTTCGGAGACGCCCTGGCGGGCAAGGTCATCGTCGACATCAGCAACCCCTTCAATGCTGCGTTCGACGGGCTTGCCCACAGCGAGGAGACCTCGATCGCCGAGGAGGTCGCCAAGGTGGCCCCGCCCGGCGCCAGCGTGGTGAAGGCCTTCAACACCATCTTCCGTCATGTCCTGGAGACCGGCCGACCGAATGTCTTCATCGCCGGCGACAGTGCGCAGGCGAAGGCCGGCGTGAAGGCGTTCATCGAGAGCATCGGCCTGCGCCCGCTGGACGTCGGCGGCCTGAGGATGGCGCACTGGCTGGAAGGTGCGGGCCTGATCACGGTGGGACTCGCCGGCAACGGCGTGGGCAACTGGGACTTCGCTCTGGGCGTCGACGAGTTGGCCGGCTGAGCAGCGCGACATGCGGATGTCCGGCTAGGGGCCGGACTTCCGAGCGCGTTCCCTGATCTCGGCGATGACCCCGGTCTTCGCCTCAGCATAGGCATTCATGTCCGCCCGGTCCTGCTCGATCAGGGCACCCTTGGCGCGCTCGTACAGGTCGCGGTCCTCGCGATCAGCGCATAAGCGATCTCGGAACAGCAGGTAGTCATCGGCGGCCTCGTCGCAGTGACGTCCTCGACGGTGACGAGGACATCGATCACCGGCTTCGCTGCCAGCCCGGGCACCGACGTCGAGCCGATGTGCTCGACCTGCGCGGCAGCTGGCAGGTGTTCCAGACCCGTCGGCAACTCAGGGGACGGAGTACCCGGCGGTCAGCTGCTCGAGGGGCATTGCAGGGCTCCACAGGTAACCCTGTCCCCTCGTGCATCCCAGCCCCTGCATGACCACGGCCTGCTCTGCGGTCTCGATGCCCTCGGCCACCGTCGACAGGCCGAGGGCGCTGGCGAGGTCCACGATCGAGGCGGCGATCGCAAGCGAGTCGGCATCGACCGTGACGTGCTCCACGAACGCCATGTCGATCTTGACGACGTGGACGGGAAGCCGCTTCAGATAGGCCAGGGAGCTGTACCCAGTGCCGAAGTCGTCGATGGCGATGCGGACCCCCCGGGACCCAAGCGCAAGCAAGAGGGTGGCGGCCCCTTCGACGTCGGCCATGATGGCCGACTCCGTCACCTCGAGGGTGAGCTGCTCACCGGGGAACCCGGTCTCGGCCAGGACCGTGGCCACCAGCGCGTCCAGTGCCATGCCGCTCAGGTGCCGCGCGGACACGTTCACCGCGAGCGTGCAGCCGGCCGGCAGCCCGGGCGGGCGCCGCCGCGTGAAGTCGGAGCAGGCTCGTCGGATCACCCACTCGTCGAGGATGCGCGCCCACCCCATCTCGTCGGCGACCGAGACGACCTCGACGGGCGAGACGGGACCGAGCAGGTCATCGGTCCAGCGCAGCAGTGCCTCGACCCCCGTCAGCTCTCCGGTGCCCAGGTCCACGACAGGCTGGTAGGACAGGGAGAGGGTGTCGTGGGCGACCGCCTCACGCAGCGCGGACCCCACCGCCAGCCGCCGCTCCGCGCCGGTCGACAGCGCGGAGTCGAAGACCTTGACCCTGCCTCGACCCTGCCGCTTAGCCTCGAACATCGCGTCGTCGGCTGACCGCATCAGCGCCAGCGGGTCGTCGGAGGGAGTGTGCGCGACGCCGATGCTCGCCCCCACGTACAGCCGCTGACCCTCGACCACGACCGGCTCGGACAGGGTCCAGCGGATCTGCTCCGCGAGACTCGTCGCCGCACCCTCGTCGGTCGACTCGAGGAGGACCGCGAACTCGTCCCCGCCGAGCCGCGCGACGGTGTCGCCGGGACGGGCGACCCGCGTCAGGCGCCTGGCCACCTCGCAGAGCAGCACGTCGCCGACGTCGTGACCGCGCGAGTGGTTCACGAGCCTGAACCGGTCCAGGTCGACGCAGAGCACCGCGAGACGGTATGCGTCGCCAGCCTCCTGGCCGAGCCGGCTCAGCGCCGCCGTGACGCGGTCGGTGAAGAGTGCCCGGTTGGGCAGCCCGGTGAGCCCGTCGTACAGGGCCCGTCGGAGCAGCTCGCTGCGGGCCCGCTGCTCCTCGGTGACGTCGGACACCATGGCCAAGGCATGGGGCTGGCCGTCGTCGGCGACGCTCATCGGTGCGCTGGAGACGGCGAGCACGTGCTCGGACCCGTCCGGGTGCCGGTAGGGGAGCTGGTAGGTCTCCGGTCCGGACGGGTGCCAGAGCCGCAGCCGAGCGTCCCCCTCGGCCACCAGCGGGTTCGGCCGGCTGTGGCCCGCACCGCGGTAGGTCTCTTCCAGCGTGAGGCCGAGGATGTCCGCCAGCTTCTGGTTCGCGAAGGTGACGTCGCCGGAGACGGTGAGGACGGCGATCCCCTCCTGCGCCGTCTCGGCGATCGTGCGGTAGCGGGCCTCCGAACGCCGCAGCTCGGCCTGGGCCTCCACCTGGGCGGTCACGTCGCGCAGGTTGGTGACGACTCCGCCGATGTCCGGGTCGGAGAGCATGTTGGTGCCCGACATCTCCACCCATCGCCACAACCCGTGCCCGTCCCGCATGCGCACGGTGCACTGGTCCATCCGACCGGATGTCGCCCGGACCCGCTGCTGTACGGCGAGCACGGCCTCTTGGTCGTCGACATGGATGAAGTCGCTCCCCGACATCGCCAGCACGTCCGCCGGTTCGTAGCCGAAGATGTCGGTGACGGAGGGGGACACGTAGACGATCTGCCCGTCGGCATCGGTCACAGTCGCGACGTCCGAGGATCGCCGGCTCAGGGCGTCGAACAGTGCCTGCTGCTTGGTCGACCGTCGTTCGGCGGCCCGGACCGCCGTCAGGTCCAGAAGCGAGGCGGCCATCGCGTACGGCGCGCCGTCGTCCGGGTCCTCGAGCACCGTGATGTTCACGAGCAGCGGGATCGGGTGGCCGTCCCGGTGAGCGATGATCCGCTCGTAGGACGCCGCGCTCCGCTCGCCGGACAAGAGCTTGGCGAATGCCGGGGCGCCCATGCCTCCGTCCGACGGGTGCAGGATCGCCGTCGGGGACAGGCCGAGGAGCTCGTCGCGGGTCCGGTCGACGAGCCGGCAGTAGGCATCGTTGACCGAGACGAGCCGGCCGCTGAGGTCGAGCATCGACTGAGCGACAGACGACTGGTCGAACCGGGCGCGGAACCGTGCGGCGTGCCGCCGGATGTCGCGCTGGAGCGCCTCGTGCTCGCTCAGGTCGCGGACGACGCACCCGACGCCGGTCACCTCACCCTGGTCGTCGGTCAGGGGTGAGACGGCGATCGATACCAGCACCGGGGTCCCGTCGCGGCGCAATCGCAGGGTCTGCTCCGACGGGGGGCGGTCTCCGCGCAGCACACCCTCGAACCGCGCGCGCTGCTCCGCCCGCTGCTCCTCGGGAACCAGGACGGCCTGCGGTAGTCCCACCAGGTCCGGTGGCGACCAGCCGAGGACCTGGGCGGTCGCCGCGTTGGCCCACGTCACGACGCCGTCGGTGTCGGTCGTGTAGATGCCGTCGGTGGACGTGTCCACGATGGCGGCGAGCAGCTCGGACCGGTGCGACGACTCCCTCTGGCCGGTGACGTCGGTGGACACGCCGATCACGTGGGTCGGCTCCCCGTGCTCGTCGCGGATCACGCTGGTGGCTACCTGCACGGGGAAGCGTCGGCCGGCGCGGTCCTGCATCGACCATTCGCCGACGTACGGCGTGCCGTCGTCCACGACCGACGACAGCACCTCCCGTCCCCTGTCCCGGACGGCGACGGGCACGATCATCGAGTCCAGCAGCTGGTGCATCGCCTCGGCAGCGGTGAACCCGTAGACCGAGGTCGCGGCCCGGTTCCAGTACACGACCCGTCCGGTGAGGTCGGTGATGATGACGGCCTCTGCGACGCTGTCCAGAGCGCGCGCCAGGAACGTGGCCGGTGGCCCCAGGGGCGGCTCCACGATGACGCGGGACACGGAGCCTCCGTCGGACAGCGGCGGCCGGGGGCCGGACGACAGTGGCCACGCGCACTGCGACTATAACGGTTTCGAGACTACCGGTCAGGAGATCGACGACTCGGGCGCTGTCCCGCTCGTGCGCGGGATGAGTCGCCCTGTAGGCCCTCCGATTCTCGGATTCGAGACCGTGCAGCGGCTCAGGTGACGCATCGACCTGGCGGCTCTACAGGTCCGGCGCCTTCTGGTGATGTGAGCGTTGGGTGTTCCGGTCACGGATGAGTCGACGTCGGGATCTTGACGTCGCACTTGTTTATTGCAAGTGTAGCTGCATGAGCCTCTTCATCACCTGTCCGGTCGAGAGCGTCGACCGCGCGACCGCCTTCTACACCGCCCTCGGATGGACCCTCAACGCGGAGATGTCCGACCACAACGTGTCCTGCTTCGCGATCGCCCCGGAGCAGTACGTGATGCTTGGCAGTCGCGAGATGTACGCCGGGGTCGGCGGCGTCGAGGAGCTGGTCGGCGGACCCGACACCCCCTCGAAGGTCACGGTCTCCTTCGACCTCGGCAGCCGCGAGGCGGTTGACGAGCTCGTCGAGCGCGCCGGCGGCGCTGGCGGCCGGATCGGTGACACCGACGACTACCCCTTCATGTACCAGCGGCAGTTCGATGACCCTGACGGCTACCACTACTCGCCGTTCTGGATGAAGCCGGACGCCGACCCGGCTACGTGAGCGACCTCGCCGCAGCCCTCGACATCGTCGGAGCACGGTGGGCCCTGCTCATCGTGGAGACGCTGCTCGACGGGCCACAGCGCTACGGCGAGCTGCAACGCGACCTCGGAGTGCCGACGAACATACTCGCGACCCGCCTGCGCGAGCTCGAAGCGGCAGGCGTATTGGTCCGTCTGCCGCTGCGACACAACACCCGGGCCTACACGCTGACCGATCGCGGGCTCGCCTTGCGCGAGGCGATCGTCGCGCTGGGACGCTGGGGCGAGCAGGACGCGGATGCGGACTAGCGGCAGGCGCGCCTTGCCCGGTCAGTTCTTCCTCAACTCCTCGGGCCAGCATGACGATGATCCCGCTGCGACCGCGGGAGGCAATAGTGGGTGAGGTTCGCCGTCCGCGACCAGCAAGTTGCTGATTCGGCCGCCGTTGCGCGAGCGTTGCGGATAGTGTCTATTGCGACTAACTTGCAATTGCACACTGTTGGTGATTATCGAGGAGTCGCTATGACCGGCCAATCAATCCGCAGCCACGCCCCAGGCGGTCCAGGCGGCCCCTCGGCGCTCAAGGGCGACTCGGGGCTAGCGCGGTTTCGGAGGTCGCTGACCCCGGCCGACTGGCGGAGCCTGGCCGGGATGGCCGGCTTCATCGTCTTCCTGCATGTGGTCGGGTTCGCAGTGCTGTTCGGACTCGTGGTGCCTGAGCACTACCGGATCGGTGGGGATCATCCCGTGTTCACCGTCGGGGTCGGCGTGCTGGCCTACACCTTCGGGCTCCGGCACGCCTTCGACGCTGACCACATCGCCGCCGTGGACAACACCACCCGCAAGCTGCTGGCCGACAACGTGGTCAGCGGCAACACCCGCAAGCCGCTGTCGGTAGGGTTCTGGTTCTCCCTGGGGCACTCCACGATCGTCTTCGGGCTGGCGTTCCTGCTCTCGCTCGGCGTCAAGGCGCTCGCCGGGCCCGTGGAAGACGACAGCTCGGTCCTGCACTCGGTCACCGGAGTGATCGGGGCGTCGGTCTCGGGCGTGTTCCTGTGGATCCTCGGCATCCTCAACCTCGCCGTCCTGCTCGGCATCATCAAGGTATTCCGCGAGATGCGCCGCGGTGAGTACGACGAGCAGCAGCTCGAGGAACAGCTCAACAAGCGGGGATTCATGAACCGGTACCTCAACGGCCTCACCAGGTCGGTGCGCAAGTCCTGGCACATCTATCCGATCGGCGTCCTGTTCGGGCTCGGCTTCGACACCGCGACCGAGGTCGGCCTGCTCGTGCTGGCCGGCGGTGCCGCGGCGTTCAACCTGCCGTTCTACTCGATCCTGGTGCTGCCCATCCTCTTCGCGGCAGGCATGTGCCTGATGGACACCATCGACGGTGTGTTCATGAACGTCGCCTACGGATGGGCCTTCGCCCGCCCGGTGCGCAAGGTGTTCTACAACATCACCATCACGTCCATCTCGATCGCGGTCGCCCTCATCATCGGCACGATCGAGCTCATCGGCGTACTGGCCGAACAAGCGAAAATCACCACCGGTCCGGTGGCCGCGATCGCCGACATCCCGCTCGACTACGCCGGCTACGGCATCGTCGCGCTCTTCTTCATCTCCTGGCTCGTGGCCCTGGCCGTGTGGCGCTTCGGCCGGATCGAGGAGCGCTGGTCCTCCAACCTGGTCCAGTGATCTCTGACAGCGCCGCAGGCGTGGGCCCCGAGACGACGGAGGTATGGCGAAACCAGCTGCGTGCGGCCGGCCGGGTCACGGCCGCACGACTGCTCGTCCTGGAGGCCCTCGACACTGCTCACGAGCACCTCACCATCGCCGAAGTCCACGCCCGCGTCTCCCACTCCCGACAGCCGGTCAACCTGTCAACGGTGTATCGCACGATCGAGCGACTCGAGGAGCTTGGCCTCGTTCACCGGCTCGACGCGCCGGGAGACGCGAAGTACGGCCTGCACCAACACCCTCACCACCACGCCATCTGCGTCTCCTGCGAGCGGGTCTTCGAGCTCGCATCCGCCGACGTGTCGCAAGCCTTGGAGGTGCTCGCCGACAACACCGGAATCGCGCCCGACCTCACGTCGAGCCTGACCATCCGGATCACCTGTGCCGCGTGCCTGCAGAACCGCTTGTGTGATCGCGAAGACGTGTGACCCGATGGTCTCCGTCACCCTGGTCGATCCGATGGCGCCGCCAGATCCCGAGCTGCTCACACTGGTCCAGGCCGCGATCAACGCGGCACCCGCTGGCACCAGTGCCGTCGCCGTACGCACCCTCGTCGATCACCACACGGCAATCCGTCTCTACCAGAAATGCGGCTTCCAGATGGTGCAGGATCTGCGTCAGACGCACCACGGCCGGCCGCGCCTCTACCTTGTTCGGGAGATGAAGAAGAGCTGATCAACGCCAGCTGACTCATAGGCTGTGGCCGGTTCGAGGGTCGAACCGCAGGTCATGTGCACCACCTTCAAGCGCGCGCGGACTACTGCGACTCGAGCGTCGGCAGGACCTCGGGCTTCGACGGAGGCTGTGCCGCAGTCCTCCGCCATATAGACAAATATGACATGTCCAGACTATGTACTGAACCGTCCGGAGGATCTAGCCTCGAGCATGCGGCGCGCCAGTGGGCGTGATCCGCACGTCGGCTTCTGGCCGAGACCCGGGGGGGACACGTTATGCGTCGAGACATACTGCGAGAGCGCCCGAAAAGACTCGCTCCGATACGCGCCATGCTTCGTCTGATCGGCAGGTCCGTCCTGGTTGTCTGCATCCTCGGACTATCTGTGGTGTTCGTGGAGGCGCCCGCCACAGCGGCTACGGCGTCGATGACGTCGGCCGGTCCCCTGACGCGCGTTGACATCAGCAACGAGCTGAACTGCACGGTCGACCACGCAGGAGACGCCACGTCCGCGTGGTTCGACGACATCGCGTGCGGCACGTTCCTGTCGGTCGGCGGCGAGCTCTTCGGCCCGACCAATATTCCCGGAGGTTCCGACGCGAGTCCCCTCACCGGCTGGACACCGGTGAGCCAGAGCGCGGTCTCGGGCGCCGGGAGCCAGGCAAACCCATTCCGTGTCACGACGGTGGTGGCAGCCGGCACCACGGGCGTCCGGGTCAGCCAGGTGGACAGCTACGTCGTCGGTGAGGAGTCCTACACCACTGACATCACGGTGATCAACTCCGGGGCCGCCGCCGCAACGGGCGTCCTCTACCGGGCCGGCGACTGCTACCTGCAGGACACCGACTACGGATACGGATCAGTCGACACCGCAACAGGTGCCATCGCCTGCACAGCCGATGCCACCCCCGGCTCGAGGATCGAGCAGATGTACCCGCTGACCGGTGGCAGCCACTACCTGGAGAACGCTTTCGACACGGTGTGGAGATCGGTCGGCTCTCGAGCGCAGCTGCCCGACACGTGTGACTGTGCCACCTCGCAGGACAACGGCATCGCGCTGTCCTGGGCCGTATCCCTGGCGGCTGGGGCCAGCAAGACGTATTCCTCGCTGGTGACGTTCTCTCCGCTGGGCCGCACCCCCCTCTCGGTCACCGAGACCGCTGACTCGGCGACAGTGGCGACCGGCGGCCAGAACGGCTACACGATCCAGGTCACCAATCACAACGTCGCCGCGGTCACCCTGGACTCGCTGACTGACACGCTTCCGGCCGGTTTCAGCTATCGCGCGGGAACCACGTCGGGAGCAACGACGACCAACCCCACCGTGAGCGGCCAGGACCTGTCCTGGGCCTCGATCTCGGTTCCCGCCGGTGGGGTGACATCTCTTCACTTCGGTGTCACGGCCTCCACCATCGCGGGCACCTACAGCAACTCCGCTGACGGTCTCGCCAC
This sequence comes from uncultured Nocardioidaceae bacterium, assembly GCA_964237315.1. Taxonomy (GTDB): domain Bacteria; phylum Actinomycetota; class Actinomycetes; order Propionibacteriales; family Nocardioidaceae; genus Nocardioides_B. The sequence goes on from CAXSHL010000028.1 coordinate 30,364, forward strand.
CGGATACACCGTCATCGGGACTGGCCCGACTGCACCTGTCACCGTGACCGCCGTGACCCCGGTGAACCGGGCACCGGTGGCGCAGGACGGGTCGGCGAGCACACCGCAGAACACCGCCGTGGGCGTGCCGATGTCCGCGACCGACGCCGACGGCGACCCGTTGACCTACACCATCGTCTCGGCGCCCAGCCACGGCACCGTGACCGGCACCGGGACCAACCGCACCTACGCACCCGACACCGGCTACAGCGGAACGGACTCGCTCACCTTCAGAGCCAGCGACGGACACCTGGACTCCAACACGGCCACCATCTCCCTCACCGTGACCGCCGTGACCCCGTCCCCGGCCCCGACACCGGCCCCGACACCGGCCCCGACACCGGCCCCGGCCCCGTCCCCGACACCGGCCCCGTCCCCGTCCCCGGCCCCGGCCCCGTCCCCGTCCCCGTCCCCGTCGCCGTCGCCGGCCCCGGCAACCGCAACACATCCCTCGCCGCCGGGGCGTCCACACGCGTCGGCCGGGTCCGGTCGCGCCACCTTGTACTGGGCGGCTCCCCTGCACAACGGCGGCGCAGCCGTCGACCGATACCAGGTGCGACGCGGGACCTCGTCGTTCGTGCGCAACGTAACCCCCGGGACACGACGCTTCACCTTCACCCGGCTACGGAACCGTTCGCTCTACCGGCTCTATGTACGCGCCCACAACGCCAAGGGATACAGCGGCTGGGTCGCCGCGGCCGCGCGACCTCACGCGCACATCCGGCCGCGCGACTAGGAGAACTGCGGCAGTCTCGATCGGATCACCCTCACGGCTTGTGTGCCGTGTCAGTCCTCTCGGTGGTCGGCCCCATGGGTTGGAGCTCGGCGTGGCCCCTCCCCCGCTCAGAGCGAGATGTTTCGGCTGTCCCGTGCCCTGTCTCCCTGAGCAGGCGGGTGGTCCACCGGAGAGGATGTCAGGACTCCCGGAGGATGCCGGCGATGGGCCGACGTGCCTCGGTCAAGGCGGGCAAGGCGGTGAGCGCCACGACGATCACGACGGTCAGGATCCCCAGCGCCACGAGTTGGAGCAGGGGTGGTGTCACCGGGTGTGAGACCGACAGGGCCCGGAAGAGCACAGAACCGGCCACCGCACCGAGGGCTGACCCGAGCGCCGCCGGGACCACCTGGGCGATGCTGAGCCCGGCGGCGGCCGCGTTCGGCGAGGCCCCGAGGGTGCGCGCGACCGCAAGGAAGGTTCGTGCGTCCGTGGCGGTGGCCCGGCTGACGAAGAGCAGGTTCACCGCCGTCATCACGCTGAGCAGGACGGTCACGGCGAGCATGACGGTGTGCAGCTGGGCCGCCTGCGGATCGGCCGGTCCGCCCGCGGCGCCGCGCTCGGCGTGCAGGCTGGCCTGGGCGTAGAGCGCGACCACGCTTCCGCAGTCGGCCACCGCGATGGACAGCACTGTGAGCGCGGTCCGGCGTGGGCGCCTCCCGGCGAGCCGCACACCGAGCAGTGCGGGCGTTGGCAGCTTGGCGGACAGGGCGAGGAGCAGGCGGCCGCGGTGCGGTGCGTGCCCGGAATCGGCCAGCGCCCGTACGGTGCTGGTCCGCGCGGCGCGCCAGGCCGGCACGACGCTGGCGGACGCCACGATCGCCAGGCTCGTCCCGAGCACCACCAGGACCTGGATGCCGGTGAGCGAGGTTCCGCCGACATGACCGAGAACACCGGCGCTGTTGGAGACGAGCACTGGTGCGATCAGGCGGCCGGCCAGCAGCCCCAGCAGGGCCGCGACCGTTCCGACGGACATGTAGGAGACCAGCAGCACCCGAGCGACGAAGCCCGGCGTTGCACCGCTCGCCTTGAGAGTGCCCACGCGGCGTACCTCGTCAGCCATCCGACCGCCGACCAGCACGACCAGGGTGGCGAGCGCCAACACGACCAACAGGGTGCTGCCGAAGACGACGACGGCCCGCTCGTTGGTCAGCTGCTCCGCCTGGCGGTCGCGGATGTCCTGCCAGGGCACCAGCTGGGGATGGCCGTCGGGTGCCCCGTCGGCGCTGAGAAGCCGGGCGAGTGCCGGCGCGGAGCTCGGGTCGCGCAGGGTGAGGTACTGGAACCAGACCAGTGGCTCCTGCGCGGTCGCCAGGGCGGTGACGCGGTCCCGGGTGGCCCAGACCAGGCCGGGCTGCGCTGACCGCCACTCTGGGCGATCGCGGATGCAGCCGATCGTGCAGAGCTGGGGGTACGGCGGCAGCGCAGCGGAGACCGCGATCCCGACCACCGGCACGCGCTTCCCGTCGAGGTCGGCGGTGTCACCCACCGCGACCCCGAGTGCCTGGGCGAACGCGCGCTCGACCACGATGCCGTCGTCGCTCACCCAGTGGCCGCTGGTCACCCGCGGCCGATCGACGGGAGACGCGTCGATGTCGCGCCCCTGGACCTGCGCCACACCGGCTACGCCGTGGACGTCGATCGAGGTCCAGGTCACTGGGAACGCCGACGTGTGGGCGGCCACCTCGGGCCGGTGCGCGATCGGGCCGAGCCGAGCCAGGTCTGCCTGGCTGACCTGGTGACCTGCGGCCGGGAACACGGTCGCCACGATGTCGGGCCCGGTGGTGCGCTGGCGGGTCTCGGCGTACGGCGCCGCGGTCTGGCCGTGCAGCACCAGGCCGATGGTGAGGGTCGTGGCGGCAACCACCAAGGCAGCGAGCAGCAAGAGGGTCTCGGTCGAGCGGCGCCGCAGATCCCGCCCGGCCAACCGGAGGGTGAGGCGGAGCCTGCTCACTCGCGGCGCCCGCCGGTGAGGATGTCAACGGTGGTGCTCGTGCTCGGCGCGAGCGCCAGGTCCTCGACGAGGGCGCCGTCCCGCATCGCGACCATCCGGTCGGCGGCCGCGGCGGTCCGCTGATCGTGGGTGACGACGACCAGGGTCTGTCCGGTCTCCCGCAGCCCCTGGAAGAGTCGCAGCACCTCGGTGGTGGCACCGCTGTCCAGGTTGCCGGTGGGCTCGTCGGCAAGCAGCACGGCAGGTCGGTTCACCAGCGCCCGCGCGATGGCGACCCGCTGCTTCTGCCCCCCGGACAGGGCACTGGGCAGGTGCCGCTCGCGTTCGAGCAGCCCGACCTGCTCGAGTATCGAGCGCGCGCGTCGCCGGGCCTCCCGCGACCTGATGCCGGCCAGCAGCGCCGGCAGCTCGACGTTCTCGACGGCGGTGAGCTCCTCCATGAGGTGGAAGTCCTGGAAGACGAACCCGATCCGGTCGCGCCGCAGCCTCGCACGGGCCCGCTCGGAGGTCTGGTCGATCCGACGGTCGCCGATCCAGACCTCTCCAGCGTCCGGCCGGTCCAGTCCGCCCATCAATTGGAGCAGCGTCGACTTTCCGCAGCCGCTCGGACCGGTGACCACGACTGCCTCGCCGACCGCGACCTCGAGGTCCACCCTGTCGACGGCGCGTATCAGCCCCTCGCCCCGCCCGTAGTGCTTGCTGAGCCCGACCACCCGGACCGCTGTCGTCACCGGACCTCCCCCCACGCACGCTCGCACGCGTCGAGCCATGTCAGGTCCGCCTCAATCCGGAGCACCACGCCCTCGAGCAGCAGCGCCGCGTCCGACCCGTCCGGCTCGGCCATCGCCGCCCGCTGTGCGTCACGCACCCGGCGCACCAGCTCGCGCCGCTGGGCGGCCACCAGCTCGAGCGGGTCGGCCAGCCGGCCGGCCGCGGCTACCACCAGCTTGAGGTGGAAGTTGGTGAGGTCGGGGCGAGGCCACGCGACGTCGGTGAGCCACTCGGCCACGCGTTCGCGGCCGGCGGGGGTCAGCTCGTAGGTACGCCGCTCCGGCCGCTCGGAGGCAGGGACCTCCCAGGTCGAGGTCACGAGCCCGGCCTGCTCGAGCCGGCCCAGGGTCACATACATCTGGCCCGCGTTGAAGCCGACCGCCAGTGGACCCAGGGCGCGCTCGATCTGCGCCCGCAACGTGTAGCCGTGCGCCGGCTCCTTCGCCAGCAGCGCCAGCACCACTTCCTGCTGCATCTTTGACCCCTCTAACCGTTAGACGTATCAGGAGGGTAACCGTTAGATGTGTCGAGGGGAAGTACTCGCCTCAGCGGCGAGAGGGAGATCAGTCGCTGCGGCCGATGTGCGTGCAGATGCAGACCTTGTTGCCCTGCGGGTCGGCCAGCACGACGAATCGTGGCTTCTTCTCCTCCGACACCAGCCTTCCGCCGACGGCAACACCGGCCGCTATCCGCTCGTCGGCAACCTCTGGCGGCACCCGAAGGTCCAGGTGAAACCGTTGGGTCGGCTCGGCGTGCGGCTCGCACTGCTGGAACCACAGTGTCGCGAGATTGCCGTCGGCATCGACCAGGTCGTCGGCGAACCGCGGGTGCTGACGCAGGCCGAGCACCGCCAGCCAGAACGGCTTGATCTCATCGGCGTCCCAGGTGTCCAGACCGATCTCCAGCCGGGACACTGCCCGTGGTTCGGCGGCTACGCCCAACCCTTCGGCCAGCGCCGAGATCCGTCGCGCGAGCTCCACGTCACGCGCGGTCTTGGCCCACACGTCGTGACTCATCAGCCGGACGTTGAGGTGGCTGTAGCGCAGGTCGAGGTCCGGATGATGGTCCAGCTCCTGGGCGACCTGGCCGATGTCGGTCACCAGCCTCAGGCCGGTCGCGAAATCACCGGTGCGGAAGCGAGCCTCCAACGCCTCATGCATCGACCGCCAGTCAGGCAGATTCATCTCGGATATCTGGTCACCACTGAGGCGACCCAACGGGGCATCGGTTTCGGCCATCTGGCCACCCTGCCACGTGCGTCCGTCGTGTCGGTGAGGCGGTGGTGAAGTCTGGCGAGGCCCCCGCGGATCATGGCGCCGTCACCGTCGTCGGGCAACGCGTCGAGGGCGGGACGGCGCCTAGAGCGCGTCCACCTGCGTGTCGTCGTCGACCGCCTGGTCGAGCTCGGCGCGCCACGCATCGCCCTGGCCCGTGGGCAGACGGCCAGGAAGCAGGAACGCGAGCACGACGACGACCACGGAGAGCGCGGCACTGACGAGGAATGCCGATCGCATCCCTCCGGCGAGCGCGGACTCGCCGCTGGCACCGTCGGAGAGCAGGCTCGCGGACCGGGAGGTGAGCACCGCAGCGGACACGGCGGCACCAGCGGCACCGGCGACCTGCTGGAGGGCGCCGAGCAGTGAGCTCGCGTGGGAGTAGAGCTGAGGCGGGACTGCGCCGAGCCCGAGGGTGAACACCGGGGTGAAGACGGCCGCCAGGCTGGCCATCAGCAGGACGTGCACACCCAAGATCACGGCGTACGGCGTGGAGAGGTCGGCCTGGGAGAACAGGGTCAGCGCGACGAGGATGCCGATCGAGCCGGGGATCACCAGCAGCCGACCACCGACCCGGTCGAACACCTTGCCGACGCGGGGCCCGAGCAGACCCATCACGAGCCCACCGGGCATCAACAGCAGACCGGTCTGGAGGATCGTCAGGTGACGGGCGTTCTGCAGGTAGAACGGCAGCAGCACCATCGCCCCCAGGAAGCCCATGAAGGCGACCACCATCAACGCCAGGGACAGCGCGTAGGTGCGGTGAGTCAGAGTCCGGAGGTCGAGCAACGGGCTACCACGGCGCTGGAGACCCACCTGCCGCCATACGAACACGGCCAGGACGAGCAGCCCACCAGGGATGAGGTACGCCGGCGGCACCGGCTGGTCCTTCGCCCCGATCAGACTGAGCCCGTACACAAGGCCGCCGAAGCCCAGGGCGGACAGACCCACGCTGAAGATGTCGACGGAACCAGCCGTCGGCTGACCGACGTTGCGCAGCCGGGTCAGGCCGGCCACGGCGATGAGCGCGGCTACCGGAAGCACCAGGCCGAACATCCACCGCCAGGAGAGGTACTCGAGGATCACGCCGGACACGGCGGGACCGAGCGCGGGCGCCACGGACATCGCCAGGGTCACGTTGCCCATCACCCGGCCGCGGTCGTGCTCGGGCACCACCGACATCAGCGTCGTCATCAGCAACGGCATCATCACGGCGGTGCCGGAGGCTTGCACGATGCGCCCGGCGAGCAGGACCCAGAACACCGGGGCCAGCGCCGCGATCAGTGTGCCTGCGCAGAAGACCGTCATCGCCAGCGCGAAGGCCTGACGCGTGGTCACCCGCTGGAGGAACCACCCGGTGATCGGGATCACGACGGCCATCGTCAGCAGGAAGGCCGTCGTCAGCCACTGCGAAGTGCGCTGTGAGACCGCGAACTCCGCGGTGAGTCTCGGGAGCGCGTTGATCATGATCGTCTCGTTGAGGATCACGATGAAGGTGGCGGCGACCAACCAGCGCAGCACGGCGATGTCGCCGCCTGACGTGGTCGCCTGCACCACCGGCGCGGCCGGTGCCGGGCTGTGTTGTGACATGAGAGTCCTTCGCTGTCTGTGGGACCGTCCCGGTGCCGCCCGAAACCGTCTGTCACCCGTACGACGAACGAGGGCGGGCGAATACGACACCGGCGACCAGAGCGAACGTAGTGGAGGTCACCGACATTCCTCGAAGCGTTTTCCCGGCCGCCCGATGCGCCCGGTGCTGGGAAACCGCCCTCGGGGCGGCGAGGACCAGCAGCCGGTGGTCGAGCGCCTGCTCGCACTCGGTGCCGGGCCCGCGCGATGCATGGCGGAGTCGACCGAGACGTGACTCTTGTCGAGGGTTGGTCGGCCGGCTCCCCGGATGCCGCTACTGCGAGTGGGAAGAGAGTTCCGCGAAGAGGCCGCTCAACGCGCCTTCGACACCGTCCATGGATCCCGGCCCGTACAGGGCCAGCTGCAGGATCAGCCCCGGGAGCAGCGCGAGAAAGACGGTTGCCATCGTGCCTGCATCCCGGTGGCCGAGCTCGGAGGCGATGTGACCGAGGTCCTGGCGCAGTTGGTCGAGGAGGCCGCGGAGGCGGTCACCCACGACGGGATTGATCAGTGCCTCTGCCCACACGTGAACGGCAAGGCCCGCGAGTCCGTCCCTCTCGTTCTGCCTGACCACAGTCGCGATGGCCGCGGCAAGCACCGACCCCACCGTCTCGGAGGTATGCCGTTCCGTGAGCGCACGAATCATGATGAGGACGTCGTGCATGTTGTCCTCCGCTATCGCGACGATGAGGTCGTCCTTGCTGGAGAAGTGCAGGTAGAACGCGCCTGCGGACATCTCGGCTTCTCGGAAGAGGTCCTGCATCGAGGTGGCGTGGAACCCGCGTTTCTGGAAGCAGCGGCGAGCCGCGGACAGGATCTGGTCGCGGCGCCCTTGTCGATGCGCGTCGCTGACCTTCGGCACGATGCCAAGCTATCACAGTACGAACGTTCGTGTTGCTAACAGCCACGACGTGTGGCATGCTGAAAACGAACGATCGTTCTTGGTTTCAGGAGGAAGAGCTGTGTCTCTCGATATCCGCCGACTTGCGTCCGAGCACCCGCAGTGGAAGTTGCTCGCCGTGATCTGCGTGATCCTGCCCGCCGTGGTCACCCTGGCGGTCTTGGCGTTCGCCTGGCCGGCCGCGCGCGTGGAGCCACGCGACCTACCAGTCGGAGTGGTCGGCACCTCGGCGTCGACCGAGAAGGTCGTCACCGCCCTGCAGCGCAAGGATCCCGGGCACTTCGACCTTCGCATCTACAACGACGAGCCGGCGGCGCGGGAGGCCATTCGCGAGCGAGACGTGTACGGCGCCCTGGCCGTCAGCGCGGACGGCGTCCGGGTGCTGACCGCGTCGGCTGGGAGCCCGGCGGTTGCGCGACTGCTGACGACGACAGGTGACACCGTGGCCCACCTTGCCGGAAAGCCCGGCGGAGGCACTGTGGTGGGCGTGTCAGAGGTGGACGTGGTCGCCTCAGACCCCGATGACCCGCAGGGACTGGCACTGAGCTCGGCACTGTTGCCGCTGACGATCTGCAGCATCGTCATCGCTGCCGTCATCGCTCTGCTACTGGAGTTCCGACCTGCCTGGCGGATGATCGTGGCATTGGCCGCGGTGTCGATCGTCTCCGGTCTGGGCGTCTACCTGATCGCCGAGCCCTATCTCAGCCTGATGCCGCACAACGGGTTCGCCGCGTGGTCGGTCCTGTCGTTGACGATCCTTGCGATGAGTGCCACGACCGCAGGGCTCATCTCCATGGCGGGAACGGTCGGGCTCGGGATCGGTGCCGCACTCTTCGTGTTCGTGGGCAACCCGTTCTCGGCCAGCACCACGGCACCGGAGCTGTTGCCGGGTCTCGCCCACCATGTCGGGCAGTGGCTCCCGCCCGGCGCGGGCGTCAATGCACTGCGGAGCATCGTCTACTTCGACGGCAACGACACTGGCACCCATGTCGGCGTGCTGCTGGCATGGGTGGCATGCGGATTCTTGGCAATCCTGACCGGACACCATCGTTTTGTCGGGTTCGCCGCCCGGCGCGAGGACCTGCGTGACACGAGTGCTGAGCTCAGCGGCCGTCGACGCAGCACGCAGCCTCAGTCCACCACGACCCGGAAGCCGAACCTGCACCCGGACCCGAGCCCCACCCCGGCCTCCGAGCCGGCATGGGACCCGGCGTCGGTTGAAGCGCCAGCGCCGATCTCGGTCGCGGCGGGCCAGCGCGCAGAGCACGAGGCACGATCAGCCGGCCCGTCCTCGAAAGAGATCGGATCGCGGCCTCGACACCTCGACGGTTCGCCACTGTCCCTTCCCGGTGGTGTCCCCCAGTGAAGCGACGCCTCGGCCGAGCGCTCTTGTGGCAGTCAAGGACGCGAGAACAAGTGCCAGCGAGACAGGCCTAGCCGGCTCCTCCGGCCACGAATGGCTGATGCCGGCCCTCGTGAAGGATCTCGGTCATGGTGTCGCCTCGCCGGCAAGTTCACCGGCGGTGGGTGTCTTGAAGATCTTGTGCTGCAGGGTGGGTAGCGCCTCGGTGAGGCGGAGCAACGTCCGGAACAGGGCGCGGGAACGACCCGATTCAGTCGCGGCGTTGGCCGCGTTGCGACGGGAGAGGGTGAGCGCGCGGTTCGCATACTCGCGCATGGTCCGCTCGTAGGTGGCGACGGCGCCTGTCGGGCTTCCTGGAGCCGCGGCGACGGCCTCCGCGAGGGTTAGGGCGTCTCGCAGCGCGGTGTTGGCACCGACTCCGGCCATCGGGGTCATGTTGTGGATCGCGTCGCCGAGGAGCGTGATGCCAGACGGTTCCCAGGCGGTGAGTTCCGGCATGGTGCGCAAGATGACTGGCACGACGGTTGCGGGGTCGGTGGCGTTGACCAGGTGGTTGAAGTGGTCAGGCCACGTGGCCATCCGGGCGAGTACCAGGTCTTTGAGGTTCGCGCCGGACAGCTCCTCGACACCGTCGGGGTAGCTGGACCGGGACCCGACCCAGGCCCAGACTATGTAGCGGTCGGCGGGGGCGTGATCGTTGCTGGTGGGGTCGATGGTGTTCCAGGTGGAGATGAACATCCAGCCTCTGCCCGCCGGTATGACGTTGTTGATGGCGGTGTCCAGCAGCTCGTCGGGCAGCGCTTCGGCGAGCTGGTCGGTCACCGGCGTGCGGCCGGCGATGTTGATGATGTCGAGGTCGATTCGCTCCACGTGTGGGAGTCGTTGTCGGCGTACGGTCGAGTTGCTGCCGTCAGCGCCGACGAGGATGTCTCCCTCCATGTCGGAACCGTCGTCGAAGAAGGCCCGGACGCGTCCACCCTCGAGCCGTTGGTAGCGACTGAACCGTCTGCCCCACTGCACGATTGCGTGGCAGGTGGCCATGGATGTGCCGCTCGGGGTGTCGTTGGGTTCGTCCAGTCCGTGCAGGAGAGCAGCGCGGAGTGCCCCACGGCTGATGGCTCGCCGTCGCGTGATGGGGTCAGAGACGTTCTGGGTTGTCTCGCGGTTCCAGGTGGAGATCACCCCTCGATGCGGATCGTGGAACCGGATCCGGTCGCGGGCAGGGAGGGCGGCCGAGTCGACCATGGCCCAGTTCTCCTCCGGAAGACAGCTGTACAGGGCGCGCAGTCCATCGGCGTCGAGGTGGATGCCGTAGCTGGCTGGTTGCTGGCCGGTGCGAGCACTGCGCTCGAAGACCATGACGTCGTGTCCGGCGGTGTGCAGGGCGTGGGCCAGGCACAGACCGCCGAGGCCGGCGCCAACGATGAGGACGCGCATAAATCGGTGTGACTCCTCGACCTGAGAAGGGTGGGCGGGGTCGTGTGACGGGTCAGGGTCGTCAGCGCTGCGTCGAGTCGGCGCAGAAGCGGTGCAGCAGGTCGAGCAGCAGCTCGGCCTCGCCCGGTCCGAGCCGTGCTGAAAGCCGTGCGGCGATGGGTTCCGCATTGACGTGGGCCGCGGCGAAGACCTCGACGCCGCGGCCCGTCAGCTCGACCGCGTGCCGGCGTCGGTCGTTGGCTACCGGCTGACGGACAGCGAAGCCTGCATGTTCCAGATCGTCGACGACCCGCACCATGGATGCGCCGTCCTTGCCCAGCGCATCCACGAGCTCACGTTGGCTCATCGCGCCATGCTCGCTCAGCGCCATCATCACCGCGAAGTGCCGCAGCCCGAGACCGAACGGCGCCACGGCGGTGGCCAGCTCGCGAGCCGCCTGATCGTGGGCGCGGCGAAGCAGAAGCCCCAGCGCGAACGGCGATCCGTCGCGGTCAGCGCCCCCGGAGGCGGTGGCTGCGGCACGAGATGCGGGGCTCATAGAATACAAACTATTCCATCCGGCACAACTTTGCAAGAAACAGTTTCACATGTAACTATTGCATATGATCGAGTCGCCGTCCTCCTCTGCTACTGCCGCCGCCGACCAGACGCCGACCACGGGGTGGCGAGCTGTGCAGGAGACGTGGACCAGCCGGGAGCGACTGGTCGACGTAGGCGCGGCTGCGGCGCCCAGTGTCGTGCTCCTGGTGGTGGCCGCACTCGGCTCGTTGGGCCCCGCCGTCGCAGCGGCCGTGTCCACCGGACTGCTGGTCTTCGCCGTCCGGCTGGTACGGCGTGAGTCGCTGCGCTCGGCGCTGATCGGACTGGCCATCGTTGCCGTGTGTGCGGGCGGCGCCCTGGTCACCGGCCAGGAGCGGGGCTATTTCCTGGTGCCGGCGGCCATCCCCTTCGTGGTCGTCAGCGTCTGCCTGATCACCGTCTTGGCCCGACGCCCGCTCACCGGATTGCTGTTCAACAGGGTCACGGGCGGACCAGCAAACTGGTTCGAGCACCCCAGTCTGCGGTCCGTGCACACAAGCGCCACCTGGGTGGCGATCGCGATCAACGCCGTCAACGCCGCCGTCCAAGCCATCTTCTACGCTGCTGACAAGCCAATCATCCTGGCGATAGCCCATGTCGCCACCGGCCCCATCTTCGCCACCCTCGCCGGCGTGACGCTCGTCATCGCTCGGCGTGCCGTGCACCGACTGGAGGCTGGTGACGGGTGAGACGCCTGTTCAGCGCAGTCGTCCACGCGTAGGTTCAGTGGGTGGGACTGACTCTCGTGTGTCTGCACGGCCTCGGCAGGTCGCCCTCGGACTGGGACGGTGTGAGGGCCCACCTTGGTGGGTTCGGTCGCGTGGTCACTCCAGAGCTTCCGCGTGATGTGAAGCTTGCGCAGCGGATCGCCGCGTTGTCCACCCCTGACGGAGCCATCGTGATGGGCCACTCGATGGGCGCGATCATCGCGCTGTTGATGGCGGCAGAGCGAGGCACGGCGATCCTCGGGGTCGTGGCATCGAGTTCCTTCTTCCCGCCCGCGCTCAACGGCAGGTCCATACCCGCCGCGATCGCTGGTTACGCCGGCCACCGCGTGGCATTCCTGAACCAGAGACGAGACAACCAACTTGTCGGTTCCGACAGAGGCGGCGTCCAAGGGCTGGGGTTCTTGGTCCGCACCGCTGTGCGTCGGTCAGAGTTCCGGGTCAGGACCGAGGCGGTTTCTTCGGCAGTGCTGATCGTGCACGCAGCGGACGACCACTACGTGCCGCTCGATTTCGCTTTGGCCGCAGCGCGCGCGCACCCAGCCTGGCAGACGGCCATCCTCGATTCAGGCGGTCACTACCCGCACATCACCCGCCCAGAGAAGTGGCTCACCGAGATCGACCCTTGGCTCAGTCGCCTGAGCGGTCGCTCCGGCAGCAGATAGCAGAAGCTGGTACGTCGGTGTGCGAGTCGTGCTCTCGTCCGCCGATCTCGCTGTGCGGGCAGTCGCGTGCAACGGTCGTCGGCGCTCAGTGAAGGCGTCGTCGACTCCGGCGGTTCCGCCCGCGTTCCAGAACCGGGTGCCGAACATCCACTCGTGAAGGCGCTCGCCCGCATTGGCCGAACGGTGCATCGGCGGTCTCCGGCTCGCACGATGACACTGATGAGGCTCGTCATCATCGCCCCGTTCGGCCGACTCGAGACGTTCTCAGACGACGTCGCGGAAGGGGATCCTCGACCGGTCCAGTCGCCTACGTGTCTTTGATCGATCTGACGCTGAGCGGTCACATCGATGAAGCGGTCAACCCACAGACAACGGGGTCTACGCGACGTGCTCGACCAGAAGTGCTACACCGGCTGCATCGAGGTAGGTCATGGTCAGTCCCGTCGTGTCCGCGACCCATTTCTCGACCCCACTCTCAGCCAAACCCTGGGACATCTCGACATACGAGGTCTCGCCGTCGCTGTGACGTCGTAGGTGCTCCAAGAAGGAGTCGCGATCGCTCACGTCGGCCACTGCAAGCACCTGATGGTGCGCTGGCGAGACGACGCTCTGCCCGTCGGAGCCGAAGAATGTCGAGTGGCCGTCGGTCACGAAGGAATCGAACCGGACGACCCCCAACGCCGCCAGGCTCCGCAGGTAGTCGGCCAACGATTCGGCGTGGCCGAGACGGGCATGGAGGTCGTCGATCTCCGCCATGGTGAACACGACCACGAGAGTAGACGAGCCAGGCGGGGACGAGGCTGATGCCCTACTCAACGGCCGCGATCTGCGCGGCCAGCGGAGCGGGGAGACAGCTTGCGTCGATCGGGGAACCACGAGGGGAACGGCTCAGGTCAGGTTCGCTTCAGCGCTTGGCGGAGATCCCGCAGCGCTGGCATGCTGCGCGAAGGCCCCCGGGCCTTGCTTCCCGTCGTCCTCGATCGCCCGATGCCTGCTGGTGCACATAGTGGGCGCAACTCAGGCAGAGGCGTACTTCGGGATGGTGACGTGTTCGGCGCACTTGGCGGGGCATCAACGGAGGCGGCGGAGCCCGACGACGATCAGCCATCCGAGCAGCGACACGTTGAACGGCCCGGGGAGGAACTCCAGCGCCGTGACGATGGCGGACAGGCCGCAGATCAGTCCGGCAACCCCGGTCACGGCTCCCCAGATGCGCAACCAGCGGGGTGCAGGCAGGCCGATGGCGGTCAGCAGGGCACCGAGGCCCAGCACGGCGAACGCGGTGGGCGACAGGAAGTTGATGACCTCCCAGACTCCGCTCGCATCGGCCTGTCCATGCCGGCCCGGGCCGAGGACCAGGAGGTTCTCGCTCAGGTGGAGCAGCCCGGCCACCGCGAAGGCGGCCGCGCCCGCTTGAACCAGTGGCCGGGTGGACCTGGCGAGCCAGCTCGCGAACCCGATGAGGCACAGCATCGCCAGGCAGATCGCCGCCGCGCCGACCAAGCCCCCGGTCGTGGGTTCACCGTCCTCGCCCCCGCCCGAGAACCACAGGCCGAGGCCGAGAACGGCCAGCACGGCGAAGGCGATCGGGAGGTAGGCGGCCGTGGCAGAGGGGACCTGCGGGCGTGTAGAAGGTGTGAGGGTCGTGTGGTCTGGCATCGTGACGTCCTTGGTCTGGGTGGAACGCGACTGGTATGCGGAACCCTGCCAAGGGAGGGCTCCGGTGAGGCACCGGACGTCGTCACCCTTGACCGGGCAGCTCACCCGGTGAGCCTGGGCAGATTCCTCACGCCACCGGGACCCTGAGTGAGTCAGACTCGGACCATGCCCTCCGATCGCGGGTTCCACAGGCTGGTCGTCAGCTGCGCTCTGGTGTTCGTCGGGCTGGTCGTGGCGAGCGTGCTCGCCGACGTGGTGGGCGGCGTGGCCGCGTCGACAGTCATCCAGTCGTTCCAGGCCACCAACCTGATGCTGGGCGTCCCAGCGGGTGCGTGCGGAGCGCTGCTCGCCTGGCACCGGCCGCATCGTCGCCTCGGATGGATGCTGCTGGGCGCCGGCATCGCCACCGCCGTCAGCGCCCTGTCGGTGCCGGTGCTCGCGATCGGTTTGGACCACGACTGGCCCTCGCCGCTGCTCCGCACGCTGAGCACGTCGTATTCAACGTGGACAGCCTGCCAGTTCCTGTTCCTACCGCTGGCAGTCCTGCACTTCCCTGACGACCGGACACCTGGGCCTAGGTGGCGATGGGCCCCGGCCTTCGTCGTGGTCGCGTGGGTGGTCCAGCTGGTGCGCTTCAGCGCCACGACCAACGGTCTGGAGTCGGTGACGCGGTATGCCACGCGGACGGCGCCGTCGTGGATCGCGGTGGGCTGGTCCGAGGCAGTACCCGCGGCGGTGGTCGCCGGCAGCCTCGAGCTCGGCGTCTACGTCCTGCTCCTGTCGACGATCGTGGTCCGATACCGGCACGGCGACGAGCAGACCCGCCGCCAGATCCTCTGGCTGCTCTGGGCGCTCACGCTGACGCTCGTCCTGCTCGTCGTCGACGTCACGGCAGTCAGAGTCGGAGCGAGCAAGACCATCCTGGCGCTCGGGCTCATCGGGTTGGTCCCGGTCTCGATGACCGTCGCCCTACTCCGCCACCAGCTGCTCGACATCAGGCTGGTGTGGTCCCGGACAGTGGCCTGGTCCCTGCTGAGCGCCGGAGGTATGGCGGCGTACGTCGGCCTCATCGAGTTCAGCGACAGGCTGCTGCGCAGCTCGATCCCCCCATCGGTGCCGGCCGCACTGCTCGTAGCGGTCACGTTCCATCCCGCGCGCATGCGTGTGCAGCGGCTCATCGACTCGCAGATGTACGGCGACCGGGCGGACCCGGTCCGAACGGCCGCGATGCTGACAGCAGAGCTGGCCGGCCGGGCGAACACACCCGGCGACCTGCTGGCACCCCTGCGGCTGGCGCTGCGGCTGCCCTATGCCGAGCTGAGAGAGCGCGACGAGGTCGGCGCCGTCACCGTCAGCATCAGCGGCGACCCGGTTCCCGACACCGAGGTCGTCCCGCTGGTTCATGCCGGCCTCACCCTCGGCGAGCTGGTCGTCGGCGTGCGTCCAGGTCAAGGACGACTCGACCCCGCAGACCGCACGGTCCTGGCGCTGATCGCTGCGCCGTTGGCTCTTGCCATCCACGCCACCGCCCTCGCCCGGTCGGTCACGAGTGCTGCCGACGACATCACGGCCTCGCGTCGCGACGAACGCCGTCGCCTGCGCAACGATCTGCACGACGGACTCGGGCCACTGCTCACCGGCATCGCCTTTCACGCCGAGGCAGCCGGGAACGTGCTGAGCGAGCAGCCGAGTGAGGCTCGACTCCTCATCGCTCGGCTGAGCGAGTCCGCAGCGGAAGCAATGGTTGAGGTGCGCACCCTGATCGAGCAGCTGCGACCGACGAGCCTGGAGCAGCTCGGCCTCGTCGCGGCGATCGACGACCAGGCCGACAGCCTGTCCCGGCGCCCGGACGGATCCAAGTTCGCTGTGGTGGTCGAGGGCCACG
>CAXSHL010000029.1:0-45613 GCA_964237315.1 uncultured Nocardioidaceae bacterium
GTGGCAGGGCTCGCCCCGCAGCGCCGCGGTGAAGAGCGCCTGGTGACCCGGCGAACCCGACGCCGACGACGACGCGAGAGAGGTGAGTGTCATCGGCGTCGCCTAGCGAGGGTGATCGCGCTTGGCGTCACTGGCAGCCAAGAACCGCACCGCGACAAGAGCACCACCGACCAGCAGCACCAGGAACAGGAACAGGACCGCCAGGACCCACGGCATGTGCATCATCATGAGAGCCTCCTTGCTCACGTTCGACGCTACGCGTGAACGGGGCGCAAGTTCTCAACAAACGGTGACGCCACGGCCGGCCATCCGCGGGCGGATGCCGAGAATCGCCCGAGATCGACACACGTGCCCTCCGAGGGGGACGAAGTGCGGGAACCCGCCAGACGGTCCCCGATGGTGGCCCACGAACGCGTCTGCGGTGGAGGCGCATGGCCATGGCTGTGCATGTCCCAGATGGTCGTCATGGACGTGGTCCGAGTTGTGGGATCCAGGCTGTGGTTTCGTCCGCGACCGGCACCGTGGCCCCCAAGAGGCAGAGCACCCCGGCGGTGCCTGCGGCGACGCGTTGGATGAGCAGGTGCCGCACCGGCATGCTCAGCTTGCGCTGGGTTCGGGCCACGGACGACCGTGGGTCGGACAACCGCACTGTCTGGGAGCGTAGCCAGCCGCGACTGAAGGCGAAGGAGTCGCGCCGCAGCGGCTCGAGCAGCGGGTCGAGCAGCTCCAGCAGAGCCTTTGGGGTGACGTCTGTCTGGCTGATCAGCCCCGTGCTGGTCGCGACCTCGATCAGTGCGCTCGCGTCTCGATCGCGTCCGGCCCGCAACAGCGCGGCCAGTCGGGGTGGCCAGCCGTGCGGCATCGGAAGGGTGGAGCCGAAGTCGAGGATCGCGAGCCGACCGTCGGCGAGCAGCCGGAAGTTCCCCGGATGCGGGTCGCCGTGCAGCCGCCCGACACGTGGAGGGCTCGAGAGGAGGAACCGGGTGAGGAGCAGGGCGGCCCGCCCCCGCTCCCGCGGCCGACCCCGGCGGGCGATCCGCGCTACGGGCGTGCCGTCGACCCACTCGGACACGAGGACCCGGTCGGTGACGTTGAGCACCAAGGGCACCACGAAGTCGGCGTCGTCGAGGAACTCGTGTGCGAAGGCGGTCTGCGCGACCGCCTCTTGCTGATAGTCGACCTCAGCCATCACCGTTGCGCGCAGTGCGGCGAACAGCGCTCGCGCGTCCAATCCGGGTGCCGCCACTCGCATCAGGGGCGCGATCCGGTCCAGTTGGCGTAGGTCGGTGGCGAGGGCGGCGCCTGCACGCGGGTACTGCACTTTCACGGCCACCGGACGGCCGTCGTGCCAGACGGCGCGGTGCACCTGTCCGATGCTCGCAGCGGCCGCCGGCTTGATGTCGAAGTCCGTGAACCGGTCGCGCCAGTCGCGGCCCATCTCCTCCCTGAGAACTCGCTGCACCAGGTGTCTCGACATCGGCGGTGCGGCGTCCTGGAGCCGGGTCAGCGCCTCCCCGTAGGGTCCGGCGAGCTGCTCGGGGAGTGCGGCCTCCATCGCCGACATCCACTGTGCTGCCTTCATCGCGCCGCCCTTGAGCTCACCGAGCGTGGTGAACAGCTGCTCCGCGGTGCGTGCCTGCACCTCGGCTGCTATCAGCTCCGCTGGCCGGCCCCCCACGCGACGGCCCAACCCCACCACCCGGCGACCGGCGAAAGCGACCGGGACGGCCGCGAGTCGCGCGCCGCGCACCAGGCCGCGAGTCGGAAGGTCACCCATGACTGCATCCTGGCACCGTCAGGTGTAGGTCCGCACGGACCGGCCCCCTGACGTGCCGCCGGAAATGCCTCGACGGCCGGCAACGCAACCGGAGCTGTGGTCGAATCGGCAGCATGCCCGGATCCGCATCCCCGGTGTCTCGAAGCAAAGTGCTCCGGGCGACCGTGACGCCGCTCGCCTCCATCTTGGGCTCGGGGTTGCTGATCATCGTGCCTGTCCTCGAGGCAACGCTCGGCAAGGCGGCGGTGCTCGGTGCGGTCGGGGTGACCGCGTTGGCTTGGCTGGTCGGCACTGCGATCCGGCACAACGTTGCGACGGTGGAACCGCTTGTCGGACACGGGCAGCTCGATGCCGGCACGGCACGTCTGGACCGGGTCAGCAACAGCATCATCGTGGTGGCCTACGTCATCTCGATCGCGCTGTACCTGCGGATCATGGCCCAGTACGTGATCGGCTCCGTCACGCCGGAACCCCACCCGCTGGTAGAACGGCTCATCGCTGTGTTGGCCGTATCGGTCATCGTTGCGGTGGGAATCGCCCGAGGGTTCGCCGGGCTGGATCGACTCGACAAGGTCAGCCTGATCGCCGTTCTGGTCCTCACCACGGTCCTGGGCGGCGCCCTGGTCGTGCGCGACTCGACCGAGCTCGTGGCGGGCCGGGGCATGTCGCTTCCGCCGGTGCCGAGTCACGGCAACCTGACCACCCTGCTGGTGCTCGGCGGAATCGTGATCACCGTGCAGGGCTTCGAGACGGTCCGCTTCCTTGGCGACAGCTTCGACGGCCCGACGCGCGTCTGGGCCTCCAGGGTCGCGCAACTGGTCGCGGCCTCCATCTACATCGGCTTCGTTGCCGCGGCCACCCCGAACATGGGCCTGGGCACCCCAGCAGGGGGCGACCGCACCTTGCTCGACATCACCGACCGGGCCGCCCCGATTCTGGCCCTGCCACTGGCGCTGTCGGCGGTGTTGAGCCAGTTCAGCGCCGCGATCGCCGACACAGCGGCTGCCGAGGGCAACCTACGCGGGCTGTCCGGGCGGATGAAGGGTGCCTGGCCCTACGGGATCAGTGGCGTCGCCGCGGCCGCGCTCGCCGCAACGGTGCCGACGTACGCCATCGTGGCGATCGCCTCCCGCGCCTTCGCCGCCTATTACGCCTGCCAGGCCGTCATCGCCCTTCGCACCAGCCATGGGGCTCTCCGCAAGGCAGGGTACGGCGCCCTTGCCGCGCTGATGGCCGGCATCAGCCTGCTCGCCTTGCCAGCAGGATGAGACCCGCGGGGTGCTCGATCCGGGGTTCTGCAGGCTCCGCTCCCGCGCACGATCCGCCCTGGTGCAGGAAGATCCGCTTGTCCTGACGTTGAACGGATGTTTAGAATGTTGCACATGAGTTCAGTGACAGACCCGAAAGATCTCACTGCCCGGGCCACCATCCGCAACGCCGCATTGCTGTTGTTTGCCGAGCGGGGGCACGACGCGGTGACGGTGCGCGTCATCGCCACCGCCGCAGGGGTGTCGCCGGGGCTGGTGCTCCACCACTTCGGGAGCAAGGACGGACTGCGGGCTGCCGTGGACGCTCACGCGGCCGAGTCCTTCGATGCGCTCTTCGCCGAACTCGGCGGTCAGGACCTCGCCGGGATGCTCGTCAGCGGCGAGCCCCCCACATCGGTGGCCGAGGCGTTCGCCCGGACCTTCCCTCCGGGATCCCCGCTGCCGGCGTACCTGCGCCGCCTGCTGCTCACCAACGATCCGGCCGGGGCAGCGCTCTTCGGCCGGTGGTACGCCGCCACCCGACGACTCCTGGACTCGATGGTCGAGCTGGGGGCCGCCGCACCCACTGGGGACCCGGCAGTCCGTGCAGCGTTCCTGCTGGTCAACGACCTCGCCGTGATCTTGCTACGCAACCACATTGCCACCGCCATAGGCGACGACCCGCTGACCCCCGCCGGTCTCGACCGGTGGGCCCGGGACATCACCGCCGTCTACATCGGGGGAGCGTTCGTGGCCCCTGCCAAGGAGCCGCTGTGATGACCGACATCGACCCCGTGATCCGCACTGCGGGACGCACTAAGGTCTTCGGGAAGGCCCGGGCCCTGGACGGCCTCGAGCTCACCGTTCGCCGGGGTGAGGTGCACGGGTTCCTCGGACCCAACGGCGCTGGCAAGTCCACGACGATCCGGGTGCTGCTCGGGCTCATCAGGGCCACCTCAGGCCACGCCGAGCTGTTCGGTGGCGACCCCTGGCACGACGCGCCCCGCCTGCACCGTCGTCTCGCCTACGTCGCCGGCGACGTCGCCCTCTGGCCGGCACTGACAGGGGGCCAGTGCCTCGACGTCCTGGGCGCCACCCAAGGCGGAGTAGACGAGCGACGTCGTGCGGACCTCGTCGAACGGTTCGACCTCGACCCGAGCAAACGTGTCCGCGACTACTCCAAGGGCAACCGGCAGAAAGTGGCCCTCATCTCGGCCCTGGCCGCCGATGCGGACCTCTTGGTGCTCGACGAACCGACTTCGGGCCTGGACCCGCTCATGGAGCAGGCCTTCTTGGAGTGCGTGCGCGAACGGCGCGAGGACGGCGTCACCGTGCTGTTGTCCAGTCACATCATGAGCGAGGTGGAGGCCCTGGCGGACCGGGTAAGCATCATCCGTCGGGGCCGCACCGTCACCAGCGGCACCCTCTCCGACCTCCGTCGGCACACGCGCACCGCGGTCCACGCCGTCACCGTGGCCGAACCGGGCGGACTGACCGACGTCGACGGAGTCGCCGACCATCACAGCGAGCGGCTCGACGGGCTCACCGACTCCCGGTTCACCGTCGATCCCGACCACCTCGACGACATCATCGGAAAACTCCACGCGGCGGGCATCCACACGCTCACGGTCACGCCCCCCAGCCTCGACACACTGTTCCTGCGCAGCTACGGACCGGCTCCGGATCCGGACGAGGGAGGCGCCGACATGAGTCTCACCGAGGCCTCCCAGTGAACGCCCTGCAGCTGAACGCCCGTCACCTGACCGGTTCAAGACGACCGAACGGTCTCGGCATCATGCTGCGCGTCACCGCGCGCGTCCAGCGCCGCAGTGCCCTGATCTGGGTGCTCGTCCTGGGCGCGAGCCTGATCGGCACCGCAGCGAGCATCGCCGCGCTCTATGACACCCCCGCCAAGATCCACACCTACGCCGCGGCCGTCACCTCGGGCGATGCCCTGCTGGCGGTCAACGGCAAGGTCGAGGGCATCGACTCTCTCGGCGGCGTGATCCAAGATGAGTTCGGCTTCATCGCCGCCTTCTTGCTGCCGCTGCTGGGCATCGTCCTGGTGGCGCGAGCGACGCGTCAGGAGGAGGAGTCCGGCCGGCTCGAGCTGCTCCTCGGCGGCCGCGTCGCCCGCCATCAGCCCACGTCGGCGGCGCTGCTGGTGGCCGTCACCACGATCGTCGCCATCGAGGCGCTGTTCACCCTTGGCCTGGCGCTCTTCGCAGTGCCGCTCGCAGGGTCGGTCCTCTACGCACTCTCCCTGGGCGCCCTGGCCTTTGTCTTCGCCGGACTCGCGGCGCTGTTGGCACAGCTGGTCCCCCACGCCCGTGGCGTCTACGCCGGAAGCCTGATCGTGCTGGCGGCGTCGTATGTCGTGCGAGGTGTCGGCGACGTGACCACGACCTGGGTGACGTGGCTCTCCCCGCTCGGCTGGGCTGAGAAGGCGGCGCCGTTCGGGGACCAACGGTGGTGGGTCCTGGCGATTCCGCTCGCGGTTGGACTTGCCCTGGCTGGAGCGGCGTTGGGCCTGGCCACCCGGCGCGACCTGGGCAGCTCCCTGGTCAGGGGTGGCGCGGGCCCCGAGCGTGCTGCTGCGCGGATGCGCGGCCCGATCGGACTCGCGATCTGGGCCCACCGGCCCGCCACCCTCGGCTGGCTCGCCGCAGGCATGCTGCTCACCGGGATGATGGGCGCCCTGTCCCAGCAGCTCGTCGACGCGATGGCCGGCAACCCTGCTCTGGCCGAGGCCATCGGCATCTCCAACGCTCGGCCCGTGGAGGGGTTCGTCGCGGTCACCCAGCTCTACCTGGCCATCATCGCTGCTGGGTTCGTCGTGCAGGCCATCGGCACGCTGCGGGCCGAGGAGACCGAGGGCCGACTGGAGACGCGGCTCGCCGGCACGTTGTCCCGGTCCCGTTGGCTGGCCGCGCAGGTGCTGGCTGTGCTGGGTGGCCTGGTGACGATCGTGCTCGCGTCGTCGCTGGTTCTGGGCCTGGCGACCGCGCTGTCGGTCGGTGACCCGACGGAGCTCGGCACCACGATGAGCTCCGGACTGGCCTATCTTCCGGCCGAGCTCGTGCTCGCCGGGCTGGCGCTGGCGCTCTATGGCCTGCGTCCTCGGCTGTTCTGGGTCGCCTGGGCCGGCTACAGCGTGATGACGTTCATCGCACTCCTCGGTCCCGGCATGAGGCTCCGACAGTGGGTGATCGATCTCTCACCGACCACGCATGTGGGCAACCCCCCGGCAGGCGCGATCCAGACCAGCGCACTCACCGAGATGACCGTGGTCGCCGTGAGCCTCATGGCGGTGGCGTTCATCGCCTTCCGCCGGCGCGGAGTCCCCCAGGGCTAGGGTCCTGAGCGAGGCCTGGTCGGCCTGCTCCTGGCGAAATCGTCGTATCGGGGACCTACGACGCCGTCGCATCACCGGCCTCGGGCTCGACCGGCCCTCGGTCGGTCGCCACGCTACGTGCTGTCCGGCGCGGGTAGCTCCTGGAGAACGGCCAGGAGGGCCTCGGCATCGAGCCAGCCGACTATGGTGCCCGACTCCTCGAGCACGGGTACGGCGGCAGCGGAGCTGGTCTCCAGGGCGGTGAGCGCCTCATCGAGAGGTCGGTCGGGTGCGACGGCGGTCGGCCACTCGGCCACGTCGCGCGCGCGGCGGCTGGGCCCGTCCTCCTCGGTCAGGATCTCGGCCACGGTGCGAGCGGTCACCGACCCGCGGTAGGCACCCGTGAGTGCGACGATCGGCAGTTGTCCGTGGAACGCGTGCTGCAGGAGCGGGACGAGGTCGGCGAGTCTGGTGTCTTCCGGGACGACCACACCCACTGGGGTCATGACCTCGGCGACGGTGGTGGACTGCATCCGGTGCTGGGTCGGGGACGTGTCGAGGTCGACACCCCTTCTGCGGAGCTTGAGCGTGTAGATGGTGTCTCCCGACAGCAGGTGGCTCACCCCCGTGGCCAGCACGATCGCCACCATCAGGGGCAGGATGATGGTGTACTCCCCAGTCAGCTCGAACATGATGATGACGGCGGTGATCGGCGCCCGGGCGGCGCCCGCGAAGACCGCGCCCATGCCGATCAGGGCGTAGGCGCCCGAGGGGCCGACGACGTCGGGGGCCAGCAGTCCGAGGCCTTGCCCGAAGGCAGCGCCGAGCATGGCGCCGATGAACAGGCTCGGCGCGAAGACGCCCCCCGACCCGCCGATCCCGATGGTCAGGCTCGTCGCGATCGCCTTCCCCACGAGCAGGACCAGCAGGAAGGCGATGCCGTAGCCGCCGGCCACACTTCGCCCGAGGACGGGATAGCCGACGCCGTACATCTGGGGAAGCGCCAGCAGGAGCCCGCCCAGAAGCACACCACCCATGGCCGGCCGGAGCCACTCGGGCCCGCGCCAGGCCCAGTCGCAGACGTCCTCGATGGCGTAGAGCACCCGGGTGAAGCCCACCCCGACGACGCCGGACAGCACCCCGAGAAGCGCGAACAGCAGGTACTCCTGCACGTGGTGGACGCTGAACGCCGGCAGGTCCAGAAACGGCGCGTTCCCCAGGGCGGCGCGCCCGATCACGCTGGCGGTGACCGAGGAGAGCACCACCATCCCGAACGACTGCGCCGCGAAGTCCGAGAGGATCAGCTCCATCGCGAAGAAGACACCGGCCAGGGGGGCATTGAAGGTGGCGGCTATCCCGCCGGCGGCGCCACAGGCCACCAGCACCCGCCGCCGAGCCTCGGGGACGCGGACCAGGCCGCCGAGGGTGGAGCCGAGTGCGGCCCCGATCTGCACGATCGGGCCTTCGCGACCGACCGAGCCGCCGCCGCCGATGCACAGGGCGGAGGCGAGAGCCTTGACCGCGGCCACCTGGGGAGCGATCCGTCCTCCGCGTCGGGCGACGGCGAACATCACCTCGGGCACGCCGTGCCCGCGTGCCTCGCGGGCGAACAGGTGGACCAGCGGTCCGTAGAGCAGACCAGCGACGACCGGGGCGCCGACCACGAAGTAGCGGCCCGCCCAGGCGACGTGGGGGTTGACCAGGTCTCCGCCGGCTGAGTAGTCGGTGTGCCCGGACAGGGCGAGCGTGAAGGTCTCGATCAGCCAGCGGAACACGATCGCGCCCAGCCCAGCGCCGGCACCGACCACTACGGCGAGGGCAAGCAACCCGGTCTCCGAAGAGCGCAGGACCCTCGTCGCGTCCCGCGTTCTTGCTGCCAGCGTCACGGCTGAAGTATGCAACGCTTGCCGTCACGGGAGGAAACCATGGAGGTCGCATGACGGCGCCATCACCCGGTGCCGGGCGACTCGGCGGACGAGGTGGTGTCCGCAGTGCTCGCTGCTTCGCGGGTGCTCGTCGCCGTCTCCGCTCGGTCACTGGCCCAGGTCGAGGAGAAAGTGACGCTCACCCGGTTCCGCCCTCTGGTCGTCCGTCGTGCGGTGCAGGGCGCACGAACCTGAAATGGGTGGCCGACCGCATGTCGGTCAAGTCGTCGACCCCGGGGTCCGGAGGACTGAGCTGGTGATGCCTTCGCCGCCGGGCGGTTCCGGTGCGACGACGGCCACGTCCGGTGCGCCCTTCCGCGACACCCTCGGCGACGCGTCGTACCGCGGTCAGTCGAACGTGACGTCACCGGCAGTGGGAACGGGCTGAGGTCGGCAGGGCACCACTGTCAGTCGGCCACTGACGAGGGCCGTCCCGGTCCTCACCCGCGGCGACTCCCGGTCGACGCCGCCGCGACCTGCTGCATCGTTGACTGCACGCAAGGGTTAGATGAGATCACCCGCCGTACCATCGGGCCATGACCAAGGGTGTCAGGACTGGGAAGGTGCAGGGACCGGGACCCGGTGCTGCTGCGCTCGCGGTGGACATCAGCCCGCTGATGACGATGAGCCGGACGATCAACGCGGTGATCGTCCGCTCGCTGGCCGCCGCCGACGCAACCGTGTCCGTGCCGCAGCTTCGTGTGCTGGTGATCCTGTCGGTCCATGACCGGCTGAACCTCTCGGGTGTCGCTGACCGGCTCGGTGTCAACGCATCGAACGCGAGCCGAACCTGCCACCAGCTGGTGAAGCGTGCACTGGTGGATCGGCAAGAGGACCCACATGATCGCCGGAACCTGTCGCTGGCGTTGGCACGTCCGGGACGACGGTTGCTCGAGGACGTGATGCGGCGCCGTGAGGGGGTCCTCGCCGACGTCGTCGCCGCCATGCGTCCCCAGGACCAGCGCGACCTGATGGCCACTGTGGAGAAGTTCAATGCGGCCGCGGGTGGGCTGGTAGCCGATACGACCGAGGACGACGGTGCCCACTTGCTCACGCGGTGGCTGACGAACTAGCCCGGTCCACACACGGGCCCAGGTCGGTTGCATGGCCGCAACGAATTCGGGTAGTGCCTGGGGTGTGGACAGCACTCTCTTCGCGCCGGTGACGTTGCACCAGTACGCCCTCGTCGCCGACGGGGAGCGCGGCGCGCTGCTCGGTCCTCGGGGGGACCTGGTCCTCCTGTGTGCTCCCCGCTGGGAGGATCCGGCCGTGTTCTCCTCCCTGGTCGGCGGGAGTGGTCAGTACGCCGTCACTCCCGCGTCTCCCCGGTTCGTGTGGGGTGGGTACTACGAGCCCCGTTCGTTGATCTGGCGCAGTCGCTGGGTGACATCGGACGGGATCATCGAGTGCCGCGAGGCCCTGGCCGTGCCTGCGGACGAGCACCGACTGGTGCTGCTGCGGCGGATCGAGGCGGTCCAGGGCCCCGCGCGCGTGTCCGTGGTGCTGGACCCTCACCCCGACTTCGGGCGCACCGTCGCGGCCCTGCGTCGGCCCGACTGTCACCGGTCCGACGGGGCAGCAGACTGGGTCGCGGAGGCAGAGGGGCTTCACCTGCGTTGGACCGGCGCGCCGGAGAGCTGCGAGGCTGACGGCACTGCGCTGCGTTGCGACGTGGAGGTGGCGCCAGGATCCCATCACGACCTGGTGCTGGAGATCTCCGATCTCCCCCTCCCCATGGTCGCGGTGGACGCGGACCAGGCGTGGGCCCGAACCGAGGAGCACTGGGATCACGCGGTCCCGCGGTTGAAGGACTCTCTGGCCCCTGGCGACGTCGACCACTCCTACGCCGTGCTGCGGGGCCTGACCAGCCAGGCGGGCGGCATGGTAGCGGCAGCGACGATGGCACTGCCTGAACGAGCCGAGTCCGGCCGCAACTACGACTACCGGTACGCCTGGATCCGTGACCAGTGCTACGCCGGGCGGGCGGCCGCCCGGGCAGGCGGGGATGGTCTTCTGGCCTCGGCCACCACGTTCGTGTCGGCTCGGCTCCTGGCCGACGGCCCACACCTGAAGCCGGCCTACACCGTCGACGGTGGACGGGTTCCGGACGAGACCCACCTGCAGCTGCCCGGGTATCCCGGCGGGGCCGTCAGGATCGGCAACTGGGTGAATGAACAGTTCCAGCTCGACTCCCTCGGGGAGATCCTGCTGCTGCTGGCGACTGCCGTACACCACGGCCTCGACGTCCCCGACCAGCATCGCGCCGCCTTGCTCGCCGCACGGGTCGTCACGGAACGCTGGCGGGAGCCTGACGCCGGCATCTGGGAGCTCGGCGACCGTCAGTGGACCCACTCGAAGCTGATGTGCGCTGCCGGCCTGCGCTCCTACGCCCGTGCCCATCCGGGCTCCGACACGGCCGACTGGCCCCGACTCGCCGATAGCATCGTTGCGCACACGGACTCCACCTCCCGACACCCATCCGGGCGCTGGCAGCGAGCCCCGGACGACCACCGCGTCGACGCTGCCCTACTGCTGCCCGCGGTTCGCGGAGCCGTCGACCCGTCGGACCCACGGAGCATCGCCACGCTGGACGCCGTACGTCGTGAGCTCGGCCGTGACGGTTACGTGTACCGCTTCCGGCACCGACCCGGACCTCTAAACGATGCCGAAGGCGCGTTCGTGCTGTGCGGGTTCCAGATGGCGCTGGCCACCCATCAGCAGGGCAACCAGGTCGAGGCCGTGCGGTGGTTCGAGCGCAATCGCGGGGCGCTGGGCCCGCCGGGACTGTTCACCGAGGAGTTCGACGTCATGCAGCGACAGCTGCGTGGCAACCTCCCGCAGGCCTTCGTCCACGCCCTCCTCATCGAGAGCGCCGTGACCCTTGACCAACCACCCCAGGAGACGAGATGAACTCCCCCCCATCGAAGCGACCGGGTCCTCAGGTCGTGGTCGTCACCGGTGCCAGCGGTGGGATCGGCCGCGCCACAGCTCGAGCGTTCGCCGCTCGCGGGGCCAAGGTCGCCCTGCTGGCCCGTGGTGTGACAGGGCTGGCTGCCGCCGCCGAGGAGGTCAACCGGGCCGGCGGCACCGCCCTGGTGATCCCTACCGACACTGCCGATCACGATCAGGTCGACGCTGCTGCCCAACGCGTCGAGGATGAGCTGGGGTCCATCGACGTGTGGGTCAACGTCGCCTTCACCTCGGTGTTCGCGCGGTTCACCGACATCGCGCCCGACGAGTACCGTCGGGTGACCGACGTGAACTACCACGGGTTCGTCAACGGCACCCGCGCGGCGCTGGCCCGCATGCTTCCCCGCGACCGGGGCGCCATCGTGCAGGTCGGGTCCACGCTGGCCTACCGCGGAATCCCACTGCAGTCGGCCTACTGCGGCTCCAAGCACGCCATCCAGGGTTTCCACGAGTCGCTGCGGACCGAGCTGCTGCATGACAAGTCCGGTGTGCACGTCACGATGGTGCAGATGCCGGCGGTGAACACCCCGCAGTTCTCCTGGGTACTGTCCCGCCTGCCGAACCAGGCCCAGCCGGTGCCGCCGATCTACCAGCCGGAGATCGCCGCGCGAGCGGTCGTGTACGCCGCGGACCACCCGAAGCGCCGGGAGTACTGGGTGGGCGCCAGCACGATGGCGACTCTGGTCGCGAACGCTGTGGCTCCGGGGCTGCTCGATCGCTACCTGGCCCGCACCGGGTTCGGCAGCCAGCAGACCGACCAGCCGAAGGACCCGGACCAGCCCGCCAACCTGTGGGAGCCCGCCGACGGACCCGACGGCCGCGACTTCGGTGCCCACGGCCGCTTCGACGACGAGTCCAAGGGCCGCTCACCGCAGCTCTGGGCCTCCCAGCACCACGGACTCCTCGGCGCCCTCTCAGGCCTCGGTGCCACCGGGGCTGCGCTGGCCGCCAGCGCGTGGCGTCGGCGGTCATGACCGCCCTCAATCTCATCCGTGCCGGCCTCGGTGCCCTGGGCGTGCTCTGGCCGCGGGCCGCTGCCCGATGGTGCGGCGCAGACCCCGATTCGAAGGGGATCGTCGTGACCGCACGGCTCCTCGGCTCTCGGCACCTCGTCCAAGCCGCTGCTCTGACCGTCCGGCCCGGTCCGACCGGCAGGACACTGAGCAGCACGGTCGACCTCCTGCACGGAGCCAGCATGGTCATCCTGGCCGTCGTGTCCCCTCGGCAGCGTCGCTCAGCCCTGACCAGCGCGGGCATAGCCTGCGCCCTGGCGGCTGTCACTCTCGGCCCGTCCCTCCGCAGGCATCCGGACTCTCCTGCCTACCGGACACCACCACCCGCGTCGACCCGGGCACCGTCCGGAGCCACGAAGCCGGTGCGGTCGACCTCGACGGCGCAACCGGCCCGCGGCCGATGACCGGGGCCAGGCCCGAGCAGCAGACCGTGCCGGCACGCCACCCACACCTGCTGAGGTCGCCTCCCGCGACCAGCCACCGACTGATGACAGGTCGAGGAGATGAGACGTAGCGCCGAGCGCCGTGCCGCGTGGCTGACACGGCGCGCTGAGCCGCCTCGAACCTTCCCGAAGGGCTACGTCTGCGGCGCCTGGGGCGGCATCGCTGTCGCCAGCGGACTCGCGGGCCTGCTGGGCTGCCTGCTGCTGTAAGGTGCGGCGCCAGTGCTGATCGCCGTCATCACCGCGGTCGCCGCTGGAGCCATGCTTGCGATGCTGCCCGACACGACGATCCCCGAGGCGTTCGAGCCCGATGAGGCACGGGTGATCAGGCCTCACCGCAACGGCCTCACCACCAGTGACTTGCACGCCCCGGTGCGCCTGGGTGGGGAGCCGGGCGGCTGTCGTCCGGCCGAGCAGACGATGCGCCGCCGGCTATTGCCTGGGGATGTGGGTCGGCGTGCAGAACGGGTTCTTGCGGTCGCGCTATGGCGACGGCGGCGAGAGCTCCTTGTCCTCGAGTGCCGCCTCCTGGACCGTCTCATCGATATAGGCCTGTGCCTCCGCGTCCGGTAGGCGCAGTGTGTATGCCATCACGTAGACGCCCACCGACAGGACCAGCAGCAAACCCGCCGACAGCACAAAATTGAGGTCGTTCAGGTTGCCGGCCGCCGGCTCCGGGTAGTTGCCGAAGTACGAGATCAGCGTGAGCCCGGCCAGCCAGGGGAACACCCACAGGCCGGAGCGGACATCGAGCGACTTGCCCTTCATCTGACCCGAGCCCACAAACGCGCCCAGCAACACGAAGCCGATGAGCACCGCGATCATCAGCTTCCACACGGTCGTCCACCCGGACCAGTACACGATCAGGTTGGAGCCCCAGAAGGCGAGCAGGGGAATGGTATGTCCAGCCGGGAGGCGGAACGGTCGCTCTTGGTCGGGGATCTGTGAGCGCATCGAGGCGTGCACCAGGGGTCCGGACGCGAACGAGAGCACAGTGGCAGAGGTGATGAAACCGACCAGCTGCTGCCAGCTGGGAAACGGGAGGAACGCGATGAGCCCGATCACGAAGGCCAGGAAGAGTCCGACCATCGGCACGCCCTTGCCGGTGGTGCGTTGCAGCACCTTGGGGGCGTTGCCGTTGCGGGCCATCGCGAACGAGATCCGGGACGTGATCGTGGTGTAGATCAGCCCAGTGTCCCCGGGTGAGACAATGGCGTCGATGTAGAGCAGGACTGCCAGCCAGCCCAGACCGAGGGCCGTGGCGAGCGCCGCGAGCGGACCGAAGTCGTTGGCGAACGAGAGGTCGCCCCAGCTACCTGACTTCGCCAGCGTCCCCGGGTCGAGGGCACCGATGAACGCAACCTGGAGAAGCACGTAGATCAGCCCAGTCAGCAGCACCGAGCCGATCACTGCGATCGGCACGTTGCGCCGGGGGTTGTCCGTCTCTCCCGCGAGCTCGATTCCCTGGCGGAAACCGAGGTAGGAGAACACGATCCCACTGGTAGCGATGGCGGTGAAGATCCCATGTACCCCCGAGGGAGCGAAGCCGTGCGAGCTGAAGTTCTGACCGTGGAAGGCCGCGACGAGGAACGAGACAATCACGAGCAGGATGATGAACAGCTTCCACCCCACGAGCACGTTGTTGATGCGGGCGAACCAGCGCACACCGAAGTAGTTGACGAGAACGAACACGGCCATCAGGACGACCGCGGTCGCGTACCCGAGCGCAGTCAGAGTGTGCACGGTCTCTCCGTTGACGGTGTGCGCCGTGGTGAACTCGGCGTACTTGGTGCCGTACTGCAGCGCCGCCTCGACCTCGATGGGCGCCGTCGTGGCTACCGCAACGTAGGTGATCCATCCGGAGGTGAAGCTCGCCAGGTGACCGAAGGCCATCTGCGGAAACCTCACGACTCCGCCTGAGAGCGGGAACATCACACCGAGCTCGGCGTAGACGAGGGCGATCAGCAGGATGAGGAGGCCCCCGAGGGCCCACGAGATGATTGCGGCGGGACCGGCCTCCTGGGACGCGTTCAGGGCGCCGAAGAGCCAGCCGGAGCCGATGATCGAACCCACGCTCGCGAAGAGCAGCCCGATGACTCCGACATGTCGCTTGAGCTGTGGCTCGGGTGACTGGCCGGCGGCCGGGATATCAGTCGAGCTGGTCAAGGGCTGGCCTTCCGTCACGGGCAGGCGCGGCAGACCCGCCACCACTTCTCGACATCACTACCCGACTCGCGCACAGTTGACACGTGCCGCCACAGCTCCGGAGATGCCCCGGGCTTCCGCAGCTGACGAGAACGTCGGCGGCATCATTCCGGCGCCGACCTGGGAGGTGCGCTCGGCTGGATTCCTGTTACCCCTTGCCTCCCGACTCTGTATCCCTTCTCGGGGGGTTCCGTCCGGAGCGTCGGGAGACTCCTGCGCGTCGGCATCGGCCCCGCGGCCCCGCGTCCTCCATCCGGGGTGTGGTGGTGGGAGGCTGCCTGTCATGAGCTCCTGGCTGGCCAGCACTCGGGACGCATTTCGAACTCGGTTGTGGCCGCTTCCCACGATCGCGGTGGTGTTCGCGTTGCTTCTCGGGTTGGGTGTTCCGGAGCTTGATGCGGTCATCGACGATCGCCTGTCAGGCCGGGTGAGTGGCTGGCTGTTTGGTGGGGACGCGGATGCCGCGCGTTCGTTGTTGGGTGCTATCGCCTCGTCGCTGATCACAGTGACGGCCTTGACGTTCTCCTTGACGGTCGTGACGCTCCAGCTGGCCAGCAGCCAGTTCTCTCCAAGGCTGTTGCGGACCTTCACCCGTGACCAGTTCGTCCAGGTGACGCTGGCCTTGTTCCTCGCGACCTTCACCTACGCACTGACCGTGCTCCGCGCCGTACGCGGCACCGCGGATGGCGGAAGGGGGGTGGAGCTCGTGCCCAAGGTCGCTGTCACGTTGGCCTTCGTGCTTGCCGTGGCCAGCGTGCTCGGGCTGGTGCTGTTCCTGGCCCATCTGACCGAACAGATCCGGGTCGAGACGATGTTGCGCAATGTGCACCGTGAGGCCGTGACGACGATGCGGACGGTGCTGGCCGAGCGAAACTCCGCCAGCGGTCAAAGGGTGGCCGTCCCGAGCCCGCCCCAGGACGCGCAGCCCCTGTTCGTCCAGGGTGACGGGTTCTTGACGTGGGTTGATCAGGCCGGCTTGCTGGCCGTCGCCGTGGAGGAGGAGGCGGTGTTGACTCTCGAGGTCCACCCGGGCGCCTTCGTGGTCGAAGGAACGCCCCTCGGGAGTGCATGGTTGACCGGACGTGACCCTCTCTCCAGTGAGACGGCTGAGCGGATCGCCACCCGGGTGGCCGGGTGCATCCATGTCGGCTTCGAGCGGACCTCGGCCCAGGACGTCGGCTATGGGCTGCGCCAGCTGACCGACGTCGCGAACAAGGCCCTTTCACCCGGCATCAACGATCCCACGACGGCGATCCACGCCCTGGGGCATATTTCGGCACTCCTGTCCGCATTGAGCAACCGCGAGCTGGGGGCTGAGCTGCTACGGGACGAAGTCGACAGGGTGAGGGTCGTGATGCACCGCCCCGACTTCGCGAGCTACGTCGACCTCGGCCTCTCTCAACCCCGGCGCTACGGTGCTGGGGACCCACAAGTCCTCCAGAGGATCTTCCACGTTCTGCTGGACCTCAGTCACCGGGTGGCTCCCGATCAGCGGTCGGTTGTCCGTGAGGAGCTTGCCCGGCTGCGTGGCACGGTCGCCGCTCAGTCCTTCGATGCCACGGAACGGGCTGGCCTCGACGCGATCGGGTGGCGGATAGAGCACAACCTCGATGGCCTGGGTCCGACCGGGAGCACCCCGTGAAGCAGCTGCTCGGTGCCGTTGGTCTCGACCACCGCGAGCTGCTGAATGATCCGGCGAGTCAGGTTCTGCCAGCCGACGACCCCCGGGTTCTGGGCACCATCTGGGCGGTCCGGAACGGGCTCATGGAAGCCGGGCTCGTCAAGCGCGGCGCGGCTGGTCGCCCAGCGGACCGCTCACGTCGTCCCGGGGGGCTGCGAGCTGACCCGGGCGGTGCCCGGAGTGCTCCCGAACCGACGGCTGGGCCAGGCACCGGTCCGACCAGCCAGGGTGAGTAGGGCCGGCACGACCAGTGCGCGGACGACCAAGACGTCCATCAAGATGCCGAGACCGACGGCCACGGCGAGCTGCCGGAAGGGCAGCAGCGGCACCAGTGCCAGCAGGCCGAAGCTGGCCGCCAGCGCGAGACCAGCCACGGTCACGGCGACGACCGCGGGAGGTAGGGCTTCAGCCACGGCATCCCTGAGGGAGCGCTGGAGAGCAGACTCCCAGACGTGTCCGATGGTGAAGATGTTGTAGTCCGACCCGAACGCCAGGAGCAGGACGGCCGCCGCGAAGGGCACGTAGAAGGTGAGCCCTTGACCAGGGTCCAACCAGTTGAACAGAGCGGTGGTCAGACCGAGGGTGGCGCACACGGAGAGCACTGAGGTGAACAGGAGCAGGACGGAGTCGAGCGCGGCGCGCAGGAATACCAGCAGCATGACCAGGTTGACGATCATCGCCGCGACGGCGATCCGGAGCAGGTCGCTCGCGGTTTGGTGGACGATGAATGACGCGGTCGCGGTGTCGCCGCTCAGGCCGTAGCTGGTGCCGGTCAGTCCGCTCGCCCTCAGCAGTGCCGGCAGCCGGGAGTCCAGGGCGTCGACCGTCGTCACTGCGCTCGCGCCGAGAGGCAGATCGTCGAGCACCACGAGGTAGCGCGCAGCGTTCTTGTCCCAGGTCACCAGCAGGGGCGTCTGCACCGGGATGGGCTGTGATCCAGGTCCGAGCACGCCAGCCACGCCTGGCTCGTGCGACATCTCGGTCCCGAGGCGCTTCAGGGCGGCTGTCTTCGATCCCACCCCATCGCCCTGGAGGAGCACCACGGTGGGCGACAGGATTCCCTGGGCGAAGCCGTCCTGGGCGCTGATCGCGGCCTGGCGGACGGGTGCCTCTCGGGGAAGCGCACTGACGAAGGAGACGCCCAGCTGCAAGTCGAGAAGGGGGCTGGCGGCGAGCAGCATCCCGCCGAGACAGGACGCCAGGACGACGCCCGCGATCGATCGTCGGGTCGCGATGGTGGTGACCAGCGCCTGGAGCCCTCGGCGCCGTGGGCGGCTCGAGGCGGTGGACCGCGGGGTCCGCCGGAGCAGGCGCGCCGTCAGCCGACCTGCGGTAGGGAGGCTCCGCGCGGGCCAGAAGACGAGATCACCGAGGACGGCGATCAACGACGGCACCAGGGTGACCGCGACCAGCAGCCCGACGATGATGGTGAAGGCGAGGGCGGGGCCGAGGGCGCGGAAGAACCGCGAGGCGGCCACGAGCAGGGTCGCCGTCCCGGCTGCGACGGCGACACCCGCGACGGCGACGATCGGTCCCGAGCGTGCGATCGCGAGGGTCGATGCCTCTCGGGCGGGGCGCGCGCCCTGACGCTCGTGTCTCAGGGCCGAGCAGAAGAAGACGACGTAGTCGGTGACCACCCCGAGGAGCAGGGCCACTCGACAACGACACCCGCCCGCTGCTGCAGGAGTGCTCGCAGGTCGCGGTGACCACCGGTGCCACGCCGGTCCCTTCCAGCTCGTCCCCCGGGTCCTGAGGTCGCCGGGATCTGTGCGACTCCGGTGTCGCCCGGAGGGCTTTCTGAGAGCATCTGAGCATGAGGGTCTCGGGGTCGGCGGAGAGGGGCCGGCCCCTGTCGCGCCTCGGGCTCGTCGCCCTCGCCCACGCGGTGATTCTCGCGGCGGTCTACTACGTGACGGTGCACACGGTTGCCGGTCGGCTGCTCAGTGACGCTTCGCTCCGTGGTGCCCTGTCTACTGGGAGCCTGGTCGGGACCGTCGACGCCGTGCTCAATGTCGTGTCCATCGCCTCGCTCCTCGGAGCCGTCGCCGCGGTGGCGCTCATCGCCCTGGTCAGGCTGGCCCGGGTGCAGGGCCTCGCCGCGACCGGCGTCCTGGTGACTGCCAATCTCTCCGCACTCCTGCTGAAGGACTACGTGCTCCCTCGGCCGGATCTGGGACTGCACGAGATCGCACCGGCGACGCTGAACAGCCTCCCCAGCGGCCACAGCACCGCTGCCTTCTCCGCGGTGGCCGCGCTGCTGTTCGTCGTGCCGAGACGCTGGCGGCTCGCACTGGTGACCGTGGGTGGGCCGTACGCCGCAGTGACCGGTGTGGCCACCATGCTGGCGGGCTGGCACCGGGCGGCGGACTCGATCGCAGCCTTTCTGCTCGTGGGCTTCTGGACTACCGTGGCCGCAGCGGCCACCGTGGTTGTGCTCGCGGCCGCACCGGCCGAGCGCAGCACCGTCCTCGACGCGCTGCCTGCGTCCTCGGTCCGCTGGATCGCCGCGACGTCTCTGGGCTGCCTGTCGATCGGCGCCCCCCTCGCGGTCGCCCTCTCCGGGTCCGCGCCCGTCCGGGACAGCACCATCGGGTCCTGGGTGGCGTTCTTGGCGGCTGGGCTAATGATCACCGGCACGGTGCTGGGCGTCCTGGTCGCGATCCTGCGGGTGCTCGACCTTGGCGGCTGGGCTAATGATCACCGGCACGGTGCTGGGCGTCCTGGTCGCGATCCTGCGGGTGCTCGACATAGTCGACTCCGTCGACTCGGCCGGTGCTCCTGCCTGAGCACGCTCGAGCCGTGGCAGTCTCGGCAGCCTCGGAGATATCACGGCGACGGTGCGGTCGCTACTGAATGGCTGAGGGCGTTGAGATCCCGACGGTGGATCGAAGTGGCCGCAGAGTCCCAGAAGCATGGGGGCGATCACGGCGAAGGAATGCCTTGCGAACACCGGATCGCGCAGATTCGGTAGCAGATGAACGCACTCGCACCTTGATGGGCCGTCCCGCCGACTCATCGCCTACGCCGAAGAAGAGAGCGGTCGTGATTTTCACGGCTGCTGCGACTCGAATGGGCGCCGCTGCCCGACTTCGAATTCTGTGTGATGCGTCGGCTCGACGACTGCTGGCGAAGGCGGCGGCAGTCAGGACAGCGCGGTAAGCAGCTGTGCCTTCGGCTTGTTAGACATTCTGACCAGTCCTCGGGCGCGGGCCTCAGCCCGGAGCTGAACGACGCTCCATGTCTCATCCGGCATGGTGACACCGTCGGTGGTCGGCTCGGCCACGGGTCGACCCGAAGCCGCGGCTTCCATGGGCGTACTGGCCCGAGCCGGTTCCAAGGCAGCAGATGCCTGTCCAGCTTCTTGTGCAGCTTCTCGACCCGCGCCCCGGCGCGCGAGGCCGCTGACTGAGCTATTCCAAGGGGACGGCCGAATCCCAGCCCCGAAAGGCGTGACTCGCTTCCTTCCATGCGATCGAAGTAGTCGGCCATGTGGTTGGCCGTTCGCGCTCGTCTGGGTGCAGTGCTCGCGCGAGCATCGGCGGCGCCGTGACTCGATGGCGGTGACGGTCAGTTCCGCGTCGATGATGCGTACCGACAGCCCGTGTAGGTCGGAGAGACAGGAACCGTCGGGGAGGTGGGTCAGCACCGGCGGCCGACGGGTTGACTTGGAGCGCACCAGGATCCTCGCGCCGGTCTGGTGGAGCCTTCAGTGGTCCGCGATCGCCAGGAGCCGACCGTCGGAGACACCGATGATCAGGGCACCGTCCTTGGTGAGGGCGGGGTAGGAGTCGATGGTGGACCCGGTTTCGATCTGCCACAGCAGGTGCCCGGTGCGGTCGACGCCGTAGACCAGACCTTGCCGTGTGCCGGCATACACGTTGTGCCGGGCATCGACTAGGACTGAGGTCCAGATGCCGACGCCCCCGGGGTTGACGTCTTTCTGGGAGCCGAGAAACGAGAACCTCACGCGCCCGGTGTGGGAGTCCACGCCGGTGATCCGATTGTGATGGTCCCCGAAGTAGGCGAGGCCGTCGCGTGTCACGACTGTGGAGGAGTAGGTCCAGTAGCCGCGTCGATGGCGCCAGCGCACGCTGCCGTCGTCCGGGTCCAGTCCGTACTGGTAGGGGTCATTGGTGCCCACGACCAGAGTGCCGTCCGGGGCGACGGCCGGGCTGACCTCGATGAGCTCGCTCGCGGGCGTCGACCGCCACAGGACGCGGCCGTCGCGGACGGCGACGACCCCCGAAGTCAGGCTCTGGTAGACGGTGCGTCCGTCTGGCGCCCACACCGGTGACCCGTACGTCGCCGCCCCCAGCTCGACCTGCCATCGCACGGTGGGTCCGCTAGGCGTGGACCGCAACACCATCAGCTTTCCGCCGAGGTCGCCGACCGCCACGTCACCGCGCGACGTGACGGCCGGGGAGGTGACCTGCTGATTGAGGGGCAGTCGCCAGAGGACCCGTCCCCTGGGCGAGACGGCCAGCAGGGTCGAGTCGGGTCCGGGCCACAAGATGGTGCCATCGGGGAGGACCGCCGGGCTCGTCGAGAGGTCGCTCCCGTAGCTGCTACCGCCGTCGACGGTCCAGCGGTCGTCGCCGGTGTTCGGGTCGAGTGCGTGCAGCACCCCGCCGTTGCTGGCCGCGTAGATGGTGCCGTCACGTGCCACGACGGGCCCGGGGGTGACGTCTCCTTCGAGGCGTCTGGTCCAGCGCAGGTGTCCCTTCAGGGGGCCGGTGCGGGTGCTCGCCCCGCTGTGCTGTGCGTCGTGAAGAGCCTGCGGCCACGGAGTCCAAGACGGTGTCCCGGCCGCTCCACGATGACCCGTCAGGGCAATGCGCTCCTCCGTCGCGGTACGAGGGTCGTCATCTGGCCGGAGGACGAGCCAGCCGGCGCCGACCAGGCCCAGGGCGAAGACAGCGACGAGTGGCGCGATGCCTCCTCTTCTGTCCACTCCTCCAGTGTGGGGGTCGTCCGCCGTCCGGGCGGTGCCCAGGCCTTAACGAACGGTGACGGTGTTCCCGCGAGGTCGACGTCCCCCGCTCCGGTCCGCACAATGGAAGGGATTCCTACCCCAAGGAGCACAATTGACGACCACAGTCCTGGCCTTCGACGTCAACGAGACCCTGCTCGACCTGTCCGCGCTCGACGAGCCGTTCCGCGACGCCTTGGGCGACGCGTCGTACCGCGGGCAGTGGTTCGCCCAGATGCTCCAGCTGTCCTTCGTGGGCGGCCTGACGGACAGCTACGTCGACTTCAGCTCCGCCCAGAAGGCGGCGTTCGCAATGGTCGCCGAGCGTCATGGTGTGGACGTCACGGCGCAGGACGCCGTGACCATGGTCGACAGGATGAACCAGCTCCCGCCGCACCCAGAGGTGGACCGGGCCCTGCGTCGGCTTCAGGACACACCGCTGAGCGTGGTGGCCCTGGTCAACTCGCTGGAGTCCGTCGCCGAGACCCAGTTGGCCCATGCCGGGATCCGCGACTGCTTCGACGCCGTCGTATCAGCCGACAGGGTCCGCGCGCTCAAGCCCGCCGCCGCGCCGTATCAGCTGGTGGCCTCCCGGTACGACGTCCCGGCCAGCGAGGTCCGGCTGGTCGCAGCTCACTCGTGGGACATCACCGGGGCCCTGGCCGCGGGATGCAGTGCGGCCTTCGTCGGCAGGCCGGGCATGGTTCTGAGCCCCATCGGGCCCCGACCCGACATCGTCGGCCCGGACCTCGCTGACGTGGTCGACCAGATCATCGAGCGTGACGTCACCCGCAGGACCTGACAGGTCGCGAATTGCTGACCACGATCAGTCCTGTTCTGGCGCTGCACGCGAGTCACGCTCGCGGAACGCTCGCGCGGTGTAGAGGGCGAGAGCGACTGCGGCGGTGAGTCCGAGCAGCAGCGTGAGGTTGCCGGCGTAGTTCCGCAGCAGGATGGCTTTGACCTCCGGCTGGGTGCCGCGTCGATAGATGAGGGGGGTCGCGATGAAGGTGACGAGGGCACCCACCACCAACGCGCCCTGGAGGTAGCGACGCGCACGCGGAGGCACTCGGGTGAGGAGCACTCCGGTCCCAGCGGTCAGTGGGGCGATCACCCCGTCGTGCACGGCGATGGCCACGATCAGCCACAGCGCGAGAACGAGGAGGTCTGCGGGGTCGAGGGTGGTGACGAGGCGGAAGGCGCCGAAGCCCAGCAGCAGTCCACCCGCTACGCACAGGGCGATCCGGTAGGTGCGCATCAGGTGACCTCGACCCGGGTCAGCCACTTCGTCTGGAGCACCCCGGGCCGGTTGGGGGCGATCAGGCGCAGGGGGTAGCCGTGGTCGATGTCGAGGCGGTCTCCGTTGAGGTGGGTCGCCAGCAGCGCCGCCGAGACCTGAGGACCGTCGAGCGAGCTGTGGGCGTAAGGCCCCCTGGGTTGAAGCGAGAACACCTCGACCCGTGAGGAGGCGTCGCCGCCGGCTCGCCGAACCAGGTCGATGAGCGGGATCCCTCGCCAGCCGGCGCCGACGCTCCACCCCTCGACGCAGCTGATGGGGAAGTGCCGGTCCTCGGCAGCGATCGACGCCAGGTCAGCGAGTGTGAGGGTGAAGGGCGTCGGGCCGGCCACCTCCAGTCTCCACTCCGGATCTCGGGCCAGGGTGAGCACGCCCGCTGACGATGCGGTCTTGTTCACCGGGACGCCCTGCGGTCCCTTGGACGCCTGCCGGGTGGCGAGCAGACCGACCCGAGCCAGTGGGGTCACGGTCTGGCCGATCGTGGTCGCCACGATCGTGCCGACGACAGCGCCGACGACGACGAACAGACCGCGGCGATCCATCGCCGGCATGTCGGGAGGAACGACCACGCCCGCGTTGCTGTGGGAGTCCGGGTTCTGGTCCCAGGCGAGCTCGGTGAGGACGTCGGCCTCGGTCAGCTTCGCCTGGAGCCCGTACTTGATGTCCGGCAGCTTGATGCCGATGTGCAGCAGGATCGAGCCGATCACGACATACCCCAGGTAGCGATGTGTCGAGGCGAACGACCAAGGCCAGGGGTACCAGTTCAGGGTGTTGAGGAAACCAGTAGTCAGCTGTACCAAGGCCGAGGAGACCAGGACAGCGACGGAGAGCCGCTCCACACCGTGCTTGGGCGAGCGCACGACCGGCCACCGGAACAGATTGGGGTAGACCGACCAGAGCTTGACCAGAAGCAACGGAATCGCGGCGACCCCCGTCGCGATGTGCAGCCCCTGCGTCACCCGGTAGGCCTGCACCGGACTTGCAGGCTCGGGCAGCCACCCCCACGGCTGGTACTGGTAGTGGCTGATCATCCCGGTCACGAAACAGACACCGAAACAGATGCCGAGGACGCGACCCAGCCGCGCCGTGATCGCCGTGGACCTCAGGGGACTGCTGAAGTGCGGCCACCACCGGGGACGGCGTCCCGAGTCCACCTGGACATCAGGCACGCGACTCACCTGCCTCACTTCGGAGCAGACCCCAGATGGACTCGAGACCCGAGCCACGTCGACGCTCCACACGAGCGGGTGCAGCCTTCTTCGGTTGAAGGAACATCATCAGGAGAACTTGGTGTCGGGGCGGGCCTGCGGTTCGCCGTCCACCGTGACGTCGACCTTCTCGTCGTAGAAGGCGACCAGTCCGGCGATCGATCGGACAGCGTCGGTCGTGAATCGGTAGCTCCAGGCCAGATCCTCGTGCAGGCCCGTTGGGGTCCGGACCGACCAGTACTCGCTGGTCGTTCCCTTGTAGGGACACTCGGTCGTGGTGGTGGAGGGCACCAGATGCTCGAGCCGGGCGTCGGTGCGGGGCACGTAGTAGCGGGTGGGCAGACCGGTCTCGAACAGAAGCACCGGTGTGCGGGTCTCGGCAAGCAGCATGCCCTCCAACGAGACGGTCACGTGCCGTTGCGAGCGCAGGGCATCGACCCGTACGTAGGGGTTGCGCGGGTGGACGAAGATCTCCTCGTCCTCCTCGAACCACGCATCCAGGGCGTCCCAGCGAAACCGGACCCGACCACGCCTTCCAGGCGCCGCATCGTCGCCATACACCCTCGCCGCACGGTCGCGCTGGTCTCCCCCGACGAGGAGGTGATGGGTTCGTGGCGTGCCCGGCCGAGCCTTCTGGACCCGGTCGGCGTCGACCAGGACATCTGCTGCTACATCGTCGACAGGAATGTAGTACTGGGGGTAGTACGGCGTCTCCCACACGTAGGTCGCCTGGGTCGTGTCGAAGATCAGCTGGTCTCCGGCGACGCCCCGGACCCTCCGTGGCGCAGGCTCTACTCGATCGCGGGCTGCCGCCATCTGCGGGTATCCGCGAGTGCTTGTACCTTCCAACTCCACGAGCGCTCCTGAGTCTCCTCTGAGGATATGCATGTCGCGACACGGAACGGGCGCGTTCCCCGCTGATGCTCGGTCTGCTTCACCCAGGTGAGCGTTACGCGCAATCATCAACCGACCGTGCGGGAAGGCCGCCGAAACGAGACGACCCAGGACCAGCACTGACCGTTCGAGAACCCCGAGTACCGGTGACGATGGATATTCTTTGCGCGTGGCGGGAGACGACACTGACCTTGTCGCGGCGCTGCGGCGCGGCGACGAGGCGATCTTCGCCCGCCTGGTCCGCGAGTGGTCCCGACCTATGCTCCTGCTAGCCCGCGGCTTCGTCTCGACCGAAGCCTCGGCCGAAGAGGTCGTGCAGGACACCTGGCTGGCAGTCATCCGTGGAATCCACCGCTTCGAGGGCCGCTCGTCGCTACGGACGTGGGTCTACCGCATCCTCGTGAACACCGCGAAGAGCCGCGGGGTCCGTGAACAACGGACGATCCCGTGGAGCAGTCTCACCGACGACGAACAGGGTCCGAGCCTGGACCCTGCGCTGTTCCTAGGGCCCTCACATGCCAACCCGGGCGGCTGGCGTGCGGCACCCGCAGCCTGGCCGGCCGAGACAACAGTGGAGGGGTCTGCCCTCGCCGGCGAGGTACGCCGCGAGCTGCGCGCCACGCTCGACCAGCTCCCGGAGCGGCAGCGCGTCGTCCTCACCCTCCGCGACCTCCTCGGCCACAGCTCCGAGGAGGTATGCAGGCTCTTGGAGATCTCCCAGGTCAACCAACGTGTGCTGCTGCATCGAGCTCGCACGGCCGCGCGGCTCGCCATCGCGTCGTACGTCGAGAGGGACTGACATGGCTGCCATCGCGTGCCAGCAGCTGGTCGAGCTGGTCACCGACTATCTCGAGGGCTCCCTCGGCTGGCGAACACGCCGCCGGGTCGCCAGTCACCTGGCTGCCTGTGACGGCTGCGAGCGCTACGTCGACCAGATGCGCGAGACGCTGGCCCTGCTCGGCACTGTGCCCGCCGAGTCGCTCTCCGAGGAGGCAATGTCGATTCTGCTCGATGCCTTCCGTGACTTCCGACGCTGAATCGAATCGTGGGTAGGGGCTGGCCGCGGTGACGGCGGTGGCTCGTGACGGCTTCGACGCGATCAGCGTGCGCATGGAGGCGCGCGAGGCCGGCCTGAGCCGATCCTCGACACCGATGGAGTCCTATCTGCGGCTGATGTCCGGAAGTTCCGCGACGGGCAACAAGCGTCTCGCACTCGATCTGCGCAAGAGCACTGAGTCCGGCTCTCATCTGCATGCAGAGTCCGGCGCCGTCGGCAGGGTCCCCGCTCGCGCTGGCACGACTCCATTCCATGGGGCACCCTCGCCCTGGGCTGAGGACGGCGCGGCCGACCGGTGGCACCATTTCCATGGCAGCGGCTGTACGACCAAGGTCGCGACGTGCCGTTTCCCTGGTGTTCACCTGGGAGACCTTTACCCTCGGGGCTGCTGACCGCGAACCTCTGTAGGTGAACGAGACCAGCGTGGACAGCTCCTCCCTGCGACCCTCCCGTCGCAACGTGCTCAAGGGGTCGGCGATCGCCGCGGCCGCACTCGGTGTTGGTCCGCTCCGGGTCTTCGACGAGGCCGCTGCCACCGCGCCCGCGCACCGCGGCGTGTTCGGGTACGGCGTCGCCAGCGGAGATCCGACCGGTGACGCGGTGGTGATCTGGACGCGCGTCACCCCGCCTCGGCGTCACCGCGACGAGCCGGTGGCTACGCCGGGCAGCGGCCGGGGCAGCCCCACGGTCGTCCACTGGGAGGTGTCGCGCGACGAGCACTTCGAACGGGTCGTGCGCCGCGGCACGGTGCGCACGTCGCCGGGAAGCGACCACACGGTGAAGGTCGATGTCACCGGCCTTCGGGCTTACACCCGCTACTACTACCGCTTTCGGGTGGGGGGCGCGGTCAGCCCCACGGGTCGCACCCAGACCGCACCGGACGAGCCGGACCAGACTCACGCACTGCGCTTCGCGCTGGTCTCGTGCAGCAACTACACCGGTGGCTACTTCACGGCCTACCGCGCGATCGGCCAACGCGACGACCTCGACTTCGTCCTGCACGTGGGCGACTACATCTACGAGTACGGCAACGGCGCGGACCGCTACGGGCCCAGCGCGTTGGTCGGCGAGCGCGACATGCAGCCTCCTGGCGAGACCATCGAGCTGCGCGACTACCGCCTGCGCCATGCCCTCCACAAGGCGGACCCCGACCTGCAGCAGGCTCACCACCAGCATCCGTTCATCACCATCTTCGACGACCACGAGGTCGCCAACAACGCCTGGGACTCCGGCGCCGAGAACCACACCCCGGGCGTCGAAGGAAGCTTCCTGCGTCGCCGCCGGGCCGCCTACCGCGCTTACCTGGAGTGGATGCCGTTCCGGCTCCCCGAGCAGCAGGCCGAACCGCACGAGGGCACGCGGTTCTTCAAGAGGTTCACCTTCGGTGAGCTCGGCGACCTCTCGGTCCTGGAGACCCGACAGAACCGGAGTCGGCAGGTCGACGTGGCCCCCTTCACCACCACAGGTGGGGGTTTCATCCCCACGGGAGTCGACCCCGGCGTCGATGCCGCGTTGGCGGCGGAGGGTCGGCACCTGCCCGATCC
This sequence comes from uncultured Nocardioidaceae bacterium, assembly GCA_964237315.1. GTDB lineage: Bacteria > Actinomycetota > Actinomycetes > Propionibacteriales > Nocardioidaceae > Nocardioides_B. The sequence continues at coordinate 27,565 of CAXSHL010000029.1, forward strand.
CGAGCAGCTGGACTGGCTCGAGAAGGGCGTTACCGCTGGCACCGGCTGGCACCTCGTCGGCAACCAGGTGATCCTGGCGCCCATCCGGTTCCCTGGTGACGTGCTGGGCGCGCCGGGGTTCACGTTGCTCAACTCCGACCAGTGGGACGGGTACCAGGCCGACCAGGCTGCCCTCCTGGCCCACCTCGGCAGGCAGCCGCAAGATGCCGGCGACGTCGTGGTCCTGACCGGTGACATCCACTCGTCGTGGGCGATCGACCTACCGTCGACGCTGCCCGTGCCGGGCGAGACGGTCCTAGCCGGGACGCCGTACGACTCCATCGGTGTCGAGTTCGTGTGCCCCTCGATCACCAGCGACGGCTTCTACGAGATCGCCGCGGCCGGGCTGGCGGCTGGGGGCGCCCCGCCGTCTCCGGAGGCGGTCGCGGCTCAGACCGACGCCGTCGCGGCATACATCGGGGGTCACAACGCCTGGGTCCGTTACCTGGACGGCATCGGTCACGGGTACGTGCTGGTCGACGTGACGCCCGATCGAGTCCAGGCGGACTACTTCCACACCCCTCGCCCGTCCACGACCCTGCCCGACCCGCGCCTCGACCCCTCGGTGGAACCCACCTACACCACGAGCTGGCAGACCCTCGCGGGGTCCCGTCGTCTCTCGGTCGCCACGGCCCCCATCGGCGCGCGCTCCGACGAGCCCCAGGAGGGCAGGGGTCCTCACCACCGGCAGCGTTCGTACCCTCAGCGGGTGCGGCTCGCCCCGTTCTCCGCCTCGCCGAAACGGCCGGACTTCCCCCACGGCCGGATCGACCTTCGCAGCCTCAAGGACTGAGCCGGCGGCCGGGACGTTCAGGGCCCCCCGACCCTGATCGACGCCCCAGACGGTGTTCTCGAGGAGCACCGATGAGGTCAGCGAGCAACTGACCGGACGTCAAGCAAACGCGACTCCCTATGTGAGCCCTGGCGCACGGGCTGGTCCACCTCGAGCTCTCCGGCCCCTCCCATTCGGCGCCTATCTCGATGTCAGATTCTGCCTACGTCTAGTCCGGGGCTCGAAACTCATTCGTTCGCCGGGTCGCCCGAAGATGCTCAAGATCTCGGCTGACTCGGTACCGGTGCTGCCGAACCAGTGCGGGACCGTGGTGTCGAACGCGGCGACCTCGCCGGGCCGAGGATCACATCCTGGTCGGCATAGTGCTGTGCGCCCGACCTAGTCCAGGAAGTCCTGATCTGCCGCGCGCCGCTTGCACGCAAGGGTGCGGGGCGTTCGGGATGTCGGTGCAAGCGCGGGGTTGACGACCTCGCTCCATAAGCCGTAGGTTCTATTCGTCATGACTTATGGAGAGACTCAGGGTTGGGCAACGCTGGCTGACCAAAACCGCCGCTCGATCCTCATCGAGCTGGCCGAGGGGGAGCGCACCGTCCGCGAGTTGACGGAGACGCTTCCAGTGAGCCAGCCGGCGGTGTCACAGCACCTGAAAGTCCTCAAGCAAGTTGGCCTGGTTACCGATCGCGCCGAGGGCGCCAAGCGGATCTACCGACTCAACGAGACGGGCGTAGCAGCACTGCACGACCAGCTGGAGACCTTTTGGAAGCGGACCATGTCCGGCTTCGAACGACTGATGGAGGACGAATGACCGAGGCACCCGTCGTGCGGCACCAGGTGGTCGTAGCCGGCACGCCCGAGCGGGCGTTCGCGACGTTCACCCAACGGCTGGGAGAGTTCAAGCCGCCCGAGCACAACCTGCTGAGCTCCCCGATCGCCTCCACCACCCTCGAGCCGAGGGTCGGCGGCCATATCGTTGACACAGCCGAGGACGGCAGCGAGTGCCGATGGGCACGAGTGCTGGTCTTCGAGCCGCCGCACCGTCTGGTGTTCAGCTGGGACATCGGACCGACCTGGCAGCTCGAAGACCCCGAGCACGCCAGCGAGGTCGAGCTTCGCTTCCTCCCCGATGGACCTGACCGCACTCGGGTGGAGCTCGAGCATCGTCACCTGGACCGACACGGGCCCGGCTGGCCCGCGGTGCACGAAGGCGTGGACAGCGATCGAGGCTGGCCGCTGTACCTGGCGCGGTACGCCGCGCTGCTGGAGGCGTCATGACCAGCGTCTCGATCGATGTGCAGCGCCCCGCAGCCGAGGTCTTCCGCTACGCGACCGATCCCTCGAGATTCCATGAGTGGCAGCAGGGTGTGGTCAGGGGTTCCATGGACAGCCAGGGTGCGACGGCGGTCGGCGACCGCTGCCGGACAACCCGTCGGATCGGTGGCTCCGAGCGGCCGGCCACCTCCGAGGTGGTCCAATTCGACCCACCCCGCACCTGGGCGGTGCGCGGGATCGACGGGCCGATACGCGCCCATGTCGATCTGTCCGTCGAGCCGCTCACCGACCAGCGCTCGCGGCTCACCATCGCCGTCGACTTCGTGGGACACGGCATCGGAAAGGTGCTGGTACCTTTCGTGGTGCGGCGACAAGCTCGCGCCGAGATGCCTACCAACCTCGCGCAACTCAAACAAAGGGTCGAGACGGCACCCGTCTCGTAGGCAGTCGCCCAGTAGCCGCGTTGAGGCCAGGTCGTCTCGCCCGGATCTTGCAAGACCAGCTCGGAACCAGACTCCTAGATGCTGCGATCGGCATTGCCTTGCAGCGGGATCAGTCGACCGGCGATCTCAGGTGGGTTGCCCCACAACGTGTCGCCCATCCTCGTTGCGGCTCGTCGGCGGAGGTCGTCGACGGCATGGGTGCACCGCTGGGCGGTGGCGAGTTGGGTCCAGCCCATGATGGCCATGACCGTGCGCAGGTCCGTCTGTTGGAGGAGCAACAGCGTTGCGGCCACAGGAGGCGCTCGGAGTTATTGGGACTGTTCTTGTCACCGCGGGGACCCCAAACGTAGCGACTGAGGGTGACGGTCACTCGGCGTTTCCGCAGGTCAGAGCCGTGTTTCGGGTGGCGCGCTCGGAGGGATTCGAACCCCCAACCTTCTGATCCGTAGTCAGATGCTCTATCCGTTGAGCTACGAGCGCCGGGACCCACCGAGTCTAACGTGCCTCGCCGGACGGGTGAAATCGACCGGGTCAGTCGGCCTGCAGGCCGGTGACCAGCAGCCGGAGCAGGCGCGTGAGGTCCTTGCGGTCCCGGCTCCGGGGGCCGCCGAGGTGGTCCTCGAAGAGCCGTGAGGAGAGTTGGACGGCCTTCTCGACGACGTGCACCGCCTCGTCGGTGAGGTGCAGCCGCTGCACCCGGCGATCGTTGAGGTCCCGCTGGCGGGACACTAGTCCCCGCCGCTCGAGGTGGTCGGCGATCTGCACGACGGTGGCCGGGCTGACGTCGAGCAGGCTCGCTACCTCGCCCTGGGTGGCAGGTCCGGCGATCCCCAGGGCGCGCAAGGTCCCGACGTGCCGGGGCTCGATGCCGAGCGGCCCGAGCGCCGCGGCGAACTCCCGGTGCACCTGCTGGTGCGTTCGGCTGACCAGGAAGCCGGTATTGGTCCGCAGCGCCTTCGGGGTGCGCTCGTCGAGCTGGTCACTGATGATCTGGGTCAGCAGCTCACGCAGCCGTACGGCGTCCGCGGCCGTCAGCATGGCGGTCAGCCGGTTCTCGAGCCGTTCCACGTGCGGAGCCCAGCGCCGTACGGCGGACCGGCCGGCCGGCGTACGCGTCAGGGAATAGGACCGCCTGTCCTCGGGGTTGCGAACACGTTCCACGAGGCCGTCGCGCTGAAGCGTCTGAGCGACGGCGGTCAGGGTGGTGCCGCTCACCCCGATCAGCGTCGCGAGGCTGCGCTGGGACTGCGGCTCCTGGTCGGCGAGGGCGAGCAGAGCAGCGTAGGCATGGATGTCGATGGCACCAGGAAGGATCCGGTCGAGCTCGACCGTCACCCGGGCCGCCGCCCGCCAGAGCAGGTGGCCCGGCAGGTCGTAGAGGTTGGCTTGCGCCGCCCGCCTTGTGGTCTCGTCCATCGAGGGTTACCGTACAACAGATAAACGTTTAGCACTTGATGGTTCATCGGTTGACGAAATCAGGAGAGCTCAGTTGGCAACGAAGTGGTGGACCCTCGTGGCCGTGTGCACGGGAGTGTTCATGCTGCTGCTCGACATCACGATCGTGAACGTCGCGCTTCCCGACATCCAGCGTGACCTCGACGCGTCGCTGTCAGACCTGCAGTGGGTGATCGACGCCTACGCGCTGACGCTCGCGGCCCTGCAGCTGACCGCCGGCTCCCTGGCCGACCGCTACGGCCGCAAGCGGCTGTTCGCGATCGGGACCCTGGTGTTCACGATCGGGTCGCTGCTGTGTGGACTGGCGCCCACGGTGCTGTTCCTGACGCTGGCACGCGCCGGCCAGGGCATCGGCGGGGCGATCATGTTCGCGACCGCGCTCGCCCTGCTCTCGGGTGCGTTCAGCGGGAAGGAGCGCGGCACCGCGTTCGCGTTCTTCGGGGCGACCACGGGTGTCGCCGTCGCTGTCGGGCCGGTGCTCGGCGGGGTGCTCACCAGCGGGCTGTCCTGGCACTGGATCTTCCTGGTCAACATCCCGATCTGCGTCTTCGCGCTCGCGGTCACGCTGACGAAGGTCGAGGAGAGCCGGAACCCGCACGCGGGCCGTCCGGACTGGATCGGCTTCCTCACCTTCAGCACGGGGCTCGGGCTGCTCGTGCTCGGCCTCATCCGTGGCGGGGTCGACGGCTGGGACCACGCCCTCGTCGTGGGCAGCTTCGTCGCCTCGGCCGTCCTGCTCATCGGCTTCGTCGTCAGCCAGCTCCTGCAGCGGTCGCCGATGTTCGACCTGGGGCTGCTGCGCAAGCCGACCTTCGTCGGTGGGCTGATCGCCGCCGTCGGGGTGTCCGCCTCGATCTTCTCGCTGCTGACCTACCTGATCATCTACGTGCAGAACGTGCTCGGCTACTCCGCCATCGACTCCGGCGTGCGCTTCCTGTTCCTGTCCGGCATGTCGTTCGTCGCGGCCATCGTCGCCGGGCGCCTGACCAGCCACGTGCCGACCAAGTGGCTGATCGCCCCCGGGTTCTTCCTGACCTCCATCGGCCTCTTCCTGATGCGGGGCATCGCCGCCAGCACGGACCAGTCCGAGTGGAAGCACCTGATCCCCGGACTGATCGTCGCGGGCATCGGCATCGGCATGATCAACGTGCCCCTCGCCTCGACCGCTGTCGGCGTGGTCACCCCCGAGCGCTCCGGTATGGCGTCCGGGGTCAACTCGACCTTCCGCCAGGTGGGCATCGCGACGGGCATCGCCGCCCTCGGCTCGATCTTCAGCCACCAGGTCGCGAGCGGCATCAGCAGCGCCCTCGCCGGCACCCCGGCAGCCGGTCAGGCGTCTCGGGTCGCGGACGCCGTGACGAACGGCCAGATCGCGGCGGTCCTGGCGAAGGCGCCTGCCTCCGCGCGCGCCAACATCGAGGCGGCGGCCACCGGCAGCTTCGTGGACGCCCTCAACCACATCACCACGATCGCCGCCGTCATCGCGCTGGTCGCCGGGATCTGCTGCCTGTTCCTGATCCGCGCCCGCGACTTCGTGGGCCACCAGGGCGCGCCGGCCGAGGCGGCTCCCGCTCGGCCCCGTCCGGGCAAGCACCGCGCCGAGCCGGCTCACGCCCGCTGACACTCAGGCCAGCAGCAGGCGGATGGCGACGACGTACCCGAACACCACGATGAGCGAGCGGAACACCACCGGTGGGAGCCGTCGCCCGAGATGGGCACCCAGCCAGCCACCCACCAGGGACCCGGCGGCGATCAGCCCGACCACGGCCCAGTCCAGCGGCGCGAAGGCGACGAACACCACGCTGGCCGCCACGTTGGCCGAGAGCACCGCGACGTTCTTCAGGCCGTTCACCACCTGCAGGCTGACGTCGAGCCCGAGCGCCAGGAAGGCGACCAGCAGCACGCCCTGCGCGGCACCGAAGTAGCCGCCGTACACCCCGACCACCGACGACACCGCGGTCAGCCGCGGTCCCATGGTCTCCCGGTCGGTGACCGGCGTGGTTCCCCGGCGTACGGCGCGGCGACGCAGCCAGCCCGAGACCAGCGGCTGCAGGCCGACCAGGGTGGCGGCCACCAGCACGAGGAACGGGACCACCTGGTCGAAGGCGCCGGGCGGCAGCGTGAGCAGCAGCGCCGCGCCCACCAGTGCTCCGGACGCGCTGGTGAGCGCCACGCGCACGACCAGGTGCCGACGTCCGGCGAGCTCCCGGCGATAGCCGTAGGTGCCGCTGAGCCCCCCCGGCACCAGGCCCACGTTGTTGCACACGTTGGCGACCAGGGGCGAGAGGCCGACCCCCAGGAGGATCGGGAAGCTGACCAGCGACCCGGCACCGACCGCGGTGACGACGAAACCTGCGCCCAGGCCGGCGCCGAGCACGGCCAGGATCTGCCCGAGATCCACGGCGTCACCGCCCGCCTGGGCTGCTGACCGACTCGCGCATGGATGGGAGTGTATTGACGGGTACACCCGTGTTCGGGTGGGGTAGGGCCCAGCCAAGACCGTGCGCCGGTCTCCGGCGGACCACACCACCAAGGCAAGGGAGTCCCGCATTGTCCCCCGAATGGGTGTCCATCCTCGCCCTCGTAGCCCTGTTCGTGGTCGGCACCGTGCTGCCGATCAACATGGGCGCCCTCGCGTTCGTGGCGGCCTGGCTGGTCGGGATGTACTCGCTGCACCTCGACGAGAAGACGATCATCGGCGGCATCAGCGGGGACCTGATCCTGACCCTGGTGGGCGTCACCTACCTGTTCGCGATCGCCAGGAACAACGGCACCGTGGACCTGATCGTGCGCAAGGCGGTCCAGGCCGTCGGCGGGCGGGTGGCCCTGATCCCGTGGGTGATGTTCTTCGTGACCGCCGTGCTGACCGCGATCGGCGCCGCCAGTCCAGCCGCCTGCGCGATCATCGGCCCGATCGCCCTCGGCTTCGCCGGCCGCTACCGGATCAACCCGCTCCTGATGGGCATGTTCGTGGTGCACGGCGCCCAGGCCGGGGGCTTCTCGCCGATCAGCATCTACGGCACGATCACCAACACCGTGATGCGGGACAACGACCTGCCGGTCGGCGAGCTCACGTTGTTCCTGACCAGCCTGATCGTCAACCTGCTGATCGCGGTCGTCCTGTTCGTGCTCTTCGGTGGGCGCGAGCTGGTCTCCCGCCGGATCGGGTCCGAGGAGCTGAACGACCCCGGGCCGGCCGACAGCGGGGCCGCGGCGGGGCCTGGCGGCAGCCACCACCGACGGTCCGACACCGCCAGCGCCACGGGCGAGGAGCCCGGTGGTGGACGCGCAGTGGACACCAAGGAGACCCACGAGCCGCCCGCGGTGGTCTTCGACCAGGTGGTCACGCTCATCGCGTTCGTCGCCGTCGCGGTGATCGCACTGGTCTTCGACAAGAACATCGGCTTCACCGCCATCACTGCTGCGGTCATCCTCACCGCGATGTTCCCGGCGCAGCAGAAGGGCGCCGTCTCCCAGGTCGCCTGGTCCACCGTCCTGCTGGTCGCCGGGGTGAGCACCTTCGCGGCGATCCTGGAGGAGGCCGGTGCTCCCGAGTACGTCGGCAAGTGGGCCGCCGGTCTGGGCGCCGCCGCCCTCGGGGCCCTGATCCTGTGCTACGTGGGCGGTGTCGTCTCGGCGTTCGCGTCTTCGACGGCCCTGCTGCCCATCATCATCCCGATCGCGGTGCCGCTGATCACCGCCGGAGGCGTCAGCGCCGTCGGGCTGGTCGCTGCCCTCGCGGTGTCCTCCACCATCGTCGACGTCAGCCCGTTCTCCACCAACGGCGCCCTGATGGTCGCTAACAGACCGGACACCATCACCGAGGAGCGGTTCTACAAGCAGATCCTGACCTACAGCATGGTCGTGGTCGCTGTCGGACCGCTGCTCGTGTGGGCGGCCGTCGTGCTCCCGGGATGGGTGTGAGCGCCATGGACGACTCAGCCACGCAGGACATTAACCGGGGCCCGCTCGACGGCACCCTCGTCGTCGACCTCTCCCGTGCGCTCGCCGGCCCGCACGCCACCATGATGCTCGGCGACCTCGGTGCCCGGGTCATCAAGATCGAGGCGCCCGGGAGCGGGGACGACACCCGCGGGTGGGGACCGCCGTTCGTGGACCTGCCCGGCGCGGAGGACGGGGGCGGCCGGGAGTCGACGTACTTCCTCTCCGCGAACCGCAACAAGGAGTCCGTCACCCTGGACCTGAAGTCCGAGGACGACAAGCAGCTGCTGGTGGACCTGGTCCGCCGCGCGGACGTGCTGGTCGAGAACTTCCGCACCGGTGTCCTGGACCGCCTCGGGCTGGGCTTCGAGCACCTGCAGGAGGTCAACCCCCGCCTCGTCATCCTCTCCATCACCGGCTTCGGGCACGACGGGCCGGAGGGCGGCCGGGCAGGCTACGACCAGATCGCGCAGGGCGAGGCCGGCCTGATGTCGCTGACCGGCTCGGGACCCGAGGACCCGCAGAAGGTCGGGGTGCCGATCGCGGACCTGCTGGCCGGGATGTACGGCGCCTACGGGGTGCTCGCGGCCCTCGTCGAGCGCGAGCGCACCGGAGAGGGCCGGGTGGTGCGCACCTCCCTGCTCGCTGCGACCGTGGGCGTGCACGCCTTCCAGGGCACCCGGTGGACCGTGGCCGGCACGGTCGGTCGCGCGCAGGGCAACCACCACGCGTCCATCGCGCCGTACGGCCTGTTCCACTGTGCGGACGGGTCCGTGCAGATAGCGCTGGGGAGCGAGGCCCTATGGCGCCGGTTCTGCGCCGCCTTCGACGTCGACCCCGAGACTCCCGGGCTCGCCACGAACGGCGAGCGCGTCGACAACCGGGAGCGCACCATCGAGGTCGTCGAGCACGCCTTCAAGGACTGGAAGGCCGCCGAGCTCCTGGCCCATCTCGCCGAGGTCGGCGTGCCGGCCGGCAAGGTGCGGAGCATGGATGAGGTCTACGCCTGGGAGCAGCTGGAGAGCCAGGGCCTGAAGATCTCCGTGGACCACGAGACGTTGGGACCGCTCACCCTGCCCGGGCCGCCCCTGCGGTTCTTCGGCCGCACCGGCGAGGAGCTCACCCGGACCACGCACGCGGCGCCGCCGACGCTCGGCTCGGACGGGGAGTCGGTGCGGCGGTGGCTCGCCTCCCTGGACGAGTCGGGGACGGCGCCCGACTCCTAGCCGGCGCTCCGGCGCCGGTCCAGGACCAGGGCTCCGGCGTTCAGCGCGCCCCAGCCGAGGGTGATGGCCAGGATCTTCCTGCGGACGGCGTCGTCGTCTGCCCGCACGGAGAGCACCACAGCGTCCGTCACGTCGCTGAGGACGCGCAGGACCATCGCGGCGGTGACCGCGCGGTCGGAGCGGCCGAGCAGTCCGAGGGCGCTGATCGTGGTGTCGCGCACGCCGTACGTCAACGCCAGCGGGTCGTAGTTCGCCTGCTGCACAGGGTTCTTGGTCATGGCGTTGCCCAGATGACGAGGCCGCACGAGGGCGAAGACGCCGTAGGAGGCGGAGGCGGCGGACATCAGGCGGCTCAGGGGATAGCTCATGGGTCCCTGTCTACCTCGGTTGTGGGAGCGGCCGGCTATCCGGCCGGTTGGTAGGGCGAAAGGGACAGCAGGTGCACCTGGGCGGACCGGCAGCCGGTCGTCGCCAGCGGGACGAACGCCGACCGGGTCTCGTTCGGTGGGTAGACCCGCAGGCCCTGGACGGCGACCGGCCGGCAGGTGCCTGACGAGAAGTTGCCCGCCTCCACCACCTGAAGGGCAGCCTCGGCGCGATGACCGGGCTGCAGCGTGATCGGCTTGGCCTGGCCCTTGTTCACCCGCTGGGCCGGCGCTCCGACGGGCGCCCCGGTGGGAGCGTGGACCAGGGACACGCCACCGAAGCCGCCGGTCCGGCAGGGATGGTCCGCGATGTTGGCGAGCCGCAGGGTGTAGAAGGTGCTGCCGGCAGTGCCGTCCGGCCCGGAGCGCGTGACCCGGAGGTCGGAGGTCGAGCAGCTCGGCGGCGCAGTGGGGGACGGGCTGGCGGGTGCGCTGCTCGTCGTACCGGATGGAGTGCTGGACGAGGTGCTGGGCGAGCTGCTCGTCGAGGTGCTGGGGGACACGCCGGCCGAGGGGTTGGCGGGCGTGTCGTCGTCGCCGGAGCCGCAACCGGCCAGCGCCAGGAGGACCGGCACGGCGAGGACGGCCCCCGCGAGCCGCCGACGAGCCCCCGATGTGGGAGTGAACACGGTGCCAGTATTCACGCCCGGCGCCGGTTCGCCGCGTCCCGCCGCGATTTGTGGGTACTGGAAGTGTTGATCATCGAACCGACACATGAGGAGCTACCAGACCGTGGTACCGAACATCACCCTGAACAACGGAGTCGAGATCCCGCAGCTGGGCTTCGGAGTCTTCCAGATCGAGCCGGAGAAGACGAAGGACGCGATCCTGGCGGCGCTCGAGGTCGGCTACCGGCACATCGACTCCGCGGAGATGTACGGCAACGAGAAGGAGGTCGGCGAGGCGGTCCGCGCGTCCGGCCTGGACCGCGGCGAGATCTTCGTGACCAGCAAGCTCAACAACTCCTTCCACGCGTACGACGACGCGCTGGACGCCTTCGAGGGCACTCTGAAGGCGCTCGACATCGACTATGTCGACATGTTCCTCATCCACTGGCCGCTGCCCGACGTGGGTGACTTCGTCGAGACGTGGAAGGCCATGGAGAAGATGTACGAGGGCGGTCGCGTCAAGGCGATCGGGGTCTCGAACTTCCAGCCGCACCACCTGCGTCGCCTGCACGGCGAGACCAGCGTGACGCCCGCCGTGAACCAGGTCGAGGTGCACCCCTACCTCGCCAACAACGAGGTGCGCACGTTCTGCGCCGAGCACGGCATCGCCATCGAGGCCTGGTCCCCCATCGCCCAGGGCGGTGTGCTCAAGGACCCGGCGATCGTGCGGATCGCCGAGAACCTCGGCAAGTCCCCCGCTCAGGTCACCTTGCGCTGGCACATCCAGCGCGGCGACATCATCTTCCCCAAGTCGGTGACCCGGTCGCGCGTCGAGGAGAACTTCGACCTGTTCAGCTTCGAGCTGTCGGGCGAGGACATGGCCGCCATCGACGGTCTGGACAAGGGCGAGCGCACCGGCCCCGACCCGGACACGTTCAACATGGTCCCCGAGTAGGTCCCGCGGAGGGCCCCCGGGAAACAGTCGACGGGGTCAGGGGAAGGTGATGACCACCTTGCCGGCGGTGCCTCGGTCGGCGAGCTGATAGGCCGCTGCCGCGTCGTCCAGGTCGAAGGTGTCGGTGACCGTCGCGGACGGGTGCAGCTGCCACCGGTCCAGGTGGGCCAGCAGGTCGGCCATGTGCCCGAGCGAGGTCACCCAGGAGCCGTGCAGGGTGACCTGCTTGTGGATCATCAGCGGTGACACGTCGAACCCGACGTCGCTGCCCTCGCCGACGAAGGCGCACCGGCCCCAGGTGGCGGTCCTCGACAGCGCCAGGTGTCGCGCCGTGGCGTTGCCGGACGCGTCGAGCGTGGCCGAGAAGCCGCGGCCACCGGTCAGGTCGTCGAGACGGTCCCCGGCAGCACCGTCCGCCGGGACCGCCTCCTCGACCAGGCCCAGTTCCCGGGCCAGCGCGAGCCGCTCAGGGGAGACGTCCGTCCCGACCACGGAGGAGACTCCCATGGCCCGGGCGAGCATCGCCGCCGCCAGGCCGACCGGGCCGAGGCCGGTGACCAGCAGGGTGTCCCGGCCGGAGACGTCGAGCCGCAGCAGCGCTTCGTAGGCCGTGCCGAAGCCGCAGGAGACGAGCGCTCCGTCGACGTAGGACAGCGAGTCGGGCAACGGCAGGCAGGTCACCTCGTCGGCGAGCAGGTAGTCGGCGTGACCGCCGTCGCGCTGCCAGCCGTAGGCGGCCCGGGAGGGGTCGGTGCAGCCGATCAGGTAGCCGCTGCGGCACTCGTCGCAGACCCCGCACCCCGAGATGTGGTAGACCACGACCCGGTCGCCCTCGCTCAGCCGGCGACACCCGGGCCCCACCGCCACCACCTGGCCGCACGGCTCGTGGCCGGCGATGACGCCCTGGTAGGCCTCGGGCCCGTGCCCGAGGTGCTCGCGGTAGATCGCCCGGATGTCGCTCCCGCAGATCGACGACGCCTTCATGGCGAGCAGCACCTGCCGGTGCCCCGGCTCGGGCACCTCACGGGTGACCGGCGAGACGGTGCTGTCCCCCGGCAGCAGCACGCCCCGCATGGAGCTCACCGGTCGCTCTCCCAGCTCTCGAGCGTCGCGCGTGCACCTCGCTCGTGCAGGGAGTCGAGGGCGGCGAGATACTCCTTGGTGAACCGCTCGTCGTCGACGAGGTCACCGAACAGGTCCGGGTCGCGCAGGAAGGCCAGCTTGTCGGAGCCCTGCTGCGCGGCGCGCTCCATGAGGGCCTGCTTGCGGTTGTCGACGATCTCGATGGGCTCACCCTCCTCGTCGACGCCCTCTGCGTAGCGTGCCCAGGCGGCCACCACGAGGGCGGACCTGGTCACCGGTCCGCCGGCGTCCAGCTCGGCGCGCACGACCGGCAGCAGCCACTTCGGGATCCGGTCGGAGCTCTCCGCGCACAGCCGCGCCAGCGTGTCCTTGATCTCCGGGTTCGCGAACCGCTCGATCAGCTTCTGCTTGTAGTCCTCGAGGTCCACGCCGGGCACCGGCTGGAGGGTCGGCGTCGCCTCGTCGTTCATGTAGCCCAGCAGGAACCCCGTGAACAGCGGGTCGCTGCACACCTCGTGCGCGTAGCGGTAGCCCGACAGGTAGCCCAGGTAGCACAGCCCCTGGTGGCTGGCGTTGAGCAGCCGCAGCTTCATCAGCTCGTACGGCGTCACGTCCGGCACGAGCTGCACGCCCACCTCGTCGTACGGCGGGCGCCCGGCGGGGAAGCGGTCCTCCAGCGCCCACTGGGTGAACGGCTCGCAGACCACCGGCCAGCCGTCCTCGATCCCGAACCGCTCGGCGATCAGCTCCCGGTCGTGGTCGGTGGTGACCGGCGTGATCCGGTCGACCATGCAGTTGGGGAACGAGACGTGCTCCTCGATCCAGTCCGCGAGCTCGGCGTCCTTGAGCCGGGCGAACGCGCCGATCATCTTGTGCGCCACCTCGCCGTTGCCCGCGATGTTGTCGCACGACATCACCGTGAACGGCTCGACCCCCGCTGCCCGGCGGCGCGAGAGCGCCTCGGTCACGAACCCGAAGGCGGTCGCCGGCACGGCGTCGGGCTGCAGGTCGGCCTGGATGCCCTCGTTTCGCGAGTCGAACTCGCCGGTGGCCTGGTTGACCAGGTAGCCGCCCTCGGTGATGGTCAGCGACACGATCCGGGTCGCCGGGTCGGTCATCCGCTGCAGCACGGCCTCGGGGTCGGCCGGCGCGAAGAGGTAGTCCACGATCGACCCGACCACCCGCGGGTGCATCGTGCCGTCGGCGTCCTTGACCACCAGTGTGTACAGGCAGTCCTGTGCGTGCAGCACGTCGTGCATCCGCTGGTCACCGGGCAGCAGCCCGATCCCGGTGATGCCCCAGTCCAGGGCCAGGCCCTGGTTCATCAGGGCGTCGAGATACATCGCCTGGTGTGCGCGGTGGAACCCGCCGACGCCGATGTGGACGATGCCGCTGGTCACGTCGGCTCGGTCGTAGGTGGGCACCTCCACCTCGCCGGAGCGAGCGAGGTCACTGAGGGTGTTCGAGCTGAGCTGGGTCATCGTGCCTTCCGTTCATTCACAGGGGGTCAGTCGATCTCGACGAGCACGTCGGCGGCCGCCCGAGTCCGCACGACCAGGTCAGCATTGGCCTGGTCCGACACGGTCGCCCACCGGTGCGCGACGTCCGGCGGCTTGCCGTGGTCGATGTGTCGTTGCACGAGCCGGGACAGCCGCAGCTGCTCGTCGGACTCGACGTACCACGCCTCGTCGAGCAGGGGCAGCACGTCGGACCACCCCGGGCCGTCGTAGAGCAGGTAGTTGCCTTCGGTGATCACCAGCCGGTGCTCGGGGCGTACGGCGATCGCGCCGGCGATCGACTCCTCTCGCGACCGGTCGAACTCGGGGGCGTAGACGGTGTGCGAGGTCTCGATGCGCAGCCGGCGCAGCAGGGCGAGGTAGCCCGGCACGTCGAAGGTCTCCGGAGCGCCCTTGCGGTGCGACAGTCCCAGCCGCGCCAGCTCGTCGTCGTGCAGGTGGAAGCCGTCCATCGGCACCACGACGGCCTCGGCTCCGATCTCGGCCGACAGCCGTGCGGAGAGCGTCGACTTGCCGGCACCGGGGACCCCGCAGATGCCCAGCACCGCCCGACCGCCGGCCGACAGGGTCCGGGCGCGCTCGACCAGCGCGTCGTCGACCCGGGCGGAGACGGTGCGGGTGTTCACGAGGCGGGGACCACCATCGGCTTGACCGCGCGAGGGTCGGTGCGGGACGCGGTGAGCGCCTCGCGGACCTGGTCCAGGCCGTAGTGCCCGGTGACCAACAGGTCCAGCTGCACCCGGCCGGAGGCGGCCAGCGCGATCGCCGCGGGCCACGTGTGGGCGTAGCGGAAGGTCCCGGTCAGGGTCAGCTCACGCTCCTGGATGCGGCTCACGGGCAGGGACGCCTCGTCTCCGCCCATGCCGACGAGGACCACCGTGCCCGCCGGTGCCACGGCACTGATCGCGTCGGCGGTCGCGGCCGGATGCCCCGAGCACTCCAGGAGCACGTCCACGTCGGAGCCCCGCAGCTGCTCACTGGCCGGCGCGGACGTCACGTCGAGAGCCGTGGTGACCCCGAGGTCGAGCGCCAGCGCCAGCCGGTGAGGGTTCACGTCGGTCACCGCGACCGACGCGGCTCCGAGAGCGAGGGCCGCCTGGGCGGCGACCAGCCCCACCGGGCCGGCGCCGGTGACCAGGACCCGCGATCCGGCGCCGACACCTCCCTTGCGGCAGGCCCACAGTCCCACCGACAGCGGCTCCAGCAAGGCGGCGGCGTCGTCGGACAGGGAGTCGGGCACCGGGTGCGCGAACTGCTCGTGCACCGTCACGAGCTCGGCGAAGGCGCCGTCGATCGGCGGGGTGGCGTAGAACCGCATGCCCACACAGAGGTTGTAGCGACCGGCCAGGCACTGCTCGCACTCGAAGTCCGGCACCCCCGGCTCGATGGAGACCCGTTGGCCGACGGCCAGCCGGGACACCGAGGACCCGACGGCGACCACCTCTCCGGACGCCTCGTGACCCAGCACGAGCGGTTCCTCGACCACATAGCTCCCGATCCGGCCGTGCTCGAAGTAGTGCACGTCGGACCCGCACACCCCGACCGACGCGACCCGGACCAGCACCTCGTGGCTGCTCGGCTCCGGCTCCGGTCGCTCCTCGACGGCGAGGTCGCCGGCCGCCTTGAGCACGCTGACGCGCATCGTCACTTGACCGCGCCCAGGGACAGGCCACGCACCAGCTTGTCCTGCGCGGCGAAGCCGGCGATGAGCACCGGCAGCGAGACCAGCGTCGCCGCTGCGCAGAGCTTGGCCAGGAACAGTCCCTGGCTGGAGATGAAGCCGACCAGGAAGATCGGAGCCGTCGAGGACCGGGTGGCGGTCAGGTTCACCGCGAACATGAACTCGTTCCAGCTGAAGATGAAGCAGATCAGGCTGGTCGCGGCCAGGCCGGGCGCGGCGATCGGAGCGACGATCTGGGTCAGGGTGCGCAGCAGTCCGGCACCGTCGACCTGCGCGGCCTCCAGGATCTCCTTGGGCACCTCGGCGAGGAACGACTGCATCATCCAGATGGCGATCGGCAGGTTCATCGAGGTGTAGAGCACGACCAGGGTGTAGACGTTGTCGAGCATCCCGGCCTCCTTGACCAGGAGGTAGATCGGCAGCAGAGCGGCGATCGGAGGCAGGAACTTCGTGGACAGGAAGAAGAACATCACGTCGGTCCACTTCTCGACCGGCTTGATCGCCAGGGCGTACGCCGCGGGGACGGCCAGCGCCAGCACCAGCAGGGTGGACACGATGCTGGCCGTGGCGGAGTTGATGAGGAACGAGCTGATCCCCCGGTCGAACACCGCCCCGTAGTTGCTGAAGGTGAGGGGGGCGAAGATCGAAGGCGGGTTCGTCGCCGCATCGGACTCGTCGTGCAGCGAGGTCAGCACCATCCACGCCACCGGTGCGAAGAACAGCAGAGTGAGCAGCCAGGCGATGATCGTCCACACGGGGCCTGCCTGCGCGGCCGAGTCGTCCTTGGGCTTGCGCCCACGCTTGCGGCGCGGGGGCTGCGGCGGCGTCTGCTGCCCGTCGACGTGCTGCTTGGCGCCGGGGTCGCCGACGCTCGTGGAGCGTTCTGTCGTCGTGCTCATCGGGAGGACTCCTCGTTGAAGAGGGACGAGATGGTGCGGAGCGCGAAGGTGGCGACGACGATCGAGCCGATCACCACCACGACCCCTGCGGCTGCTGCCTCGCCGTACTCGTACTTGCTGAACATCGTCAGGTAGATCTCGTAGGGCAGGTTCGTGGTGGCCGAGCCCGGTCCGCCCTGGGTGATCGTGTAGATCGCGTCGAACGTCTGCAGCACGTAGATGGAGCCGAGCAGTGCCGAGAGCTCGATGTACTGCCGCAGGTGCGGCAGGGTGATGAACCGGAACGTCTGGATGCCGTCGGCGCGGTCGATCTTCGCCGCCTCGAGCACGTCACCGGGCTGGGCCTGCAGGCCCGCGAGCAGGATCAGCATCATGAACGGCGTCCACTGCCAGACCAGCGCGGCGATCACCGCCGGCATCGGCATCGTGGACACGTAGTCCTTGACGGGCCCCTCGCCACCGAAGAGCTGGCAGACCCAGTTGAGCACGCCGTTGAACAGTCCGTAGTCGGGGTTGTAGAGCGCGTGCTTCCACAGCAGCGCCGAGGCCACCGGCATCACCAGGAAGGGGGCGATCAGCAGCGTGCGCGCCAGCCCTCGGCCGGGGAACTTCCGGTCCAGCAGCACGGCGAGGGCCAGACCCAGAAGTGAGCTGATCACCACGACGGAGGCGGTGAGCACGATGGTGTTGATCACTGCATGGCGCAGCCGGGTGTCGGTGAAGACGGTGGCGTAGTTGCCGAGTCCGGCGAAGGAGGAGTACCTGCCGAAGTTGAGGAAGTTCTTCGTCCCCGGCTCCAGGACGTTCCAGTTCAGCGTGGAGATCGCGATGGTGAGCAGGAAGGGGATCTGCGTCACGACGATCGTGAAGATCAGCGCCGGCAGCAGCGGGCCGCGGCGGCGCCAGCGCTCCGCGTTGGACATCGACCCGGTGGCGGACCGGGGTAGGGCCTGGGTGCTCATGGAGTCTCCTCCGGTGTGAGGTCGAGGTGGCCGGTGGTGCGGGGCGGACGGCTCGACGAGCCATCCGCCCCGCGGGGCTTCTCCGGAATCCCGGGGCGGAGCCCCGGGGATGCAGCTCACTTCCGACAGGCCCCCGTGGGCTTTGGCTTCCGGGGGCCCACGGGGGCGGAGCCCCGGTGACTACTGGTACTTCTTCGCGACCGTCTCTGCAGCGGTCTGGCCCTTGGCGAGCGCGTCCGCGACGCTGCCGCGTCCGGCGATGGCCGCGGCGATGTCCTGGGACACCTTCGTGCCGAGGTCCTGGAACTCCGGGATGTCGACGAACTGGACTCCGACGGTCGGCCGGGGCTGCACGCCCGGGTCCTCCGGGTTGGCCTCCTCGATCGCCTGCAGGGTCTGGGGTCCGAACGCGGCGGCGGCCTTCTTGTACTCCGGGATGGAGTAGGTGCTCTTCCGCTTGCCCGCGGGCACCCGCGACCAGCCGAGCTTCTGACCGACCAGCTTCTCGTAGTCCTTCGACGACGCCCAGAGCATGAACTTCGACGCGCTGGTCGAGTTCTTCGTGGTCTCCGGCATCACCCAGGACCAGGTCCACAGCCAGCCGGAGGACTTGGTCTTCTCGACGGGCGCCTGCACGTAGCCCACCTTGCCGGCGACCTTGCTGACCTTGGGGTCCTCCAGCGAGCCCGCGGCCGAGGTGGCGTCGTACCACATGGCGACCTTGCTCTGGCTCATCGCGTTCAGGCACTCGG
>CAXSHL010000030.1:0-44316 GCA_964237315.1 uncultured Nocardioidaceae bacterium
CCAACTCCCGAACACCGCTTCGGTGACAGAGGCCGGGCCCTGGAAAGGCGGACCTTGTCGAAGTTGTTTGGCGAATGCGTACTCCGCCGGTCACCCCCTACTGGGCGGAATGGGCTAGGAGGACTGGTGGCCGGCTGCGCGTCCGCGGGCGAAGACGGCGTCGAGGACGGCGGCGGTTGCGGCGACTTGGGCGTCGAGGCTCTGCTCGCAGATGTGCTCCAGTCCCTCTTTACGTCGCCATGCCGCCCACTTGGGTTGCGAGATGCTGCCGTAGCCGGCGAGTATCGGGCCGACTGGTGTGAGGTGGACGCCGCGGTAGTCCGCGACTGCCTGTGCCGATGCGAGCAGGAGGTCGTCGTCGACGTCATAGATGCTGGCGAGGCGGACGATGTCGACGTAGTCGCGCCACCGGGTGCTCGTGGTGCCCCGCTCCAGAATGGTGACTCCCTTCTCGGCGAGGACTGTCTCGGGGGCGTAGCCGAGGATCTCTATGTGGTCGCCGAGGACTCGAGGGACCATAACCATCCTGGGTGTCGGAACGATGGGGTCTCCAGTGGAGATGTCCCAGACCACCCGGCCGCTGAAAGTGCCGATCGAGATGTTCACCCGCACACGCAGGCCCGGGTATGCGGCCTCCTCGCGGATCTCCTGCACATCCAGGCTGCCCAGGTCGAACTCGACGCCGTCATCAGCCTGGACCGCAGCTGTATCAGCGACGATGCGGGAGATGGTGTCGACCGTGACCGTCGAGCTGGTCGCCTCAGCATCGACGTCCTTGGTGGGTCGCCGAGCTCCGTAGGCGGCGAGCAGGACGCCACCCTTCAGCACGAAGTCCTTCCCGTGGTCAGTCTGGGTCAGACGATCCAGGAACGACTCCAACGCATGTCGCGTCAGGTACTCGGCCGTGGGCGGCTGCTTGCTCCGGCGACACCGTCGGTGCGTGCCTTCTTCTGGATCGCGTGGAAGATCTCATGGCCCCGTGTCACGTGAGCGCTTCAAGGGTGCGTTGCAGCGGGCCCGAGGCGCGCGGGAGTTGTGAGGCGATCGCCATCAGCTGGGCGGGCTTGCCACCACGCCGAAGCCACTCCCGCAGAGCATCACGCCCCAGCTCGTAGCCGGCGTCCCCGCGCAGGCGGAACGCATCCGCGATACACCGCTGCGGGGAGTAGATCCCGATGGTCAGCGTCGACCCGGGAATCTCAACCTTCTCGCGGCCCAGGTCGAATGTCTTGGCGTCGAACAGGTGCCAAGCGATCGTCGAGCCACCGGCCGGGATACGAGACCCACGCGGGATGGCGATGTCCAGGGCCGACGGGGCGGTGTCGGTGAGGTCGTCGTAGGCCAGCGCCGACGTCAGGCAGATTGTCGCGTCAGCCCGTCGAGTCGCGGCCTCGATCCAGTCCCAGTCCGCCGCTGGCGCGTCAGCCTCACGGTAAATGCCGCGTGCGATCTTGTCGTAGCGTCCACTGCGGGCAGCACGGTAGAGGCCGCTCGCGGACAGGCCGAGGTCGGCCGCCTGCCGGGGCCTAAAGGTTTCCATGGCATGCCACCTCCTGGCTGGTCGTATCCGTATACAGATAACATTACCTGCAAACGGTCTCGTCCACAACGGCAATCGGCCATGGCCATTGGCGCGCATTCCGGCGAGGATGGGTGGCGACGGTCCGGGCCGAGGGGGTGTGCGTCAGGGTCGCTTACCCCCGGCGTACCCCCGGACTGCAATGGAGGTGGTTGCAAGCATTGCAGGTGTTGCGTCGCAGGCCGGCGGGATGCCTGGGTGAGCGTTTCGTGGTCTCTCGTAATGAGAAGGTCGTCGGTTCGATTCCGACAGGCGGCTCCGCCGAAAACTGGGTCTGACCAGCGGAAACGTGGTCAGGCCCTTCTTCATGCCAACCGATGCGTGTCCCCCGGCGCCACCCGCGGGATACACCGGGGGTAAGCGTGGTCTACGCGGGGTCTCTTCCGTTGTTGCATGCATTGCAAGGGATGTCAGGCGACGTCTGTGTTTGCAGGCGTTGCGAGTGAGGCTACTCGTTGAGGTGACAAGGTCGGTGCTTGTGTCGGGGCGCGTGCCGCGACCTATGTCCAGTCATCTGCAGGCAACGGGGCTCCAACCGTCAGGGCCGGCGGCGCAGGGCTGCGTCGATGGCGTGGTAAGACTCCCTGGGCGTTGCGATCCCTGGGGATCCGAGCCGAATCGGAGGCACATGAAGTCCGGGCGGGAGCGAAGACGGAGTCCGCCGTCGCCTGCATCGAGGCGGCAGTTGCGGTCGGCCAGTTTTCGGCCTTCTCGAACGGCGCATGGATCTCGGACCATGACGCTTATGTCATCGAGGTCTGAGCCGTGCGCCACCTGTCTGCCCGCATCGACCAGGGGCGACTTCTCACCTCGCTCAGCGGTCACTGCGATAGCCGGGTCAGAGCAACTCGCAAGGGCGCTGCGCGTCACACCGCCCAGCGGCTCCACTCACGGCGAAAGTCAGGTCGGCGGGCGTAGGCCACCGTGAGGAGACCGATCGTCATCCGATCCGGTGTTCTGCCCTGCTCAAGGTCCTGCACGAGGCTGTCAAGCATGCGCAGTCCTCGCTCCATCTGCTCCGCCTCTTGCCGGCTTGCGGTCTTGCACCGGCTCGCGGCGTCGGCCCTCTCCTCGGAGAGGCGAGCGGTCAAGAACGCGAGGAACGCGGGGTCCTCGGTGGGCGGGTTCGTGATAGTCATGGGCATCTCTCACCAGATCGAGGTCTGCGTGCGCCGACCATGATAGTTCTGTGGCACCAGGGCGGTCGTGGCACCTCGAGAGATGTTTCATGGGCGGCCGACCTCACCTGACGACGTCGTACACGAGCTTCTGCACGCCGTTGGAGTATGTCTCGCTCTCGACCACGCTCAGCATTTGCTTGTCCTTATCGATGCTGCTGAACAGCCGCTTGCCGGCGCCGAGCAAGGTCGGGAAGACGAGCAGGTGGTAGCGGTCGACCAAGCCGGCGTCGGCGAGATGGGCGCCAAGGCGGGCGCTGCCGTGGACGATGATCGGCCCGCCGTCGGTCTCCTTGAGTGCGGCCACGTCATCGGTGGAACGGAGGATGTGGACGTCGCCCCAATTCGTCACCAAGTCGGACTCCTGGAGGGTGGTCGAGACGACGTACTTCGGCATGGCCTTGTAGCCGGTGAAGTAGTCGAGGTCCGGCCAGACCGGCGAGAACGCCTCGTAGCTGACCCGGCCGATCATCATCGCTGTTGCCTCTTCCTGCTCGCGACCCTTGATCTCGTAGGACTCGTCCACGTGCTTGATGTCCTTGAAGGTCCAGCCGGTGTTGCGGTAGCCAGGCTCGCCGCCCGGTGCTTCCATGACTCCGTCGAGCGAAACGAAGGCGGTGACGATCAAGGTGCGCATCTTGGTTCTCCTCTGTGTGGGTCTGTTCCTTGGACCTACCACGAACGGTGAGCACCTGATACGACACTTCAGGAGAACTACTTCGAGATCACCATCGGGTTTCACTCAGTTAAGTGATCCCGCAACTGAACGCGGCCGCGCTGCCGGACTCAGCCCTTGACCCAGACGCGGTGACATGACGCGTGCGCTGCCCGAGGACCTCCGCCGACCACCTGCGCACCTAGCAACTCCGATTCGTGGCTTGCGCTATCTGGACCAGCTGTCAGCCCTCGCAGCCGAGTCATCGAGGATCCTCTCGCGGCGTGGTCGGGATCGGTGCCGTCGGTACCCCCAGCTGGTCATGGGCGACCTGCTGCCGGGCCTGTGCGCGCTGGCCCGTCTGTCCGGGGTGACCCGCCTTCTGAGGGTAGAGCGTCTCCCCGCGCGCCAGCATCTCCACCATCTGGGTGATCTTGCCGGCCCGGCTCTCAGCGCGCTTCATGCTCTCGACACGATGGATCAGCGCGAACCTGTTGGCGCTCGTCAGCACGTCGAACATCGCCTGCGCGTCCGGCACCGCCGCGATCGCCGCGGCCAGGTCATCGGGCGCCTGGCGGGTCGCCGGACCGGCGTACGCCGCGTCCCACCGCCCGTCGGCGCGCGCAGCCTCGACCGCGACGCGCCCGGCGTCGGTCATCCGGCCCTGCTCCTCCAGCGTCGCCACAAGCGCGACGTTTCGCTGGGACCAACTGCCCTTGGGCCGGCGCGGAGTGATGCGCACGGTGTAGCTGTCCTCGTCGCGCTTGCCGGCTTGCCCGTCGATCCAGCCGAAGCAGAGCAGCTCCTCGACTGCGCTCGCCCACGTGACCGTGGTGTCCGAGCCGCCCTTCTTGGTCAGCACCAGCCGCACGCCGGGCGAAGTCGCGTGGTGCTCTTCGAGCCACGCCCGCAGCGCGGCCGGGTCGGTCACGAGCAGCTCGGGCAGCAAGGTTGCCATGGGTCCGACGCTAGCCGCGACCGCCGATACCTGCGTCGCTCAGGCGGCGAACCAGAGGAAGGCGCCGAACGAGGTCGAGCCAGCCGTGGCAAGGGTGCGTCTATCTGGGTGACTGGGGCTAGGAGGACTGGTGGCCGGCTGCGCGTCCGCGGGCGAAGACGGAGTCGAGGACGACGGCGGTTGCGGCGACGTGGGCGTCGAGGCTCTGCTCGCAGATGTGCTCCAGTCCCTCCTTGCGTCGCCATGCCGCCCACTTGGGCTGCGAGATGCTGCCGTAGCCGGCGAGTATCGGGCCGACTGGTGTGAGGTGGACGCCGCGGTAGTCCGCGACTGCCTGTGCCGATGCGAGCAGGAGGTCGTCGTCGACGTCATAGATGCTGGCGAGGCGGACGATGTCGACGTCGCGCGCCGGCCGGCTCCCGTTGAGCACGGGGACGGTGCACACCGTCGCCCCGGACCTCAACGTCCTCGAGGTCCCTACCCCCACAGCCTGCTCCTTCGCCCGGGACATGTCACACGCGACGACGATGACCTCGTGGTCGGGCCGGCCTCGAAGCGTTCCGAATCGAGGGAAGCGGCACGAGCGTCCGCATCCCAAAGTGGGATGCGTCGGACTAGGATGGGTGGCATGAGCACTCAGATCGCTGTTCGCCTCCCCGACGCGATGGTGGCCTTCCTGGACCGCGCCGTCGCCGCCGGCGAGGCTCCTAGCAGGGCCGCCCTCGTCGCAGCTGCGGTGGAGCGGGAGATGCGTCGTCAGGCCGCCGAGCGAGACGCTCAGGTACTGCGTGAGCGCGGCCCCGCTGACGACCTGGACGATCTGGTGCAGTGGAGCAGCAAACACCTCGAGGTCGAGGACTGATCGGTGCGCGAGATCTGCCTGGTGCGTCTCGACAAGGCCCGGCCGGCACTGGTCTTGACCCGCGAGGCGGCGCGGGCCGCGATGACGAAGGTGACCGTCGCTCCCATCACCACCACCATCAAGGGCTTGTCCAGCGAGGTTCTGGTCGGCCCCGACAACGGGCTGGATCACGACTGCGCGGTCGCCCTCGACAACGTCCTCAGCGTCCCGGTGAACCTGCTCGGGCGCACCGTCGGGTACCTCAACGCCGCACAAGAGGCTCAACTGGCGCGCGCCGTGGTCTTGGCCTACGACCTCGAGATACCCCTTCTCGAATGACCCGCGGGCGCGCTGACAAGCAGATCCGGTAGTCCCGGCTCTTCGTGCACGACGTTGGCGAGCTCCGGCTCGAGGCCCAGTGGACCCGCCCCTACCCCCGGAATGCAATCGAGGTGGTCCGCGGCTACGAGACCCACGTGGTCGCGGTCCCTATCGCGCGATCTCTATCGAGAGGACGACGAGCGCTGCGAGCACATAGCTGGCGGTGGCGACCTTCAGGACGGCCGTCCGTGTCGATTCAGTCAGGCGGTCCGAGTGGGCCAGGAGCCACGCGGTGGCGGGCAGTACCAGGACGGCGTGCAGCGTGACGCCGTGAAAGGCCTTGATGAAGCCGGTAGTGGAGTAGATGAAGGCGGCGTCCTCGCCGCGAGCACGTGCGATCGACCCTCGCGCGATCATGGCCGCTCCCGAGAGCAGACCGACGACCATCAGTGCGAACCCGGCGCGCACGGCGAGGATCATGCTGGGTGGCCCGGTCGTTCGTCCGAGCAGGGCGGGCGCGGCGAATGCGCCGAGGGTGACGATGAGGACGAGGCCGCCAAAGGCCAGGAGCATCGCGATGAGGGTGTTCGTCGTTGTCGTGGTGTTCAGGTGCGAGGGTTGGTTGCGCCATGCCTGCACGGTGATGCCGGCTACTTCGAGCACGCAGTCGACGGCGAACACGGTCAGCAACCGTGCACGAGTTCGGGGCCGGATCTGCAGGTACGACGTCACCCACACCACCGATGCGAGGGTGAGGCCAAATGAGATGCCGAAGGTGAACGGCTTGCGCCATGACAACGGCCCGTGCCACGGGCGGTCGTCGACGACGAAGACACCCAGGTGGAACATCCCTGACGCAACGAGCAGTGCGGCGACAACCAAGCACGCTTTCGACGTGCGCCCGGTCACGGTGCCCCTCGTCGGGCGAGAGCAACCCCGCTGACCGCAGCGAGGAGCACGCCGCCCAACTGGACCCCCTGGCCCAGCGCGACCACGGCGCCGTCGCGGCCAAGCAGGTGGTCGAACCCCTCGCCGTTGACTCCCGAGAGTATGAACCCGACCAGGACGAAGATCCCGAGCCCGGTGGCAAGCCACGCGGTCCAGGGGCGTCGGACGAGGGCGACAACGGCTGCACCGACGAGGAGCATCACCATGCCGGGCGGCACGGCCACGGGGAATTCGACGCCTCCGGCCCACAGCACCGCGATCCCCGCAGCTCCCAGCAGAAGGCCCGTGAGTACGACGTTCCGGTTACCCAGGAAATCGTTCATAGGGTGAACGATTACACAGGGAAGCGGTTATGGCAAACTTCAGGGGTGAAGCGACCGTCGGGTGCCGCCCTGCTTCTGTCTCAGATCGGGGCCGACGTGTCTGCCGAGTTCGCACGGCGGCTGGCCCCGCTTGACCTACGACCCGCACACGTCGGCATCCTGCGCGTGCTCGCCTTGCGCCCAGGTCTGAGTCAGCAGCACCTGGCCTCCGCCATCGGCGCTGTTCCGAGCCGAGTGGTCAAGCTGCTCGACGAGCTGAGCGACCGGGGTCTCGTCGAGCGACGACGCAGCACCACCGACAGGCGAAACCACGAACTGCACCTTTCCGCGTCAGCGAGTGAACGCCTCGCCGAAGTGCGCGCGGTCATCAGTGAGCACGACCAGGCCGTGATCGCGGGACTGTCCGCAGACGAGACGCAGACGCTGGTGAGCCTGCTAGCCAAGATCGCACAAGCCCAGGGGATGCCCACGACCGCCCATCGGGGGTATCGATCCGACTGAGCCTCCGGCCCGGTCGCGGGCGGACTGACGCGTCTGAACACCGCACCGAGTTCTCGCCCATCTCCGCCGGCGAGCAATGACTCGCAGAGCACTGCGCGTGCTGGCGGGTCAGATCGCCGAGACGATGGCCTCCCAGAGGTGACCGTCTGGGTCGGTGAACGTCCCGGTGTAGCCCCAGGACTTCTGCTCGGGACCTGACACCACCCGACCGCCCGCCGCTTCAGCGAGCCCGACCAGTTCGTCGACCTCGCTGGTGGTGCCCATCTGCAGGCTGAGCAGACACTCCGAAGTCTCCTGCTCCGCAATGGCGCGGCCGCCAGTGATCCAGCCGAACCCTCCGGTCGGGACGTACATCACCGCCACCTGCTCGTTGAGCTGCACCCGCAGCGGTTCGGGGACACCATCTTCGGCAACCTCTCCCGGGGTCTCCAGGCCCAGCCTGAGGGCGAATGCGTAGGCGCGGGACCGGTCGGCGGTCGGCAGGGCGATGACCATGTTGTAGGACGGCATGACCATGAGACTCCTGGAGGCTGCCGTACTCACCGGTCCAGGCGACTTAGCTGCCCGGGCCCGACCTCCGCAACAGCTGCATCATTGCGGGTGTGACGCTGCAGGTCGAGGTGGATGCGGATGGCGTCGTCGAGGTGGGTGAGCAGGTCGGCTGGGAGGTGGCCGTATGACGCACCGTGGTTCGTGACCGGTACCGACTTTTGTCGGTGCCGAACGTGACTGGAAGTCGCGACCCTTGGGGCATGCTCACTTTCGAGGGCGTCACGAAGCGCTACGGGCCGAAGACCGCGGTTGCTGACTTGTCGGTCTCAGTGGTCTCAGGTCGGGTCACTGGTCTGCTCGGCCCGAATGGCGCTGGGAAGTCGACGTGCATCCGCTTGCTACTCGGGTTGGACCGACCTACCTCTGGGCGGGCGTTGGTCGATGGCCGCTCGTACCGCGAGCACGTGCAGCCTCTTCGTGTGGTCGGTGCGCATCTCGATGGCCGGGCGGTTCATCCGGGTCGCTCCGCCAGGCAGCATCTGCTTGCGCTCGCGCGAGCCAACCGTCTGCCGGCGAGGCGCGCAGCTGAGTGCTTGGAGCTGGTGGGTCTCACGGACGTCGCGCGGCGTCGCGCCGGGGGATTCTCTCTCGGCATGTCCCAGCGGCTCGGCATCGCTGCGGCACTCTTGGGTGACCCCGGGATCTTGTTGCTGGATGAACCCGTCAACGGTCTGGATACTGACGGGGTGGAGTGGATCCGCACGCTGCTACGACGGCTCGCTGACGAGGGACGAACGGTTCTCGTCTCGAGCCACCTGCTCGCCGAGATCGAGCAAAGCGCTGATCATGTCATCGTTCTGGGTCGCGGGCAGCTTCTCGCCGACATGTCGATCCCCGACCTCCTGAGCACTTCCGGCGGGGCAGTCGTGCTGCGTACTCCTGACACGTGGGCCGCCGACCAGTTGGCTGTTCGGTTGCCGAGGGTCACCATCACGGCAAGCGCAGGTGAGCCCAGCGCCTTGCGGATCAGTGGGACGACACCTGAGGAGGTCGGCCAGGCCGCACACGACGTAGGGGCGCGGATATTCGGCCTGGAACTCGAACGCACCCGGCTCGAGGATGCCTATCGACGTCTGGTCGACGGATCACAGGAGCACACGGCCTCCACGAAGGGTGCGACTCTGCGCATCGAAGGGGGCGTCTGACATGCCGGGGACCCTGCATTCGGAGTGGGGCAAGACATGGTCGGTGAGGGCGCCACTGGGGTGTCTCATCGGCACCGTCGTCGTGGTCCTCGTGACCGCAGCCAGCCTTGCCAACGACACCGTCGTTTCTATCCGTAGCGGTGAGCTGCCCGGCGGTATGACCGTCCCGGCGATCGATTCAGTGGCCTCCGGTGTCTACAGTTCGGTCAGCTCTCGTTCGCTGCGTTCAGCTTGCAGCTGATCACCGCCGAGTACTCCACAGGACTGATCCGTTCGACTCTGCAGGCGCAGCCGCGACGGCACTTGGTGCTCGGCGCGAAGGCCCTGGTCGCAGCGGCAGTCGGAGCGGTTGCCGGCGCCACCTTGGGGGCTGCGGCAGGAGCGACCAGCGTGGCGATTCTCGGCGATCACCTCGCCGAAGGTCGGACGATCACGCAGATGTCGGTGTCCTCCGGGTGCATGCTGGCGGTCGTGGGAGTGCTTGTCGTCGGGCTCGGCGCCGCGTTGCGGAGCGCGGTGGGCACTCTGGCCCTGTCTGCTGTGATCCTCGTCGGCAGTCTCGCGTTGCCAGACAACATCGGCCGCTGGACTCCAGGTCAGGCCGGTGCAGCCCTGCTGGAAGGTGGCGGTCAGTTCTACGGCTCCGGAACAGGCCTTGCCCTCCTCGTTGTATGGGCCGCAGCCAGTCTGGGTTCCGGCATGTGGCTGCTCGAGCGCCGTGACGCCTGAGTGCCCCTCGCCTGAGCTGACTCGCCCATCAGCCGTGGCGCTGGTGGGTCTGAGCTTCATGGTGCTCATGGAGCTGGCGCTCATCGGATGGTCACTGGCCACCCGAGCGGCCCTCGTCTTCGCCGTCGGTCAAGCCCTGATCCTGACGCTTCTGTCGCTGGGCATCGTGGTGACGAAGTTCCTGCGCTTTCGCCGCGCGTACGAGGAGGCGGTCGCCGGGTCGGCGGCCGAGCAGGAGCGCTCCCGTCTCGCTGAGGAGCTCCACGACGTGTTGGGCCACGAGCTGAGTCTGATAGCCCTGAGGGCCGGGGCTCTTCAAGTCACCAGCACCGGGGACGTCGCGGCGCGAGCGGCCGCCTTGAGAGTGCAGGTCGAACGGGTGGTCCTGGAACTCAGACAGACTGTCGAGATGTTGCGATCAGGCCATGCAGCGGTTGCGGTCCTCGAACCAGCCGAGTCCGACATTGAGGCACTCGTCGAGCGCTCACATCGAGCCGGCGCCTCGGTCACCCTCGACGGCGCGCTCGGCGACACGGTCCCAGCTCCGATCCGCCTGACTGTCTTCGGAGTCGTCCGAGAAGGCTTGACCAACGCTGCCAAGCACTCCCCTGGCTCCAGCGTGCACGTGCGTCTGTGGCACGACCCGCATCATGCCCATGCCGAAGTCGAGGTCGACGGGGAAGCCAACGAAGATACGAGAACCTGGTCAGGACTGGCCATGACCAGCGACCGAGTCGAGGCCCTCGGCGGGGACCTGACGATCTCAGGCTCGAACGGACGCCGGGTCATGGCTGTGCATGTACCTGTGCGGATTCCACCCCGGCGGACGCCCCGAACGCTAGTCAGGGGGCGGGCGCGACGCAGGCCCGCCGTCGCCACGATTCGCTGGGCACTGCCCCCCTTGGCGGTGATCATCGCGGCCACCACGGCTTTCTATTCCTGGTCGACTCACGGAGCGACCCTCGAGCAGCCCGTCTTCGACGCCATCCACAAAGGACAACGGTTGAACCACGCGATGACCGTGCTGCCGCCTCGTGAGGCGGTGATCCACCTGACCCGATTGCCACCCGTCCCCGCGGGATGGCGGTGCGCCTACTACACCGACGGCAACTTTCCGCTCGGGATGGCTGCGTTCGAGATCTGCCACGACCGAACCCGGATCACCCGAACAACCGACCTCAGAAGGTTGCCGCTGCCGTGACCCGGGTCCTGGTGGTGGACGACGAGGCCGCGGTGCGCGAAGGGCTCCGGATCATCCTGGCCAGCGACCCCGAGATCCACGTCCTCGCCGAGGGCTCCAACGGTCGCGAAGCAGTCGACCTGACACTGCGCCACCGCCCCGACGTCGTACTCATGGACATCCGCATGCCGGTCATGGACGGCCTCACAGCTGCCGCTCGAATCCGGGAGCGCGTCCCTCACCAAGCCGTCATCGTGCTCACGACCTTCGGAGAGCTGGACTACGTGCGGGCTGCGATCGCCATGGGCCTCAACGGCTTCCTCTTGAAGACTGCTGACCCGAACGACCTGCTCTCGGGCATCCGCGGGGTCGCGCAAGGGGGAGCATGCCTGTCTCCGGCAGTCGCTGCCGCGGTCATCGATGACGGACGCGAGATCGCACGTCAGCGCACGAACGCCCAGGCCGCTCTCGCTGCTCTACCAGCCCAGGAACAAGCCGTCCTCCGCCTCGTCGCCCAAGGAGCACCGAACGCCGAGATCGCCGCCTCATTGCAGCTCAGCGAGTCGACGGTCAAGAGCTACCTGACCAGCTCCTTCGAGCGACTCGGCGTCAGGAACCGCGTTCAGGCCGCACTCATCGCCTGGACCGCGAGGTGACACCCCCACCCAGCCCAGGAAGTGCACGACAATCCACGGTCGAGTTCACGGAGCGCAAACTCGATGGGACACGGCGGTCGCGACGGAATGAGGCATCCTGCCAGCGGCGCTCGAGGCCGGTGCTCGTCAGTGGTCCTCCCCCCAGTTGGCGATCAGCACGGCCACCGGCAGAAGTATCGCGGCGATGACAGACATGACGACAGCCGCTGTCGTTGACCACAGCCGGACCACATTCCAAGCCAGCACGATCAGTGCCAGACAGGTGCCCATCAGGGCGAAGTACCAGCGCTGGCGGCGACGCAGGCGCGCGCTCTGCGCCTCAGGGACGTTGCTGACGGAAAAGCGCCGGCGTTCCCGTCTCATGACTCTCTGTCTCCCATCAACGTCTAACCGTTCGCGTGTTCGCCGAAGAACGTGAGGAGCAGACGAGCGAGCTCGCGCGGCCGTTCTTCGCTGACGTAGTGTCCGCAGCCGTCGATGACGGCGGTCTGCAGATGGGCTGCCGCGTCACGCAGGTTGTCGCCGACGGCGGCCCCGAAGACGTGCTCTGCGCCGACAGCGAGCGTCGGCGTCGTGATCGGTTCTGTCACGTAACGCGCGTTGTGCGCGACCTGGCCGTCGATGGTGCGGTAGCGCTCAAAGGCCGATGCCATGACTCCCGGCCGTGTGTAGGTCCGCAGATACTCGTCCACGGCCGCCGCCTCGGGCACGTCCGGAGTCGCGGAGAACGCCCGGTAGAGCCAGTCGAGATAGACGCGTTCGCGCCCGGCTACCAGCTGCTCGGGCAGATGGGGGATCTGATGGAACCCCACGAACCACGGACTCGGAGCGGTGGGGTCGGTCCATGGACCTGCGGGCATCGCCTCGATGACCGCCAGAGCGCGAACGGACTCAGGGTAGGCCGCGGCAAACGCGAACCCGGTGGATCCGCCCCAGTCCTGCCCGGCGACGAACGCCGGCCCCAACCCGAGCTCGTCCAGCAGAAGCGCCAGGTCACGCGCACCCGTGGGGACGTCGTTCGGCTGCGTGCCGGCTTCGGAGTCGCCAAGCCCCCGCAGGTCCAAGGCGAGCACAGTCATCGTCTGCGCCATCTCGCTCATCACCTCCCGCCACGCATACCAGGTGTTGGGAAAGCCGTGCAGCAGGACGACGAGTGGTCCAGATCCGCCGATCACGTAGTGGAACGTGGCGTCGCCGAGCTTTCGGCGCTCGCTTCGAAACCCCGTCGGCGCCGCAGCGGGCGCGCGGAGCGCGTCGGCCGATGCGGCATAGGAAGCCGGTGTCTCCGGACTGAGTGGCTGCCACCGCTCAGCGCGCAAGGGCTTGGCCGGATCCACCACAAGGTGTCGCACCTCCGACAGAAACTGCTGCGTGTGAGGCTTGGCAGAGTGCTCGGCGAGCGCGTCCTGGGACTCCCAGATCTCGTAACCGACTACCCGCGTGTCATCGCTCGGGTCGAGTCCGATCTCGAAGCGGATGACTCCACGGTCTGTCCGTCGGGTCGCGTCAGCGAGCCGAGCCAGCGCGTCGCTCATTCGCGCCTGAGCGCCCGGGCGCGTGTCGAGACGGACCACCAGCATCACCTGATCGTCGTCAGCGGCTGTCGGCGTCGGGTCAACAACGGTCATGGTGCCTCACTTTCGGGGGTGCCGAGCATCTGCCGGTCTCATCAATCTTCTTGTCGACGGGGCTCGCCTCCAGACGGACGCCGGTCCTCAACAGGGTCCACCCGACCCCTACCGTCCAGATGGTCGTGCGACGGCGCCCACGCCGGCCGCGGCTGCGCCTAGGGTAATCGAGCCGTAGTCGACGTCTCCCGTCTCGGCGCCTCGGCCCCGACTCGACCTGTACAGCGGGGCTGATCGACCTGCACCTGCTTCAGCCACCGAACGCAATCGACCCCCACCTGTCGTCCACCTCGAACGGAGCATCCCGTGACTGACACCATCGACCAAGCACCCGCCGCAGTCGACCCCGACCGCACCGGTGAGGCAGGCCGAGCCCAAGCCGTCGAGTACCTGTCGGGCTTCGGGAACGGGTTCGAGTCCGAGGCGCTCCCGGGCGCGCTGCCCGTCGGCCGGAACTCTCCCCAACGGTGTGCCTACGGCCTGTACGCCGAGCAGCTCAGCGGATCCCCGTTCACCGCACCGCGGATGAGCAACGAACGGTCCTGGCTGTACCGGATCCGCCCGACCGTGCGGCACTGGGGACGGTTCCGCAAGGTCCAGCCGGACCTGTGGCTGAGCGCCCCGGACACCGAGTGGGAAGTCCCGCCCGGACCCATGCGCTGGGACCCGATCCCGGTCCCCGACGAGGCGTTGACCTTCCTCACCGGTGTCCGCACCGTCACCTCCGGCGGCGACGTGTCCTCGATGGCCGGGACGGCGAGTCACGTCTACCTGATCACCCGGTCCATGCAGGACGAGTACTTCTACAACGGCGACGGCGAGATGCTCTTCGTCCTGGAGCAGAACGGACTGCGGTTCTGGACCGAGTTCGGCATCATCGACGCCGAGCCCGGCGAGATCGTCGTCATCCCCCGAGGGGTCAAGTTCCGCGTCGAGCTGACCGAGGGACCGGCCCGGGGCTACGTCTGCGAGAACTACGGCGGCACCTTCACCCTCCCCGAGCGCGGGCCGATCGGCGCCAACTGCCTCGCGAACCCTCGCGACTTCCTCACCCCCGTCGCGGCGTACGAGGACATCGACGCCCCGTCGAGGCTGTACGTGAAGTGGGGCGGCGCCATGTGGGTCACCGACCTCGAGCACTCGCCCCTCGACGTCGTCGCCTGGCACGGCAACTACGTGCCCTACAAGTACGACCTGCGCCGGTTCTCCCCGGTCGGGCCGCTGCTGTTCGACCATGCCGACCCGTCGATCTTCACGGTGCTCACCGCCCCCTCCGAGACGCCCGGCACCGCGAACGTCGACTTCGTGGTCTTCCCCGACCGCTGGATGGTCACCGAGAACACCTTCCGACCGCCCTGGTACCACATGAACATCATGAGCGAGTTCATGGGACTGATCTACGGCGTCTACGACGCGAAGCCCCAAGGCTTCGTGCCGGGCGGGTTCAGCCTGCACAACTGCATGCAGCCCCACGGACCGGACGCGGAAGCGTTCGAGGGTGCCAGCGCCGCCGAGCTCGGGCCAGTGAAGCTGAACGGGACGATGGCCTTCATGTTCGAGACCTGCTACCCCCAGAAGGTCAGCAAGTACGCCGCGAACCTGCCGCAGCTCCAAGACGACTACGCCGACTGCTGGGCGGACCTGCAGAAGCGCTTCAACCCGGAGCAGCCATGAGCGCCGGCAACCGCGCAGCGGTCTTGACGCGAGGCCGAGCATCAGTTCCAGAACTCGCTGAGTTGCTGGGCAAGCGTTCTTCCCTGGTCGTAACCGGCCCGAGCAGCAGGAGGCCGCAGCGACAGATCCATCGCGTTGGCGCCGAACATGTGTTCGGCGCTCTTGTCCGGGATGACCGTCTCGACCCTGCTGCCGTGGGCGCGTAGCTCCTGGACCTGCACCGCGAGCTCGGTGCGCCAGTGCAGCGGGTGCAGAGTTCTGCCGCCGAGTGGGGACAGCACCAGCACGCGCAGGTAGCCGACCGCGAGATCGGCATTCTCGGCGTTGGCTCGGTAGCCGCCGTCGATGTAGGGGGTGTCCCCTATCCGATAGGGAAGGCCACCACCAGCACAGCTGGCAGCGACCGCGTCCACCAGGTCGACCCCGCTGTCACGGTCGAACACGACCGGTTCCCCGGTATCGGCATCGACCGCCGTGATGAGGAGCGAACGGTCCGGCCAGCACGGTCCGGGCAGTCGCGAGGCGACAGTGGCGCGCCACTGAGCGCGCCACGACGCGTCCGACGACGCTTCCCTCTCGAGTGCCGCCGCTCCTATTCTGCGGCGCATGTCGGTGACGTTCTCGGCAGCGGCGATGATCGTGAGGAGTCGGTCGAGCTGGTCCGCCATCGGCTTCTTCGGACTGCGTCCTGGTTCGGATCCGACCGGCGACGTACGGCGCTGGGGCACCCCGGCGACGGTGGTGGCAAAGAGCTCGGTCGGGCGCGCGCCGGCTATCTGGGCCGCGGCCGTCGAGCCGGCTGATGTCCCTACGGTCAGATCTGCTGTGGTCACGTCCAGCCCTGCGTCGAACAGGCCCGCGATGACGCCGATCAGCCACGCGTTGCCTGTCGAGCCGCCGCCACCGAGCACCAGGGCTCGCTCGCCGGTCGTCGCCGGGAAATGCAGGGTTGGAAAAAGTGTCGTGCTCATGGGAGCTGCCTTTCGCGATTGCGTCAGGGTGCTCCCGGTGGCGACTGACTCAGTCGCGCATCGTGCGTTGCAGGGGAGCACCCACTGGGGATGGTGCGTGCATGGGTGTCACCTCCTACCGGTCGACCACGATGGCCGGGTGAGTTCAGCGTGTCCTAGTTGGGTGCCCGACGCAAGGGGTCGCCTCTACCCGCTCCGCAGCGGTGACACCCTCGGCGAGAGGTCCTAGTGTGGACCGGGTAGGTGCGGGTCGACGGCGCCGGGGCGGTGCTGCGCGAGGACCGTGACCGCACTGCTGGTGGGCTGGTGGAGGGGGCGTCGTGAGTGGGATCCGGCAGCTGCGGCTGGTCGTCCACGCGAGCGACTACGAGCAGGCGGTGCACTTCTTCAGGGACGTGCTGGCTGCGCCGGTCGCGGAGGAGTACGCGAGCGAGGGCGGCGCACACGTCACCATCCTCGATGTCGGTCGGGCCACCCTCGAGCTGTCCAACGACGCGCAGGTCGAGCTCATCGACAGGGTCGAGGTCGGACGCCGGGTTGCTCCCCACCTTCGGGTCGCTCTGGAGGTGGACGACTGCGAAGCCAGCACCCGTGAGGCGGTCGCGTGCGCGACGGAACGCTCAGCGGGCGTGCAGCTCGCTCTTCGCAACCGTGCCCCGGCGGACCCCGCGATCGACGAGCTCTGGCAGACCGATCGTCTGCAACAGACGACCGACAGTCGGCACGGGCGGCTGGGGGTTCAGCTCGCGTCTTGGGGATGAAGGACGATGCGGCCGTGGCTGGTCGGTTCGGCGAGTGCCCGGTAGGCCTGCCGTACCTCGCTGAGGGCGAAGGTCGCGGCGATGGGGATGTGGAGCCGGCCCGAGGCAGCAAGCTGGGCGAGCTCGGCCAGGGCGGGGGCGCCGCCGGCATCGGAGGTCCCGCGCGCCTGGACGCCGTACTCAGTGGCTCCCTGATAGTCCACCACGGTGTTGATGCGCTCGCGGGGCACCCCGAGTCGCAGCGCGAGGCTGATGTAGGAGCCGTCGACGGCGTCGATGAACGCATCGACCGATCGCCCTGCACAGGCGTCGCGAAGTCGCTCCTCTTCGCCGTCGCCGTAGCTGACAGCCGTGATGCCGTGCTGGTCCAGCACCTCGGCGTGACGCCGGCTGGCCAGCCCGATGACGGCAGCGCCGAGGCGCATGGCCAGCTGGGCGGCGGTGAGTCCCACGCCGCCGGACGCGCCGGAGACCACCACCAGGTCACCCGATGCGGGCCCGACGGCCTTGACCGCGCCCAGCCCGGCCATCGGCGTCGTAGCGAGCGACCCGGCCACGTCCCACGACAGAGCCTCCGGCTTGCCGACGACCTGGTCTGCCGGGACGGCGACGAGCTCGGCGTGCGCGTCCCAGCTCTGGAGCCGCCCGAGCACCGGGTCGTCGACCTCGAGGTGTTCGACGCCGTCGCCGAGCGCAGTGACCACGCCGGCGAAGTCGCGGCCCGGGACGTAGGAGGGGCGACCCTGGAGTGCCGGCAGCGCACCGGGGTTGAGCGCGCTGGCCATCACCCGTACGACGACCTCACCGTGCCCCGGTTCGGGATCGCGAAGGTCGTCGAGGTAGAGCGCCTCGATCCCATCGAAACCGGTCGTATCTGACTGCTCTCATCGCCGCCTCTCCGAGGGTCTGCGGGCACCCGCCCGAGCACTGTGGTGCACACCGTTACGCTACGGTCGACCATCTACCGGCGCTGGCCCGACAAGGCCAGCCTGGTCGTGGCTGCCGTCGCGGAGCGCGCTGCACAGGGACGAGGAGACGATGACCTCACCCCTGCCGTCAGCGGCGGCACGCAGCGGACTGGAGCTGCGCCCCGACTTCGCACTCAGGCCGGGACGGCATCGCGCAACCGGCGTTGTTCTCCTAGCCGCAGGCTGCGGGAGTACGTCGTGGTGTCGAACCAGGTGGGAAAGCTCAGAGCCAGTCGGCTGGGACCGAGGAAGCGGGCGTGACCGTTCGCGACCAGGTCGCGGAAGGGCACGAGCCCCAGGAGCCAACGCTGCATCTGTGCGGTGTCAGCCTCGAGGGCGAGATCGACGGCCACACCCTGGTCTTCCTTGCAGACGGTGATGCCCGGGCGCTCGATGTCGAGCCAGCCCTCGGCACCCCCGGACCCGGTGAGCACGAGGTGCACGACGGTGCGCGTCTCGGGCAGCTTGGCGGGCACGGCGAGCTGGTGGGTGCGCCAGATCAGCGACAACCCGTCGCAGTCGTCGTCCGTCGGGTCACCGAAGACCCACTCGGCGGCCCAGTGACCCATCGCCCACACGATGGGGGTCAAGCCTTCGCCGGCAGCCGTCAGCTCATAGGCTCCGGATCGGCCCGGTTGGTTGGCCGTGTGGTTCACCAGCCCGCGACGCTCGAGGTCACGCAACCGCTGAGCGAGAAGGGTGCGACTGGCGCGTGGTATCCCGCGATGGATCTCGTTGAACCCGCAGGCGCCGACCATCAGCTCTCGAAGGATCAACGGTGTCCAACGGTCACCCAGTACCTCGACGGCGGACGCGATCGGGCAGTACTCCCTGCGGCTCGTCATTGCTCCATCCTCCACCCGCTGGTGGTGGGTGGGTAGTACGAATCCTGTACTGCCGGCCGGGTCTGTGCGCACGGGCGCGCGCTGCCTCGCCGTACGCATTTGCGCTGGTTGTCCGGTGTCCTTGGCCGTGTCGGCCGGTACGACATCGGCACTTGTTGCGTGTTGCGGATGACCGCAGGGTGGTTCTCGAGAGCAATCAACCCAGGAGAAATGACATGGACGCCCGATCATCAGCTACCGACGCCGTGGTTCAGAGCCACCTGACAGCCTTCTTGGAGCAGCAGGGCGTCGACTCGGTCGTGAAGGACTACGACGACGCTGCCCAGTTCCACACCGAAGCCAAGATCTACCGGGGGAAGCGAGAGATCCACGGCTTCTTCGTGGACTTCATCGATGGGCTACCGGAAGGGGCCCTGGACCGGTTCGAGCTTCGGAGCCTGCAGGTCGAGGGGAGCATCGGCTACATCACGTGGAGCGTGGGCAGCGACATCCCGCTGGGCACGGACACGTTCGTGGTGGACAACGGAAAGATCGTTTCACAGACCTTCGCCATGTTCGCAGGGCCGTCCCAGTAGCTCACCACGGCGTAGGCCGAGACGACGCACCCAACCGGCTCCGCCGGCAGACACACCCTCATCCAACATGACCAAGGAGCGACCATGAACGTGACCCAGACGACAACCCAGACGATAACCCAGACCGCACCGAAAACGATCGGGGACGAAACTCGTGCCGAGTTCACCGCGGCACTGCACGGCACCGTGGTGCTGCCCGGTGACGCCGACTACGACCAGGTGCGCAGTGTGTGGAACGGAGCGCATGACCGGCGTCCGGCGCTGATCGCCCAGTGCGCCGACGTGGCCGACGTGATACGCACCGTCAACCTCGCCCGCAGCGAGGGGATCCCCCTCGCAGTACGCGGCGGAGGCCACTCCGTCCCCGGCTTCTCCACCCTCGATGCCGGAATCCTCCTCGACCTCTCCCAGATGACAGGAATCGAGGTTCATGTCGACGACCGCAGCGTGACCGCCCAGGCAGGATGCACCTGGAAGGACCTGGATGCGGAGACCCAGCAGTTCGGGCTCGCGGTGACGGGGGGCCTGGTGTCCTCGACGGGGATCGCGGGGTTCACCACGGGCGGTGGCATCGGCTGGCTCATGCGCAAGCACGGATTGGCTTGCGACAACCTGATCGGAGCCGACGTCGTCACTGCTGACGGCACGTTCGTGCACGCCAGTGCCGTCGAGAACGCGGAGCTGTTCTGGGGCCTCCGCGGCGGCGGGGGCAACTTCGGAGTCGTGACCGCCTTCGAGTACCAGCTGCACGAGGTCGGCCCGACCGTCCTCTCCGGTCTGGTCTTCTACCCGGCCGACGAGATCGAGCAGGTGCTGGCGGGATACCGCGCAGCCTGCGCGGCGGCTCCCGACGAGCTGACCACGCTCATCAACCTCACCACCGCTCCGCCGGTGCCGTTCCTGCCCGAGTCCGTGCACGGCACTCCGATCATCGCGGTCGGAGGCTGCTGGTCGGGTGACCCCGAGGCCGGTGAGGCTGCCACGGCGCCGTTCCGTGCCCTGGGCACCGTGATCTCTGACGTGTTCGCTGCCAACCCGTACGCAGGCTGGCAGCAGGCCCTCGACCCGCTCTACCCGCGTGGAATCCACAACTACTTCCGCGCGGCGTTCCTGCCCGAGCTCGACGACCGGGCGTTGCGAGTGCTGCAGGAGTCGTTCGCGACGCTGCCCAACGCGCTGGCCGAGATCCACGTGCAGCACCTGGGTGGCGCCGTGAGCCACCCAGCCGCACAGGACACGGCGTACGCCATGCGCGACCAGGAGTTCATCGTCAACGTCATCGCTCGCACTCCGGATGCGACCGGTTTCGACGAGGTCGTCGAATGGGCGCGTAGCGTCGTAGCTGCTCTCGGACCCGACGCCAGCACCTACGTCAACTTCACCGGGGACTCCGACCCGTCTCTGGTCCAGGCGTCCTACCCGGGCGCGACCTACCAGCGGCTCGTGCAGCTGAAGAACCGATACGACCCGACCAACCTCTTCCGCCTCAACCAGAACATCGCGCCCACCGCATGACCCGCCGACGCGACATCCACCCAGCGTTGTGCTCATGACCGCGATGGCAACGGTGGCGACCGCGAACGAGTGGCTCACCGGACTCGTCAGCGGATGAGTGCGATCTCGGATCACGCACGATCGACACCGGGAGAATCGCTCACTCGGGCGCGCTCTTCGTGGTCACTCCGGGCCAGGTCTTGAACCCTCGATCCCAGAGTGGGGCCGGAGCGTCATTTCCGCGTGGGTGACCATTTCCGTTGGTCGTCGGTGTCTACATAGTCAGACACGACGAGAGGATGGAAGCCGATGTCCGAGGAACTGCTCGCGATGGCCCGTGCCGGTGACCGCACGGCGTTCGCGGCTCTGGTCGAGCCTCATCAGGTCGAGCTGCAGGTGCACTGCTACCGGATGCTTGGCTCTCTACAGGACGCCGAGGACGTTGTGCAGGAGACCCTGACGGCAGCCTGGATCGGCATGGACGGCTTCGAGAGCCGGTCCTCGGTCCGGACCTGGCTCTACCGGATTGCCACCAACCGCTGCCTCAACCATCTCCGCGCGGCGAAGCGGCGGCCGGAGACCCCGGTAGCTGTTGGAATCCCCTCGCCCTCCAGCATGAGCGAGCTGACCTGGCTGCAGCCCTTTCCTGACACGCTGCTGGAGGGTCTCCCCGATGACCTGCCTGCACCGGAGGCGCGGTACGAGGCACGCGAGGCGATCACCCTGGCCTTCATCACCGCGATGCAGCGGCTGGCTCCGCGTCAGCGGGCCGTGCTGATCCTCTGCGACGTTCTCGGATACCCGGCCAAGGAGACCGCCGAGCTGACCGGGATGACACTCGACGCGGTCAACAACGGGGTCAAGCGCGCCCGGGCACGGCTCGAACACCTGCCTGAGGTGAGCGCTGAGCTCTCGGTCGACGAGGCGGTCCTCGTGACCAGGTTCACCGACGCCTTCGTCGAGCTCGACGTCGACGCGATGATCGAGCTGATGTCCGAGGACGTGTGGCTGCGGATGCCGCCCCTTCCCTTCGAGTACCACGGTCGAGAGGCCGCGCACGAGTTCTTCACGGCCGTCTTCCTTCAGCGGAGGTCGGCGCCGGTGCTGGTCCCGACCCGCGCGAACGCCCAACCGGCGTGGGGTGACTACCGCGCCGACCCCGTCACCGGGCTCCTGCACCTCACCGGTATCGAAGTCCTCACCGTCTTCGACGGTCGAGTCACCGAGCTGAACCGGTTCGACACCACGGTCGCAGGCTGGTTCGGACTACCGCGAACGCTCGAACCCCAGGCTCCTCGGCACCCAACCACATCTGAGGAGAGCTCATGAGCACGACCAACCGCTGGCACGCCTTCAGCGTTCTGGCGATCGGGTACTTCATGACCATCGTCGACCTGACCATCGTCAACGTCGCCCTACCGAGCATCGGACGAGACCTCCAGTTCTCCGAGTCCAGCCTCCAATGGGTGGTCACGGCCTACGGGCTCACCTTCGGTGGACTTCTGCTGCTGGGCGGGAGAGCCGCCGACCTCCTCGGTCGGCGGCGGATGTTCGTCGCAGGCATGGTCTTGTTCACCGCGGCATCGCTGGCTTGCGCACTGTCGGAGGACGCGTCGGTTCTGATCGTGATGCGCGCCCTTCAAGGATCCGGCGCGGCACTCGTGCTTCCGGCAGCGCTGTCGCTGGTCCTCAGCCTCTTCCCCGAAGGCCCAGAACGCACCAAGGCACTCGGAGTCTGGGGGGCTCTCGGGGCCGGCGGCGCCACAGTGGGCCTGATCACGGGCGGCCTGCTCACCCGCTATGCGAGCTGGGAATACATCTTTCTTCTCAATGTTCCGGTGGGACTGACGGCGCTGGTGCTGGCCTACCGGCTCGTCCCGGAGAGCCGGCGAGCGAACATCACGCGCCGCTATGACGCTCTGGGTGCAGCCACGGTGACGGCGGGTCTGCTGCTCTCGGTCTACGTGATCTCCACCGCTCCCCGCGAAGGCTGGGCAAGCTCGCGCAGCATCGGACTGGCGCTCGCGGCCGCAGCACTCCTCGTCGCATTCTTCGCCATCGAGAGCAGGGTCGCCCAACCGCTCCTTCCCCTGGGGATGTTCCGGAGCCGATCCGTGGCAAGCGCCAACCTGGTCGGGTTCGCGCTCGGCGGCAGCTTCTACGCCTTCTTGTTCGTAGGCACCCTGTACATGCAGCAGGTTCTGGGCTTCACCGCGCTGCAGACGGGGCTGGCCTGGCTGATCACCTCGGTGACCTCGGTCGCCATGGCAGTGATCTCGCAGCGGCTCACTGACAGGGCCGGTGCAGGGCCGGTGATGGCGGCCGGCATGCTGATGATCGCCGGTGGCATCGCCTGGGCCACCCGGGTCCCCGTCGAGGGCCACCTCTGGCCCGACCTGGTCGGCCCGCTCCTGATCGCTGGAGCCGGCACTGCGTTCGGGTTCATCCCCGTCTCGGTCGCCGGGCTGAGCGGCGTGGCGCAACACCAAGCCGGGGTCGCGTCCGGTCTGCTCAACACCGCACAACAGGTCGGTGGGGCGCTCGGGGTCGCGATCGCAAGCACGGTCGCTGCTACGCGCACCGGCACTGAAGTGGCACGGGGGGCTCCGCCGATGGAGGCACTGACGTTCGGCTTCCACGGGGCCCTCTGGGTGTGTTGCGCCATCGCGCTGCTCGCCGTACCCATCGGGATACTCGTTCCGCGGCCCAGCAGGATGGCCGAGATCGACCTTCCCGATGTCGAACCTGCCGCCGGGATCGCGTCGTGAGCGCCGGAGCGGCTCGGCTCCCCGGTCTGGCCGACGAGCTGCGGGACCTGCACCACGGCCCGATGCTCGTTCTTCCCAACGTCTGGGACGTGGGCAGTGCGCGAGTGGTCGCCGAGGCAGGGTTCCCGGCTCTGGCCACCACGAGCGCGGCGATCACCGCCACTCTCGGGTTCCCCGACAGCGAGGGCGCCCCCTGGCAGGAGATGTTCGCCGCGAACGAACGGATCGCCGCCGCTGCGCCGATCCCGGTCTCCATGGATGCCGAGGCTGGGTACGGCCTGTCGCCGACAGCCGTGGTCGAACAGCTCCTGAGGATCGGGGTCGTCGGGTGCAACATCGAGGACACCGATCACAGGCGTGGAGGGCTTCAGGACGCCGAACAGCATGCTGCGTGGCTGGCCGCGTTCCGCAAGGCTGCCGACGACAGCGGTGTGCCGATCGTGATGAACGCCCGGGTGGACGTGTTCCTCCCTGCCGGCCGCGTGCCGGAGGATCAGCGCGTGGGTGAGGCGATCCGGCGCGGCCGGCTGTATCGCGGAGCCGGCGCAGACTGCATCTACCCGATCGGGGTAGCCGATGCCGAAGCCCTGTCAGCGGTGATCGACGGCCTCGCCTGCCCGGTCAACGCGAACGCCAGTCCCGCCCTCGACCTGGACCGCCTACGAGCACTCGGGGTGGCGCGAGTCTCCTTCGGGCCCAGCTTCTACCGAGCGGCGCTGGCCGACTTCGCCGCGTCTGTTCGCAGGCTTTCGATCGAGGCCCCGATCCCATGAACCTCTCGGCGCGCTGAGCCGCCCGAGTGGATCGGCATCAGTGGCCAAGGAGGCGTTGCGTGTGATGTGCGAAGCCGCGTCCTGTTGACGAGCGGCGACTAAGACTATTAGCCTCTGCACTAATAGCCTTAGTTTCGGAGGACTTCTTGACTGACTACCTGGACATCGGCACCAACCGCATCGCCTACGACGTCACCGGCGAAGGTCCCCTCGTCGTGCTCGCCCACGGCCTCGGAGACAGCCGGCACTCCTACCGCTTCCTCGTTCCGGCTCTGGCAGCCGCCGGATACCGGGTTGCTGCCGTCGACATCCGCGGCTGTGGCGACTCGAGCCTCGGCTGGGACGGGTACAGCCGCACGGACATCGCCGCTGACCTCGTCGCACTGGTCCGTGAGCTTGGAGGCCCGGCCGTCATCGTGGGCCAGTCGATCAGCGGAGGGGCCGCGACCATCGCCGCTGCCACCGCCCCCGAGTCGATCTCCGGCGTCATCGAGCTGGCACCGTTCACCCGGGCGGTGTCCTACCCCCTCGGACGCCTGCTGCGGGTGAAGCGCTACCGCAGGGGTACGACGCTCATGCTCCGGACCCTGCTCCTGGGGAGCCTGTCGAGCTGGAAGGGTTACCTCAGGCTCGCCTACCCGAGCAAGCCGGTCGACTGGGACACCGAGCTGGCCCGTATCGACTCCAAGCTGCGCGAGCCGGGTCGCATGGCAGTGCTCCAGGCCATGTGCAAGTCCGACCCCGGTGACGCAGCGGCCCAGCTGCCAAATGTCCGCTGTCCCGTTCTGGTCGTCGAGGGCGACGCCGACCCCGACTGGGCCGACCCTCGCGCCGAGGGCGAAGCCATCATCAACGACCTCCCCGACGGCCTCGGTGAGCTGGTGGTCCTCGACGGCGTCGGCCACTACGCGCACGCCCAGGCCCCTGATGAGCTGCTCGCGAT
Source organism: uncultured Nocardioidaceae bacterium (assembly GCA_964237315.1). Classification (GTDB taxonomy): domain Bacteria; phylum Actinomycetota; class Actinomycetes; order Propionibacteriales; family Nocardioidaceae; genus Nocardioides_B. Next base: position 24,967 of record CAXSHL010000030.1, read on the forward strand.
GGCCCTGCCGTTCCTGGCCAGAGTCCTACCGAGTGCCTAGAGGAGGACTGAGCGCGGCGTCGGTCACCGAGACCGCCGCCGCCCTGGCCGACGAGATCGGGTTCGACCAGCTGAGCATGGGGCTCGTCGCTCAACGCCTCGAGATCAAGACGCCGTCGCTGTACAACCACGTCGAGAGCCTGTCCGACCTCGTGCACAGGATCGCCGTCCTGGCTGCGACCGAGCTCGGTGACGCGCTGCGGGACGCGATCCAGGGCCGAGCCGGCAGCGACGCGCTCGTCGCTGCTGCCGTGGCCATGCGCACCTACGTGAACCGGCACCCCGGCCGCTACGCGGCCGGGAACCACGTTCGCCCGGGCGGTCCAGCTGATCCGCTCACACCGGCCATCAACCGGATGCTCGCACCCCTGTCGGCGGTGCTGCGCGGGTACGAGCTGGAACCCAGCCATGAGGTCCACGCCCTGCGGATGCTGCGCAGCTGGCTGCACGGCTTCGCGACCCTCGAAGTCGAAGGCGGGTTCCGCTTCGACACCGACATCGACGAGAGCTTCCTCTGGACGGTGCACCTCATCGACCTCGGCCTGAGCTCCTCGCACCGTGGGTAGCCAGGGCATGACGGCCGAGACCACCAGCGCGAGGAGGGAGCGGCACGCGAGCTGGGCGGAGCTGTTCTTCGACCTCGTGGCGGTGGCCGGCGTCGCAGCCTTGGCCCACATCCTCAACATCACGCTGAGCGCCCCAGCGCTGGGACTGTATGCGCTGCTGTTTCTGGCTTTCTGGTTGTCGTGGACCACTTACACGCTCTACAGCAACGTTGCGGCCGAGCACACCCGAGTACTTCGGCTGATGGTCGGCATGTTCGGCCTCGCGGGAATGGCGGCATCGGTCCCGGGCGTCACTCACCACGTGCTCGAGGGCGGGAGCGGCACTCTGTCCCTGACCATCTTCACCGTGGCCTACACCACCACCCGCCTCTACGGCACACAGTCCTGGCAACGTGGCAGTCTGCTGCTGGACTTCCCGATCGTTCAGTACTCGGGAGGCCTGCTGCCGTGGCTGGCATCGATCTGGGTGGACGACCCATGGAAGCTCAGACTCTGGGCGTTGGGTCTGGGCATCGACATGGTGCTGATACTGCTGGTCTCCGGTCACAGGCTGCTAGCGCAGTTCCAGGCTCGGACCGCTGCGCGAGCCGCTCGCCGACGCCAGCGACGGACCACGGCCTGGGGAGGCAGGGCCCGACCAGAGATCCGCGCCGTCTCGGTCGACCCGGAGCACCTCTCGGAGCGACTCGGACTCTTCATGATCGTCGTGCTCGGCGAATCCGTGGTTCAAGTCGTCTCCGCTGCGGCCACCGTCGAACCCGACATCAGCCTCCTCGCAACGGGGGCCGCATCCTTCGTCCTGCTGGCCGGGTTGTTCGGCTTGTCCGTCGTCTTCGGACACGCCGGCCTACCGCACCTCGGGGCTGACCGCATCCCCGCCCGTGCAGCGCTGGGCCTGCACTGCCTGGTCACCGGTGTCGTCGCCACCGTGGCTGTATCCCTGTCCGCGGTCGTGACACATGGCTCCGACCCGCTGTCGCTGGCAGAGCGCTGGCTGCTGTGTGGCGCAATCGCGGTCTACTTCACGCTCGGCGTGGTCACCGGCGTCGCCAGTCACAGCTCGGACCTGCAGCGCACAGCCTCACGAGTGGTCACCGGCATCGCCGTCCCCCTCACGCTCGGCGCACTCGGCACCGACCTGAGCGGCCGAACCCTGGTCATCTGCCTAGCGGCAGTCGCCCTCGCTCACTTGTGGTTCGAACGGCGATCGGCACCGCCGCCAGCGCCGAAGGCCGTCGACGCGGGGCAGGTGAGCGGTCCGTTCGCGAAACGTTCGGATCGGCGATTACTTTCGTTGTCGGCCCGGGTCGAACAGGTGTGACCCCACACTCATCGACCGCTGACTCCCGACAGCTGCGGCAGTCCTTGCTCGTCTCCCTCAACGGAGTGACCAGCGAACCGATGGCCTGGGCCGGACCCTACTTCGGCGCTGGAAGCGCGTCCGCGTCCTTGGCTGCGTTGCGTGCCAGCAGCGCACTCCTGATGGGCCGCAGGACATACGAGATCTTCTCCCGACAGTGGCCTGCTGCGTCGGGTGAGTACGCCGACTTCCTGAACGCGATGCAGAAGTATGTCTTCTCCTCGACACTCACCGATGCCCCATGGCACAACACCCAGCTCGTCTCCGGCGATGTCGTGGCGGCGGTCGCCGAGCTCAAGAGGACACCCGGCCGCGACCTGATGGTCTACGGTCACGGCCAGTTCGGCCAGACACTGATCGACGCCGGCCTGGTGGACGAGCTGACTCTCATGGTCGTCCCGGTGTGCGTCGACGACGGTACGCCGATGTACAGACCGGGTGGCACGGCGCAGACGTGGGACCTGATCAGTGCCGGCCCAGGGAAGGACCCCGGCCTTGCATCGCTGACGTATCGACCCACCCGGACAGCGAAGGACCTGGCCCAGCCGAGCGCTCGGGAAGAGCTGTGACGGTCGCCGTAGGCGTTCTGGCTCGCTTCGAGTTCACGGTCGCGGCGACGGCCGCCGCAGAGGAGTTCTTCGAGAACGGCAGGTTGGTCGTCGAGGGCCAGCCTGCGAGCACCCGTTGGTACGCGTTCCGCCTGACGCCGACCACCTTCGGCGCCTTCGCGGTCTTCGCGAGCGAAGCAGATCGTGACGCAATCCTTGCCGCGGGTGGCCCTACGGCCGCACGAACCCATGCGGATCTGTTCGCGCAGCCTCCGTCTTTCGAGATGATCGACATCATCGCGGCTCGGCCAGCCGACTGAGCCGGCGGCCAGGAACCTCATCCAGGACGACAAGATGCGCACGGCATCATCCACCTGATGTCCGATGTCAACGGTTCGACGCCGGGGTGTCCTTCCGGTTCGAGCGGTAGGCACTGACAAGCACGCCCAGGGCGGCCGTGACGATGAGTCCCGCGAACGTGGGACTCATGTCCTTGGAGAGACTGGGGGCAGGATCGCGGCGTAGGGCCCAGATCGCCATCGGCAGGGCGAAGGACGTCCCCAGGGCGACTGCGGCCCAGCGAAGGGCCCCTGAGCGGAAGTGCCGGAGGATCGAGACCACGACGACGGTCACGGGGACTAGGGCGACGAAGCTGAACTGTCCCAGGACCAGGAGCGGGATGGTCCAGGCCGAGATGATCACCTTGCGGGGAACGCCGGTGGGGCGGATCGTCGGTGTGCTGTGGGTGGTGGCCATGAGGGTTCCTCCCGTTGATGATTCTATCTATAGTTAAAGGGTATAACTCAAGAGTGAATCTGTAGCATCGGGGTGTCAAGTCGGACGCGTGAAGAGTGGAGGCCGGGATGTCGGAGCCGATCATCGAGAACGGAAGCGTGCGCGACCGGTTCCGGTCGCAGCTGATCGGTGAGGCGAAGCGGGTTGCGCTTCGGCAGCTCGCAGAGGGCGGGCCCACTGGGGTGTCCGTCAACGCCATCGCCAAGGAGCTGGGAATGTCCGGGCCGGCCCTCTACCGGTACTTCGAGAGCCGTGACGCCCTGATGACGGCGCTCATCACCGATGCCTATCGCGACCTGGCGTCTGCTCTACGCGCGGCGAGCACGGCAGCACCGGAGGCGCCCGCGGCCGCGTTGGCCACTGCCTACCGGAGGTGGGCCCTCGAGCAACCACACCGCTACCGACTGCTGTTCGCAGCCCCCCTGATGGGACATGACGCCCACCGGAAAGAGCTCGTGGACGCCGCCCAGAAGGCGATGGACGTCCTGTGGGAGGTCGTCTCCTCGGTCGCGATCCCGGTCCAGGCCACCATCGCGATCGAGCTGGAGAAGCAGCTCACAACCTGGGTCGCCGAGCGGGAAGGGCACGTGGCCTCGACCCCGACGGCCGCGCTGCAGGCCATCGCGACATGGACCACGATGCACGGGCATGTTCGCCTCGAGATCGACGGGAACTACGCGTCGATGGGTCTTGACCCCGGGCTGCTCTTCGATGCCGCCCTGCCCGAGATCTTCAGCCGGTCACCGCGTCGCACCTCCTCGACGAACGCGGTTCGCACGTAGTCGACCGCACGGCATGGACGCGGTGGCGTCTGGGTCACGTCGGGCGGGGGTCTGTCTGCCCGGTGGGTCGTGGTCCGCGCGGCGCACCGCCGTCGGCCGGTGTCTTGTCGACGCCGACCGTGGGTTCTGCCTTGGGCTTGCCTCGGCGGTGGTCCCAGAGGTCACGGGCGATGACCTGGATGATGCTGGCGAGGGGGATGGCCAGGAGCGCGCCGAGGATGCCGGCGAGCTCGACCGCGACGAGGATCGCGATGAGCACCGTGAGCGGGTTCAGGTTGACCGTCCTCGCGAACACCAGCGGCTGCAGCAGGTGGTTCTCGAGCTGCTGGTAGACGACGAAGACGATGGCCACCACGATCAGCGCCGGGACCGAGTGGATGGCGGCGGCAAGCAGAGCGACGAGGCCACCGATGGTTGCTCCGACGAGCGGGACGAGGTCGGCGATCGCGACGAACAGGGCGATCAGGCCGGCGAACGGCACTCCCATGATCCGGAGTGCGGCGTAGTGGATGACGCCGCAGACAACCGAGATCAGCAGGTTGCCCGACAGGTACCCGGTGACGGACTTGGCGCAGTCCGAGCCGACGGCCCGGACCCGGAGGCGGGTGTCGCGTCGGTCGATCAGGTTCAGCGAGCCTTCGACGACCTTGGGTCCCTCGAGCACCATCAGGTAGGCGAGCACGAAGATGGTAACGAGTCCGGCGAGGGTGGAGGCGATCCCGGACAGGACCCCCGTTGCCGGTGTGGTGAGTCCGCTGGCGTAGCTCTTGATCTGGGCCTGGTGGTCCGCGATCAGGTTCAAGGCGTTGGTGCGGTCCAGGAACCCCCCGAGCGCACCACGCCCTGCCTTGGCATCGGCGATGATCGACGGCAGCTGCGAGGCGAACGCCGTACCCTCCCGGGCGAGCGGTACGGCGAAGGCGGTCACCAGACCACCCAGCACCAGGACGATGGCGAGGAACACCAACAGCGTCGAAAGCGCCCGCCGGCCCCCGGTGACCCGGCGGTCCACCCAGTCGACCAGCGGGTAGAGCGCCACGGAGAAGAAGATCGCCACCACGATCCAGGTGAGCACGCGGCTGACCTCTCGGATGACCAGGAGCAGCAGGACGGTGACCAGCACCATCGCGATCGTGGTCGCAATGATTCGGACCGGGACGCGGTCACGACGATAGGGCTCAGGTGCAACTGACATTCGCTCTGCTACTCCATCTCTTCGCGGGCATGCTCGCCGCACTCGTCGAGCCACGTGTTCGATCGGCACTGCAACAACGGTCAGTGCATGTGCTGCGCCACGGCGAGCCGGTCGTAGGCGCAGCCGCATCCGTTGGCGGCGGAGTCGCCGACCCGTCGACGCGCTCCTGTTCCCTTACGGCGTAAGTCCAAACGGTCACGGAGCAGACCTAGGGAAGGAGGTCCATCTGCGCCTGGGCGCGTGCCACCTTGACCGCGGCCTTGAGCGTCGCGAGATCGAAGGCGCCGTGGTGGCGCTGGCCGTTGATGAAGAAGGTCGGTGTCCCGGACACTCCGCTGACGTCGGCCGACTCGACGTCCTGGGCCACCCGCGTCTCGTGCACGTGGTCCATCACCTCGCGTCGGAACCGCTCGACGTCCAGACCCAGCTCCGCGGCGTACCTGAGGAGGTCGGCGGGGCGCAGGTCGCCCTGACGGGTGAGGAGCAGGTCGTGCATCTCCCAGAAGGCGCCCTGGGCGCCGGCGGCCTCGGCTGCCTCGGCGGCCAGCTGCGCCCGGGGGTGCACGTCGGTCAGCGGCAGGTGCCGCCAGACGTAGCGGATCTCGCCGTCGCTGAGCAGGTCGCGTACGACGGGCTCGGCCAGCCCGCAGTAGGGACACTCGAAGTCGCCGAACTCGATCACGGTGATGACGGCCTGGTGAGGGCCGCGGACGTGGTCGCGCTCGACGTCGACCTCGGGGACGAGGTCCTGGATCTGTCCGGGACTGCCGAGCAGGGCACGGGCGCGCCGATCAGGAGGCAGCAGCCCGACGAGGTGCACGAGGGTCCAGGTGAGCACCGACGCGACGACCACGGCGGAGAGCGCGCCCAGCTTGGCCTCTGTGAGCCGGTCCCCCACGAAGGCCCGGCTGGCGATCAGCAGCGCCACCGTGAACCCGACACCGGAGATGGTGCCGCTGCCGAGCACGGCTGCCCAGCCGACGGGGGGCCGCACCCGGCCCCGGCTCACGACGGTGACCGACCAGGAGGTGCCCACGACGGCGAGCGGCTTGCCCACGACGTACCCGACGAGCACGCCGAGCGTGACAGGCGTCGTGTAGGCGTGCGCCAGAAAGGCCGGATCCAGTGCTATCCCGGCGTTGGACAGCGCGAACAGCGGCACGATCACATAGCTCGTCCACGGGTGGTAGAAGGTCTGCAGCCGAGCGTTCGGCGACAACGCGAGGGTCAGGCTGGCCGATGCCGACCGGGCCAGCTCGGGCGTGGGCTGCTCGCGAAACTCGCGGACCACGACGGTCGCGTCCTCCAGCTCACCACGGTTCGGGGTGTACGCCGGGGCGGCCAGCCCGATCGCCAGGCCGGCCACGAGGGGGTCCACGCCGCTCGACATCAGCGCCGCCCAGATGGCGACCCCCAGCCCGACGAAGAGCCAGCGCTGGTGCAGCCGCAGCCGAACCGCCACGAGCACGCCGGCGAACAGCACTCCGGCCACCAGCAGCGGAAGGACCACGATGTCGTCGCTGTAGACGACCGCGATGACGACCAGGGCCGCCAGGTCGTCGACGACGAACACGGTGACGAGGAAGACCCGCATCCGGTCGGGAACCCTCCTGCCGAGCAGTGAGAGCACTCCGAGCGCCAGCGCGGTGTCGGTGGACATGGCGATCCCCCACCCGTGCGCGCTCGGACGGCCGGCGTTGAAGGCCAGGTAGACGAGCACCGGCACCAGCATCGCGACCAGGCCGACGGCAAGGGGCAGCAGGAACCGCCGGCGCTCGCGCAGGTCACCGAGGTCGAACTCGCGTCGGCTCTCCAGACCGACCACCAGGAAGAAGAAGGTCATCAGTCCGCTGTTGACCCACTCCCGGAGGTCGAGGCTCGCGACGGTGTCCCCCAGACGCAGCTCGAGCTCGGTGTGCCACACCGACTCGTAGGAGGACACGTCGAGGTTCGCCCAGACGAGCGCGACGACGACCGCGGCCACCAGCACGCCGGCGCTGCCGGACTCGGTCAGCAGGAACGAGCGGAGCGGAGCGGACCGCCCACGCCGCCAGAAGGTGCGGCCTCGCCACACACCGTCCGACGGCTGCTCGTCCGGATCACTCATGCCACGCCACGCGACGAGACTACTGATGCCCGGCGTGGTCGACCTGGTCCGCTGGGGGCTGACGGGACGAGTGGCCCTCGGGTCAGGACGTGGGCCCGGTCAGCACCGGTGCACGTGCACCGGGATGCTGTCCCATGCGCGCAGCGTGTTGTTGTGGTGCCGCCGGGTGGGACCCGCAAGCTCCAGGTGCTCGACCCGGGCGGCGAGCGCCGTGAGCAGCGCCTCCGCCTCGAGCCGGGCCACGTGCTGGCCGACGCACTGGTGCAGCCCGAAGCCGAAGCCGACGTGCCCGGACGGATCGCGGGAGAGGTCGAAGGCGTCCGGGTCCTGCCAGCGCCGCGGGTCCCGGTTGGCCGCCGCGAGGAACATGAGGATCTTGCGCCCGTCGGGCACGACGACACCCTCGACCTCGACGTCACAGGTGGCGGTGCGGAAGAACGTCTGCACCGGTGACTCCCAGCGCACCGCCTCGTCGAAGGCGACCCGCGCAAGACCAGGCTGCTCGCGCAGCCGCTGCCACTGCTCCGGGTTGGTGGCGAACGCATAGAGGATGGCGGACAGGGCGTGGACCGTGGTGTCCACGCCGGCGGTGAGCAGGGACCGGATCACCATGGGCGCCTGCGCCGGGGTGATGTCGCCGCGGTCGGCGGCCGCCCAGATCTGCGCGCCGAAGCCGTCCTCGGCCAGCACCTCGCGGGCGCACTGGGCGTTCACCCAGCCCGACAGCTCCGGGACCCGTGGGGCTCCTTCGGCCACCAGGTCGTTGGCCGGCCCGAAGGCGTTGAACGTGTGGTTGCCGTAGGGCAGGAGATTCTCCCGGCCGCCCTGGGGGATGCCGACGGCGTCGGGGAACACCCGCAGCGGAAAGGCCTCGGCGAGGGCGGTCACCGCGTCGAAGGTGTCGCCTCCGGCCAGGACGGCGTCCACCAGGGCCTCGGCATCGGCTGCCCACCCTTCGTGCAACCGACGCAGCGCCCGTGGGCCGAGCACCTTGGTGACGACCCGGCGGGGGGCGTCGTGCTTCGGTGGGTCGGCCTCCAGCAGCACGCTCGGCGGTCGCCAGGGCTTCTCGTACCGGAAGTTCGACAGCCCGACGCCCGCCGCGGACGAGAAGTCCTGCCAGTCGACCAGCGCGGAGCGGACCTGCTCGTAGCGGGCGAAGGCGTAGGTGTCGTAGCGGGTCAGGTAGACCACCGGCCCGGCCTCACGCAGGTGCTCGTGCATCGGCAGCGGGTCCTCGAGAACCTCGTGCGAGAAGGGGTCGACGTCGCTGGTGGGCAGCTCCGCCGTGGAGGTCGCGGCGGGCGCGCTGGTTGCTGTCATGGATGACTCCAGGGGTGGTCGGGCATCAGAGGTCGAGGACGAGGCGGTCGTCGAGGGATCGGGAGACGCAGACGAACATGCAGTCGTTGACGGCGCGCTCGTCGTCGTCGAGCAGGGAGTCACGGTGGTCGGGCCGGCCGGCGAGCACGGTGGTCTCGCAGGTGCCGCAGATGCCCTGCCGGCATGAGGACAGCACGTCCACGCCGACCGTTCCGATCGCCTCGAGCACGCTGGCGCCGGGTTCCACGACGACGGTGCGACCACTGCGGGCGAGCTCGACCTCGAACGGCGTGGTCTGGGCGGGTGCGTTGAGCTCCTCGACGACGAACCGCTCGGTGCGCACGCTGTGCGCCGGCCAGCCGGCACAGGCGACCTCGAGGGCGGCCAGCAGCGGTGCCGGCCCGCAGCAGTAGACCCGGACGTCCTGGTGCGGCTCGCCGAGGAACCCCCGCAGGTCCAGCAGGCCGAGCTCGTCCTGGGGCACGACCTGCACCCGGTCGCCGTAGGGCTCCAGCCGGTCCAGGAACGCCATCGACGCCCGGCGACGGCCGCCGTACAGCAGCCGCCAGTCCGCGCCGACCAGCTCCGCCTGGTGCACCATCGCCAGCAGCGGCGTGATCCCGATGCCGCCGGCGACGAAGAGGTAGCGCTCGGCCGGCACCAGGTGGAAGTTGTTCCGCGGTCCGCCCACGCCGACCCGGTCACCCGGCTGGAGCACGTCGTGCACGTAGGCCGAGCCACCACGGCCGGTGCGTTCGCGGAGCACCCCGACCGTGTAGGTGAACGGATCCCAGCGGTCGCCGCACAAGGAGTAGTGGCGGGTCAGGCCGTTGGGGAGCACCAGGTCGACGTGGGCACCGGGTGCCCAGTCCCGGAGCCGGGCGCCCTCGGGGTGAGCGAGTGTCAACGTGGCGACGTCCTCGGCAACGGTCGTCTTCGCGACGACCTCGAGGTCCACGGTCGACGTGGTCTCGGCGGCGGGCGCCAGGTGCTTCAGGACGGTCACGGATCCTCCCGGGGTCGTCGAACAGGATGCGATCCCCCGGACGGCCGGTGGAACGGCTCTCTCACTCAGTGAGAGACATCCTCTGCGCCGCGGATGTCCGGCGGCGCGAGCGCCCTGCCCATGCCCAGGGCCGCCGCCTGCAGCAGCGGGACCCTCTCGTGCGCCCGGCCGTCGTTGGGCACGATCACCGACACTGCGGCGACCACGGCGCCGCGTCGGTCGCGGACCGGGACGGCCACCCCGGTGGCCTCCTCGTGGAGGTGGCCCGCCAGCACGGCGATCCGGTGCGACGGACGTCCGCCAGCAGCGCCCGCAGGCTGTCCGGGTCAGTCGTCGTGTGGACCGTGAGCCGCTCGAGCGGGCCGGCGAGCACCCGTTGCTGGAGCTCGCGCGGGCCGAAGGCGAGCAGGACGACCCCCGACGACGAGGCGTGCAGCGGCAACCGGCCGGCGATGCGGGTGTAGTTGATCACCGCTCGCGGTGCGGACAGCCGCTCCACGAACAGCACCTCGGTGCCGTCCAGGACGCCCAGCTGGACGTGGTGACCGACGACGGCGTGCAGGTCCTCGAGGAACGGCATCGCCGCGTCGCGCAGACCGAGCGTGGGGGACGCTCGTGAGGCGAGCTCCCACAGCCGGACGCCGACGGCGACCTTGCCGTCCGGCCGGCGGGCGAGGAGGCCGTGCCGCACCAGCTCGGCGATCATCCGGGACGCCGTCGCCACGTGCAGCCCCGCCCGCCGGGCGACCTCGGAGACGGTCAGTGTCGGTTCCTCCGGCGTCAGCGTCTCGAGGATCCGCACCGCCCGTGCCAGGACCGACTCGCTGCCGCCCGGCTCAGCCACGACCGCGTTCGCCCGGTGTGACGAGGGGGAGGAACACCTCGTCGAGGATCTCCTCGATCACCCGGTCGGGCACGGGGGCCAGCGTCATCAGGGCCTCGTGGCGGTAGAGGTCGAAGGCGAGGGTCCGCAGCCGCGGCGTGAGCCGTTCGGGGTCGATCTCACCGCGCTCGACCGCACGCTCGACGACGGCTTCGGCGGTGGTCGCCCGGTGGCCGAGGATGGCTGTGCGCAGGTCCCTGGGACTGGTGCCGGTCTCCTGGAAGTACGGCCCGAGGTGGTAGGTGAGCGTGGCCGCGGACGGTGCCATCCGCTCGTTGGCGTACCTCATCAACGCCATCAGGTCCCCTCGGAGGCTGCCGGTGTCCGGGATCTCGACGTCCTCGCGGTGCATCGCGCGTTCCACGGCAGCCAGGACGAGGTCGGCCTTGGTCGCCCACCGGCGGTAGATCACCGGTCGGCTGGTCTGTGCTCGCTGCGCGACGGCGTCGATGGTCAGGGACGCATACCCGACCTCGCACAGCTCCTGCCAGGTCGCCTCCAGGAGTGCGTCCTCCAGGACGGCACCCCGACGCCGCCGAGCGACCGGCTCCTCAAGATCCATTTGCGTATCTTATCTCGACAGCCTACAGTCGGCTCCAAGAAACACTCGTGTATCTAATCGGAGACACCTCATGAGCCCGCTCCCTACGTCAGCCGCACCCGAGCCGACGACGAACGACGCGATGGACCCCGAGCTCAAGCGGCTCACCGCGGCCATCATCATCGGCGCGATCGCCGTCATCCTGGACACGACCATCATCAGCGTCGGCATCCACCGGCTGGGCGCGTCGCTGCACGCCCCGGTCGCCACGATCCAGTGGGTCAGCTCCGCCTACCTGCTGGCGATGTTCGTGACCATCCCCCTCACCGGCTGGGCCCAGAGCCGGCTGGGCAGCAAGCGGCTCTGGCTGCTCGCCCTGACGACGTTCACCGTCGGCTCGATGCTGTGCGCGACCGCGTGGGACGCACCGAGCCTGATCGCCTTCCGCGCCCTGCAAGGTGCCGGCGGCGGCGTGATGATGCCGCTCATGACCACCGTGCTGATGCAGGCGGCCGGTGGCCGGAACCTCGGCAGGCTGATGGCCACCGTGAGCCTGCCCGCTGCGCTGGGGCCGATCCTCGGTCCCGTCCTCGGCGGCCTCATCTTGAACTACCTGTCCTGGCGCTGGCTCTTCCTCGTCAACATCCCGCTCGGAGTCATCGGGCTCGTGCTGGCCATCCGGCTGTTCCCCGCCGGGGAGCCGGGCCGTCGCGTTCCACTCGACCTCGTCGGCGTCCTGCTCGTCACGCCGGGCGCGGTCGGCGTGATCTACGGCCTCAGCCAGGTCACCGAGGCCGGCGGCTTCGGGGCCGCCCGCGTGCTGGTCCCGCTGGTCACCGGCGCGGTGCTCATCGCCGGATTCGTCGCCTGGGCGCTCCGACGCGGCGAGCGCGCGCTCATCGACGTCTCGCTGTTCAGGCACCGCTCCGTGGCGACGTCGGCAGCCCTGCTCGTGCTCACCGGCATCGCGTTGTACGGCGCGATGCTGCTGCTGCCGCTGTACTGGCAGGAGGTCCGCGGCCGGGACGCTCTGGACGCCGGACTTCTCCTGGCCCCGCAGGGCGTCGGCGCACTCGCCTCCCGCACCCTCGCCGGTCGGCTGACCGACTCGATCGGGGGTCGCTGGGTCGCCCTCGGCGGCTTCGCGATCCTCACTGTGGCGACCATCCCGTTCGCGTTCGCGGGGGAGCACACCAGCACGTGGTGGCTGATGGTGACACTGGTCGTCCGCGGATTCGGACTCGGCGCGGTCTTCATCCCGTTGATGACCGGCGCCTACGTCGGCCTGCAACGCCACGAGATGCCCGACGCCAGCATCATCACCCGGGTTGCGCAGCAGCTCGGCGGCTCGCTCGGGACCGCCGTCCTCGCCGTGATCCTCGCCAGCGCCGCGGCGCATGCCACGAACGGCGCGGGCATCGCCGACGCCTTCCACCAGGCGTTCTGGTGGGCGACCGGCTTCACCGCCGTCGCGGTCGCCCTCTGCCTCCTGCTCCCGAGGGCCGAGCGCGCACCGTGACGAGCCGACGAAGCGGCACAGCACCATCCGCCGGCCGCACAGGCGGAGAGCTCGACCGGCCTCGATGGGCGCGGTCCTGCGGGCTCAGACCGCTGTGCGGCCACCGTCGACGGGAACCGTGGCTCCTGTCACGTAGCTGGCGGCCGGTGACACCAGGAAGGCGATGACCTGGGCGATCTCCTCGGGTTGGGCGCCGCGACCCATCAGCGTGCCCTCGGCGAGTGAGTCGATGACGTCGTGGTCGGCCCCTCCGGTGTAGACGGGCCCGGGTGCGACGGCGTTGACGCGGACCCCGCCGGCGGCGTACTCGGCGGCCCACGAGCGGCTGAACGCGGAGACCGCGGCCTTGGTGCCGCTGTAGGCGGCTCCCCCTGCGAGTCCGACGAGGCCCGCCATCGAGCTGAGGTTGACGACAGCCCCTCCGCCGGCGGCGGCCATCTTCGGGGCGAGGGCCGCGGTGAGGAGGTACGCCGAGCGGACGTTGGCCTCGAACAAGCCGTCGTAGGTGTCGTGGTCGAGGTCGGCACTGGGGCCGAACCAGGAGCGGCCGGCGTTGTTCACGAGGATGTCAACGTGGCCGACCTGCTCGACGAGCTTCGTCACGGCGGTCGACTCCGAAAAATCGCCGGCGACGAAGGTGGCTGTTCCGTCGGCGTTCTCGATCTCCTTGACGACCTGCTCCCCGCGGCCGACGTCTCGGCCGTGGACGAGGACGTGAGCGCCGCGCGAGCCGAGCAGGACTGCGGTGGCCCGGCCGATGCCGGACGTCGCACCGGTGACGAGTGCGGTCTTGCCGGTGAGGTCGAGAGCTCCGGTGCCGGACGTGGTGCCGGACGTGGTGCCGGTCGTGGTGCCGGTGGATAGGACGGTGCTGATCATGAGGTGCTCCTGTCATAAAGTCGGACTGATCTGTCTGACTTGCTGAGCATTGCAGACAGACCTGTCCGAAAACAAGGGGAAGCGCGAGAAATCTCAGACAGACCTATCTAGAATCGGTGCGTGGACGCCATGACCCGCAAGAACTCGGCCAAGAGGAGACTCCTCGAGGCCGCCGACCGGCTGTTCTACGAGGAGGGCATCCACCAGGTCGGCATCGACCGGGTGATCGAGGAAGCCGGAGTGGCCAAGTCGTCGCTCTACTACGCGTTCGGCAGCAAGGACGAGCTCGTCAGGACCTATCTCGCCGACCGGCACGCGAGGTGGGATGCCCGGCTCGTGGAACGGATGGCCGAACAGGACGATCCTCGGGCCAAGATCCTCGCTGTCTTCGATGCGCTGGGCGACCTGTTCGCCGAACCCAGCTTCAACGGCTGTGCCTTCCTGAACGCCGCAGCCGAGGCACCACCGGGCAGCGCCGAAGACTTCGCCACCCAGGACTTCCGCGCCTGGCTCCACGGACTGTTCGGCACCCTGTGCGAGCAGCTCGGTGTGCAACACCCACAAGCCCTCAGTGACCAGCTCGTGTTCCTCTACGACGGCGCCAACATCAGCGCCCAGCTGGACCGCAACCGCACGGCAGCCACCGCGGCTCGGGGAGCCGCAGCCGCCCTTCTCGACTCCGCCGCCGTGCCGGAGTGAATGAGTCCGCCAGGACGGAACGTCGCGCGAGGCCTCGAGAGCCGGCGGGGCTCCGTCAGGAGGTGGGGCGGCTCGCCTTCGCGCTGAACACGGACTCCGGTCGTGGCTGAGGGACGCCGTCGACGGTGATGTCGAGCAGCTCGTTGTAGAACGCCATCAGACCCGTGACCTTCTCGACCGCCGGCAGCGGCGCGGAGTAGGACCAGACCACGTCGGTGGCATCCGGGTTTCCCGTCACGCTCCAGTACTCGTCCGCGACGCCCTTGTAGGGGCACAGGCTCCGGTTCGACGTCGGCTCCAGTGCGGTCCGTTCGACATCGTCGCGAGGCAGGTAGTAGCGCGTGGGCAGGCCCGTCTCGAAGAGCAGCACGGGTCGTGTGCTGTCGGCGAGCCGCACCCCGTCGAGCTCGACGACGACGTGTCGGCTGCTGGCGATCGCCTCGACCCGTTTGTGCGGGTCACGCGGGTGCCCCGCCACCGGCTCGTCCTCCTCCAGCCACCGGTCCAGGAGACCCGGCTGCCAGCTGAGGACCAGCATCTCGCGCAGCTCCGGGGTGTCTCGGACCCAGCCGGCGTGCGGGATGGTGCGGGCCCCCACCGTCAGGTCGAACCACTGCGAGACCGGCCCCTTCGGCAGGAAGAAGAAGGGGTCGCGGGGCGGAGCGTCGTGAGACTCCGTCAGGAGGTCGGTCCGCACGGCGTGCCGGGGGAAGGCGTAGGCGGGGACAGGGAAGTGGTCCTCCCAGAACAACAGCGGCTCCCGGCTGTCGACGACCACCACGTCGTCGACGTATGCCCGCACCCATTTGTCGATCGTCTCGGTACGCACCGACTTCGAGCCTCCTCCTGTGACGCCACGAACGGGTCCGCCCGGTGGCGGGTCCACGCTCCCACCGGTGACGTGGAAGCGCAATGCGAGAGACCGACTACCGCGACATCCCCTACTGGCAAGCGATGTCGGTGCCGACGTACGTCTCCCCGATCGGGCTCAGCCACTACGTCGCTCAGCGCGCAGGCCGACCTGACCTCGCGATCGCTATCGTTCGAGGGGGAGGTGCTGCCACATGTCAACGATCAGCACTGTGGATCCGCTCGCCGCTGCCGTGGTCAACGCCATTCATGCCGGCCGTGTGGAGGAGCTGCGACGGCTCCTGTCCGTCCACGACGGCTTGGCCGGGGCACAGCTCGGGGACGACGACCCCGATGGCATGAGCCGCTCCCTGCTTCACGTCGCCACGGACTGGCCCGGTCATTTCCCGAACGTCGCCGAAACGATCAAGGCTCTCGTCGAGGCCGGCGCTGACGTGAACGCACGTTTCCACGGGCCGCACCAGGAGACGCCGCTGCACTGGGCGGCCAGCTCCGACGACGTCGACGCGGTCCATGCGCTTCTCGACACCGGTGCCGACATCGACGCAGACGGTGGCGTCATCGCCGGCGGCACCCCGCTGGGCGACGCAACCGCGTTCGCGCAGTGGAACGCCGCTCGCGTCCTCGTCGCCCGCGGAGCCCATGCTCGCCTCTTCGACCTGGCCGCTCTCGGCATGACCAGCGACGTGCTCGCCCTCATCGACTCCTCCGCTCCGTCGCCGGACGAGATCAACCACGCCTTCTGGTCCGCCTGTCATGGCAACCAGGTCACCACGGCGCAGGCGCTGGCCGAGCTGGGAGCCGAGCTCGACTGGCTGCCTGGTTGGGAGAGAGCCACTCCACTCGACATCGCTGCCCGGGTAGGGGCACACGACACCATCCGCTGGCTCCACACCCAAGGAGCCCGGACCTGCGAACAGCTGAGCGACGACTCCACCTGACACAGATCGACCGCTTCGACGCGCGCCAGCATGGGCACAGGAATTGCACCGTCGCCGGTCGGCATTCTAGAGTTATCCAGTCGACATACACCGACTGACAGAGGTGCTCGATCATGCGCAGACTGCTCCTCCTCGCTCTCGTCGGCCTCGGGGCCCAGCTCGTGGACGGGAGCCTGGGGATGGCGTACGGCGTCACCTCCACGACCCTGCTCCTGGCCGTCGGGACGAACCCCGCAGCCGCGTCGGCGACGGTCCACCTAGCCGAGATCGGCACCACGCTGATGTCGGGTGTGTCCCACTGGCGGTTCGGCAACGTCGACTGGGGAGTCGTGTGGAAGATCGGCATCCCCGGTGCCATCGGAGCCTTCGCCGGCGCGACGTTCCTCTCGAACCTGTCCACCGAGACGGCCGCGCCGCTCATGGCGGTCATCCTGCTGGTGCTGGGTGTCTACGTGCTGGTCCGCTTCACCTTCGCCGGCCTGCCCAAGGGTCACCTGGGCAAGCCGCTGCGCAAGCGGTTCCTTGCGCCGCTCGGTGTCCTGGGCGGCTTCGTCGACTCCACCGGTGGCGGCGGCTGGGGGCCGGTCGGCACCCCTGCGATCCTGGCGAGCGGCCGGCTCGAGCCCCGCAAGACCATCGGCTCCATCGACACCAGTGAGTTCCTGGTGGCCGTCGCGGCGAGCATCGGCTTCATCGTCGGCATCGGGTCCGAGGGGGTGAGGTACTCATGGGTGATCGCCCTGCTCCTGGGTGGCATCATCGCCGCGCCCGTCGCGGCGTGGCTGGTCCGGCACATCCCGCCCCGCGTCCTGGGCTCGCTGGCCGGTGGCATCATCGTCTTCACCAACATCCGCACGCTGCTCACGAGCGACTGGATCGACGCCGCCAGCGGGACGCGCACCGTCTGCTACGTCGTCGTCTTCGTCCTCTGGGCTGCCGCCACCGCCTACTCCATCAGTGAGTACCGCAAGAACCGCGAGGAGGAGCGCCGCATCGTCGCTGAGGCGGAGTCCGCCTACGGCTCGGTGGCGTCCGCGTAGACGGACGATCGCCAGGTCGATCGGTGCCTGCGGACCGCCGCTCCTACGGCGACAGCCGCGCCGGCCGTCAGCCACCCGGCGACGACGTCCACGACGTAGTGCTCGCCGGTGTAGACCAGGGCGAAGGCCATCAGCATCACGTAGCCCACCAGCAGGGCGCGCCACCAGGCCCTCACCAGTGGCCACAGGAACAGCGCGACGAGCATGGCGCTCCCCGCGTGCAGTGAGGGCATCGCCGCCACCGGGTTGCTGTCCTGCTGGCCGGAGACGACCAGCCTGCCGACCCAGTGCAGGTGCAGGTAGTCCCAGCCGGGACTGGCGACGCGATGCACGGCGCCGATCACGCCCCGGTCCGAGGCCAGCCACGGGGGCGCAGCGGGATAGACGAGGTAGCCCGTCATGCCGAGCGTCGTGAAGGTGAGGACGGCGGCGACCCAGGCCGCGAACCGGTCGCGCAGGAAGAACCACGCGACGCCCGTGACGAGCGGGATGGCGACGAAGTGGGTGACGTAGACCAGTGCGGCGGCTGCGTCGTACCAGTGCGCGGATCCGTCGACGAGCCGCGCCTGGAGCCAGACCGACGGGACGGCCCCGAAGATGCTCCGATCGGCCGCGGCAGGGCCGGAGACGTGCAGACCGAAGCCGAGCCGGTTGCTGGTGGCAGCGTGGCCCGCGGCTCCGAGCGGGGCGCTGACCCACTGCGCAGCAGCGTAGGCGAGCAGGATCACGCTGAGCGGTGACCACGCGATCAGCAGCTGGGCGATGGGACCGTGCCGTGAGGCGGAGGGCCGCTCCTGCAGGGTCACGGGGTTCGCTGCGGCAGCGTCGCGCCGCTCTGGACGCTTGGACATCCTCATCCTCCGATCGGTCGGGCCGGTGTCACGGTCCGCGGCCTAGGTCTGAGCTCGCGACGAGCGGCGGGAGAACAGCGCCTGGATCCGGAACCGGTTGTAGCGCTGGATCACGATGAACGGCAGGTTGGCCAGGTCTCCGTAGCCGAACAGGAGTCCGGCGGCCAGCGGTGGGTTCCACACCACGAAGACCAGGCCGCAGCACATGGCCCACCAGTGGGCGAGCTCGGCGCGGCGCGTCTCGCGGACGAACAGCTGCAGCCCCGGGACGTCGTACGCCGGCAGGTGGCGCTTGCTCACCCCGCCACGGAACAGCCCGCCCGCCTCGGGCAGCCGGTCCTTCCAGCGGTGGATCCGCAGACGACGCCGGTACCACCGCCCGCCGATCTCGAAGCGCCGCGGCCGCAGCAGCCAGCCGTCCCGGCTCAGGCGGCTCTCGTCGAGGCGATAGGCGGCATACCCGGTGGCGGCGTGGAACACTCCCCAGGCGACAGCGTCCACGGCGATGGTCAGCGCCGCCGGCATCACCAGCCGCAGCATCACACCGCCTCCCTGGACCCGCGTCCGCCGAGCTGCACGTCGCGGCCCCGCCACCGCACCGAGCGTCGGACCAGGGTGCGCGCAGCCGACCGCGCGAAGAGGACGTCGAACGCGAGCAGGGGCGCGGGGAACGCCACCCACGTCCACCAGCGGAACGACCCGATCCTGTGCAGGATCGACCGCAGCTGCCAGGCCACGCCGAGCCAGGCGACCACCCACCGGGCGGGATGACCGTGGGTCGACGACGTCCCTCGCCCGGTCACCGCTCTGGCGAGAGCGAGGACTGTGCCGACGGCGACGGCATGGTGGGCGCCCACCCACAGCACGGCGCCGAGAGCAGGCCCGGGAGCAGTCGCCGACGCGCCCGAGGCGAAGTTCTTCGTCCAGCCGTCGGCCAGCTGGCGAAACCCACCGGGATAGCTCCGCATCCGGATCGACCGACCGCCCGTGGCGCAGCGCACCGGCAGCCCGGCCCGGTGGTAGGCCGCGGCCAGCTGTACGTCGTCGAGGATCTCGCCCCGGACCGCGGCGTGCCCGCCGACGCGCTCGTAGTCCACGCGCGAGGTCAGCAGGCAGGGCCCGAAGGCCATCGGCCGCCTGCCGGGCTGCCGGGCGAAGGCGGCGCTGGCCAGGAGCGACACCACGTTGAAGTACGACGACAGCTGCTCGTAGGGCCGCACGACGTCGTGGAAGGGCTGCACCGAGACCAGGCCACGGTGCCGGTGGAGCAGCTCCAACAGGCCGTCCAGCGCGTCCGGCGCCAGCACCGTGTCGGCGTCGAGGAACAGCAGCAGGTCGCCGCCGGTGGCGCGGGCGCCGACCTGGCAGGCCCATGCCTTGCCCGTCCAGCCGGGCGGCGGCGCACC
>CAXSHL010000031.1:0-43869 GCA_964237315.1 uncultured Nocardioidaceae bacterium
TCGGCGCAGCACCGGACGGCTTCCTGGTCCGCGACGGAGCTCGGCTGCTGCGCCGCTCGACCGCCGGCACGGTCACCGACCTGGGCACTCCGTTCCCCGGGTCCACCCAGTTCTCCGCGACCTCGGGTGACGCGGGCGTCGTGCTCCGCGACTCCGACCCCGGCCAGCCGCACTCGGTGGTCTACCTGCCCTTCGCTGGGCCGGCCACGTTCACGCCGCTGTCCTCCGGCGGGCTCGGCGACCTGAGCTGCTCGAGCGTGGTCGGTGCGTACGCCGGCTGCGTCACGTCCACCGGCAGGCCGGCCCTCGTCCCCGTCGACGGGACGCGGGCACCGACCGTCGGGCCGCCGGGCGCCGGCGCCTACCTGGCGGTGGCCGGCTCGAGCCTGATCTGGCAGTCGGGCCACGACAACGCCGTGCACAGCCTGGTCTACGGCTCGGCGGCGGTGCAGGACTCCACGACCCCGCGCGGCCCCTTGCTCATCTCCGCCTACGGTGCCGCGCTGGTCGTCGACCCGACGTACCGGCAGGTGCTGCGGGTGACGTCGGCGACGAGCACTCCGGAGGTCGCCTACACCGCCGGCCGCAGCCCGGTGACCGCGAGCGACTTCTCCCTGACCCCCGGCCGGGTGGTGCACGACGACGACCGGCAGGTGGGGGCGCCGTACGCCTCGAGCACCTTCAGCACCGCCGTCACCACGTCCGGCTCGCCGCCGCTCGTCGGAGCGACCGGAGCGGTGCACAAGGGCACGGCGCCGCTCACCGCTCTGGGCTCCGGCACCTCCACCGTCTACAGCCTGCCCGGCGGCAGCAGCGACCACCAGACCCGGGTGGTGCGCACCCCGCACGGGTCCACCTCGCTCACCACCCTCGCCGGCGACCTGTACTTCGGGCCGGGGAACCTCTCGGGCAGCCTGTCGGGGAACCGCTTCGTCTACGCGGTCGACCGGCCCGGAGGCCACGTCCTGGTCTACCTCTTCGACGCGAGCACCGGCCGCCGCACCCTCGTGCAGCGGGAGCTGAATGGCGCGCTGCCGGTGGTGTTCGGCGACTACCTCGCCTTCCTGCGGCCCGACGGCTCGGTCTGGCGTCGCAACCTGGTCACCGGCGGGGTCACCCAGCTCTCGCCACCGCTGCCGCTGCAGGTCAACTTCGCGCAGCTCTTCGCGTGGGGCGACTACGTCGGTTGGAACCTCTACGCCGGTGATGACGACGAGGGCGCCGGCCCGAGCAGCGAGGCGCACGCCTACCGGAACGCGAGGACGTTGGCTCCCGCCCGCTCGTTCGGCACGCCGATCCACGCGCTCTCCTCGGCAGGTGTGGTGCTGTCCGCGGGCAGCCTGGACTTCAGCCCGCTCAACCCCGACGCCTACTCGCTCGAGACGTACGCCGGCGCGACGGTCCCCCTGCTGCCCCGGGCGAGCTACGTCGCGGGGCCGCAGGTCGAGGGCAGCACGTCGGCCTGGATCGACGGCACCGGAGTGCTCAAGGTGGCCCCGGTCGCCGTCGCCCCGGCAGCGCCGCGCTTCCTCGGGGCTCCGCTGGCGCCCGCCGGCATCACCAACGCCGGCCGGAAGGGGTGGCGCGCCTACGTGCCGTACTCGGCGCCGCTGACGGCCTGCTCGGTGGAGATCACCAGCTTCGTGCGGGTGGTGCGGCGGCTCCCCTGTGACCGCACGCGGATGTCCGTGGGGGTGGCCGACTTCGCGTGGGACGCCACCTACGGCGGGCACCGCGCCCGGGCGGGGAGCTACCGCTACCGCATCCTGGCCGCAGGAGCCGGCGGTGCTGCCCTCGACGCCGGTGGCGGCGGATCGCCGGTCGTGCACGTCATCGCGGTCGGCCGCCCCACCAGGACGGCGCTGTTCGTCGCACCCGCGGTCCTCCGACGAGGCTCACCCGCCGTGCTGCGCGCCGCCCTGACCACCACCGGCGGCTCCCGTCATCGCGCGCGGTCCGTGAGCTTCTACCGGCGGCTGACCGGCGGCACGTGGCGACGGGTCGGCGTCGCGTCCACGGCACCCGGTGGCAGCGCACGGCTCCGGGTCCGGCCCGTCGGCACCACGACCTACCGCGCGTCGTTCACCGGGTCGTCGCTCGACCGGGCGTCGGTGAGCAGGACCGTGACGGTCCGGGTGCGCTGACCTTCACCGACCGGCGCTCACGCACCCCGACCGAAGTCGACCTCGATGACGACGTCCGGGGCGGGGTGGACGTCGATGTCCGGGTCAGAGCTGCTGACCGCACCCGCAGGCCGCCCCGGCTCGGTGATCCGACGGCTGCCGGTGTGGTCCACGAGGTAGACCTGGCCGTGGGGGTCGCGCCACACGAAGATGCCCTCGAACGGCTGCCGCACCGTCCACCTGCCGTGGGTCTTGATGCGGTGCGCGAACCGGCCGAGAGGTCCCAGGTTGCCCGTCCGGGTCGACCACCACCGCTCCGCCTTCGACGCGAGCGCAGCGTCGTACTCCTCGGTGTGGTCGGCGTCGACCGTGCGAGAGGTGTTGGAGGAGAACGGGAAGGTGTCGGCCGGCGTCCGGAGTCGCACGGCCTCGCGTAGTCGGTCGGGCAGCTCGTAGGCGTCCACAGGCGCCATCCGGGCCAGGTCGAGCACCGGTCTGATGACGTAGCGGTGCAGGGGGCGCAGATGCTCGTGCACGAACCGGTGCGTCACCGGCCCCTCGCCCTCCCAGCGCACGGCTCCGCCCTCGCCGTCGGCGAGGTCGTCGGCAGACAGGTGGAGGTAGAGCGTCAGGCTGGGCAGGAGCCGCGACCAGTCGAACGTGAAGCCGGGAGGAGCCGTCGTCGGGTCCCGCTCGGCGGCGGGGTTCAGTCGCGCAGCCAACCATCCGGGCAGGTGGGTGGGCTGGAAGCCGACCCGACGCGCGAAGGCCGTCATCCGCTCCCACGGGTCCTGGTCGACCGGAGAGGACTGCTCGTCGAGAGGCAGCTCCGGCGCGTCTGGCTCGGCGTCCGTGCCGTGGCGTGCGCGCAGTGCCGCCACCGCCGCCAGCAGCTCGACGGCCTGCACCGGGTTGGCGAGCAGCACCATCGCCTTGACCCGTCGCAGATCCTCGGTGTCGGTGTCACCGAACGCCCGGAGCGCCTCGGCGAGGAAGGCGACGGTCGCCTCGATCCTGGCGATGACTCCCACCGTCGAGCAGACGTAGAAGCCGGCCATGCCGTTCTCCGAGGAACGGGTGCGCTTGGCGAACTGGTCCCGGACGCGGGCCTCCTCACGCGCCGTCGCGACGCCCGGGTCGGCGGCCACGATCCTGCCCTCGAGCCGGCTCTCGAACCGGCCCCACGGCAGTGACCCGTCGACGTGCAGCGCCATGGCCGCGTCCACCTTGGCGGCAGCCTCCATGGACAGGTGGCGCGTCCTGGCTGCCACGAGACGGGCGTTGCCGATGCGGGCCTCCCGGGCCTGCACACGCGCCCAGATCAGCGGCAGTCGGTGCCGCACGTCGAGGGCGTCGGCGACGTAGCGCTTGGCTGACCAGGTGCCCATCTGCATTCGAGCACCGAGCTCTGCGTAGGCAAACTCGGCGACCAGCGGTGTCCCCGCCCCGCCGAGCTGCACGGCGCGTTCCATCCCCGGCAGCACCGAGCGCGAGCGCGGCAGCGAGTCACCCGAGTGCAGGTCCGCGAAGTGCGCCGCCATCTCGAAGAGGGCGGAATCGGCATCGGTGCGGGCGTCGTGCAGGCGGCTGACCGCATCGAGCGTCTGCTCGACGTCCGGCTGGTCGGTCCTGGTTGCCTGCATGGAAGAAGTCTCCCAGTGACCACCGACAAGCCCGATGGTCGAGGTTCCGGCCGACCCGGGCCGGGTGCGGATCGCCTCCTACAGTCGACGGCATGGACCTCCGCTACCGCCTGGCCGTCGTCACCGACGCGGGTGCTGGCCTGGGCCGTGAGATCGCGACCGCGCTGTCCCGGCGTGGGGCTGCCGTCCTGGCGGTGGACCGCGACCTCGCCGCGGCCGAGGAGACTGCGTCGCTGGTCCGGGAGGCACGCGTCCGGGCGTGGGCGCTCCAGGGCGACATCACCGAGGAGGCCGACGTCGGGCTGCTCGCCGCGCGGACGCGCGACCTGGGTGGGATGGACCTGCTGGTCAGCCACCTTCCGACCCATGACTACGGAGCGCTGACCAGGCTCACGCAGGTGTTCCTCGACGGCCTGGCCCATCGACAGGGCCGCCGGGACGGCACGCCGGCGGTCGTGCACGTCGCTGCGACGACCGACCTGGTCGGGTTCGTCGCGGGCCTGGAGGACCTGGAGTCGACTGGCGGCGCGCGGCTGATGGCCGTCGTACCCTCGGCGACCACCGGCCCGTCGATCGCCCGGACGACCCGGGCCGTGGTCCAGCTGCTCTCCCACGGCGTCGCCGGCCAGGTGGTCGACCTGAGCGACGCCTCGCCTGCGGGTGACGACGGCTAGGTCGTCAGGTCTCGTCCGGCTTGCGGCCGACGACGTACAGCCGCTGCGTCGTCTCGTCCCGCCAGGTGAACGGCCCGCGCAGGTACCACTCGACGTCGACGAGGCCACTGGCGGCGACCACCCCGACGACGTACGCCGGTTCGTGCAGCACGAAGTCGAGGTCGACGGCATGGTCGAACCACTCCTCCACGTGACGCACCTGGGTCCCGGCGTGCAGGCCGAGCACGAGCAGGCCGCCGGGTGCGAGCGGGCGGGCCAGCGCCGCGACCGCGTCGGGCAGCTCCGAGGCGGCCAGGTGGATCAAGGAGTACCACCCCAGCACCGCGGCCCACCCCGAGCTGGTGGCGGGCCGGGTCAACCGCCGCAGGTCACCCACCTCGAAGCGCACACCGGGGAACCGCCGGCGGGCCTCGTCCACCATCGCGGGCGAGTAGTCGATCCCTGTCGCGTCGGCGCCACCTTCGGCGAGGTGGGCCGTGACGTGCCCCGGCCCGGACCCGGCGTCCACCACCGGCTGCCCGTCCGCGTGGGCGAGCACCCGGTCCAGCAGCCAGCTCTCGAACGGCAGGACGGCGAGCTCGTCGACCAGGTGGTCGGCGTAGTCGGCCGCCACCGCGTCGTACGACGAGCGCACCCGAGCGTCACGAGTCCGGGCCCCGTCGGCGAGCACGGCGTCGCGGTCCACCGCCGGAGCTGCGACGGGCGCGACGGCCTCCTGCGCCACCGGTCCGAGGAGGTGCACCCAGCGCCGGTCCTGCTGGCCGGGTCGCCGTTCCAGCTCCCGCACCAGGGGCTCCGGCCGCTGCGCCATCCGGCGCAGGCACGCCTCGACCTCGCCGCGGTCCGCGAAGGGGTGCAGCCGCTCGGTGCGGGTGCGCAGCTCCCCCGGCGCCTGCGCGCCCCTGAGCAGCAGCACCGTCAGCAGGGCCCGCTCGTCGGGGGCGAGCTCGAGCCGCTCGTCGAGGATCTGGTGGTACTTCAGAGTCCGCCGACCGGTGTCGGACCACACGATCCGCAGCAGTCCACGCTCCTTGAGCGACCGCCCGGTCCGCTCGACGTCCTGCTGGTCGAGCTCGAGCAGCGGGTCGCGGTTGTTGGTCTGGTTGCAGGCGGCGCGCAGCGCGTTGGCCGTCAGGGGGTACGACGCCGGCACCAGCACCTGCTTCTCCAGCAGGGCGCCGAGGACGCGCTGGTCCTCCGGACCGAGGACGGGGAGCTCGCTCACAGCCAAGACCCTAAGATGCGGTGCTCAGAGCCGACAACAAGGAGCCGACGTGGCCTTCCCACCCCCGAGCAGTGCCGACCTGCAGGCGTCCGCCGCGAAGTTTCAGATCTCGCTCACCGACGAGGACCTCGAGACCTATCTCCAGCTGGTGCAGGGATCCGCGGCGGCCTACGACCTGGTCGAGCAGCTGCACGAGGAGACCGCCCCGCCCGCCCCCGAGGGCCGCTCCAGCAGCCCGGTGGCGGCCGAGGACAACCCGCTCGGTGCGTGGTACGCCCGCACCGATATCGCCGGCACGGCGGGTGGGCCGCTGGACGGGGTCCGGGTGGCGATCAAGGACAACATCTCTGTGGCCGGGGTGCCGATGATGAACGGCTCCCGCACGGTCGAGGGCTTCGTCCCGACGTACGACGCGACGGTCGTGACCCGCCTGCTGGACGCCGGTGTCACGGTGGTGGGCAAGGCCGTCTGCGAGAGCCTCTGCTTCTCGGGGGCGAGCCACACCTCCGACACCGGGCCGGTCCGCAACCCCTGGGACCCGAGCCGCACCAGCGGCGGCTCGTCGAGCGGCTGCGCGGCCCTGGTGGCCACCGGCGAGGTGGACATGGCGGTCGGCGGGGACCAGGGCGGGTCCGTGCGGATCCCCAGTGCCTTCTGCGGCACGGTCGGGCACAAGCCGACCTACGGCCTGGTGCCCTACACCGGCGCCTTCCCGATCGAGCTGACCATCGACCACCTCGGCCCGATCACCCGGACGGTCGCCGACGCGGCGCGGATGCTGTCGGTGCTCGCCGGCTACGACGACGGGAAGGACCCGCGGCAGCCGACCGGGGTCCGGTCCGCGGACTACGACGCCGACAGCGACGGCGGCGTCGACGGCCTGCGGATCGGCGTCGTCACCGAGGGCTTCGGCCACGAGGGCCTGTCCGACCCCGACGTGGACGCCGCAGTGCGCGCGACCGTCGATCGACTGCGCGACGCCGGCGCGACGGTCGAGGACGTCAGCATCCCCTGGCATCTGCACGGCATGGCGATCTGGAACGTGGTGGCCACCGACGGCGCGACCGCGCAGATGGTGGACGGCAACGCCTACGGCTACAACTTCAACGGGTGGTACGACCCCGAGCTGATGGCGCACTACGGCCGCCAGCGCCTCGAGCGCGCCGACGACTTCTCCGTCACCACGAAGCTGGTGGCGCTCGGCGGCGGCCACTCGCTGGCCGCGACGCACGGCCGCTACTACGCGATGGCGCAGAACCTCGTCCCGCGGCTGCGGCAGGCCTACGACGACGCCCTGGCGACGTACGACGTCCTGGTGATGCCCACGCTGCCGATCACCGCTACGCCCCTGGTCACCACCGACGACGACCTCACGACCAGCATTACCCGCGCCCTGGAGATGATCGTGAACACGGCCCCGACCGACTGCACCGGACACCCCGCGACATCGGTCCCCGCCGGCCTGGTCGGCGGGCTGCCCGTCGGCGTGATGATCATCGGCCGGCACTTCGAGGACGCGACGTGCCTGCGGGTCGCCAAGGCCGTCGAGGCCCAGGCGGATGGCTTCCCTGCCGCGCCGACGAGCGGAAGACTGGTGCGATGACGACGAAGAGCGACTTCACCGAGGACGAGTGGGCCCGCGTCGTGCGGGCCCCGTTCGTCGCCGGCATGGCCATCTCGCTGGCCGACCCGGGCGGCCCGGTGGAGGCCACCAAGGAGACCCTGGCCACCCTGAACGCCGCCCTCAACCCGCCGAGCCGGGAGCAGCTGCTGGCCGAGGTGGCCCTCGACGTGCAGGCCATGACGCAGCACAAGCAGAGCCCGCTCGGCGGCTACCGACCCACGGCGGACGGCTCCCACTGGGGTGAGCAGGTGCTCGAGGAGCTGCGCGCGGCGCAGGCACTGGTCGAGAGGAAGGCCACCCCCGAGGAGGCCTCCGCGTTCGGCACCTGGCTGGTGACCGCTGCGCAGGCGGCCGCCGACGCCGCCAAGGAGGGCGGCTTCCTGGGGTTCGGTGCGCAGCAGGTCAGCGAGCGCGAGGAGGCGATGCTGGACCGGGTGCGCGCCGCGGTGTCCGGCGCCTGAGCCCGCCTCAGCCCTCGGTGCTCTCGGCGTCCGCCGCCCGGCGCGCGCGAGCGCGTCGCTTGCCCGCGTGCATCGCCGCCACCCGGGCGACCGGGATGGTGTGCCCCTCCTCCACCAGCTCCCGGTCGAGGACCTGTGGCGGTGGCATCGCGTCGGTCCACGGGTCACCCTCCCCGATCAGCCGCGGCACCGTGGTGATCGTGAAGTCGGTCGGGGCCACGTCGGCGAGGTCCTCCCACGCCACGGGGAACGACACGGGGACACCCGGTCGGACCCGCGGGCTGTAGGCCGCCACCACGGTCGCCCCGCCGGCGCGTGTCGCGTCCAGGAACACCTTGCCCGCACGGTCCTCGACGACGAAGGCCGTCGTCGCCAGCTCCGGGTCGAGTCGCTCCGCGCGGGCGGCAACGGCCCGGGTGGCGGCCGCGACGTCGGCCGCCGACTGCCCCGCCGCCAGGGGCACGACGACGTGCACGCCCTTGGCGCCGCTGGTCTTGACCGACGACGGAACGCCGATGTCGTCGAGCACCTGTCGCACCAGCAGGGCGCCGCCCACCGCCCGGTCGAAGGCGTCCGAGCCCTCGGGTGGGTCGAGGTCGAGGACCAGATGCGTGGGCGCGTCGAACGCGTGTCCGGTGAACAGCGTCGGGTGGTACTCCACAGCGCGCTGGTTGGCGAACCACAGCAGCGTCTCCCGGTCGTCGCAGACGGGATAGTGCACGACCTTCCTGCCGTCCTGCGTCGGCACCTCGAGGGTCGGCACGGATGCCGGGGCGTAGGTCGGCAGGTTCTTCTGCATGAACGGCGCCTGCCCCCGCAGCACCCGGACCACGCTCAGGGCCCGCCCGGTGAGCACCGGCACCAGCCGGTCGGCGAGGGCGTCGAGGTAGTCGACCAGGTCACGCTTCGTCGCGCCGGCACCGTCGAACAGCGGCTGGTCCAGGTTGGTCAGCCGGACCCCGGCCCGTTCCTCAGCAGGCATGCGCGACATCATGCCCCCTACCCTGCTCCGTCGACCTGGAAGGTGGTGGAGCCGATGTCGTCCCCCAACGGCACGCAGGCCGACCGAGGGACCCGTTTCCCGATCGGCGCCGCCGTGGACCTCCGCGAGCTGGACCGGGACGCGCACCGCGTGCTCGCGCGGTTGCGGTCCTCCGAGCCGTGCTCCTGGGTGGCGCCGCTGGACTGCTGGCTGGTGACCGGGTACGACGCCGCCCTAGGCGTGATGCGTGACAGCCGGACGTTCACCGTCGATGACCCGCGCTTCTCCACCGCCCGGGTGGTGGGCACCAGCATGCTGTCCGTCGACGGCGACGAGCACACGCGGCACCGCACCCCGTTCGTCGCACCCTTCCGCCCGGCGCGCGTGGTCGACCGGTTCGGCGACCAGGTGGTCACCCTCACCGAGGGTCTGCTCGACGAGGTGGTCGAGGAGCTCCGGTCGCACGGTGAGGTCGACCTGCGCGCAACCCTGGCGGGTCCTCTGTCGGTGGCTGTGGTGGCCTGGGTGCTCGGCATGGAGGCGTCCGACGCCGGGACCGTGCTGGGCTGGTACGCCTCGATCGTCGAGGCGGTCTCGACCTCGGACCCGGACCAGCCGGTGCCTGCCGCCGCGTGCCAGGCGATGGCGGCGCTGACCGAACGGGTCCACCAGGGCCTGTCCGGCGGCCCCCGAGGCTCCACGGAGTCGTTGCTGGCCAGTGCCGCCACGACCCTGCGCGAGGACGAGGTGGTAGCCAACGCAGCGGTCATGCTGTTCGGCGGCCTCGAGACGACGGAGGGGATGATCCTCAGCGCCGCCTCGCACGTGCTCGCGGGCGGGGCCGATCCCGCCGCCTTGGTCGAGGACCCGGAGCTGGTCGCGTCGGTGGTCGAGGAGTCGCTCCGCATGGAGCCCGCTGCTGCCGTGGTGGACCGCTACGCGACCCGCGACGTGGAGCTGGCCGGTGCCGCCGTACGACGTGGAGAGCTGGTCCGCGTGTCGCTGACCGCCGCGAACCGGGACCCGGCCGTCTTCTCCGACCCCGACACCTTCGACGCCCGGCGGCCCAACGTCCGTGCCCAGCTGTCGTTCGCGAAGGGTCCGCACGTCTGTGTCGCCATGGACCTGGCCCGGCTGGAGGCCCGCGTCGCCCTGCGCGCGCTGGCCGCACGCGTCCCCGACCTGACGCTGGTCAGGCCGAGCCAGCCGCGTGGTCTGGTGTTCCGCAAGCCACGGGACCTGTGGGTGCGTGACGCCGACTCGTCGGTGTGACCAGCCGGGCTACGGCGTCGAGCGTTGGACGCGCCGCTGCTCGTACAACGCGACGTCGGCCCTGGCGACGATCGACTCGACGGTCTCGTCTGGCTGCAGGTCGACCACTCCCACGGTGACGGAACCGTGCTCGGGGCTGCCGGCCAGCTCGACGTTCACGCGCTCGAAGCGCGCCGACGCCTCCTCTTGGCGCATCCCTGCCAGGACGCACACGAACTCGTCCCCGCCGTAGCGGATGACCAGGTCGTAGGAGCGCAGGTGGGCGCGGAGCATGTCGGCCACCTCGACGAGCATCCGGTCCCCGGCGGCGTGACCCCGGGAGTCGTTGATCGCCTTGAGGTGGTCCACGTCCACGAACGCCAGGGACATCGGCTGCCCCGTCCGACCGGCTCGCGCGACCTCGCGCTCCATCTCCAGAGTGCCCGCACCGCGGAGGCGTGCCCCGGTGAGCAGGTCGCGTGAGTCGCGCTCGCGCTCCCGGGCAGCAGCGTCGCGGTCGGTCATCGCGGTGCCACGGTCGGACTGTGCGTAGCCGCGTTCGTCTGCTCCAGCGCCACGGTCCGAGGAGGACATGCCTCGGTCCACACCGTCCTGGCTCCGCTGGGTCGCCCCGGCGTCTCGGTCGGCCAGCGACGTGCCCCGGTCGGCGAGCGACGTGCTCCGGTCGGTCTCTCCTTCCCGGCGGTGCAGTGCTGCCTCACGACGGTCACTGGCTGCGCTCGTGCGGTCACCGGCCGCCTGCTGCCGGTTGATCGCCGCGTTCCGGACGACGACGGTCAGCACGTCCGTCGATATCGAGGACCGCTCGAGCACCCGTCGGTCGCGCCGCCCGGCCAGGAGATCGCGGCGATGGGCGGCCGCGTCGCGCTCCTCGGCAGCGACGTCACGGCTGCTGGCAGCCTGGTCGCGTCCGCGTCCGGCATCGTCACGGAGAGCCCCCGCCGTGTCCCGCGAGTCGCCGGCGCGATCCCGCCGCAGCGCTGCGACATCGCGGCGGCCGGCGATGTCGTCGCGTGCTGCGCCCGCGCTGTCGCGCAGCTCACCCTCATGGTCACGTCGCTCGGCGGCGTGGTCGCGCAGGTCCCCGGCGTCGTCGCGGGCATCACCGTCGTGGTCCCCCGGGGGTGGTCAGTGGCGGGACGCCGGTGCGCCGAGCCCTCTCGGTCGCCTCTGCGGTGGCCGTCGCGGCGGCTGCGGCCATGGTGGCGGAGGCGGCCATCGTGGCGGCGGCGATCATCGCCTCGGCCGTCAGCGCAGCTTCGGCGGCGATGTCGGCCGCGGCCTCGGCCGCGGCGTCGACGGCCGCCTCCGCGACGCGCTTGGCCTGGATCGACGCCGTGGTCGCCGCACTGATCGCGGCCGTGATCAAGGCCTGGGCGGTCACTGCCGCCTCGGCAAGCAGGTCGGACGCGACGACGGCGCCGTTGGCCCGGGCCGGCTGGCGACCGGCCACGCCCGCCGCCTTCGCGGCCGCTGCGCTCGCGGCCGTGACCATGGCCTCCGCGGTCGCGACCACCTCGGCGGCCACGTCGTCGGCAGCCTGGGCTGCGACGTTGCCGGCGGTCTGCGCGATGCGCTCGGCACGGAACGCAGCCTTGACGGCGGCAGCGTTGGCCGCCGTCACCGCGACCGCAGCAGTGGTGGCGGCCTCGGCGGCGATGTCTGCTGCAGCGCGCGCGGCGACCGCCTCAGCGGCGGCCAACGCCGCCTCCTGGGCCGCGACGGCCCGCACCGTGGCCGCCCGCCGACCGGTCACGCCGTCGGGGCCGAAGGCCTGCTCACTGTCCCGCTGGTGACTCGAGACCATGGGGGCACCCTTAGGAAGAGGAGACACGTGGGTAGGACAGGTCCCCACCCTGGCACAGCAAAATCCTCGCGTGCGCGGCTTGTGTGGAATAGTTCAAATTTGGCCGAAAGGTGGAGAGCCGCCTCCGTCTGGGGTGTGCGGCTCCTCATCGGGCCACCTCCTCCCATGCTCTGCCGTCCCTGCTCTCGTAGAG
This sequence comes from uncultured Nocardioidaceae bacterium, assembly GCA_964237315.1. Classification (GTDB taxonomy): domain Bacteria; phylum Actinomycetota; class Actinomycetes; order Propionibacteriales; family Nocardioidaceae; genus Nocardioides_B. The sequence continues at coordinate 12,005 of CAXSHL010000031.1, forward strand.
CCGGTTGTCGGGCGAGCCGACCAGGTAGAGGCCGTTCCCGGTGCTTCGCAGGGAGCTGTACCTCATTCCGCGCGCGGGCCGGAGGCGCGCGAAGGTCCCGCCTGCCTGCTGCAGGTACATCTGCTGGTTCGCGCCGGAGACGACCAGGCGGCCGTCAGGCAGTGTCCCGATGACCGGCTGGTCGTCGCGCAGCCGCGCACCCGCGGTGTCGACCCGGCGCCAGGGGCCCGCGGCGGGACCGGCGACCGGCCTGGTCCAGAGGGCGTCGAGGGCGGGGAACGAGCGGGTGGAGCGTGCGGTGCTCACGACGACCCGGCTGCCGAGGACGTCCAGTGACTGCGGCAGTCCGCCGGCAGCAAGGGGCACCCGGGTTCGGGTCCAGGGGCCGGTGCCGTCGGCAGAGCTGGAGACGGTCGCTGCCCGGTCGTCCCACCCCTGCTGGGCCCAGACCCGCCCGGTGGCGTCGACCGCGACCCCCTGGACGTCTGCGGACGGCAGGGCAGGCAGCCGGAACGCCAGGTGCCGGCCGGGGCGGTAGACCAGGCCGTCTGCCGCAGGGTCGCGAGGCACCAGCACGTCGCCCGGGCGTGTCGGGGCCCGCCGTCGCGAGGTGGGGACGTCGGTCAGGGTGCCGTCGTCGCTGAGGTGGCGTAGCCGGTGGCCGGGGTAGCCGGCCACCAGGAAGCCGTCGGGCACCGCCACCAGGTCGGGTACGGCGGCGGCCTCGAAGACCTGGCCCAGGGTGCCGTCGCTGATCCGGTGGCCACCTCTGCCGTAGAGCCGCCACGCGCCCTGAGCCGGGCCCTCGCTGGTGTCGGACTCCGCACTCCAGGACACCAACGTGACCCCGCCGTGAGTGGCGACCGAGGTCGGTCCGCCGGCGGTGATGATCTGTGCGGCGGTCGCGGTGGGGTCGGCGGCCACCCGTTCCTCCCGGTGCGGGTCCAGGGTGCGGCCGGCGCTGGGGCTGGGGCCGTCGAGGAGCCCGCACCCCGTGACCACCGGGACCGCTGTGACCAGGGCAACGACGGCGGCCGCGGACCTGATGCGGCGCCACGCGCACCGACGTGACTGCACCCCCACGTACGGTGCGGCCATGAGCGCGCCCTCCATCCGGCTGATCGTCCCGCACTTCGGGGACCGTCCGTCGTACTTCCCGCTGGTGCTCACCAGCATGGCGCACAACCCCGACGTGCACTGGCTGCTGTTCACCGATCGCCCGGTGCGGGACGCGCCTGCGAACCTCGAGGTGCGACTCTGCGAGTTCGGCGACCTGGCCGCGCGGATCAAGGGGCACTTCGAGTTCGACGTGTCGTTGGAGACGCCGTACAAGCTGTGCGACTACCGACCGGCCTTCGGGGAGATCTTCCGCGAGGAGCTGGCCGGCTACGACTTCTGGGGACACTCGGACCTGGACGTGGTGTTCGGGCGCATCCGCGACCACCTGCCGTCTGTCGCGTTCGAGGCGGACAAGATCCTGTTCCAGGGGAACTTCGCGTTGTACCGCAACACCGAGGCGGCGGCCGGCTGGTTCCGGCACGAGGTGGGCAGGGTCAGCTACCGGCAGGCGATGACGCGCCCGGAGGCCATGCACTTCGACGAGTGGGCCGGCATCTACTACATCGTCGAGGACCTGGGCGTCCCCGCCTGGCAGGAGGACGTCATCTTCGACCTGTCCTTTCACCGGTACCGCACCCGGGACGAGGCGGCGCCGGGCCGGGATCCCCGCAGGTACGCGTGGGAGGACGGCGAGGTCTGCGAGTACCGGCTGGAGCGGGGGCGGGTCCGACGGCGTACGGCGCTGCTGGTCCACCTGCAGAAGCGGACCATGCGGGCACCCACGGACGACGTGCTCCGCTGTGACCGCTACTGGATCCTGGCGAACCGCTTCACCGTGCAGCACCGCGTGACGGCGTGGAGCGTGCGCGCCGCCCGGGTCCCGGGTGGCCACGAGATCGGGCCGTTCTACTGGCGCAGGATCCAGCGCAGCCTCCGCCGGCGGGCGGCCCGCCGCAGAAGGAGCTGACCCGACGACTCACGCCCGGTGACGAGGGACGTAGCGTCCGCTCCTGCTGCTCGCCGGCGCAGCCGGCGCCGGCGCTCCGGTGTCGCTCCTGCGGTCCGCCTCGAGGCGGTGCATCAGCGTCTCGCCCTCGATGTCGAGATCGGGGACCAGGCGGTCCAGCCAGCGGGGCAGCCACCAGATGCGCTCCCCGACGATCGCCATCAGCGCCGGCACGATGGTCATCCGGACCAGGAAGGCGTCGGCGAGCACGCCGACGGTGAGGGCGAAGCCGATCGTCTTGATGATGGGGTCGTCGCCCAGGGCGAAGCCGGCGAAGACGCCCATCATGATGATCGCCGCGGCGGTCACCACCCGCGCGCTGTGCTGGAAGCCGAGCACGACCGCCTGCCGGGCCGGGGCCCCGTGGACGTGCGCCTCCCGCATCCGGGTGACGAGGAAGACCTCGTAGTCCATGGCCAGGCCGAACAGGATGCCGGTCAGGAGCAGGGGCAGGATGAAGATCACCGGCGAGGTCGTGTCGAGTCCCAGCAGGTTGTTCAGCCAGCCCCACTGGAAGACCGCGACCGTGGCCCCCAGTGAGACCCCGAGCGACATCACGAACCCGGCGGCGGCCTTGACCGGCACCAGGATCGACCGGAACACCGCGATGAGCAGGATGATCGCGAGCCCGACGACGATCAGCAGATAGAGCGGGAACACGTCGGCGAGGGCCTGGGAGATGTCCACACCGACCGCCGTCTGGCCGGTGACCAGGGCGCGGGCGCCCGTCTCGGCGGGCAGGCTCGCCATCGTGGTGCGGATGGTGTCGACCAGGTCCTTGGTGGCCGCGTCGGAGGGTCCGCTCCCCGGCACGACGGTGATGGTGGCGTAGTGGACCGCCGCGAGCTGCTGGTCGAGCGCGGCCTGTGCCTTGGCTCCCCCGGCGCCGGGGGGTACGACGGCGGCGACGTCGCTCCTGATGCCGGACAGCTTCGCGACGGCGTTCTGGACGGCGGCGGGGGCGTCCTGGGAGTGCAGGGTGTCCACGACCACGACGAGCGGGCCGTTGGCGCCGGGACCGAAGTGCTCGGAGATCAGGTCGAACGCGACCCGGGTGTCGCTGCCGGCCGGCTGGCTGCCGTTGTCGGGGAGGGCGAGCTCCAGCTTCGTGACGGGGATGGACGCCACGACCGCGAGGACGACCGCACCGACCAGCACCGGGACCTTGAACCGGGTGACGGCGTCGACCCAGCGTCGTCCGTTGCTCCGCTCCTCGGTGCTCTCGGAGTCGCGGGACCGCAGGAACCGGAGCCTGCCGGCGAGAACTCTGGTGCCGGCCAGCCCGAGCAGTGCCGGCAGCAGGGTCAGAGCGATCAGGACCGCGATGGCGACGGTGGCCGCGCCGCCCAGGCCCATCTGGGTCAGGAAGCTGATGCCGGTCACGGACAGCCCGACCAGCGCGATGACCACCGTGAGACCGGCGAACACCACGGCCGAGCCGGCAGTGCCCACCGCCACCCCGGCCGCCTCCTCCAGCGGACGTCCCTCGCGGACCTCGTGCTGGTAGCGCGACATGATGAACAGGGCGTAGTCGATGCCGACGGCCAGACCCAGCATGCTGCCGAGCGCCGGGGTGACCGACGACAGCTCCACGAACCCGCTCAACGTGGTGATGCCGGTGATCCCGATGCCGACGCCCAGAATCGCGGTGAGCAGCGGCATGCCGGCGGCCACCAGGGAGCCGAACGTCAGCAGCAGCACGACGAGCGCGATGACGACGCCGATCGCCTCGGCCGACCCGGTCGCCGGGGTCTCGGCGGCCACGTCACCACCGATCGCCACCCGGAGACCGGCATTCTCGGCCAGGCTCCTCGTGTCCTCGAGAGCCGCCTTGTCCGCGCGGGTGAGGTCGACGGCGGGCCGGGAGTAGGAGACGGTCGCATACCCGACGCTGCCGTCCTTGGATACCGTTCCGGAGGCGAAGGGCGAGGCGACCGAGGCGACGTCTCGCGTCCGCAGAGCGCGGAGCGCCGTGGTGACGGCCGCCTTGTTCGCCGGCGTCGTGAGGGTCTGGCCCTCGGGGGCCGAGAACACCACCTGTGCCGACGCTCCGTCGGTGCTGGCCTGCGGCGTCCGCTCGTTGATGAGGTCGAAGGCCTGCGTGGACTCCACCCCCGACAGCTCGAAGTCGTCGGTCGTCTTCCCGGACAGCGTCACGGCTCCGACGGCCATCACGATCAGCAGGCCCAGCCAGGTCGAGGCCACGAGCCGACGGTGCCGGAACGACCAGCGGCCGAGGCGGAACAGCTGCCAGGCCATGTCGCCACACCCTCCGTCGCCGTACGACGACCATCGCCCAGGCCGCCCGCGTGCAAGCAGTCTAGGCTGAAGTGGTAGTCCCTACCAAAGTGGTAGTGACTGTTAGTCTGGTCACGTGGGACTTCGGGAGCGCAACGCCGCGCAGACACGAGAGCTGATCCTGGACACCTCCCTCACCCTGTTCCTCGACCAGGGCTTCGAGGACACCACGATGGAGCAGATCGCCGAGCGCGCCGGCATCGGCACCTCGACCCTGTACCGCTACTTCCCCACCAAGGACCAGCTGGTCATCGAGCCACTGGCGATCCGGGGCCAGATGGCAGCCGAGCTCCGGGCCCGACCGCCGGAGGAGCCGCTCGACCTGGCTCTGGGTCACGCCCTGCACGCGCTCCTCACCACGGCCAGGCCCCGACCCAGCCGGGTCCGACAGATCTTCGCGGTTCTCGACGAGGCACCCGGACCCCGAGCGCGGCTGCTGGAGGACTTCGCCCACGAGCGCGACCTGCTCCAGTGCGCGATCGCCGAACGCCTGGGACGGCCCACCGACGACCTCTTCTGCACGATGACGGCACGGATGACCACCCTCGTGCTCGAGATGATCGGCGGGAGCCACGGGCCGGACCGGGTCGATGACGTCGCGACGACCGCCGAGGCCGCTCTGGAGCGTGCCGAGCAGATCCTCGAGAGCCTGCACGTCGAGCCACCGGTCCTGCCGCGCCTGGACTCCCCTACTCTCGCCATCACCGGGTTCGACGAGGAGCTGCCATGAAGGGTTTGCCGTGACGAGCATCCAGCCGCAGCTGTGGGTTGACCGGGGCGCCGCCGCCGTGGCGTTCTACCAGGCGGCGTTCGCCGCCACCGTCGTCCACCAGGTCGGTGACGGGGAGGACATCGTGGCGCAGCTGGCCGTCGGCGAGGCGGTCTTCTGGGTGGCGGCCGCGGGATCCACACCCGGCCGCTTCAGTCCGCACTCCATCCAGGGTGCGACCGGCCGCACCCTCCTGGTCACGGACGACCCTGCGGCGGTGCTCGCCCGAGCGGTCGACGCGGGCGCGGTCGAGGACTCACCCGTCGAGGACCAGCACGGCTGGCGCCTCGGACGACTGAGGGACCCGTTCGGCCACGAGTGGGAGATCGGCCACCCGCTGGGAGACTGGCCGCCGAGCTGACGCGGCTCGCCGCTCGGTGGTCGCGGCCCGGTCGCCGAAGGCTCGGTGGCTCAGGCTCAGTGGCTCAGGCTCAGTGGCTCAGGCTCGGTGGCTCAGGCGATGAGGCGCAGGTCGTCGCGGTAGAAGAGGTCGACCCGGCTGGCGGGCCGGACACCGGCCGCTGACGTCTGCGGACGGCTGCCCGGCAGGGGCGGTGGCCGGCTGAGGTAGCGGTGGCCGGTGGGGGTGCGGGTCTCGATGACCCCGTCGGGGCTGGAGTCGGTGACCCACCCTGCGGTCTCCTTGGTGTAGTTGCACGCCTCACACAGGCTCTGACCATTGCTGGTGGTGGTCCGGCCGCCCCGGGCCACGGATGTGACGTGGTCGACGTGCCGCACGGGTGCGTCGCACCACGGGGTCCGGCACTGCTGGTCCCGGATCACCAGCATCCGGCGGTGCGTGCCCGAGAAGACTCGCCGCGTCGACTCCATCGCGACCAGCGCACCTGTGCCGGGCTCGGCATAGAGCCGCCGCAGCCAGACGGCCACGTCTTCGGGCAGGGCGACGAGGTCTTCTCGGGCGAGGGGCGCCGGGACGGGACCGTAGCCCTCCAGGTGGGCCGGCTCGTCCACGCCGCTGGCGCCGCTGGCGCCATCATGACCGATGCCGTCGACGCTGCTGCCGCCGTGCCCCGTGCCCGCGCCGAGCAGCGAGCGATCCGTCATCACCAGGTTGACCTCCACGGGCACACCGGCGGCGCTCGCCTGGCCGGTGACCCGCTCGACGAGCGTGTCGGCCATCACCTGGCCCTTGGTGCGGGTGTCCCCCTGCGAGCGTCGCGTATCGGCCTCGCGGAGCAGAGCCGCGTACACCGCGATCCCCTGCTTGGCGGGCAGCAGGCCGCTGACCATCGCCATCGTGTCCGGAGCCGGGCGACACGTGACCCGCCTGTCGGCCTCGGCCTTGCGGGCCCGGGCGGTGAACGCATACGGATCCAGCCGGTAGGCGATGCGGGCGGCCTCCGCGGCCGTCGCCCGGTCGCCCAAGCCGGCCAGTCCCCCGGGACGCGCCGCCAGCTCGGCATCCACCGTCGACCGGTCGCTCCGGCTCAGACATGCGGTCTCCCGCGCCACCACCGTCGCTCGCCACTCACTGATCTCACCGCGGCCCAAGGCGGCGAGCGTGTGCGGCATCTCGTGCACCAGGGCACGGGCCAGTCCGAGGTGGCGGGCACCCTTCACCGGACTGTCCCGGCGGGCCAGGGCGACCTGTGCACCCACTCCAGCACCGAGCTTGCGCGCCGGCACCCCGGCCGCCGCCTGGACCGCGCGTTGCGACCGGTCGAACGCCACCGTGATGCACGCCTGCGTGGCAGCAGCCGCCGACTTGAGCTCCTCCAGCCGTCGCAGCAGATCGATACGCTGCGCGTCATCGTCCCCACCGTGAGGCGCATCGTCGGCTCGACTCTCGTCACCGACGCCCGAGTCGGCTGCCTCCCTGAGGTGGGCGAGCTCAGCCATCCAGCCGTCCAGCTGCTCGACCGTCAGCATGCGCTTGCCTCGCTCATATGTTCGATTCTAGTCATCGGCCGGATCCGCGTCAAGAGGTGAGGGCCGGTGTCCGCGCGTCGGACGATCAGCGGATCGCGGTGACATCATGGCCTGTGTGCTGACCGAGGAGGACGCCCGCGACGTGCTGCTTCGGGAGCGGATGCTCCTCGAACCCGCCCTCCGGGCCGCCCCCGATCGCGTGATCGCCTTGCTCCACCCCGACTACCTCGAGCACGGAGCATCAGGCCGCGTCTGGGATCGGCCGACGGTCATCGCGGCCCTCAGCGCTGATCCTGCTATCGGTGGAGTCGCCACTGACTTCTCTGCCGTGGCGCTGGCCGACGACGTGGTGCTCCTGACCTATCAGATCAGTGGCAGTCCGGCTTCACTGCGCAGCTCGGTCTGGTTACGCGACGAGGAGGCCGGTTGGCTGATCCGCTTCCACCAAGGCACGCGACTCCCCGCGCCCTAGCTCGCCTGCGATGTTCCTCGACCCGGCCACGTGGTCCGCGGCTACGCTGAAATCGTCTCGAACTGCACCACGTCACTGAGCTGCCGTGGTCGCCCGCTCGCGCGCAGACCCGGTCAGGTGAGCCAGGCAGAGGAAGACGACCAGGAGCAGCACGCCGTACAGGCCCACGCCCACCGCGAGTGCCGGCGTCATCACCAGGCCCAACAGGGCGACCAGCGCGAGCCCGGTGGCCAGCGGGGTGAAGCGGCCCCAGCCGGGCCAGCGACCGGACCGCAGCGTGGTGGTCCCGAGAACGAGGAAGCCCACCATCGACAACGCCGTCGCCACCCCGAACAACGCACCCACCAGTCCGGCTCCGGTGTCGGCCATCAGCTGCCGCCGTACGGCGATCGAGGCCACTTCCGCCACCGCGAGCAGGCCGGTGCCTCCGAGGGCGAACCAGGCCCCTACCCGCGAGGATCGGGACGTGCCGGTCAGTCCACTGGCGACGAGGCCTGCGATGCCCACCAGGACCAGCACGTGGAGGACGGCGAACAGCAGTGACACGGGCACCAGCGCCGACGCCGACCACGGGAAGCTGAAGCGGTCGTCGGGCACGTCGCTGCCCGGCTGCACCACCACGGCCACGAACACCCCCGACACCAGGGTCGCAGCTGCGCCGAGGACACCTGTGACAGCAGCGCGGTGCACACCTGCCATGCGGCGGGCGGCTGGCTGGGAGGAAGGGGCAGCGACGCGGCTGCGATCGGTCTGGGACATGGGCACCTGCTCCGGTAGAAGAATGGATGTTGCTCGACGCTAGGAGTGGAGCGACGTCCCGGGCATCGGTGCGAGCGCGGGGCCCGCTCAGTGCCAGCACTGTTCCCAAACCGCGAGGTGGTCGCGACACTGAGGTGTGTCCCTGACGCGACCGAGGGTGGTGGCCGGGGGTCTGCTTGCGCTGACCGTGCTGGCGGAGGTCGCGTCAGTGGCCTTGTCGTGGCGACTCGAGGCGATGTTCGACACGCTCGCCTACGCCGCGTACGCCGTGGTGACGGCGTGGGCCGGCTTCCTCGTGGTCGCGCGGCACCCGCGGCACCCGGTCGGCTGGCTGCTGATCGGCTTCGCGCTCGTCAACGCGGCCGCAGCCGATGCAGCGCAGGGCTGGGGGCTGCGCGCGGCGGCCGAGCACTGGGCCGGCGCCGCGGCGGCGGAGCTGGTCGCGACCTCCAGCTGGCTGGTCAGCGGCCTGGGCTGGACCCTGACCTTCCTGCTGTTCCCGACCGGACACCTCCTGGCGCGGCGCTGGGCCGTCGTGGCGTGGCTGTCGGCCGCGGGCGTGCTGCTGGCTCTGCCGGGGTGGTCCCTCAGCCCCGATCGCCGTGAGGAGTTCTCCGGCGGCGTCAACCCCTACGCCGTGGCAGGCCTGCCCCACGAAGCCATGCTGTTGGTCGGCATGGCGCTGGTCGTGGGCGGGCTGGTCGCATCTGGTGTCTCGCTCCTCATCCGGCTGCGACGCTCGACGGGCGTGGAACGCCAGCAGATCAAGCTGTTCGCCTATGCCGGCGTGGTCACGGTCGTCTGCCTGCCGGTCTCCTTCGCCCTCTGGTACGTCGCACCCGCCACCCGGGTCCTGGCGGCGTTCGCCCTGTGCACACTGCCGATCGCTGCGTGTGTCGCCATCCTGCGCCACCGGCTCTACGACGTGGACGTGCTCATCGACCGGACCGTCGTCTACCTCGGCGTCACCGTCGTGCTGGCGTCGTCCTTCGCAGCCGTGGTGCTCGTCGTCGGCACCCTTCTCGGGCAGGGGTCCCCCTGGGGCACGGCCGCGGCGACGCTCGTGGTCGCGGTCGCCTTCCAGCCGCTGCGATCACGACTGCAGGGCGTCGTCGACCGGACCTTCCACGCTCCGCGCTTCCACGCGCTCCAGCGTGCCGCGGCCTTCCTCGAGGACCTCCGCGCCGGACGCGTCGCACCGGAGGACCTGCGCGGCCTGCTGCGCCAGCTGCTCGACGATCCGGAGCTCGAGCTCGTGGTGTTCCTGCCGCAGAGCGAGATCTATGTCGACGTCAGCGGTCGGCCCGTCCCGGACGACGTACCTCTCGGGCCGGCCGGCGCGACCCTCCAGGTGCTGCGCGGCGACGCGCCCCTCGGCCTGCTCCTGCTGAGCGAGCGAGTGCGCGACGCCGACGACCCGTCGCTGGCCCAACGGGTGCTGGACACCGTCGGGCTGGCCGTGGAGATCCTGCGGCTGCACGTCGAGCTGCGTCGCCAGCTCGTCGAGGTCCAGGAGTCGCGGACTCGCATCGTCGCCGCCAGCCTGGAGGAGCGCCGCCGGCTCGAGCGTGACCTGCATGACGGAGCCCAGCAGCGACTGGTCTCCATCGGGCTGGCCCTTCGTCACGCCCAGCACCAGCTCGTCTCCTCCGGCCCCGATCGGCCCGGACAGGTGTCGACCACGCTCGATGCCGCCGTCCAGGAGGTGGCCGCCACCATCGAGGAGCTGCGCGAGCTGGCGCGTGGCCTGCCGCCCGCCCAGCTGGACCAGGGCCTGGCGCCCGCGTTCCTGGACCTAGCCCGTCGAGCCCCGTTGCCGGTCCTGGTCACGGCGCCGGCCGAGCGGTTCGAGCGCGGGCTCGAGGGCGCGGCGTACTTCATCGGCTGCGAGGCGCTGACCAACGCGGTCAAGCACGCGCGCGCGAGCCGGGTCCGGCTGGACGCCACCCGCCGTGACGGGCACCTCGTGGTGACCGTGGCTGACGACGGCGTCGGAGGCGCGGCCGCCGTGCACGGCTCGGGACTCAGTGGTCTCGCCGACCGGGTCGCCGCGCTGGGCGGCGTGCTGCACATCGCCAGCGTGCCCGGGGACGGAACGACCGTGACCGCGGAGCTGCCGTGCGGGTCGTGATCGCCGAGGACCAGGTGCTGCTGCGCGAAGGGCTCGCCCGGCTCTTCGTCGACGGCGGACACACGGTCGTGGCGACGTACGGCGACGCGCTGGAGCTGCCGCTGGCAGTGACGACCGTGCGGCCCGACCTGGTCGTCATGGACGTCCGGATGCCGCCGACCTTCACCGACGAAGGCGCGAGGGCCGCGCGGCAGCTCAAGGCCGACCATCCCGGTCTCGGCGTCCTCGTGCTGTCCCAGCACGTGGAGACGGGCCACATCGTCGACCTGGTCCAGCGGGGTGGCTTCGGCTACCTGCTCAAGGACCGCGTCCTCGACGTGGCGGACTTCCTGACCGCCGCTGAGCGGGTCGCCCGGGGCGGCTCCGCCCTGGACCCCCAGGTCGTCGGTCGGCTGATCGGCGGCCGTGGCAGCGACGACCCGCTCGCATCGCTGTCCGAGCGCGAGACGACGGTCCTCGAGCTGATGGCGCAGGGCCTCACCAACGCGGGCATAGCGCAGCGCCTCTACCTCAGCGAGCGCACGATCGAGGCTCACATCCGCCACGTGCTGACCAAGCTCGACCTCGACGACTCCGAGCACGGCCATCGTCGCGTCCTGGCGGTGCTCGCCCATCTCGGCGCCACCCGCGGCTGATCGCGGAGCGGCCGCGAGTGGTAGGACGGACCCCGTGACCGGGCCCGTCGTACGTCGGTGAAGGATGGACGCCGCCGAGTCGAAGGAGAGCCATGAGCCTGCCCGAGTCCCTGCACGACACGACCGTCGCCGTCCTCGGCGGCACCGGACCCCAGGGCCGTGGGCTGGCCCGGCGGTTCGCCGCTGCGGGCCTGCCGGTCGTGATCGGCAGCCGCAGTGCCGAGCGCGCGACCGAGACCGCTCGGACGCTCGCCGAGGCGACGGGCGGCCGAGTCACCGGAGCGGGCAACGCCGATGCCGCTGGAGCCGGCGACATCGTCGTGGTGGCGGTGCCCTGGGACGGTCACGGTGACCTGCTGCGTGAGCTGGCGACCGCGCTGACGGGGAAGATCGTCGTGGACTGCGTGAACCCGCTGGGCTTCGACAAGCAGGGCGGCTACGCGCTGCCGGTCGAGGAGGGGTCCGCGGCCCAGCAGGCCGAGTCGCTGCTGCCGGACAGCACGGTGGTCGCCGCCTTCCACCACGTCAGCGCGGTCAAGCTCGAGGACCCCGACGTGGAGTCGGTGGACACCGACGTGCTCGTGCTCGGCGACGTGCGCGAGGCGACCGAGCTGGTCCAGGACCTGGCGGGGACCATCCCGGGTGTCCGTGGCGTGTACGGCGGACGCCTGCGCAACGCCCACCAGATCGAGGCGCTCACCGCCAACCTGATCAGCGTCAACCGGCGCTACAAGGCGCATGCGGGCATCCGCGTCACCGACATCTGAGCGACCCACGGCCCTCGCCGGGTGCGCGGCCGGGCCTGGGTGTCAGTGGCAGGATCGGCGCATGACGCTCCGCCTCGGCAGGCACGGCTTCGCCGACCACCGCCGACTGATGATGGCGATCGTCAACCGCACTCCCGACTCGTTCTACGACAAGGGTGCGACGTGGGCCGAGGACAAGGCGTTCGACCGGGTGGCGCAGGTCGTCGACGAGGGCGCGGAGATCGTGGACATCGGCGGCGTGAAGGCTGCTGCGGGTGAGGAGGTCAGCGTCGAGGAGGAGCTCCGGCGCACGGTGCGCTTCGTCGAGCGGGTCCGCGGTGACTACCCCGGTCTGGTGATCAGCGTCGACACCTGGCGCTCGCCGGTGGCTCGTGCCGTCTGCCAGGTGGGGGCCGACGTGCTCAACGACGCCTGGGGAGGCGCCGACCCCTCGCTGGTCGACGTCGCCGCGGAGTTCGACGTCGGTCTGGTGTGCACCCACACCGGTGGGGTGGCCCCGCGAACAGACCCGCACCGGATCGAGTACGCCGACGTGGTGGCCGACGCGATCGCCGACACCACGGCCTATGCCGAGCGAGCGCTGGCCGCCGGCGTGGCGAGGGAGAGCATCGTCATCGACCCGGCCCACGACTTCGGCAAGACGACGCAGCACTCGCTGGACCTGACCCGTCGCCTCGACGAGCTGGTCGCGACCGGGTGGCCGGTGCTCGTCTCCTTGTCCCGCAAGGACTTCGTCGGGGAGTCGCTGGAACTGCCGGTCACCGAGCGACTCCCGGGCACGCTGGCGGCGTCGGCGATCGCGACCCTGCACGGGGCGCGCATCTTCAGGGTGCACGAGGTCCCCGAGACGAGGCAGGCGGTGGACATGGTCGACGTGATCGTCGGACGCCGCCCGCCTGCCCGCACCATCAGGGGACTGGCGTGACCCGGGGAGCAGCGTGATCCGGACCGTCCTGGTGCTGCCGAGCCCGCCCGCACTCCTGCCGATCCGCTCGCTGCAGGACCCGGTGGCCGAGCTGCGGGCTGCGTGCGCCGCCGCGGTCGCCGAGTTCGAGGACGTCGACGGGGAGTGCCACGTCGTCGTGCTCGCCGGGCCGGTCAGCGAGGCGAACCGACGGCGAGGCGTCACCGTCCCCCTCGGCCACCGGGTCGCGGAAGCGGTGCTCGGCGGTCGCCCGTTCGATGCGCAGGTCGCGCTCCCCCGGACCGCAGCCGAGCTGGGACGGTCGTCGGACCCGGTCGCCGTCGTGGCCATGGCGGACGGGTCTGCTCGGCGGGGTGAGCGCGCCCCGGGCCATGTTCACCCGGCGGCGCTGGCCTTCGACGACTGCATCGAGCTGGCACTGCGCTCCGGCGACGCCGAGACCCTGGCGAGGCTCGACCCGCACGTGGCCGAGGAGCTGTGGTGCGACGGCGTGCCCGCCCTGCGCGTCATGGGTGAGCTGGCCCGGGACCGAGAGGTGTCGGCAGAGGTCCGCTACGCCGATGCGCCGTACGGCGTGGCCTGGTGGGTCGCCCGATGGGACCTGACCTGAGAGCCTCCGCAGGCCCCAACGGAGCGAGACGTCGCTCCGGCCGGCCAGGCCCCGGCAGGCTTGGACGTGGCCGAGGTGCCGGCTGATAAATTGTTGCAACCGCCAACTCTTCTTCCCGGAGCCCCTGCATGCCCGAGCTGCCTCGTCAGCGCCAGCTGCTGGTGCTGGCCATCTGCTGCCTCAGCCTGCTGCTCGTGACGATGGACAACACCGTCGTCAACGTCGCCATCCCGTCGATCCGCACTGACCTGCACGCCTCGCTGGCCGGCCTGCAGTGGACGGTGGACGCCTACATCCTCGTGGTGGCGAGCCTGCTGATGCTGTCCGGGTCGATGGGCGACCGGCTGGGCCGGCGCCGGGTCTTCCGGACCGGGCTGACGGTCTTCACCCTCGGGTCGCTGCTGTGCAGCGCCGCCCCCTCGCTGCCGTTCCTGGTCGGGGCCCGCATGGTGCAGGCCGTCGGCGGGTCGATGATGAACCCGGTGGCGATGTCGATCATCACCAATGTCTTCCCCGACGCCCGCCAGCGCGCCCGGGCGATCGGGGTCTGGAGCGCCGTCTCCGGGCTCTCCATCGCGATCGGTCCGCTGGCCGGCGGCCTGCTCACCGAGACGATCGGCTGGCGCTCCATCTTCTGGGTCAACGCTCCGATCGGCATCGCCGCCATCGTCCTCGCCGGGCGGTTCATCCCGGAGTCGCGCGCGCCTCGACCGCGACGGGTGGACCCGGTCGGCCAGGTGCTCGTCATCACCGGGCTCCTCGGACTGGTCGGTGGCATCATCGAGGGCCCCCGGGCCGGGTGGTCCTCCCCGCTGATCGTGACCCTGTTCGCCGTGGCGGCGGCTTCCGTGGCAGGGCTGCTCGTCTACGAGCCCCGCCGGCGCGAGCCGTTGATCCAGCTCGGCTTCTTCCGCAGCGTCCCGTTCTCCGGCGCGACCGTCGTAGCGGTGGCGGCCTTCTCGGCGTTCGGAGGCTTCCTGTTCCTCAACACCCTGTACCTGCAGGAGGTGCGCGGGCTCTCGGCACTTCAGGCGGGCCTGTGCACGCTGCCACTCGCGGTGGCCGCACTGGTGTTCGCGCCGCTGTCCGGCAGGATGGTCGGCAGCTTCGGGAGCCGGCGCTCACTCGTGCTCGCCGGCGCCTGCACCACGCTCTCGGCGCTGGCCCTGACCCGGCTGTCCGCCGGCACGCCACTGGTCGTGCTGCTGGGCGTCTACTTCGTCTTCGGCGCCGGCCAGGGCTTCGTGAACGCGCCGATCACGGCGACCGCGGTGGCCGGCATGCCGCGCGCACAGGCCGGGGTCGCCGCGGGGGTCACCTCGACCAGCCGGCAGATCGGGCAGTCCCTGGGCGTCGCGATCGCCGGGACGATCGCCGGGGCCGCCGTCAGTGGTGCGGTGGGCCCGTCGTTCCCGGCTGCGACGCACCCGGTGTGGTGGCTGATGGCGTGCTGCGGCGCCGCGATCGTCGCTGCCGGGCTGGTCACCACGACACCCTGGGCCCGTCGTACGGCGGCGGCAGCGCTCGACCACGCCACCACGGAGCCGGCGGCTGCCCGCTGACGCCGATGCACCGTCGCTCGCCTCCACGGTGTGGAAAGGCCTTGACCGGCAGGCCCAGGACCGGCTCATATGGGCTCATGACGGTTTCCTTCGTCCACGAGGTCGAGGTCACGCTGAGGGTCAACGGCAGCGACGTCCGCACCACGGTCTCCCCGCGCACCACGCTGCTGGACTGGCTGCGTGAGGAGGCCGGGCTGACCGGCGCCAAGAAGGGCTGCAACGAGGGTGCGTGCGGCACCTGCACGGTGCTGGTCGACGGGCTGCGGATGAACGGCTGCCTGACGCTCGTCGTCCAGTGCCAGGGTCGCAGCGTCACGACCGTGGAGGGGCTCGCCGGGCCGGACGGGTCGCTGCACCCGGTCCAGCAGGCGTTCCTCGAGCACGACGCCTTCCAGTGCGGCTACTGCACCCCCGGACAGCTCATGTCGGCCGTGGCCTGCCTCGCCGAGGGCCACGCGGGCGACGACGAGACGGTCCGGGAGTGGATGAGCGGCAACATCTGCCGATGCTCCGCCTATCCCCAGATCACCGCGGCGGTGCGGTCCCTCGCCGACCGGAGCGCGTCGGGCGAGCCGGCCGGGGCGGGCGCGTGAGGAGCTTCGGGTACGCCGTCGCGACGGATGTCGAGGGGGCGGTGGAGGCGCTCGCCGAGCCGAGCACGTCGGTGATCGCCGGCGGCACCGAGCTGCTCAACTGGCTGCGGCTGGGGATCGCCGACCCGCACCGAGTCCTCGACGTGGGCCGGCTCGAGCTGGGCGGGATCAAGATGGCTGGAGTCGATGACGAGGAGCTCGCGATCGGCGCCCTCACCACCCTCAACGAGGTCGCCGAGCATCCACTCGTGGCCGAGCACGCCGAGGCGCTTGCCTCCGCCTGCCGGCAGGCAGCCTCGGCGCAGCTGCGCAACCGGGCGACCCTGGGCGGCAACGTCCTGCAGCGCACCCGCTGCCCGTACTTCCGGGCGGAGAGCCCGGTGCCCTGGCCGTGCAACAAGCGCGACCCTGGCAGCGGCTGCGCGTCGCTCGCCGGCCGTCACGAGCGGCAGGCCGTGCTCGGCTGGACCGACGACTGCGTCGCGGTGCAGCCCTCCGACCCGGCCGTGGCACTGGCGGCGCTGGACGCCCACGTCGATGTCGTCGGACCGGGCGGGCGACGGAGCATCCCGATGCGGGAGTTCCACCTCAGCCAGGTCGAGGCCGCGGCCCTGGTCCACGGGTCGGGCAACGGGTCGGGCAACGGGTCGGTCGACGGATCGGGCAACCGGCTTCGCGAGCACCGGCTGGAGCCCGACGAGCTGATCCTCGGCTACCGGATCCCCGTCCGGGACGGCGACCGCTCGGCCTGCGTCAAAGTCCGCGAGCGGGCGTCCTACGAGTACGCCATCGTCTCCGCCGCTGCCACCGTCCGGGTGGTCGACGGCACCGTGCGCGACGCCCGGGTGGCCCTCGGCTCGGTGGCCCAGCGGCCGTGGCGGCTGCCCGAGGCCGAGGAGGCCCTGGTCGGCCTGCCGCTGACCCGGGAGGCAGTGCAGCCGGTCCTGGACGCGGCGCTGGCGGACGCCACTCCCCTGCCGCAGAACGCGTTCAAGGTGACGATGGCCCGCAACGCCGCCGTCCGGGCCCTGCTCAGCGCCGGAGGAGTGGCATGACGGACCTCTCCGACCCGCCCACCCGCCCCGCCGTCACCCGCATCGAGGGGCCGGCCAAGCTGACCGGGCGCGCGCAGTACGCTGCGGACCACCACCTCGAGGGTCAGCTGCACGCCGTGCTGGTCGGTGCGCCGGTGGCGAGCGGCCGGCTGCTGGGAGTCGAGACCGGTGCCGCCCTCGCCGTGCCGGGGGTCAGCTCGGTGCTGACCGCGGACGACCTGCCCACCTTCGGGGAGCTGTCGCCGCCGGCCGCTGTGCTGACGATGCCGTTCAGCGATGACGTGATCCGCTTCGAGGGCCAGCCGGTCGCGATCGTGCTCGGGGAGAGCATCGAGGCCGCCGAGGAGGGTCGCGCGGCGGTCATCGTCCGGTGCGAGGCGAGCGACCCTGTCCTCCTGGGCAGCGGCGAGCGCGAGCCGACGCCCGGCTCGGACCCGGTGGTGTTCGACAAGGGGGACCTCGACCGGGCGCTGGCCGGAGCAGCGGTCCGGCTCGAGCAGACCTACCTGCAGCCACCACGCCACCACCACGCCATGGAGACCTCCAGCACGGTGGCGCGCTGGGACGGCGACCGGCTGACGCTGTGGGACGCCGTGCAGGCCAGCTCCACCGTCGTACCGGTGGTCGCGACAGCGCTGGGCATCGAGCCCGAGTCCGTCCGCGTGCTGGCCCGGCACACCGGCGGCGGGTTCGGGTCGAAGGGCTTCGTGTGGCCGCACGAGATCCTCGCCGCCGCGGTAGCCCGGGTCGTCGGCCGGCCGGTGAGCCTGCAGCTGCGCCGCGGCGACCAGTTCAGCAACGTGGGCTACCAGCCGTGGATGGAGCAGACCATCCGCATCGGCGCGGATGCCGACGGCCGGCTGCAGGCCCTCGAGCACGTCGTCGTCAACAACGCAGCCCTCGCCGACACCCACGTGGAGCCGGCCACCGAGGCCAGCAAGTCGCTGTACGACGTCCCGGCGATCCGGCTCACCCAGCTGCTCGAGCGGGTCAGCCTCAACGTCCCCACGCCGATGCGCGCACCCGTCGAGGGCCCCGGGCTGTGGGCGCTGGAGAGTGCCGTCAACGAGCTCGCCGAGGCGGTCGGCCGCGACCCGCTCGACGTACGCCTGGCCAACTTCGCCGACGTCTCTCCCTCCGACGGGCGACCGTGGTCGCAGAACGGGCTGCGGGAGAGCTATGAGGAGGGCGCCCGGCGCTACGGGTGGCGGACCCGGCACGACCGGCCGCGCCAGGACGGGCCCTGGGTCGTCGGGCACGGCATGGCCACCTGCTCGATGGGCAGCTTCCGCTTCCCCGGTGCGGCCCGGGTGCGGCTGCGCGTCGACGGGTCCGCGCTGGTCGAGACCAACGTCCACGACATCGGCAGCGGCGCCCAGACCGTGATGGCGCAGCTCGCTGCGGAGGAGCTCGGGCTGCCCGTGGACGCCGTGGAGGCACGCTGGGGTGACACCGGGCTGCCGGCCACCGGTCCGACGTACGGCTCCTCGACCACGATGGGCACCGGCAGTGCGGTCGCCGCTGCCGCCCGCGACGTCACCAAGCAGCTGGCGGCGCTGGGCCTGGACTCCGACCCGCGGGAGGCCATGGAGCGCGCCGGCGTGGACGAGCTGGTCGGCGAGGGCACCTTCGGCCTGCCCGGCGACGCCCCGATGAACGCCGACGGGACAGGGACGCCGTTCGCGATGCGCACATGGGGCGCGGTCTTCGTGGAGGTGGGCGTGGACCCGGACTTCGGGCTGCTGCGACTGCGGCGGGCGGTCGGGGTCTACTCGGCCGGACGCATCGTCAACCCGCTCACGGCGCGCGGCCAGATGACCGGCGGCCTGATCTGGGGCTGGGGCAAGGCGACCATGGAGGAGAGCGACCAGGAGCCGGTGTTCGGCCGGTGGCTGGCCAAGAACCTCTCCAACGTGGCCGTCCCGGTGAACGCCGACATCCCGGCCGACCTCGACGTCTCCTTCGTCGAGGAGTACGACGAGGCCGCCAGCCTCATCGGCGCCCGTGGCATCGGAGAGCTGGGAGCCACCGGCGTCGACGCGGCGGTGGCAGCCGCGGTCCACGACGCAGTCGGGGTCCGCATCCGGGACCTGCCGATCCTGCCGTTGAAGGTGCTGGCCGCGATGGCCGAAAGGGGGTCGACCGGAAGGGGGTCGGCCGGAAGGGGGTCAGCCGGCGTTCAGTGGACCAGGTCGTAGGCCGGGTCCCGGTGCAGCATCCTGTCCAGGCCGCCCTCCTCGTGCTCAGGAGAGACCCGCAGCCCGATGGTGGCCTTGAGCGCCGTCGCGAGCCCCAGGGTGACGACGAAGGAGTAGGCCAGCACCGCGAAGGCGGCAACCGCCTGCACCCACAGGAGATGCAGTCCCCCGCCGTAGAACAGGCCGTCCTGGCCGCTCGGCATCTCCGCGGTGGCGAACAGTCCGATCAGCACGGTGCCGATAACGCCACCGACAAGGTGCACACCCACGACGTCCAGGGAGTCGTCGTACCCGAAGCGGTCCTTCAGACCGAGGGCGAGCGGGCACACGGCCCCCGCCACTGCCCCGAGCACGATCGAGCCCAGCGGGGTCACCGCACCACAGGCCGGCGTGATGGCGACCAGGCCCGCGATGGCACCCGATGCCGCTCCCACCGCGGTGGAGTGGCCGTGCCGGAGCTTCTCGACAGCCAGCCAGGCCAGCATCGCGGCGCAGGTCGCGGTGAAGGTGGTGAGCATCACGACGGAGGCGCCGTGTCCCGCGGTCAGCGCGGAGCCGCCGTTGAAGGCGTACCAGCAGGCCGGCGCCGAGCAGCGTCAGCGGCACGTTGTGCGGTCGTGGCGCCTGGCCCCAGGTCGCGCGCTTGCCGAGCACGATCGCCACCGCCAGAGCCGCCGCGCCGGCGTTGATGTGCACCGCCGTGCCTCCGGCGAAGTCCACGGCCCCGAGCTTGTTGGCGATCCAGCCGCCGGCGTCGGTGTCGTTGTCGAACGCGAACACCCAGTGGGCGACCGGAAAGTAGACGACCACGGCCCAGAGTGCGGCGAACACCATCCAGCTGCCGAAGCGCATCCGATCGGCCGCCGCACCCGAGATGAGTGCGACGGTGATGGCGGCGAACAGGGCCTGGAACAGGGCGAAGAGCGCCAGCGGCAGCGCCGTGTCGCCCTCGGTCACACTGCCGCCGAGGCCGGCGTACTCGGTGATGCTGCCCAGCAGGCCGGCGCCGCCGTAGGAGTCGCCGAACGCCATCGAGTAGCCGAACAGCACCCACAGCACACCGACGACGGCAACCGCGCCGAACGTCATCATCATCATGTTCAGGCTGCTCTTGACGCTGACCATGCCGCCGTAGAAGAGCGCCAGCCCGGGGATCATCATGGTCAGCCCGATGATGCAGCTGAGCATGAAGGCGGTCGTCCCTGTGTCCATGTGCGCTCTCCCTCTGCGTGCTCGTCGACGGCGGATGCCGTTCGCGCACAGTGAAGCGTGGCCACCTTGCGGAGACGTTTCGCCACGTAACAGCCAGATGTCGCGCGTCGTCACCCCGCGCGAGAGGGTCGGCTACGGCAGCGCGACCCCGTAGCGCGCCTCGACTCCGCGCTCCTGCGTCCGGGTGGCCTCGGCGAGCTGCCGGGGTCCGACCTGGAGCGCGGCCGGCAGTGGCCTGCGACAGCTCGCGCCGGCGCAGTCCCGGGTCGTCCTCCACACGCGGGCGAGCTGGGCCTGCACGGCGGCGTACTTCCTGCGGCCGTAGAGGTTGTGCAGCTCGTTGGGGTCCCGGCTCAGGTCGTAGAGCTCGGCGTCGCCGTCGATGTAGCGGACGTACTTCCAGCGGGCGGTGCGCAGCCCGGTGCCGGTCAGGGTGTGGGCGAAGCCGGTCGGCGCCCTGTCCCGGGCGGCGTTGAGCTCGGGTCCCTCGACCTGGTTCTCGACCAGGACAGGCTCTCGCCAGCCCCTGTCGCGCGCGAAGGAGGGGACGAGCGAGACGCCGTCGGCGGGGTGCGGCGGGCGGGCGCCGCCCAGGTCGAGGATGGTGGCGGGGATGTCCTCGGTGGAGATCGGGTCGTAGCGGGTGCCGTGCGGGACCCCGGCTCCGGCGACGACGAAGGGCACCCGCATCGACGGCTCGTGCGTCCAGAGCTTGCCCTGCCGCATCCGGTGCTCACCCAGGAAGTAGCCGTTGTCCGAGGTGAACATCAGCACGGTGTCGTCGTACTCACCGGTCTTCTTGAGCGTCGTGATCAGCTTGCCGACCTGCTGGTCGAGGACGAACAGCGACTCGGCGCGCTGGCGGGTCACCGTCAGCATCGCCGCCTTCTCCTTCGCGTCGATCCGCGGCAGCCAGCGCATCGGTCGGGGCAGCCCGTTCATCCCCTGCTGGCTCTGGCTCTCGCTGCCGTCGGCCGGCAGCCCCGAGGCTCGGGTGATCTGGTCGTCGAACATGCCGCGCACCCGCTTGGGACGGGCGGGGGTCTTGAAGAGCTCCGTCGAGGTGCTGTACGGCCAGGTCTGGGGGGCTGGGTCGTCCTTCTCGCGCGGAGCGCCGACGTGCGGGGCGATGGGTGCGAAGTAGAGGAAGAACGGCTTGGCGGAGCGGTGGTACCTGGTCACCAGCCGGCGAGCGATGCGCCCCTCGGCAACGGTCTGGTAGGTGCCCCTCCAGCGGTCCTCGATCCGGCCGTTGTGGTTCATCAGCAGGTGGTAGTACTGGTAGGTCCCGCCGGTCAGCTGGCTGTTGCCCGGCCGTTGGACCGAGCCGTACCAGTCCGTCCAGCCCGGCGGCACGTAGCGGAACGAGTTCTTCTTCGTGACCCGTGAGCGACCGTTGCCATACCCGTTGATGTACTTGCCGAGGAACAGCGTGTTGTAGCCGGCGCGGTTCAGCGCCGTACCCAGGGTCGAACGGTCGTCGAACGCCGCGTAGTCGGTGGGGCGGACGACCGACAGCACGCCGGTGTTGTGGGAGTACTGGCCGGTGAGCAGCGAGCTCCGGGCCGGCGCGCAGATCGGGTTGGAGCTGAAGGAGTTGGCGAAGCCCAGCCCCTGGTCCTCGACCAGCTCACGGACGTTCGGCATCCAGCGCAGGTCGTCGGTGCGCATGTCGTCGGCCACGATCGTCACGATGTTGGGCCGGGCGCCGTTCGCCGGCGCGGTGGCCCCCTCAGGGACCAGCTGTGCCGGGGCCGAGCTGTTCCTCCCCGCCGGTCCCCCGCCGACCTTGGGGGCCGGCTTGTTGATGCAGCCGGCACCACTGGCGAGCAGGGCGACGCCGAGGCCTGCGGCGACCGGCCGCCGGAGTCGCTGCCAGGACGACGGCGCGACGGTCGAGGGACGGGTCATGGCGGTCTTCCGGGAGTGGGGTGGGTGCGCGATCCAGTATGACGGCCCCCGGTGCAGCCCCCGCGGCCCCACGCCCGGCCGGGGGTCATGGCTCAGGTGGACGCGTGCGCCGGACCGGCGATCGACGCGGCGAGCACGTCAGCGGCGGTCCGTGGCTCTCGCCCGAGCAGCTCGGCGAGCAGCGGGTCGACGCCCGCGAAGAAGCCCTTCCCGGCGGCCTGGTGCATGCCGAGGCTGAAGCGGGCCACGTGCTCCGGCTGACCCACCGCGACCTGCGCCGCGACCCACTCCTCGGGGTCGACCACCACGCGTTCGACGGTCCGCCCGGTCAGCTCGGAGGCCAGGGCCGCGATCTCCTCGAAGGTGGGTGCGGCGCTCGCGGTGAGGGTCGTCGGGCCGTCGTACGCCCCGCTCGAGGCCAGGACCGCGGCGGCCGCCTCCGCGGCGTCCTCGCGCGCCGTCCAGGACACAGGTCCGTCGGCCGGGACGGTGATCCGGCCGGTCTCCTGCCAGGGCCCGGCCAGCCAGGTGAGGCTGTGGGCATAGAACCCGTTGCGCAGGGCGGTCCAGGCGACGCCCGACTCGGCGAGCAGCTGCTCGGTCGCAGCGTGGACGCGGGCCGGGGCGAACGGACTGTCGGGTGAGGCGCCCTGGTGGCTGGTGTAGAGGATGCGCCCGGCTGACCCTGCCACGGCCGCGTCGATCGCGTTGCGGTGCAGGCTCACCGCATCTGCGCCCGGGTCGTTGGAGGAGACCAGCAGCAGCTGGTCGGCTCCCTCGAACGCCGCGGGCAGCGTGGCCGGGTCTGCGTAGTCACCGTGGCGGACCTCGACCCCTCGGGTGGCGAACCGCTGGGCCTTCGCGACGTCACGCGTCACGACCGCGATCTGGTCGCCGAGGACACGTTCGAGCAGGTGGTCGACGGTGGCGCCGTTGAGCGCGCCGGTTGCGCCGGTGATCACGATCATCGTCAGGAGCTCCTTGGTATCGGTGGAATCATGCCTAGGGTAGCCAGGGAAACACAGTGATAGCAAGTTTGCGTTATCGTTGGATCATGAGCACGACAGCGGGCAGTCGCGCGGACACCCGGACGAGGATCGTCGACGTCGCGACCCGCCTTCTCGCCGAGGGCGGGCCGGCTGCGATCACCACGCGTGGGGTGGCCGAGGCCGCCGGCGTCCAGGCCCCGGCGATCTACCGCCTGTTCGGCGACAAGGACGGCCTGCTCGATGCCGTGGCCGAGCACGTGATGAGCACCTACGTGACCGCCAAGGCCGAGGTCGTCCAGGCGGCCGCGGCCGACGGCCTCGACCCGCTCGAGGACCTACGGGCCGGGTGGCGGACGCAGCTGGACTTCGGCCTGGCGAACCCGACCCTGTTCCGCCTCCTCAGCGACCCGGACCGAGGGCAGCACTCCCCCGCTGCCCAGGCGGGCCTGCGCGTGCTGGAGGCGCGGGTCCACCGGCTGGCCGGGACGGGCCGGCTGCGGGTGAGCGAGCAACGCGCGGTCGGCCTCATCCACGCGGCGGGGACCGGAGCGATCCAGACCCTGCTGGCGACACCGGTCGAGCGACGTGACACCGATCTGGCCGACGCCCTGTTCGAGGCCGTGCTCCGCCAGATCCTGGTCGACGCGCACGAAGCCCCGGACAGCTCGCAGATGGCGGTGGCTGTCGCCTTCCGCGCGGTCGCACCGCAGCTCGAGATGCTGACCGAGGCCGAGCGCCACCTGCTGAGCGACTGGCTCGACCGGGTCGTCGGCGAGCTGTCGCGCTGACTCTTACCCGTCGGCCAGGCGCGGCGGGAAGCCACCGGTGGCGACCGGGCTCCACCGGGTGGCAGTGACGCGCATCAGTGACTTTCCCTGGTCGACCATGGCCTGGCGATACTCCGCCCAGTCCGAGTGCTCACCGGCGATGCTGCGAAAGTAGTCGACGAACGCGTCCAGAGCCTCCGGGCCGTCGGCTGCGTCGAGGAGCTCGCACGTGCCGTCGACCTGGACCCACGCGCCGTTCCAGTCATCGGAGAGCACGACCACGGACACGTCGGGCCGCCGGCGGGCGTTGCGGGTCTTGGCCCGCTCGGTGTGGGTGGAGATCACGATCCGACCGGCAGCGTCGACCCCACCGCTGACCGGCGACGCCTGGGGCGAGCCGTCGGCGCGACGCGTGATGAGGAGCATCCGGTGGCGTGGTCGCACGAACGCGAGGAGCTCGTCGTGATCGACCTTGCTGGTGGTGGCGATGGTGCGAGGCATACGGCGAGCTCCGTTCACGGGTCCTGCTGGAACGACCGACGGACCCAGTGTCCGAGGAAGGCAAGGGTAGCCGGGCACCGACGCGCGTCCCCCGAGGCTTAGGGTGAGGCGGCCGGGTCACCACCGGCCGCAAGGCGTCGGGGGCGGGGGGTGGGCATGGTCACGCGTGAGAAGGACCGCGCGCTCGGCAGGATGCCTGCGCTGGACGGTCTGCGGACGTTCGCGGTCGCGCTCACGTCCCTGGTGCACCTGGCGCCGAGCGTCGCGCCCGGCGGCATCTTCGGCGTCGACCTCTTCTTCGTGCTCAGCGGGTTCCTGATCACCTCCATCCTGCTGCAGGAGTTCGGCGGGACGGGCCGGATCCACCTCGGCACGTTCTACATCCGGCGGGCTCGTCGACTGCTCCCGGCGGTCGTGGCACTGCTCCTCGTGTTCACGGTCAGCGCGCTCGCGACCATGCCGTCGGTGCGTGACCTGCTCGTGACGGCCGTGGTCGACATCTCGGTGATGACGTACACCTTCAACTGGACCGGGGTCCTGGGGCACGACTCCCCGTGGCAGGTGGACCATCTGTGGTCGCTGTCGGTGGAGGAGCAGTTCTACATCCTGTGGCCGGTGGCGCTGGTGCTGGTGCTCGGCCGGGTGAGCCGGCGAGCGCTGCTCACCCTCACCCTCGCTGCAGCGGTCGCCTCGTGCGTCGCCCAGGCAGCCGTCTACCTGGGCAGCCACTCGGTCAACTGGGCGTTCCTCGCCAGCCCCCTGCATGCGCAGGGGATCCTGCTCGGGTGCTGTCTGGGTCAGGTGTTCGTGTGGCGGCTCGCCGACGACGGCACACAGTGGCTCGCCGGGCGCAGCTGGCCCTCCTGGCTGGCCCTGGCCGGCCTGGTCGCTCTCACCGCCGGCAGCGGCATCGACGACTCGTTCACCTATCTCGGCGGCATGGCCCTGGCGGTTCTGGCCTCCGCGGTGCTCGTGTGGAGCGTGGCGTCGAAGGCCGCGTGCGACACGGGCGACGACCTGCTGAGCCGCCTGCTGTCCTCGCGGTGGATGGTCGCCCTGGGCCGGCGGTCGTACTCGATCTACCTGTGGCAGAACTTCGTCGCCTGGGCACTCACGCCGGCGCTGCGGCACAGCCCGTGGTGGATCCCTGCGAACGTGCTCCTGACGCTGCTCGCCGCTGAGGCGTCCTTCCGGTTGGTCGAGCGGCGGTTCATCCACCGCGCCTCTCCCGAGGGCAGCGCCGTAGGCGCCGTCCAGTCCTAGAATTCGGCCGAACCGTCGGCCACGACGTCGAGGCGTTACTCACCGGCGCGTCGCTCCCGCTGGACCGGGAGAAGTTCAACGGCATCCCGACCGCCGCGGAGGTGGACCGGCTCGTCGCCGTGATCCGCGACTCGGAGGCCGACGTCATCGTGGCCAACGCCTTGCCCACGGCGAGAAGGTGAACGTCGGCTCGCTCACCCAGCTCGCTCTCGAAGGAGCCCCCACGGATGAGATCCGCGCCTTCATCGAGTTCACCACCCGGGTCGGGCTGCCGAACACGCTGACCGAGGTCGGGCCGTCGCCGGCCTGCCTGAGCCGGTGACCTACCGCCACGCGGTCTAGGGGGCGGCCGCCTGCATGGCGTCCATCACGCTGCGGAGATGCTCGCGTACGGCGCGCTCGGACTCGTCGGGGTCGCCGGCACACACGGCTGCGATGATCGCCAGGTGCTCCGGCAGAGACACCCGCGGCCTCCCCGGAAGCGAGGCGACCTTGAACTGCTGTCGGACACTCTGGGCCCGAAGCCGCTCGAGGACGAGCCCGGCGGTCCGCTGGCCGCTCATCTCACGGATCCGGCCGTGCAGCCTCTGGTTGAGATCGCGGTATCGGCCGATGTCGCCACCGGCGACCGCCGCCTTCATGTCCTTGCCGATCCTGCGCAACTCCTTGATGCCTGCCGCGTCGATGCGCTCGGCAGCCTTGCGGGCGCAGAGGGCCTCGACGACCATCCGGATCTCATAGATCTCGATGGCCTCGTCGAGATCCACCACCCGTACTCGGGCACCCCGGTTCGCCGTCCGCTCGACCAGTCCCTCCGTGGCCAGCTCCAGCAGCGCGGACCGCACGGCACCCCTGCTGGCTGAGAACTGCTCGGAGAGATCGATCTCGACGAGCCGCTGCCCGGGGACGAAGTCGCCGCTCAGGATCGCCTGGCGGATTCCGGTGGTGACGTCGCCGGCCCGTGACGTCAGCGTCCTCGGCTCGGATGCCGCGATGGACATGGATGTCTCCTCAGGACGATTGTTCACAATCGTGCCCCAGGGTAGCAGTGCCGTGCCCTGCCGGTGCCGGAACTGCGGCTGAGACCCGGGCGAGTCCTTCCTCGAGGGGCTAGGTGACCGGCGGGGTGCCGTGGGTGTGGAACGACTCGATCGTCTTCAGCCCCCACGCCTGGCCCTTGGCGCGTTCGGCCTCGGTCCAGTCGACCGTCTGCCAGTCGGGAGCCAGGACCAGGCGGGCTGCGGCGTTGCACAGCTCGATGCGGATGCCGCTGGGGTCGTAGACATAGAGGAAGAAGGTCTGCTGGATGGCGTGCTTGTGGGGCCCGGTCTCGATGAAGACCCCCTGCTCCAAGGCGATGTCGGCCGCGCGCAGGATGTCCGCGCGGGTGTCGGTGGCGAACGCGATGTGGTGCAACCGGCCCCGGGTGCCGGTGCGGTCGCGCGTGTACACGGCGTCGTAGCCCTTGTTGGTGAAGGTGGTCCAGCTCCCCGCGACGGAGCCGTCGTCCAGGACGATCTGCTCGGTGACCAGTGCACCCAGATCGTCGCGGAGGAAGTCGCGGTTGGCCTCCACGTCGACGCCGAGGAAGTTGATGTGGTCCAGCCGGCGCACGCAGACGCCCCGGCCCGGGTAGGCCTGCGCCTGGTTCTTCAGCGCGGGACGGGACTCAGGCGGCGCCTGGAACCACTCTGACTCGTAGTAGATCCCGAACTCGTGGCCATCCGGGTCGTGAAAGCGGTACGTCGGGCCGTAGCCCGGCTCACCGTCCTCCCAGCCGATGCCGAACCCACGCTGTTCCAGCAGCTTGACACGGCGCTCCAGCGCGTCGGGGCTCGCGGCCCGGAGGTGCGTGCGACGGATGGCGGGCCGGTCGCTCTGGGTCAGGGTGAGGGTGTGGTGCTCGTACTCGTCCCAGGTCCGCAGGAACACAGCGCCGCCCTGCTCACCGTTCACCGTCATCCCGAGGTAGTCGACGAAGAACGCGACACTCTGCTCCAGGACGGGCGTGTCGAGGTGCAGGTGTGAGAGGTGGGCGACCTCATGTCCCAACGGCATGTGCTTCTCCTTGTGTCAGCGCGTGGCCCAGGATCGTACGCTCGATTGTTGACAAAGAGAAGAAGTCGAGACACCGTAGCGGTTCGGACCGACTGAGGACTCACGTGATCATCGACTGCCACGGCCACTACACGACGGCGCCGCACGCGCACTCGCAGTGGCGCCGCGACCAGCTGACCGCCTTCCTGGCCGGGGCGGACGCGCCGGACTACCCGTCGATCTCCGACGACGAGATCGCGGAGTCCATCGAGACCCACCAGCTCCGGATCCTGCGCGAGCGCGGCTCGGACATGACCATCTTCTCGCCCCGGGCATCGGCGATGGGACACCACCAGGGTGACCTCGAGGCCGGTTCGGCCTGGTCCCGTGTCAGCAACGACCTCATCGCTCGCGTGGTCGACCTCTTCCCCACCGCGTTCGTGGGTGTCTGCCAGCTGCCGCAGTTCCCCGGAGCGCCCCTCGACGCTGCGATCAGCGAGCTCCGTCGCTGCGTCGACATGGGCTTCGTCGGCCTCAACCTCACCCCGGACCCCAGTGGCGGCCACTGGACCTCGCCACCCCTCACCGACCCGTACTGGTTCCCGCTGTTCGAGGTGATGGTCGAGCTGGACGTGCCGGCCATGATCCACGTGTCCGCCAGCAGCAACCCGGCCTTTCACGCCACCGGTGCGCACTACCTGAACAGCGACACCACCGCGTTCATGCAGCTCCTCGAAGGTGACCTGTTCGGCACCTTTCCCGAGCTTCGGCTGATCATCCCGCATGGCGGTGGCGCTGTTCCCTACCACTGGGGGCGCTATCGCGGGCTCGCCGACATGCTCGGGAAGCCCCCACTGGAAACCCACCTGATGCGCAACGTCTTCTTCGACACCTGTGTCTACCACCAGGCCGGAGTCGACCTGCTGGTGAAGGTGATCGACACCGGCAACATCCTGTTCGGATCCGAGATGGTGGGAGCCGTGCGTGGCATCGATCCCACGACCGGCCACTTCTTCGACGACACCCGACGCTACGTGGAAGCAGCAGACCTGACCGCGACCCAACGCGAGCAGATCTACGCCGGCAACGCACTGCGTGTCTACCCCCGCCTCGCGGCCCGCCTCCGGCGCTCTGGCCAGCCGTAGCCGCGACGGCACAGCGTGACGACGAGTCTCACTGCGCCCGCAGGTTCTCCACCGGCTGTTCCTGCGGGTGCGTGGCCAGCGGCTCCACGGTGATCTCCAGCCACTCGAACGTCGGGAGCGCACTCAGCAGGTCGTGGAGATGGGTGGTGTCGTCGGCCGCATACCAACCGATCGCCGAACGGCTGCCGGGGACGCGCCACAGGTGCTGGAGCACCCCCTCCTCGCGCAGCTGGGCGGCATAGGCGCGCTCACGCGACTTGATCTCCGCCAGCTCCTCGGCGGCGAGGGCCGGCATGCGGTTGGTCTGCCGGACGAGGAATTCCATGGGGGCTCCTTGCAGTCACGATCGGGCACTCATGTACAAGATTGTCAACACTCTATACACTGGACGGCGACGAAAGGGAGACCGACGTGGAGGCAGTTCCCGACAACTACTTGTTCACCGCCGAGGACAACGACCGGGCGAGAGCGCTCAACCAGATGTGCGCCTCACTCGTCCGTCCGGAGAGTCGCGAGGCGTTCCTTGCGGACGAGGCGGCCTACTGCGACTCCCACGACCTGAGCCAGGAGCAGAAGCAGGCCGTGCTGGCCCGCGACTGGGCGGGCATGCTCGATCTAGGGGGATCCATCTTCTTCGTCTACAAGCTGGCCGTGGTCTGCGGGGTCTCCATGCAGGATCTGGGAGGCATCTTCACCGGCATGACGACCGAGGAGTTCAAGGACGCACTGAGAGCGGGAGGCCGGAGCTTTGGCTGAGATCATCTGGGGACTCGCGACGTCCCACGTGCCCTCTATCGGGGCCGCGCACGACCTCGGCCGGCGGGACGACCCGGTCTGGAAGCCGCTCTTCGACGGCTACGCCCCCGCCCAGGAATGGATGGCGGAGCATCGTCCGGACGTGGCCATCGTCGTCTACAACGACCATGCCAACGCCGTGAGCTTCGACGTCATCCCTACGTTCGGCATCGGGACGGCCTCCCGCTTCCCGGTGGCCGACGAGGGATGGGGACCGCGGAACGTCCCCGAGGTCGTGGGACACCCGCCTCTCGCCCACCACCTCACCCGCTCCCTGATGGACGACGGGTTCGACATGACGGTCTTCAGCCGGCTCGAGGTGGACCACGGGCTCACGGTGCCGATGTCGGTCTACTGTCCCGACCCCGGTGACGCCTGGCCCTGCCCCGTGGTTCCCGTGCTGGTCAACGTCATCCAGTATCCCCAGCCCCTGGCATCGAGGTGCCTCGAGCTCGGCCAGGCGATCGGCCGTGCAGTCGCTGCCTACCCCGAGGACCTCAAGGTGGCCGTCTTCGGGACCGGTGGCATGTCACACCAGCTCGCCGGGAAGCGAGCCGGTCTGATCAACGAGAAGTTCGACCGGGAGTTCCTGGACAAGATCGAGACGGATCCTGAGGCTCTGGGACGGCTCAGCCGCGAGGAGCTGGTCGAGAAGGCCGGCACCGAGGGCATCGAGCTGATCATGTGGCTCGTCATGCGAGGCGCCATCGGCGACGGCATCCGGCGCGTCCACGACACCTACTTCGTGCCTGCCTCGAACACTGCTGCCGCTCTCGCCCTGTTCGCCACTGACGCGCCGGTGGGGGCGCTCGCCCACTGACGTCGGGCCCATCGTCGACCCGCCGTCAGTCGAGGTAGCGCAGGCCGGCGGCGGCCAGCGGGCCGCGCATGTCGTAGATGTCGAGGCCGAGCTCCCCGGCGGCCAGCCGTCTGCGCTTGTCGACCTCGCGTTCCTCGCGCGCACGGGCGGCGACGGCGACCTCGGCGGCACGTTCGGCGGGGACGACGACGACGCCGTCGATGTCCGCGACCACGACGTCGCCGGGAGTGACCAGCTCGTTCGCGCAGACCACCGGGATGTTGACCGATCCCAAGGTGGCCTTGACCGTGCCCTTGGAGTGGATCGCCCGGCTGAAGACGGGGAAGTCCATGGCCTCCAGCTGCGCCACGTCGCGACACCCGCCGTCGATGACCAGCCCGACCCCGCCGCGGGCGCGCACCGACGTCGCCAGCAGGTCTCCGAAGAAGCCGTCCTCGCACTCGGTGGTGCAGGCGGCGACCAACAGGTCACCGGGCTGGAGCTGCTCCACCGCCACGTGCATCATCCAGTTGTCCCCCGGCTGCAGCAGCACGGTCACCGCAGTGCCACAGAGCGTGGCCGTCGGATAGACGGGGCGGATGTACGGACGCATCAGACCCAGCCTCCCCATCGCCTCGTGGACGGTGGCGACCCCGAAGGCAGCAAGCGCCTCGACGTGGTCGCGGGGGGTCCGGGTGATGGTGCGATGGACGACTCCGAGTTCGTGCATGACGCGCGAGTTCCTTTGCTGCTCGAGAGTGGGCGGAGCTGCAGTGCCGTGATTTCTGTGAACGTGATTGTGAACGATGGTGGACGCAGAGTAGCGTAAGGACCATCTGACGAGGGGAGGCCCGAGGTGACCGAGGTCGTCACCGGACTCTCGTCGATGGCCACCGGGTCACTGCTCACCGAGCTGGCTGCCGACATCGGGCGCGAGCACGGCATCGCGATCAGCTTCACCTCAGCCGGCGGCATCGAGGTCGCACAGCAGGTTCGTGACGGCGCACCGGTGGACCTCGTCGTCCTGGCCGCCGATGTCATGGACGCGCTGCAGTCGGACGGACTGCTGGCGACCGGGACACTGCGGCCGTTGTTCGTGTCCCAGGTCGTCGCCGCGGTGCCTGGTGGAAGGACTGCCCCGGCACTGGTGACGGAGGAGGACGTCCGCGCTGCCGTGGCGAACGCCCGACGCATCGGCTACTCGACGGGTCCGAGCGGATCGGCAGTGCTGTCACTTCTCGAGCGTTGGGGTGTGCGAGCGGACGTGCAGGACAGGCTGGTGCAGGCCCGCCCCGGGGTACCCGTGGGTTCGCTGCTCGCGTCCGGGCAGGCAGACCTGGGATTCCAGCAGCTGAGCGAGCTGCTGGGCGCCCCAGGCGTCCGCGTGCTCGGCCCGCTGCCCGGTGCAGCTGCCATCTCCACCACCTTCAGTGGCGGGGTGCTGGCGACGTCGTCACGCGGGGAGCCGGCCGCGAGAGCCCTCGAACTGCTGTCCGCCGACGCGACGGCAGCCGCCGTGGCGGCCGGAGGGATGGCCGTAGCCTCCGACCGAGGCTGAACCCATGGTTCATCCACAGAATTGTTGACAATGGCGGTTGGGACTCGGTACGGTCCTCGCGTCGAGTGACGGACGACACTGTCCGGCCGGACGAGTATCGCGGTTGTCGGAAGTCGTAGCCATGGCGGTTGCAGCGAGGGAGGACGGCACATGGGGGCG
>CAXSHL010000032.1:0-42625 GCA_964237315.1 uncultured Nocardioidaceae bacterium
GACTGTCACCGCCGGCTCGGAATTGCACCGACCCCAGAGCACGCGAGCTGTTTCACTCGTGGGTCCTAGCGTGCCACACGGGGGGATGAGCCCGGTCGACGACTCAGCTGGCGGACCCCCACCCCCGATTGTCCGTGACGGAACGCCTGGCTTTTCCGCGTCACAGCACGCATTCCGTCACGGATTACCGGAGGGATTGGCCTGAACCCGGGGCTGGCTGGACTGGGCTGGGGGTGGGCTGGGGGTGGGCTGGGGGTGGGCTGGGCTGAGGGCCTGCTCAGCCGGCGGCCTGAGCCGCGTTTCGCAGCGACTCGATCATCGCGTTCGGGTCGTCGGCGCCGAAGACCGCGGAGCCGGCCACGAACGTGTCCGCGCCGGCCTCCGCGCAGCGCTCCACCGTCTCCAGCGACACTCCCCCGTCCACCTGGAGCCACAGCTCGAGGCCGTGCCGGTCGATGAGCTCGCGCGCTCGCTTGATCTTGGGCAGGCACATGTCCAGGAACTTCTGGCCGCCGAACCCGGGCTCCACCGTCATCACCAGCAGCATGTCCAGCTCGGGCAGCAGGTCCTCGTACGCCTCGACGGCGGTCGCCGGCTTGAGCCCCATCCCGGCCCGGGCGCCCAAGCTCTGCAGCTCGCGCGCCAGTCGCACCGGCGCGGCCGCCGCCTCGACGTGGAAGGTCACCGAGGAGGCGCCGGCCTCGGCGTACGCCGGGGCCCAGCGGTCCGGGTCCTCGATCATCAGGTGGCAGTCCAGCGGCATCGAGGTCGACTTCGCCAGCGCCTCCACGACCGGCAGGCCGATGGTCAGGTTGGGGACGAAGTGGTTGTCCATCACGTCCACGTGCAGCCAGTCCGCACCGGACACCCGCTGTGCCTCGTCGGCGAGCCGCGTGAAGTCCGAGGACAGGATGCTCGGCGAGATCTGGATGCCCATGGTGGCGAAGCCTAGGCGTTGGCCCGTACGGGCGGTCGTGCCCCCCTCGGGGCTCAGACGCGCCGGAGCAGAGCCAGGAACATCGCGTCGGTCCCGTGCCGGTGCGGCCACAGCTGCACCGTCCCCGGCAACGGGCCGGCGCAGTCGGGCACCTGGGCGAGCAGCGGCGTCGCGTCCTCGAGGCCTACGTCGCTCCGCTCGGCCAGGACCGCCGAGACGACGCCGGACGTCTCGGCGAGGACCGGGGAGCAGGTCACGTAGCCCACCAGGCCGCCGGGGCGCACGCTGTCCAACGCGGACCCGAGCAGGGCGCTCTGCAGCGCCACGAGCTGCCCGAGGTCCGTGGGGCCTCGTCGCCAGCGTGACTCCGGTCGGCGGCGCAGGGCGCCGAGCCCCGTGCAGGGCGCGTCGACCAGGACCCGGTCGAAGGCACCCGTGCGCCACGCGGGCCGGGTGCCGTCAGCGGTCACCACGCCGAGCAGGCCCGCTCCGGACCTGGCTGTGGCGCCGGCGACCAGCACGGACCGGTGCGCCAGCCGCTCCGACGCCAGCAGCCGGGCTCCGCGCTGACCGGCGATCGCGGCGAGGAGGGCGGACTTGCCGCCGGGACCCGCGCACAGGTCGAGCCATCGCTCGTCGCGACCCTCGAGCGGCGCCTTAGCGAAGGCCGCCGCGACCAGCTGTGAGCCCTCGTCCTGCACACCCGCCCGGCGCTGGCGGACGGCAGGGACCTCGCCGGGGTCCCCCGAGGCCAGCTGGACGGCGTACGGCGACCTGGTCGACGCCGTGCCACCCGCCGCGACGAGCTCCTCGACGGTGGAGAGGCCGGGACGGGCGACCAGGGTGACCTTCGGCGCCTCGTTGTCCGCTGCCAGCAGGTCGTCGAGCTCACCGGACCTGCTGCCGAGCGCCTCGGCGAGCGCGGACACCACCCACCGTGGGTGCGAGTAGGCGACGGAGGAGAAGCCGGCCGGGTCCGACGCCGGGTCGGGGGCGACCCGGCGGATCCAGCCGGACAGGTCGTGGGCGGCGACCTTGCGGAGCACGGCGTTCGCGAACCCCGCCGGACCGTGCCCGACCCTGGATCGGACCAGGTCCACGGTGGTGCCGACGGCTGCGTGGGAGGGCACCCGCATCGCCAGCAGCTGGTGGGCGCCGAGGCGCAGGGCGTCCAGGAGGCCTGCGTCGACCTTGGCCAGCGGCCGGTCGACGCAGGCAGCGAGCACCGCGTCGTAGGTGCCCTGCCGGCGCACGGTCCCGGAGACCAGCTCGGTCGCGAACGCCGCGTCCCGGCCGGTGATCCCCCGCGACCGCAGCAGCGGTGGCAGCACCAGGTTGGTGTAGGCGTCCTTCTCCCGCAGCGCCGCCAGCACGTCGTAGGCCGCCTCGCGGACCGGGTCGGCCGGGGCGCTCCGGGGCCGCCGCCGGGGGCGGGCTCGCGGGTCGTTCACCGCAGCCGGGTCCCGGCCAGGTCCCGCACGCCTCGCGCCCAGTCCGCGGCCGCCATCTGACGTCTGCCGTGCGGCTGGACGTCGCCGAGCCGGACGGGATGGCTGCCGGTGCCGACGTAGACCGCGCTCCTGGTGACCTCCACCTCTCCGGGCGGCGAGGGCGGACGCTCGGGCTCCAGCCGGACCGGGCCCAGCTTGAGCCGCTCGTCGGCCAGCACCGTCCAGGCTCCCGGCTCCGGCGTGCAGGAGCGGACCAGGCGGTCGACCGCCGGCGCCGGCGCGCTCCAGTCGACGTGTGCGTCCTGGACGGCGACCTTGGGCGCCAGGCTGACTCCCTCGGCCGGCTGCTCACGCGCCTCGAGGCTGCCGTCCTCGATCCCGTCGAGGGTGCGGACCAGGAGCTCGGCGCCGCCCACGGCGAGCCGCTGTAGGAGGTCGCCGGCGGTGTCGGTGGGCCGGACCACCTCGGTCATCACGCCGTACGTCGGGCCGGCGTCGAGCTCCTTGACGATGCGGAACGTCGTGGCGCCGGTGATGGCGTCTCCGGCGCGCAGCGCGTGCTGCACGGGTGCCGCCCCCCGCCACGCGGGCAGGAGGGAGAAGTGCAGGTTGACCCAGCCGTGCGACGGGATGTCCAGGACGCTCTGCGGCAGCAACGCGCCGTAGGCGACCACCGGGCAGCAGTCGGGTGCCAGCGCGCGCAGGTCCGCCTGGAAGTCGGGGTCCCTGGGATGCGTCGGCTTGAGCACGGGCACGCCGAGGGTTGCGGCGCGCTCGGCCACCGTAGACGCGACCAGCCTGCGGCCACGTCCGGCCGGGGCATCGGGGCGCGTCACCACACCGACGAGCTCGTGCCGGCTGCCGGCCACCGCCTCCAGTGCCGGCAGCGCCGGCTCCGGGGTGCCGGCGAAGACCACCCGCATCAGAGGCCGAGACCGTTCGTCGGGTGCGGGGAGACCTTGACCAGCGGCTGCTCGCCGAACCAGGACGCCTCGCGGATGGCCTTCATGGCCGCCCGCCGGGTCTCCCGGTCCAGGCGGTCCACGAAGATCACGCCGTCGAGGTGGTCGGTCTCGTGCTGGAGGGCCCGGGCCAGGAGCTCGTGGCCCTCGATGCTGACCGGTTCGCCGTGCATGTCGAAGCCTTTGGCGACCACCCGCATGGCCCGGGTGCAGTCGAAGGTGAGGTCCGGCAGGGACAGGCAGCCCTCGGGCCCGTGCTGCTCCTCGTCGGACAGGTCCAGGGTCGGGTTGACGAGGTGGCCGAGCTCGCCGTCGACGTACCACGTGAAGACCCGGAGCCCGACCCCGATCTGCGGCGCCGCGAGACCGGCGCCGGGCGCCTCGAGCATCGTGTCGGTGAGGTCCGAGACCAACCGCCGCAGCTCCTTGTCGAAGTCCGTCACCGGGACGGCAGGGGTGCGCAGCACCGGGTCGCCGAACAGGCGGATGGGCTGGACGGCCACGGGGCAGCTCCTCGGGGGCGGTGGCGTGCGGGTCTCGTGCGGGGGCTCGTGCGGGGGCTCGTGCGGGGGCTCGTGCGAGTGGGCTCGGGTGTGCGCGGTGTGTGTCGCTCGGGGACGAAGAGCGTGACTGGCCAGTCTACGGACCGGCGCAGGTCAGCCGAGGGAGACCGGGTCCACCTGGACGCGCACCGGCGGCAGCTTCTTCGCGGAGCGCACACCCTGCATCTCCCGCAGCGTCCGGGACAGCTCGGCACCCACGGCGCGCGGCACCCGCACCACCGCACGGAGCTGGACCGGTCCGTCGCGCGCGCGCTCGGCGACCGGCACCGGACCCAGGACCTCTGCGCCGGGGGGCAGCGTGAGAGCCTCGAGGGCCGTCACCACGTCCGTCTCGGGCCCGGTCAGGCTCGCCAGCCGCGAGGCCGGGGGCAGGTGCGCGGACTGCCGCTCCTCGAGCTCTCGACGGGCGAAGCCACCCGGGTCCCAGCGCACCAGGGCCTGCAGGACGGGGTCCGCTGGGTCCCCGACGGCCACCACGCGGCCGCCGTGGTCCCCGGAGCGAGCAAGAGCGGCGGCAGCGAGCCACCGTCGCAGCGCCTCCTCGCCCGTCCTCAGGTCGGTGCGGGCCAGCAGCAGCCAGGTGTCGAGGAGGACCACGCAGGCGTAGCCGCGTCCCGCCACCGGCTCGGCCCCGGGGGTGGCGACCACCAGGGACGGGGTGTCCGGCACTGTCGCCAGCACCCGGTCCCCCGCCGAGATGAGCACCGGCATGCCGGGAAAGGCGCGCCCGATCTCCTCCGCGGTCCGCGCCTCCCCGAGGACCGGGGCCCGCAGCCCCCGGCCGGAGCACTCGGGACACGACCACCGGAGCTGCTCGGTGCCGCACCAGCGACAGGACGGGGGCCGGTGCGCCGCCGTCACCTCGAGCGGGCCCGCGCACACCGGGCACCGGGCAGGCGTGCGGCAGCTGTCACAGGCCAACGCGGTGAGGTAGCCGTGCCGGGGCGTCTGCAGGAGCACAGGCCCCTGCTCGAGACCGGCCCGGATGGCGTCGTACGCCGTGCGTGGCAGCCGCGCACTGCGGGCCAGCGGGTCGCGGGCGAGCTCGCGGTCGCTCGCCCCGGTGACCGCGACCAGTGGGGAGGCGACACGCACGGCGGGCCGGTCGGCGCTCAGGTCTCGCGCCCATCCGGTGCGGAGGAGGTACTCCCCCTCGACGGTGCGGGCGAAGCCGCCGACCAGCGCGGCCGTCCGCTCCTCACCGGCGCGCAGGAGCAGCACCTCGCGGGTGTGCGGGTAGGGGGACCGCGGCTCGGCGTACAGGTCGTCGCCGTCGTCCCACAGCGCGACCAGCCCGAGGTCGTGCACGGGCGCGAACGCGGCGGCCCGGGTGCCGAGGACCACGCGCACCGCTCCTCGCGCGACCGCCAGGAAGGCGCGGTAGCGGCGGGCAGGTCCGGCGTCGGCGGTGAGCACGACGTGCCGACCGGCTCCGAGGACCTCGGTCAGTGCGGCGTCGAGCCGGGTGACGTCGCGGTGGTCCGGGACGCACAGCAGCGAGCCGCGGCCCGATGCCAGCGTCGCTGCCGCCGCCTGCGCCAGCAGCGTCGGCCACGACGGTCCCGGCAGGGCGCACCAGACGGCTCGCGGTGACCCGCCCGTCGCGAGCCGGGTGACGAAGTCGGCGCCGTCGCCGTAGGCGGACCACGCCTTGCGCGCCGACTCGACGTCGGGCTCCCGAACCGGCGCCGGTGGCGACTCCCGCTTCTCGGTCGTCGCGTGCCGCGCCGGCACCGCCAGCCTGAGCACGTCCGAGCGGGTGCCGGCGTAGCGGGCTGCCACCAGACCGGTGAGCCGAGCCACTGCGGGAGAGAGCACCGGCTCGGCGCTGACCGCCCGGCGCAGTGGAGTGAGCGCCCCCTCGTGGTCACTGGCCGCCACCCGCTCGAGCACGAAGCCGTCCACGTCCTGGCCGGCGAACCTGACCTTGACCCGGCTGCCGGCGGACACGGTCTCGTGCAGCTTCGCGGGCACCAGGTAGTCGAACGGCCGGTCGAGATGAGCCAGGGGTACGTCGACCAGCACCCGGGCCACCGGCAGGTCCGGTGCCGGGTCCGTCGGCGCGGGGCCGTCGAGGGCTCGGGCCCTGGCCTGGCGGACCTTGGCGCGAGCGACTGCGGGGAGGGCCGGGGTGGCGGGTTGGGCCGAGATGGCCGGCTGGGCCGGGATCGCGGGCTCAGCCGGGTCGGCGGACGCAGCCGGACGGCTGGTCTGGTCACCGGCCCGGGCCGTCTGGTCGCTCACACCGTCAGTCTCGCAGCCGGCACGGACAGTCGGGTTCGCTCGTCCACAGGGCCTGCTCGGTCCTGTCAGTGACGAGGGGCGCCGCGTCGTACCGGAGCCCGCTCGCCGGCGTGCTTCCCATGAAGAACTGGCGCTTCCCATGGGTCATGGCCCATGGGAAGCGCCGAACTTCCTGCATCCCCTGGTAATCCGAGCAGGGGTTGAGCGGGGTGGGTCAGACGCCGGCGGCCGCCTTGAGGGCGTCGACGCGGTCGGTGCGCTCCCAGGTGAAGTCGGGCAGCTCGCGGCCGAAGTGGCCGTAGGCGGCGGTCTGGGCGTAGATCGGGCGGAGCAGGTCCAGGTCGCGGATGATCGCCGCCGGGCGGAGGTCGAACACCTCCTGGACGGCCTTCTGGATCGTCGCTACCGGGATGGTCTCGGTGCCGAAGCAGTCGACGTAGAAGCCCACGGGGTGTGCCTTGCCGATCGCGTAGGCGACCTGCACCTCGCAGCGACGGGCCAAGCCGGCGGCGACCACGTTCTTGGCCACCCAGCGCATCGCGTAGGCCGCGGACCGGTCCACCTTCGAGGGGTCCTTGCCGGAGAAGGCGCCGCCACCGTGACGGGCCATGCCGCCGTAGGTGTCGATGATGATCTTGCGGCCGGTCAGTCCCGCGTCGCCCATCGGCCCGCCGACCTCGAAGCGGCCGGTCGGGTTCACCAGCAGCACGTAGCCGTCCGAGGGGATGTCGAAGTCCGCGAGCACCGGGTCCACGACGTGCTTCTTGATGTCCGGGCTGAGCATCGTGTCCAGGCTGATGTCCTTGGCGTGCTGGGAGGACACGACGACGGTGTCCACGCGCACGGGACGGTTCTCGTCGTCGTACTCGATGGTCACCTGGGTCTTGCCGTCGGGGCGCAGGTAGGACATCGTGCCGTCCTTGCGGACCTGCGAGAGCCGCTCGGCGAGCCGGTGCGCGATCATGATCGGCAGCGGCATCAGCTCGGGCGTGTCGTCGCAGGCGTAGCCGAACATCAGGCCCTGGTCGCCGGCGCCCTGCCGGTCGAGCTCGTCGGCGGAGTGGTCGTGACGCTCCTCGTAGGCGTCGTCGACGCCCTGGGCGATGTCGCTGGACTGCTGCCCGATGGCGACCTGCACGCCGCAGGAGTTGCCGTCGAAGCCCTTGACCGACGAGTCGTAGCCGATCGAGAGGACCCGGTTGCGGACCAGCTGCGCGATCGGGGCGTAGGTCTCGGTGGTCACCTCACCGGCCACCACGACCAGGCCGGTGGTCAGCAGCGTCTCGACCGCGACCCGGCTCTTCGGGTCCCCGGCGAGCAGCGCGTCCAGGACGGTGTCGCTGATCTGGTCGGCGATCTTGTCCGGGTGCCCCTCGGTCACGGACTCGGAGGTGAATAGGCGTCCAGCCACGTCGTCGTACCCCTTGCTGTCTAGTCGATCTGTCCAGTGAATCGCTCTGATTAAGCCGTGGCGACAAGATAACCCGCCCGGCCCAGGTGCTCGGACACGTCTCGTTT
Source organism: uncultured Nocardioidaceae bacterium (assembly GCA_964237315.1). Classification (GTDB taxonomy): domain Bacteria; phylum Actinomycetota; class Actinomycetes; order Propionibacteriales; family Nocardioidaceae; genus Nocardioides_B. The sequence continues at coordinate 7,676 of CAXSHL010000032.1, forward strand.
CGGTCGTGTCGCGTCAGCCGGCGCCGAGCCGGGCGGCGGCCAGGTCCCACACCACGTGCGCCAGGGCGGACTTGGAGCCGTGCGGCACCGGCGTCGCCCCGCCGTCCCGGTCGAGCACGACTGCCTCGTTGTCGGCACTGCCGAACACCTTGCCGCCGGTCACGTCGTTGACCACCAGCAGGTCACAGCCCTTGCGCTGCAGCTTCGCCCGGGCCAGGTCGAGCACCGACGAGGAGGCGTCCCCGGTCTCGGCGGCGAAGCCGACCACCACCGAGCCGGGGTGGGCCCGCTGGTGGGAGATCTCGGCCAGGATGTCCGGGTTCTGCTCCAGCGCCAGGGGCTCGGCCGACCCGTCGCCGGCCTTCTTGATCTTGGTCTCGCTGACCACGCTGGGCCGGTAGTCGGCAGGAGCGGCCGCCATCACCACGGCGTCGGCTGCCGGCACCGCCGCGAGGACCGCGTCCCGCAGCTGCGCGGTCGTCTCCACGTGCACCACCTTCACCCCGGCGGGATCGGGCAGGGAGACGTTGGCGGCGACCAGGGTCACCTCTGCCCCGCGCGAGGCGGCGGCCCGGGCCAGGGCGTAGCCCTGCCGGCCCGAGGAGCGGTTGCCCAGGAACCGCACCGGGTCGAGGTACTCCCGGGTGCCGCCGGCCGACACCACGACATGGCGACCGGCGAGGTCGAGGAGGTTCGCGGACCCGGCCCGGCCGAGCACGTCGCGGGCGACCTCGAAGATCTCGGCCGGGTCCGGGAACCGGCCCTTCCCGGTGTCGGCCCCGGTGAGCCGGCCCTCGGCGGGCTCGATCACCAGCGAGCCGCGGCGGCGCAGCGTCGCGACGTTCTCCTGGGTGGCGGCGTGCTCCCACATCTCGGTGTGCATCGCCGGGGCGAACACGACGGGGCAGCGGGCCGTGAGCAGCGTGTTGGAGAGCAGGTCGTCGGCCAGGCCGTGCGCGGCCTTGGCGAGCACGTCGGCGGTGGCCGGCGCCACGAGCACCAGGTCCGCGCTCTGCCCGATGCGCACGTGCGGCACCCGGTGGACGTCGTGCCACACGTCTGAGGCGACCGGCTTGCCGGACAGGGCGGCCCAGGTGGGGGCGCCGACGAACTCCAGCGCCGCCGCGGTGGGTACGACGGTCACGTCGTGGCCCGACTCGGTCAGCCGGCGGAGCAGCTCGCAGGCCTTGTAGGCAGCGATGCCCCCACTGACACCCAGCACCACCCGGGTCATGACGCTGCGGGTCAGCCCTCGGTGGAGGCCTTCGCCTCGGCCTCGGGGTCGATGTCCTCACACGTCAGCAGGTCGTCGTTGATCTCCCGCAGCGCGATCGACAGCGGCTTCTCCTGCACGTGGGTGTCGACGAGGGGTCCGACGTACTCCAGGAGGCCCTCGCCGAGCTGGGAGTAGTAGGCGTTGATCTGCCGCGCGCGCTTGGCGCTGTAGAGGACCAGCTTGTACTTCGAGTCCGTCTTGGTCAGCAGCTCGTCGATGGGCGGGTTGGTGATGCCTTCGGCGACAGGCAGGGTCTTCGACACAGACGACACAGGTACAGCCTCACAGATCCAGGGGTTGACAGCAGAGCCGGTCAGGGGCTCTGCATCAAGGCTACCAACTGTTCCGAAGCCTCGTGAACTTCGCGGTTCACCACGGTGACGTCGAACTCGGTCTCGGCGGCCAGCTCGGCACGTGCGGTCTCGAGCCGGCGAGTCCGCTCCTCCGCGCTCTCGGTGCCCCGCCCCACCAGCCGGCGCACCAGCTCCTCCCAGGACGGGGGCTTGAGGAACACGAACAGCGCCTCGGGCATCCGCGCGCGGACCTGCCTCGCGCCCTGCAGGTCGATCTCGAGCAGCGCCGGCCGGCCGGTGGCCAAGGCCTCGGTGACGGGCTGCCGGGGGGTGCCGTAGCGCGCCGCCCGGTGCACCACCGCCCACTCGAGCAGCTCGTCGTCGGCGACCAGCCGGTCGAACTCGGCGTCGGTGACGAACCAGTAGTGCCTGCCGTGCTGCTCGCCGGGGCGCGGGGCGCGGGTGGTCGCGGACACGGAGATCCAGACCTCGGGGTGGTGCTCACGGACGTAGGCGGCCACCGTGCCCTTGCCCACCGCCGTGGGTCCGGCCAGCACGGTGAGCCGGGCGGGTCGGCCCGCAACAGGGCCCGGGACAGGGCCCGGGACAGGGCCCGGGACAGGGCCCGGGACAGGGCTGGCCACCGGGTCAGGCACGGGCGGGCGGCCCCGGGCTACCCACGCGAGCCGAATTCGCGCTCCAGGGCGGCCACCTGGTTGGCGCCGAGCCCGCGCACCCGACGGCTCTCGGAGATGCCGAGGCGCTCCATCATCTGCTTGGCCCGGACCTTGCCCAGCCCCGGCATGGACTGCAGCAGGTCGACCACCCGCATCTTGCCGACCACGTCGTTCTCCTGGCCCTGCTTGAGCACGTCCACGATGGAGGCACCGGAGTGCTTGAGCCGGTTCTTGATCTCGGCCCGCTCACGGCGGGACGCAGCCGCCTTCTCCAGGTTCGCCTGTCGCTGTTCGGGCGTGAGTCGCGGCAGAGCCACAGTGCGGACCTCGTCAGACGGTGAAGGGGGCGGACAGACGAAATCTAGTCATGGAGCGACACCGTGGCAACGCGGTGGTGCCCTCGACCCGCCGGTCAGGCGCGCAGACCACGACGCCGCAGCAGGGGATCCGTGCTCGGCGGCCGTCCCCGGACGGCGGCGAACGCCTCGAGCGGGTCCCTGGTCCCGCCGACCGACAGCAGCTCGCGCCGGAACAGGTCGCCGCTCCCCCGGGTCAGCCCGCCGCCGTCAGTGAACCAGCCGACCAGGTCGGCGTCGAGCACCTCGCTCCACAGGTAGGAGTAGTAGCCGGCGTCGTACCCACCGCTGAAGACGTGCGCGAAGTAGGTGCTGCGGTAGCGCGGCGGCACCAGCGGTGACCGGAGACCGTGCCGGTCCAGCGCGTCGGCCTCGAACGCCTCGACCTCGTCGGCGCCGACGGCCGGCTGGTCGGCGGTCCGCAGGTGCCACTCCTGGTCGAGCAGCGCCGCCGCGAGCATCGCGACCGTGTCGAAGCCCTGACCGTGCGACTGAGCGGCGACCAGCCGGTCCACGACCTCCTGAGCGAGCGGCTCGCCGGTCTCGTGGTGGATCGCGTAGCCGGCCAGCACCTCGGGCCACCAGGCCCACATCTCGTTGACCTGCGACGGGAACTCCACGAAGTCGTGGGGTACGGCGGTCCCGTGCAGCCGCGGGTAGGTGCAGGCGGAGAACAGGCCGTGCAGAGCGTGGCCGAACTCGTGGAAGCCGGTGCGGACCTCGTCGGTGGTCATCAGCGCCGGCTGGCCCTTCGGGGGCCTGGGCACGTTGAGGCAGCCGACGACCACCGGCAGGGAGCCCAGCAGCCGGGACTGCCCCACGAACTCCGACATCCAGGCACCGCCGCGCTTGGTCGGCCGGGCGAACCAGTCGCAGACGAACAGGCCGAGAGTGGAGCCGTCCTCATCGAGGACCTCGAAGACGCGGACGTCCTCGGCGTAGACGGGGAGGTCCTGGCGCTCGCGGAAGGAGACGCCGTACAACCTGCTGGCCGCCCGGAAGATGCCGTCGCGCAGCACCCGCTGCAGCTCGAAGTAGGGCTTGAGGGCGTTGCTGTCCACGTCGTACGTCGCCGCGAGGTCCCGGCTCGCGTAGTAGGCCCAGTCCCAGGGCTGCACCGGGCCGTCGACGCCGTCCTCGTGCATCAGCTGCTCGATCCGGGCGCGCTCCTTCTCGAGGTTGGCCATCGCTGGAGGCGCCATCTCGTCCAGCATGGCCAGCACCGCCCCGGTGGTGCCTGCGGTCTGGTCGTCCACGACGTACGCCGCGTGGTCCGCGAAGCCGAGCAGCGCGGCCCGCTCGGCCCGCAGCGTGGTGATCTCGGCGACCAGCTCGCGGGTGTCGTGCGGGCCGCCGCGCGAGCCGCGGCTGATGGCGGCCTCGTGCAGCCGGCGACGCAGCCCCCGGCTGCCGAGGCTGGCGATGGCCGGCTGGATCGTGGGCAGCACGAGCGTGAGCAGGTAGCCCTCGCGGCCGGCGCCCGCGGCGGCCGCCGCTGCCGCCTCCACGACGTTGTCCGCCAGCCCGTCCAGGTCGGCCCGGTCGGTGACGTGCACGGCGAGGTCGTTCGCCTCGGCCAGCACCCGGCTGCCGAACTCGGTGGTCAGCGAGGTCAGCCGCGTGCTCATCGTCCGCAGCCGCTCCCGGTCCGGCGCGGGCAGCGCGGCCCCGGCCCGGACGAAGTCCCGGTGGTAGCGCTCGAGGACCCGCCGCTGCTCGGCGTCCATCCCCTCGCCGCGGGTGGCGTGCACGGCGTCCACCCGGGCGAACAGCCGGGGGTCAAGCCGGATCTCGTCGAGGTGCGCGGCGACCAGAGGCGCGAGCTCGGTCTCGAGGGCGCGCATCTCGTCCGTGGCCATCGACGACGACAGGTTGCCGTGCAGGTCGAGGACCCGCTCCAGGGTGCGCCCGGACAGCTCCAACGCCTCGATGGTGTTCGCGAAGGTCGGCGGCTCGGGGTTCTCGACGATCGCCGCGACCTCGGCGCGCTGCTCCGCGACGCCCGCGTCGAACGCGGGCCGGTAGTGCTCGTAGCGGATCCGGTCGAACGGCGGGAACGCGAAGGGCAGGGTGCTCGGCTGCAGGAACGGGTTGTCCTCAGGCGACGTGGTTCGGGCGGGCGAGGGCAGGTCGTCGGACATGCGGACTGTTCTACACGCCGCCCCGTCGCCCCACCCCGCCGAGGCGTCCCGTTCTGCGTTCCCCAGCCCGCCGAGGCGTCCCGTTCTGCGATCCCCGCCCCGCCGAGGCGTCCCGTTCTGCGAACCCCGCCCCGCCGAGGCGTCCGGTTCTGCGATCCAGGGCTACCGATCGGTTGCCGACGACGGCCGGGCCTCAGACCCGCACCTCTTCGCGCCAACTCCGCACAGGCGTGGTTCTGGCATGTGAAACGCGATCTGCGCTGCGCCGACTCCGCCCAGGCGTGGCTGTCGCTCCGCGTTGCCGGCCGCCGAGCCGACCGCCGGGCAGGGCGCGCGTGTTGCTCGCTGACGGCCCAGGAGTGGTCGGTCTTCCGGAGCCAGTGATGCGTATCGCAGAACGCGACGCCTCGGCGAGGTAGGGATCGCAGAACGGGACGCCTCGGCGGAACGGGGGAACAGGTCAGCCGAGGTCGGCGAAGCTGTCGGCTGCCCGGCGAGCGGCGTCGCGCAGGCGGACCTGGTCCGGGCCCGCGCCGAGGATCTCCCGTGAGCTGCTCGGCAGCACGTTGCGGGCGGCCGCGCCGAAGATCCGTCGTACGTCGGACACGGTCCCGCCCTGCGCACCGATGCCCGGGACCAGCAGCGGCCCGCCGACGTCGAGGGTCGATGGCGTCACGTCGGCGGGGCAGTCCACCGTCGCGCCCACCACGGCGCCCACGGACCCCAGGCCGTCGGTCCCGGCGTTGCGGGCCGCGACATCCGCGAGCACGCAGGCCGCCACCGTCCGCCCATCGGGCGTCACCGCGTGCTGCACCTGGGGACCCTCCGGGTTCGAGGTCAGCGCCAGCAGGAAGACCCCGGCGTCGTTGGCCAGTGCCGTGTCCACGAGGGGGTCCAGCGAACCGGTCCCGAGGAACGGGCTCGCCGTGACGGCGTCCACGGCCAGGGGGGACCCGCTGACCAGGTAGGCATCCGCGTAGGCCTGCATCGTAGAGCCGATGTCGCCACGCTTCACGTCGAGCAGCACCAGCGCTCCCTGAGCGCGACAGCCGGCGATGACCTCCTCGAGCACCGCGATGCCGGCCGAGCCGTGCCGCTCGAAGAAGGCCGACTGCGGCTTGACGACCGCGGCCACGCCGGCGAGCGCCTCGACGGCTGCCCGGGCGAACCTCTCGAGCCCGGCCGGGCTGTCGAGCAGCCCCCAGTCACCCAGCAGTGCCGGGTGCGGGTCGATGCCGACACAGAGCCGCCCCCGCGCCTCGACGGCCGCGGCCAGCCGGTCGCCGAAGGTCATCTGCCGGCCTCATCGGTCGCGGCCAGGGCGCGCTGGACGCGGGAGGGCCACAGGGCCCCCTCGTAGACGAACGCGGTGTAGGCCTGCAGCAGCGTCGCGCCGGCCTCGAGCCGGGCCCGGGCGTCCTCGGCGGTCTCGATGCCGCCCACCGCGACGAGGGTCAGGTCCGGTCCGACCCGCTCACGCAGCAGCCCGAGCACCTCGAGCGCCCGGGTCCTCAGTGGGGCACCGGAGATGCCTCCGGCTCCCGCCGCAGCAACGAGAGCGCCCGGGGACCGCAGCCCGGTGCGGGCGGTCGTCGTGTTGGTGGCGACGATGCCGTCGAGCCCGAGTCCGACCGCGAGGTCCGCGACCGCGACCACGTCCTTGTCGGCCAGGTCGGGGGCGATCTTCACCAGCAGGGGCAGGTGACTCTCGGTCACGGCGTCGGCGGAGCGTCGTACGGCGTCCATCAGCGGCCCGAGCTGCTCGACGGCCTGCAGGTCGCGCAGTCCGGGGGTGTTCGGCGAGCTCACGTTGACCACGAGGTAGTCCGCGTGCGGCGCCAGCAGCCGGGTGCTCTTCTCGTAGTCGGCCACCGCATCGACGGCCGGCACCGCCTTGGTCTTGCCGATGTTCACCCCGACGACCACGTCCGCATGCCGGCGCCGCAGCCGCTCCGCGAGCCGGCGGGCCACCACCTCGGCACCGTCGTTGTTGAAGCCCATCCGGTTCACGACCGCGCGGTCGGCGGGGAGCCGGAACAGGCGGGGGCGCGGGTTGCCGGGCTGCGGCTCGCCGGTGACGGTGCCGACCTCGACGAAGGAGAATCCCAGCGCAGCAAGGGCGTCGATGCCGACGGCGTTCTTGTCGAACCCAGCCGCGAGGCCGAGCGGGCCCGGGAACGAGAGACCCATGGCGTGCAGATGCGCCGACTCGAGGGGTTCCGGGCGTGCAGACGCGCCGGGTCGGCGGGTGAGGACGGGCTGCGCGGCGCGCAGCGCCGCGAACCCCATGCGGTGGGCCGTCTCGGCGTCCACGCGGGTCAGCACGTGGTCGAACAGCAGGCGGTACGGCGTCCTCACCTGCGCGCAGCCCCGTCCCGCCGCGCAGCCCAGTCCTGCAGCGATCGCACGCCGATGTCACCGGCCCGCATCGCCTCGATGCCCTGCACCGCGGCCCCGAGTCCCTGCACGGTGGTGATGCAGGGGATGTTCGCCATGATCGCCGCGGTCCGGATCTCGTAGCCGTCCACACGCGCCGACCCGCCACCGGTCGAGCCGTGCGGGGTGTTGATCACGAGGTCGATCTCGCCGGACTGGATCCGCTGGACGGTGGTCGGCTCGCCGTTCGGGCCGGGACCCTCGAAGTGCTTGCGGACCACCGTCACCGCGACCCCGTTGCGGCGCAGCACTTCGGCGGTCCCCTGGGTGGCCAGGATCAGGAACCCGCGGTCGGCCAGCAGCTTGACCGGGAAGATCATCGACCGCTTGTCCCGGTTGGCCATGCTCACGAACACCGTGCCGCTGGTCGGGAGGGATCCGAACGCGGCCGTCTGGGCCTTGGCGAACGCGGTCCCGAAGTCCGCGTCGAAGCCCATCACCTCGCCGGTCGACTTCATCTCCGGCCCGAGCACCGTGTCCACGTGCTTGCCGTCCGGCGTGCGGAACCGGTTGAACGGCATCACCGCCTCCTTGACGGCGATCGGCGCGTCGCCCGGCAGGTCACCGCCGTCGCGCCCGATGGGCAGCACCCCGGCGGCCCGGAGGTCCGCGATCGTCTCGCCCATCATCACCCGGGCGGCGGCTCGCGCCAGCGGGATCGCGGTCGCCTTGGACACGAACGGCACCGTGCGGCTGGCCCGCGGGTTGGCCTCGAGCACGTAGAGCACGTCGGAGCCCAGTGCGTACTGCACGTTGAGGAGACCGCGAACCCCGACCCCCGCGGCGATGGCCTCCGTCGCCTCCCGGATCCGGCCGATCTCCTGTGCCCCCAGGGTGATCGGCGGCAGCGCGCACGCCGAGTCGCCGGAGTGGATGCCCGCCTCCTCGATGTGCTCCATCACGCCGCCCAGGAACAGGTCCGTGCCGTCGTACAGCGCGTCCACGTCGATCTCGACGGCGTCGTCGATGAACCGGTCCACGAGGACGGGGTGCTCGGGACTGATCTCTGTCGCGCGTGCGATGTAGCCCTCGAGCGCCGTGTCGTCGTACACGATCTCCATGCCGCGACCGCCCAGGACGTAGGAGGGCCGCACCAGCACGGGGTACCCGATCTCCGCGGCGATCGCCTGCGCCTCCGCGAACTCCGTGGCCATCCCGTGCTTGGGGGCGGGCAGGCCGGCGCGGGCCAGCACCCGCCCGAAGGCGCCGCGCTCCTCGGCAAGGTCGATGGCCGCGGGCGGGGTGCCGACGATCGGGACGCCGGCGTCCTCGAGGCCCTGCGCCAGGCCGAGCGGCGTCTGCCCGCCGAGCTGGCAGATGACGCCGGCGACCGGACCGGCGAGCGTCTCGGCGTGCACGATCTCCAGCACGTCCTCCAGTGTCAGCGGCTCGAAGTAGAGCCGGTCGCTGGTGTCGTAGTCGGTGGACACCGTCTCGGGGTTGCAGTTCACCATCACGGTCTCGTAGCCCGCCCCGCCCGGACCGGAGCCCAGCGCCAGGCTGGCGTGCACGCAGGAGTAGTCGAACTCGATGCCCTGCCCGATCCGGTTGGGGCCGGACCCGAGGATCAGCACCGCCGGCCGCTCGCGCGGCTGCACCTCGGTCTCCTCGTCGTAGGAGGAGTAGTGGTACGGCGTCCGCGCGGCGAACTCCGCCGCGCAGGTGTCGACCGTCTTGTAGACCGGGCGGATCCCGAGCGCGTGCCGCACACCGCGGACCACGTCCGACGGCATGCCGCGGAGCTTGCCGATCTGGTCGTCGGAGAAGCCGTGCCGCTTGGCCCGGCGCAGCAGCGCAGGGGTCAGCTCGGGCGCCTCGAGGACCTCGCCTGCAACCTCGTTGATCAGCGCCAGCTGGTCCACGAACCACGGGTCGATCGCGGTCGCGTCGAAGACCTCCTCGGCGCTCGCGCCCGCCCGCAGCGCGTCCATCACCTTCTTCAGGCGGCCGTCGTGCGGGGTGCTGATCTCGGCCAGCAGCGCGTCCTTGTCCAGGTCGACCCACTGATGGCTCCAGTCGAACGGCGCCGACCGGCTCTCGGTGGACCGCAGCGCCTTCTGCAGGGCCTCGGTGAAGTTGCGACCGATCGCCATCGCCTCCCCCACCGACTTCATGTGCGTGGTCAGCACCGGGTCGGCGACCGGGAACTTCTCGAACGCGAACCGCGGCACCTTCACCACCACGTAGTCCAGCGTCGGCTCGAACGACGCCGGCGTCTCCCTGGTGATGTCGTTGGGGATCTCGTCGAGGGTGTAGCCGATGGCGACCTTGGCCGCGATCTTGGCGATCGGGAAGCCGGTCGCCTTGGACGCCAGCGCACTGGAGCGGGAGACGCGCGGGTTCATCTCGATGACGACCAGTCGGCCGTCGGCGGGGTTGACCGCGAACTGGATGTTGCAGCCGCCGGTGTCCACCCCGACCGCGCGGATGATGCCGATCGACAGGTCGCGCATCGCTTGGTACTCACGGTCGGTCAGCGTCATCGCCGGTGCGACCGTGATCGAGTCGCCGGTGTGCACGCCCATCGGGTCGAGGTTCTCGATGGAGCAGACGATCACGACGTTGTCGGCACGGTCGCGCATCACCTCCAGCTCGAACTCCTTCCAGCCGAGGATCGACTCCTCGAGGAGCACCTCGGTGGTCGGGCTTGCCGACAGGCCGGCACCGGCGATGCGGTGCAGGTCCGTCTCGTCGTAGGCCATCCCCGACCCGGTGCCGCCCATCGTGAACGAGGGCCTGATCACCACCGGGAAGCCGAGCCCGCCCTCGTCCAGCACCGCGTCCAGGCAGTCCTGCAGCGAGTGGCAGACGAACGACCGCGCCGTCTCCCCTCCGAGCTCGTCGACGATCCGCTTGAACGACTCGCGGTTCTCCCCGCGGTCGATCGCCTCGATGCTCGCGCCGATCAGCTCGACGCCGTACTTCTCCAGGACGCCGTTCGCGTCGAGAGCCACCGCGCAGTTCAGTGCCGTCTGCCCGCCGAGCGTTGCCAGCAAGGCGTCCGGGCGCTCCTTGTCGATCACCTTCTCTACGTACTCCGCGGTGATCGGCTCGATGTAGGTGGCGTCTGCGAACTCCGGGTCGGTCATGATCGTCGCCGGGTTGGAGTTCACCAGGATCACCCGCAGGCCCTCGGCCCGCAGCACCCGGCAGGCCTGGGTGCCCGAGTAGTCGAACTCGGCGGCCTGTCCGATCACGATCGGGCCGGACCCGATCACCAGGACGGACCTGATGTCCTCACGCTTCGGCACGGTGACTCTCCATCAGGTCGGTGAACCGGTCGAACAGGTAGGCCGCGTCGTGCGGTCCGGCGGCCGCCTCCGGGTGGTACTGCACGGAGAAGGCGGTCAGGTCTCCCTCGTCGTTGCGCAGCTCGAGCCCCTCGACGACGTCGTCGTTGAGGCACACGTGGCTGACGGTCGCGGTGCCGTACGGCGTCCCGGTCGACCCCTCCAGCGGGGCCTCGACCGCGAAGCCGTGGTTGTGCGCGGTCACCTCGACCGTGCCGGTCGTGCGGTCCATCACCGGCTGGTTGATGCCGCGGTGGCCGTACTTCAGCTTGAACGTCCCGAACCCGAGCGCGCGACCGAACAGCTGGTTTCCGAAGCAGATGCCGAAGAACGGGATCCCTTGTGTCAGCACGCTTCTGAGCAGCTCGATCTGACCCCCGGTGGCGGCCGGGTCACCGGGACCGTTGGAGAAGAACACCCCGTCGGCGCCGGTTCCGCGCACGTCCTCGAGGGTGGCCGTCGCCGGCAGCACGTGCACCTCGATGCCCCGCTGGGCCAGCATCCGCGGGGTGTTCGCCTTGATCCCGAGGTCGACCGCCGCCACCGTGAACCGCCGCTCACCGACCGCGGGCACGACGTAGGCGCTGTCGGTGGTCACCTCGCTCGCCAGCTCGGCGCCGGTCATCTCCGCCGAGGCGAGCACCCGCTGCAGCAGGGCCGCCGGGTCCGTCTCGGTGCTGGAGATGCCCACCCGCATGGCGCCACGCTCGCGCAGGTGCCGTGTCAGGGCCCGGGTGTCGACGCCCGAGATGCCGACGACTCCCTGCTGGCGAAGCTCGTCGGGCAGCGTGCGCACGGACCGCCAGCTGGACGGGATGCGTGCCGGGTCGCGGACCACGTAGCCGCTCACCCAGATGCGTCGGGACTCCGGGTCGTCGTCGTTCATGCCGGTGTTGCCGATGTGAGGCGCGGTCATCACCACGACCTGCCGGTGGTACGACGGGTCGGTGAGCGTCTCCTGGTAGCCCGACATGCCGGTGGAGAACACCGCCTCACCGAACGTCTCCCCCTCGGCACCGAACGTCTCACCGAGGAAGGTGCGCCCGTCCTCCAGGACGAGCAGGGCCGGGCCGGTCATGCGTTCTCCCCTTCGATGTCGTGGGCGTGAGTCAGCGACGTGATCGCGGGCACCCACGTGTCGTGCTGCTTGGCTCCTGCCAGGCGGAAGCCGGTGTCCAGGAGGTGGTCGCCGTGCTGCCAGGTGACCACCAGCACGCCGTGCGGTGGCACCACCTTGCCGGCGATGCCCTGGTCGTGGCGGGTCCCACGCAGCGCCGAGGCCTGGATTCGGAAGGACGCCGACGGACGCCGCACGTCGAGCCCGTCGGCCGACAGGACCAAGTGGCAGCTGCTGCGTGACCCGAGGCCGCGGGCCACCACCCGGTCGAGCCAGTCACCGCTGACCGTGGTGCCGTAGAACTGCGCGTCCGCCTCCAGGATCGCCGCCGCGGCCGTGCCGAGGGTGGGCGGCACCTCGGTCAGCGGCGGCAGGTCATGCCTGAGCGCGCGGCGCCGCCAGCCTCGCCACATGCCGAGATAGGCCAGCCCCAGCAGGGCGAAGAGGGCCGCTACCGGGAGCCACAGCGGGGCGTCGGTCATGCCCGCACCCCGGCCGCAGTCGGCAGGACGAGCGCGCCGTCCAGGACGGTCGGCGTGCCGCGCAGGAACGTGGCGACCACGCGGCCGGGCAGCTCGCGTCCGACGTACGGCGTGTTCCGCGACAGCGAGGCCAGCCCGACGCCGTCGACGACAGCGGAGTGCGCCGGGTCGTAGAGGACCACGTTGGCCGGCTCGCCGACCGCCAGCGGCCGACCGTGGCCGGCGAGCCGCCCGATCTGCGCGGGCCGCACCGACATTCTCTCCGCGACGCCGGCCCAGTCGATGAGGCCGGTGTCGACCATGGACTGCTGGACCACCGAGAGGGCGGTCTCCAGCCCGAGCATCCCGAACGCGGCGGCCTGCCACTCGCAGTCCTTGTCCTCGTGCGGGTGCGGGGCGTGGTCGGTGGCGACCACATCGATGGTGCCGTCCGCGAGTCCGGCCCGCAGCGCCTCGACGTCGGCCGCCGAGCGCAGCGGAGGGTTGACCTTGTAGATCGGGTCGTAGGTCGCCGCAAGCGCGTCGGTGAGCAGCAGGTGGTGCGGGCACACCTCCGCGGTGACGTTCCAGCCCTTGCCCTTGGCCCAACGCACGATCTCCACCGAGCCGGCCGTGGAGACGTGGCAGACGTGCAGGCGGGAGTCGACGTGCGCCGCGAGCAGGCAGTCGCGGGCGATGATCGCCTCCTCGGCGACCGCCGGCCACCCGCGCAGGCCGAGCCGTCCCGAGAGCTCGCTCTCGTTCATCTGGGCGTCCTCGGTGAGCCGAGGCTCCTGTGCGTGCTGGGCGATGATGCCGTCGAAGGCCTTGACGTACTCCAGCGCGCGGCGCATCAGCACCGGGTCGGCCACGCACTTGCCATCGTCGGAGAACACCCGCACGCGGGCCGCAGAGTCGGCCATCGCGCCGAGCTCGGCGAGGCGCTCCCCGCGCAGCCCGACGGTGACCGCGCCCACCGGGAACACGTCGCAATGGCCGGCCTCGCGACCCAAGCGCCAGACCTGCTCGACGACCCCGGCGGTGTCGGCGACCGGGTCGGTGTTGGCCATCGCGTGCACGGCGGTGAACCCGCCCAGCGCCGCCGCCCGGGTGCCGGTCTCGACGGTCTCGGCGTCCTCCCGCCCCGGCTCGCGGAGGTGCGTGTGCAGGTCCACGAGGCCGGGCAGCGCGACCAGGCCCTCGGCGTCCACGATCTCAGCGCCCTCGGCGTCGAGCCCCGGCCCGACGGCCGCGATCACGCCGTCCTCGAGCAGCAGGTCGGTCGGGTCGGCGCCCAGGACGGCAGCGCCCCTCAGCAGGTAGCGGGTCATGCGTCCTCCCCCTCGGTCGATGCCCCGGAAGACGTCCCACCGAGGGCGGACTCGGAGCCGCCCAGCAGCAGGTACAGCACGGCCATCCGCACCGCGACCCCGTTGGTGACCTGCTCGACGATCACCGAGCGGTTCGAGTCGGCGACGTCGGCGGTGATCTCCATGCCGCGGATCATCGGACCCGGATGCATCACGATCGTGTGGTCCTGCAGGGTGGCCATCCGCCGGCCGTCCAGCCCGTAGCGGCGGCTGTACTCGCGCACGGTCGGGAAGAACGAGGCGTTCATCCGCTCCTGCTGCACCCGCAGCATCATCACCACGTCGGCCTTCGGCAGCACGGCGTCCAGGTCGTAGGAGGTCTCCACGTCCCACCCCTCGACACCGACCGGCAGCAGGGTCGGCGGCGCGACCAGCGTCACCTCGGCGCCCAGGGTCTTGAGCAGCAGGGCGTTGGAGCGGGCCACCCGGCTGTGCAGGACGTCGCCGACGATGGCGACCCGCCGGCCGTCGAGGCTCTGCCCCTTGCCGGGGGCCAGGTGCCGCCACATCGTGAAGGCGTCGAGCAGGGCCTGGGTCGGGTGCTCGTGGGTGCCGTCGCCGGCGTTCACCACGCTGCTGCGGGACCAGCCCGCGTTGGCGAGCAGGTGCGGGGCACCCGAGGCCCAGTGGCGTACGACGACCGCGTCGGCGCCCATCGCCTCGAGCGTGAGCGAGGTGTCCTTGAGGCTCTCGCCCTTGCTCAGGCTCGAGCCCTTGGCGGAGAAGTTGATGACGTCGGCCGACAGACGCTTCGCCGCGGCCTCGAAGGAGATCCGGGTGCGGGTGCTGTCCTCGAAGAACAGGTTGACGACCGTGCGGCCGCGCAGCGCCGGCAGCTTCTTGATCGGCCGGTCCGCGAGCGACCGCATCTCCTCGGCGGTCTCCAGCACCAGCTCGGCGTCCGCACGGCTCAGGTCGCCAGCGCTCAGCAGGTGGCGGTTCATCGGGCCACCTCCCCGGGGCTCCCGCCGGTCGAGGCGGGGCCGGTGATGGTCACCCCGTCGTGCCCGTCGAACTCGGCGAGCCGCACGGCGACCTTCTCGGCCAGCGAGGTGGGCAGGTTCTTCCCGACGAAGTCGGCCCGGATCGGCAGCTCGCGGTGGCCCCGGTCCACGAGCACGGCGAGCCGCACCCCCTTCGGCCGCCCGACGTCGGTCATCGCGTCCAGCGCGGCGCGGATCGTCCGGCCGGAGAACAGCACGTCGTCGACCAGGACGACCACCTTCCCGTCCAGGCCGCCGGGCGGGATCTCGGTGGGCAGCAGGGTGCGCGCGGGGCGCATCCGCAGGTCGTCGCGGTACATCGTCACGTCCAGCGACCCGACCGGCACGTCGGCGCCCTCGGCGGAGGCCATCTTGGCCGCGATGCGCTCGGCGAGCGGGACGCCACGGGACGGGATGCCGAGCAGCACCAGGTCGGCTGCGCCCTTGTTGCGCTCGAGGATCTCGTGCGCGATGCGGGTCAGGGCCCGGGAGATGTCGTGCTCGTCGAGGACGGTTCGTCCGAGAGGGGGTTGCGTGGACCCGAGAGATGCTGCCGGCTGCGCAGGCACGAGCTGCCCGAACCTCCTTCTCCGCCTCACGGGACGGCTCGTTAAAGGATGTCGTTCGGCACCACGCTACCAGCCACCCGACCCGGTCCTGCTGAGGCGCCCGGTTCTGCGATCCCCCGCCCGCCGAGGCGTCCCGTTCTGCGATCCCCCGCCCGCCGAGGCGCCCGGTTCTGCGATCCCCCGCCCGCCGAGGCGTCCCGTTCTGCGATCGGTCCTCGCCGACATCGCAGAACGGGCCGCCTGGGCACGCAACTAGTCGCAGAACGGGACGCCTCGGCACCGTTTCGGGCGCAGAACGGGACGCCTCGGCGTGTCTCGGGGCAGGATCCGGGTCAGGCGGGGATCGGCGGGCCGACCACCTCGAGGCCGTAACGCGGGCCGACCTCGTTCCACCGGGCGATCTCGTCAGCCATGGCCAGACCGTCCTCGCCGGGCAGCCGCATCTCGCGGGCCGGGATGCCCACCTCGTCGTACAGCCCCATCAGCCCGCCCGGCACCGTCAGCGCCAGGAAGCGCGCCGGCCGGTCGCCTCGGACCCGGAACGCGTGCGGCAGGTGCTGCGGGAGGAACAGGAACGAGCCCTCGGTCAGCTCGTGCACCGCGTCGCCGGCCCGGTAGCTCACGTGCCCCTCCAGCACGAACAGCGCCTCCGCCTCCTGCGTGTGCCGGTGCAGCGGCGTGGCGGTGCCAGGCGGCTGGGTGACCATCGACATCCCCAGGCGACCGTCGCTCTGGCCCGCCGAGACGAGGTGCTCGAACAGCGAGCCCATCGCCCAGGTCCCCGGGCCGCTCCCAGCTTGGTGCACCGTGACCATGTCCACGTCCATGCCAGCCTCCCTCATTGGTCCGAACCGGCTTCGGACTGATTCTGCTAACATAGGCCCGGTGCCCGACGAGGTCAAGAGCCGCAGCTACCGGTCCGCCGCCCGCCAGGAACAGGCCCGGGCCACTCGGCGCCGGATCCTCACGGCGGCGGCTGCGCTGTTCTCCCGGCAGGGGTACGCCGACACCACGGTCGCCCAGGTCGCCGAGCAGGCGGGCGTCTCGGTCGACACCCTCTACGCCAGCGTCGGCCGCAAGCCCCAGATCCTGCTCGCCGTCCACGACATGGCGCTCGGCAGCGCGGACGAGCCGATCCCCGCCCTGCAACGTGACTACGTGGCCGCCGTACGCCGGGCCGAGGGGGCGCGCGCCAAGATCCAGCTGTATGCCGAGGCGCTCGGTCGGATCCTCCCCGACGCGGTTCCGCTCTCGGACGCGCTCCGCATCGCGGCCATCGGCGACCCGGAGTGCCGGGCCGTCTGGGACGCGCTGAACGAGCGCCGGGCGGCCAACATGCTGCTGCTCGCGGCGGACCTCCGCACGACCGGCGAGATCCGAGCCGACCTCAGCGACGCCGACGTCGCGCACCTGGTGTGGTCGATGAACTCCCCGGAGTACTACCTCCTGGTGACCGGCCGCGGCCACACGCCCGAGCAGTACGCCACCCTCGTCGCGGACGTCTGGACCCGCACCCTCCTGGCATAGCTGCGATGTACGCCGTGGGCGAAACCCACTGTCCCCGCCGGCCCGGATGAGCCAGTCTGGTGCGAACAGACGCAGCGGCCCCGCCAGGCGGAGGCCAGACCGAGGTGGAACATGACAGCGACACCGTCCCTGCACGAGTGGGCCGGCGGCAGCGACGCCGTCCGCCGGCTGATCGACGCGTTCTACGACCGGGTCGAGTCCGACGACCTGCTCGCCGGCTTCTTCCCTGGCGGGGTGACCGAGCCGCACCGCGCCCACGTCGCCGCCTGGTGGTCCGAGGTCCTCGGCGGGCCGGACCTCTACACCCGCGAGCTCGGCGGCTACGAGCGGATGCTCGCGCACCACCGCGACCTGGGGATCACACCCGAGCAGCGCCACCGGTTCGTCTCGCTGATGAGCCTCGCCGCCGACGACGCGAAGCTGCCGGACGACCCCGAGTTCCGGTCCGCACTGGTCGGCTACCTCGAGTGGGGGACCCGGCTGGCGATGGCGAACTCACAGCCCGGCGCGGCGGTGGCCGAGCACGCGCCGGTCCCCCGGTGGGGCTGGGGCGAGGCGCCGCCGTACCAGCCATAGCCAGTCTCAGCCGGCAGCGAGGTGCCTCAGCCGTGCCACTCGGCGCCCTTGCCTTCCGCCTTGGTCCTCATCTCCCTGGCGATCTGTCGGGCATTGTGATCCGTCAGCGGCTCCCGGCGACGATGGCGCCTGAGGTCGTAGACGGCCCCCCAGACCAGGAAACAGGCGATGGGCACGAGAACGACGAGAGCGAGGAACATGCTGCCCCGGCCTCCCCCTGTCGGCGTCCGGCCAACCATCGTCCTCCAGGACGTGTGGGCCGAGCTCCATGATCGTCCACTTCTCGGAGCCTCGCCACGAAGCTGGACCTGCTGGCTAGTCCACTCAGCCGGCGAACTCCCGCACCGGCAGGCCGCGGACGCCCACGGCCGCCCGGAAAACCGAGCCAGCCAACGGGTCCTGGCCATCGGAGAGGTTCTCCCGCGAGGTGGTGATGAACAGCTCGTCGAGGCCCGGGCCGCCGAACGTGCAGGCAGTCACCTGCTGCGCGCCGACCTCCACCACCTGGTCCAGGACCCCGTCAGGGGTGTAGCGATGGACCACGCCACTGCCGTAGAGCGCGGTCCAGATGCCGCCCTCCGCGTCCACGGTGAGCCCGTCCGGCCGGCCCGGCTCGTCGCCGACGACCACGTCGACGAACGTACGGCGGCCGGTCAGCCCACTGTCGTGGTCGTAGTCGAAGACGCTGATCCGGTGCGTCGGCGTGTCGTTGTAGAACGCGGACCGGCCGTCCGGGGTCCACTCGAGCCCGTTGGAGACGGTGACGTCCTCGAGCACCACGCGCACCGAGCGGTCGGGGTCCAGGCGGTAGACCGACCCGGCGCCGGGGGTCTGCTCGTAGGCCATCGAGCCGCAGTAGAAGCGCCCGTCGGGGTCGCACCCGCCCTCGTTCATCCGCACCTTGTCGTCGGACCACAGCTCGTCCAGGGTCGTCAGCGTCCCGTCCGGGTCCTCCAGCACGAACCCGCGCTCCACCCCGACCACGGCGCCGCCTCCGCGACGGGGGCGCACCACGGCAGCGACCGTCCCGACGTGCCGACGATCGAGCGAGCCGTCCTCGTCCAGGGTGAGGACGTCACCGGCGAGCATGTCGACGAAGCGGAGCCCTCCCCAGCTCGACGACCAGACCGGCCCCTCGCCGTGGTAGGTCACCACGCCGGTGACCGGTTCGGCTCGCATCAGGACTTCTCGAGCTCGGCCAGCGTCGCCTCGACGGCCCGGTGGAAGGTCGGGTAGGCGTAGATCATCGAGCGCAGCGTGGCCGTCGGCACCTCGGCGTGCACGGCGGTGACCAGCATGGACAGCACCTCGCCGCCGGTCGGACCGACCGAGCTGGCGCCGACCAGCACCCCGCGCTGCCGGTCCTCCACCAGCTTGATCAGGCCCTCGCCCTTGTGGATCCAGCCACGCGTCGAGGAGGCCAGGTCGGTGGTCGCCACCCGGACGTCGAGCCCGGCGTCGCGCGCCTGCCGCTCGGTCATCCCGACCGAGCCGACCTCCGGATCGGTGAAGGTCACGTGCGGCACCGCGTGGTACGCCGCCTCGGGACCGTCCTGGCCCAGGATGTCGCGCACCACGATCCCGGCCTGGTACATCGACATGTGCGTGAACGCGCCCTTGCCGGTGATGTCGCCGATGGCCCACAGCCCGTCGGCCGCCCGCATCCTGGAGTCCACCTCGACCGCCCGCGCCTCAGGGTCCAGACCGACGGTGTCCAGACCGAGCTCGGCCAGCGCAGGGCGGCGCCCGGCGGCGACGAGCAGCTTGTCGGCGTTCAGCGTGCGGCCGTCCACCTCGACGGCGAACTGCGAGTCGGCGTAGCTCACCGCGGTGATCTTCACCCCGGTGTGCACCTGGATGCCCTCCCGCTCGAACACCTTCGCGAGCAGAGCGCTGGACTCCGGCTCCTCGGGCGCCAGGATGCGGTCGCCGCCCTCCAGGACCGTGACGTGCACACCGAATCGGGCGAACGCCTGCGACATCTCGGCTCCGATGGCGCCGCCGCCGATCACGATCAGGGACCCGGGCAGCTCGGCGAGGCGGCAGGCGTCCCGGTTGTTCCAGAACGGCGTGTCGGCCAGGCCCTCGATGGGTGGTGCGGACGGCTCGGTGCCGGTGTTGAGCACCACGCCGGTGCCCGCGTCGTACGTCGTCCCGTCCACCTCGACCGACCTCGGGCCGACCAGCCGAGCGGCACCGCGGACGAAGGTCACCCCGGCCGCCTCGAGACGGTCCACGGCGACCTTGTCGTCCCAGTCGTCGGTCGCCTCGTCCCGGATCCGGGCGTGCACAGGACCCCAGTCGGAGGTGACCGTGCTGGTGCCGGCGAAGTCGGGGATCCGGCGGCCCTCGGCGAGCACGTCCGCGCCGCGGATCATCATCTTGCTGGGGATGCAGCCGTAGTAGGGGCACTCACCGCCGACCAGCCGACGGTCCACCGCGACGACGCGCAGACCTGCCTGGGCGAGCTGGGTCGCCACGGCCTCTCCACCCGGTCCGATACCGAGCACGACCACGTCGACATCACTCATGGCGTCAGCCTGCCATGCGCGATCCGCCGTCGCTGCGCCAGGTGAGAACTCCGGCGATGAGGAGCCTGGCCGAGAGGGCCGCGCCGTGGATGTCCCGCGCCGACACCAGCACCGCGGCGACGCCCAGGGCGACCAGCGGGGCGGTCAGGCGTGCGACGTACCGGAGGCGCGGGACGTGCGTGCCGAGTAGCACGAGGAGCACCGTGGCGAGCAGTCCGGGCCACACCGGGCCCGGAGCCTGGAGGGACGCCAGAGCGAGGACCCAGACGAGGACCGCGACCGAGGCGACGGGCGGCAGCTCCCGGCGCAGCCCGCAGGACCGCCGCCGACAGCAGGCCGGCGAGACCGCAGACCGCCACCGAGTTGCCGCCACCCGTCGGCTGCCACCACAGGCCGGCCAGCTCACCGACGAGCCCGGCGGTCACGTAGGCCACCGACCAGCGCAGCCGCGAGTCGACGCGCTCGACCAGGACGCCGATCACGACCAGCCCGCCCAGGTTGAACACGGTGCCCGCGACGCCCCCGTCCTGAACCAGCAGCGACGTCAGCAGCCGCCAGGGCTCACCGTGCCGGGCGGCCGGCGTCCGGCCGAGCCGGTCGAGGAGCCCGGGGCTGGCGAGCTGGGTGAGGTTGACCGCGCCCGTGACGAGCGTGACCGCGAGGGTCAGCCACGGGACGCGTCGCATGCCGGGGAGGGTACGCCGGCGGCCGCCCCGACCTGGAGTGCCCGACCGGGAGTGCCAGGCTGGGGTCGTGCAGGCGGCGCGGCGAGCTGGCGACCCGGTGACCGGGGCGGTGCGGGTGGCTGTCTGGAGCGGACCGCGCAACCTCTCCACCGCGCTGATGCGGGCGTGGGAGAACCGCGACGACTGCCGGGTCGTCGACGAGCCGCTGTACGCCGCCTACCTGGCCAGGACCGGCATCGACCACCCCGGTCGCGAGGACGTGCTCGCCGCCCAGCCGACGGACATCGGGCAGGCCGTCCGCGGACTCCTGGAGCCGCTGCCGCCCGGCGTGCGCGTGCAGTACAGCAAGCAGATGGCCCACCATCTCGCCGGGGACCTGGACCTGACCTGGACGACCGCCTTCCGCAACGTGCTGCTGATCCGCGACCCGGCCGAGGTGGTGGCGTCCTACGTCCGCTCGCGCGAAGCCTGCGAGCCGACCGACATCGGGCTGCTGCAGCAGGTGCGGCTCCTCGACGCCTGGTCCGAGCCGCCTCCGGTGATCGACGCCGGTGACTTCCTGCGGGACCCCGAGGGGCACCTGCGGTGGCTCTGCGACTGGCTGGGAGTGCCGTTCACCCCCGCCATGCTCTCCTGGCCGGCCGGGCCCCGGGACTCCGACGGCGTGTGGGCACCGCACTGGTACGACGCCGTCCGGAGGTCCACGGGCTTCGAGCCCTGGCGGCCCCGGTCCGTCGAGCTGTCGGCGCACGACGCGGCGGTCGTGGACGCCTGCCGGCCGTCGTACGACCGGCTGAGTGCCCTGCGTCTCCGCCTCTGACCCCCTCCCCGCCGAGGCGTCCCGTTCTGTGATCGCAACCGGGTCGAGGCGTCCCGTTCTGCGATCTCGACCAGGTCGAGGCGTCGCACGACGCGGCGCTCGTCTGACGACATCGCAGAACCGGACGCCTCAGCACCCAGGAGATCGCAGAACCGGACGCCTCAGCGAATGCGGGTTCAGGACGGTAACTGACCGGAAGGGTTCCTAGGCTGGACGTACGACGTCACCGAGGGCGGTGACCGGGACCGGAAGGTGGACACCATGACCGAGCTGACCTGGAAGATCGAGCTGATCCCGATGCACGTGCAGGACGTGGACCGCGCCGTGGAGTTCTACGGCAAGCAGCTCGGCTGGAGCGTCGACTTCGACCAGGTGGTGAACGAGGGACTGAGGTTCGTGCAGGTGACGCCGCAGGGGTCGGCGTGCTCGGTGTGCTTCGGCGTCGGGCTGGACATGATGCCCGAGGGCTCGTCGCAGATGATCCAGGTCGTCGTGGCGGACGCCGACACGGCCCGCGACTACCTGGTCGAGCGCGGCGTCGAGTGCTCCGAGGTGGACGAGCTGCCGTGGGGCCGGTTCGTCACGTTCAGCGACCCGGACGGCAACCGGTGGGTGCTCCAGCAGCTCCCGGCACGATCCTAGAGACTGCTGATTCCGGCGGGGGTCAGGCCGACAGGGCGGCCTTGTCCCGCAGGATGGTCCCGAGCACCCCGTTGACGAAGGCCGGCGAGTCGTCGGTGGACAGGTCGCGCGCCAGGGTCATCGCCTCGCTGATCGCGACCGCGTCGGGCACCCCGTCGACGTACAGGATCTCGAAGACGCCGATCCGCAGTGCGTTGCGGTCCACGGCCGGCATCCGCTCGAGCGACCAGCCCTCGGCGTACGTCGTCAGCAGCTCGTCGATGCGCTGTTGGTGCTCGGCGACGCCGCGGACCAGCTCGACGGTGTAGTCGTTGACCGGCGGCTCGGCGGCGACGACCCGCTCGTCGAGGGTCGCGCCGAGCGGCAGTCCGCGCACCTCGCACTCGAAGAGCACGTCGAGCGCTCGCTTGCGGGCCTTGGAGCGGGCCGCCATCAGGAGGAGACGCGACCCAGGTAGCTGCTGTCGCGCGTGTCCACCTTGATCTTCTCGCCGGTGACGATGAAGAGCGGGACGTTGATCGTGTGACCGGTCTCGAGGGTCGCCGGCTTCGTGCCGCCGGTCGAGCGGTCGCCCTGCAGGCCGGGTTCGGTGTACTCCACGGTCAGCTCCACCGAAGCCGGCAGCTCGATGTAGAGCACCCGGCCCTCGTTGGTGGCGACGATGGCGTCCTGGTTCTCGAGCAGGAACGCCTTGGCGTCCCCGACGATCTCCGGCGGCACCTCGAGCTGCTCGAAGCTCGAGGTGTCCATGAAGACGTAGGAGGTGCCGTCGTTGTAGAGGTACTGCATCGTGCGCTTGTCGACGTTGGCGACCTCGACCTTGACGTCGGCGTTGAACGTCTTGTCCACGGTCTTCCCGGACTCGATGTTCTTCAGCTTGGTGCGCATGACAGCACCGCCCTTGCCGGGCTTGTGGTGCTGGAACCAGATGACGGACCACAGCTGCCCGTCGAGGTTGAGAACCATGCCGTTCTTGAGGTCGTTGGTCGTTGCCATCCGCAGGGGTGCCCTTGTCTGGTTGCCGGCTCGTGAGTCGTCTGGTGTCGTCTAGCCCTCGGGCGCCTGTACGGCGCGCAGCGCGTCAGTCTACCGAGCGTGGCGCTGCTGCCTGAAATCGTGAGCGACGTGCGCTCAGGCGCAGCGCACCAGAACTGTCGGTGGTGGGTCCTACGGTCATGCCATGGACACCACAGACGACGCCACACCACTGTCGACGGAGGACTACTGGGCCCGGATGCAGGAGCTCCGGGCCCAGCTCAGCGACCTGCAGCACGCCGCGCCGGCATGCTGACCCGCCGCCTCGCGAGCCAGCGTCGCACTACGGGCCGCCGACGGACCCCGGGCCCCCGTCCGGCTACGGGCCACACAGCCGGCGGGCCGCCTCCGCGGCCCGGATGATGGCCTCGACCGGACTCCCGGACGAGCCCGCCGCCGGCCACGACGAGGCACGCGGGCAGGGTCGTCGGGCAGCGGCCCGGGCCCGGGCGATCAGCACCGTCATCGCAGCGGGCAGCTCGTCGGGGACCGAGACGGGGCGGTCGAACGCGAGCTGGTGGTCACGGTGCCCGCGGACGTACTCGATCCGCAGCTCCACACCGTGCCGGTCCAGGCGCAGTGGGCGGATCGTCACCGCACCCTGCAGATGGCGGTGCGGCACCAGCGTCAGCAGCCCCTGGAGCACTTCGTCGTGCGCACTCACCAGGTGGGTGAGGATCGCGGCCTCGCTGTCGGCCAGCGGGTCCGGCTCGGCGGCCAGCAGCTCCTCCAGACTCAAGCTGAGTGACCGGTCACCCACGACGAGCACCACCTCGTCGACGACGACGTGCGTCGCGGGGCAGCCGGTGCGCACCTCACGCCCCTCGATCCGGACCCGGGACCGGATCCGGTCCCGCACCGGGACAGGTGCCGCGTCGGCCACCTCCAGCACGCAATCAGCGACGGCCGAGGTCGCCGGCAGCTCCGAGACGGCGGACAGCCGGACCTCCGTCATCGCCACGGCGACCGGGTCGCAGGACCCGTTCCGATAGACCTGGGCGGTGAGGGCGTGGGACAGCACACTGCGGGCGCGTTCGGCATCCAGGGAGGAGTGGTTCACAGCAGCCTCTCGACTTAGGTAAGGCAACCCTAAGTCATCGACCTGCCGACCACAACGGCGAGCCGCCGGCTCCGGTGTCCCGCGGTCAGCCAGGCGTCGGCTCCGTGCGACTCACGTCTCGCTCCCCCAGCTTCACGGCCACCACGCCCGCCAGGATCAGCAGGCCGCCGAGGAGCTGGACCAGACGCGGCAGCTCCCCGAGCAGCAGCCACGCGAACCCGACACCGGCGAGCACCTCGAGCAGCGCGACGAAGGAGGCCAGCCGCGAGCCCAGCCGTCGGCCGGCGGCTATCCCGGTGGTGTAGGACAGCGCCGCGGTGACCAGTCCCAGGGCCACCAGCGGCAGCCACCAGGACACCGAGCGCCCGGCGTACGTCGTGGCCGTGGTCGCGACCTCGATCGGCAGCAGGCCCACCAGCCCGAGGAGCCCGATCACGACGGTGCCCACGACCAGACCTCCGGCGGCCAGCGCCAGCGGCGGAAGCCCGTTGCTCTGGTCCGCGGAGATCACGAAGTACGACGCGCACCCGACCATCGCGCCCAGCGCCCAGAGCACTCCGGCGGTGCTGAGGTCGGCCCCGGACAGCAGGTCGAGCACCAGCACGAGTCCCAGGGCCGCGAGCGCGGCGCCGAGCAGCGTGACCGGACCCGGTCGCTGGCCGTGCCGCAGCCAGAGCCAGACGACGACTGCCGCCGGCGCGGTGTACTCGATCAGCAGGGCCGGGCCGACCTGCATGTGGGCCACCGCCGAGAAGTAGCAGAACTGCGCACCCGCGACCGCCGAGACGCCGTACGCCACGATCAGGCCCGCATTGCGCCGCACGAACCCCCACTGCCCGCGCAGCGACAGGGCTCCGAAGGGGGCCACCACGACTGCTGCGAGGCCCAGCCGCACGAGCACCGCTGCCCCGGCACTCCAGCCGGTGTCCAGCAGACCGCGGGCCAGCGGACCGGACATCCCGAAGCTCGCAGCGGACACGATCGCGAACGCGAGCCCGCTGACCAGCAGGTCGTTCCGCGGGCTCGGCCCGACCGGCTCCCGCGGGCGCTGCGGGGCGCTGCCCGATCTCGTTCCGTCATTAGTGAAAGCCCTCATGGATCATGACGCTACGCAGGATCGGGTAACCTGTCAACGTGGTTTTCACCCATGACACCGAGGTCTCGCTGCAGTCGGCCGTCGTGCTGGCCAACAGTGCGCTGCCTCCGGACACGATGACCACCGCCGACGAGCTCGACGAGTGGTACGACCAGTTCCCCTACACCGGCCGACGTGACCACGACGCGGAGGAGCTGGCCGCGATCCGCGCCCTGCGGCCGAGGCTGCGCGCGCTGCTGCTCAGCGACCGCGACCGCGCGGCCGAGCTGGTCAACACGATGCTCGCCGACGCCCAGGCGGTGCCCCAGCTGGTGCGGCACGCGCCCTTCGACTGGCACCTGCACGCGGTGCCCTCGGACGCCTCGCTGGTCACCCGGATCACCGTCGAGACCGCGATGGCGATGATGGACGTGATCCGCAGCGACGACCTGTCCCGCCTCGGCGTGTGCGCCGACGACGACTGCGAGGGGATCGTGCTGGACCTCTCCCGCAACCGCTCCCGCCGCTACTGCAGCACCACGTGCGGGAACCGGAACTCCGTGGCCGCCTACCGCGCCCGGCTGGCCTCCCGCGGCTGAGCGGGTCACCGACCTGGACCGCCTCAGGGCTCCTCGACCGGCGACCGGGCCACCAGCTCCAGCGCCAACCGGTAGCCCTCGATGCCCCTGCCGGCGACCACCTCGAGGGCGTACGGCGTGACGAGCGAGAGATGCCGGAACTCCTCGGGACGCTGGTGCGGGTCGGAGATGTGCACCTCGACCAGCGGCGCGACCAGCTGGGCGCACGCGTCGAACAGCGCGTAGGAGTAGTGCGTCCAGGCCGCCGCGTTCAGCACCACCGGTGTGCCGGTGTCGGCGGCCGCGTTGAGCCAGTCCAGCATCGCCCCCTCGTGGTTGGTCTGCCGGACCTCGACGTCGAGCCCCACCTCACGACCCCACCCCACGCACAGGTCGACCAGCTCGTCGTAGGTCGTCGCGCCGTAGATGTCCGGCTGCCGGCGGCCCAGACGCCCGAGGTTAGGTCCGTTGAGCACCAGGACCGGCCTGCTGTCCGACGTCGGGTTCGAGCTCATCGGGCCACCTCCGCGAAGGCCGCGGTCAGCAGCGCCGGGTCCGGGGCGGTCAGCACCGACGGCCGAGCGAGGGCGTCCAGCACAACGAACCGGAGCTGGTCGCCGCGGGTCTTCTTGTCCATCCTCATCGCGTCGTGCAGCGTGGGCCAGTCGGCGCCGCGGTACGTCGTCGGCAGCCCGACCAGCTCCAGCACCGAGCGGTGCCGGTCAGCAGTCGCTTCGTCGAGACGTCCGGCCAGCCGGGCCAGCTCGGCGACGAACGTCATCCCGATCGCGACCGCGGCGCCGTGCCGGAACGTGTAGCGCTCGGCGCGCTCGATGGCGTGCCCCAGCGTGTGTCCGTAGTTGAGCGCCTCGCGCCCGGGATGACCCGCCGTCCCGCCGGTCTCCCTGAGGTCGGTCACCACCACGTCCACCTTCACCCGGATCGCCCGCTCGACGAGCTCACGCAGCACCGGCGAGTCCGGCGCGACGGCGGCGAGCGGGTCGCCCTCCACGAGCTCCAGGATCCGCGGGTCGGCTATGAAGCCGCACTTGACGACCTCGGCCAGCCCGCTGACCAGCTCGTTGCGCGGCAGCGTCTCGAGGGCGGCGAGGTCGCACAGCACCCCGGCGGGCTCGTGGAACGCTCCGACCAGGTTCTTGCCCTCGGTGGTGTTCATGCCCGCCTTGCCGCCGACGGCCGCGTCCACCATCGCCAGCAGGGTGGTCGGCAGGTGCACGACCTTCACCCCGCGCAGCCAGGTCGCCGCGACGAAGCCGCCCATGTCGGTCGTCGAGCCGCCGCCGACCGTCACGACGGCGTCGCTGCGGGTGAAGCCGGTCTGGCCCAGCACCTGCCAGCAGAACGATGCGACCGGTGCCAGCTTGGCCTCCTCGCCGTCCGGGATCTCGATCGCGTGCGCGTCGTACCCCTGCCCCGACAGGTCCGTGCGGACCGCCTCACCGGTGGTGGCCAGCGCGCGGGGGTGGATCACCGCGACCCGCTGGACCCCCTCGCCGAGCATCGCGGGCAGCTCCCCGAGCAGCCCGCTGCCCACCACCACGTCGTACGGCGACGCGCCGCCCACGTGCAGCACCGTCGAGCCGTCGACGCTCACGTGCGTCCACCCGCGCCCGCGGAAGCACTCTCGCCGTCCTCCACGAGCCGCGCCACCTCGTCGGCCACGTCGGCGGGGCTGCGCCCGTCGGTGTCCACGGCGAGGTCGGCGACGGACTCATAGACCGGCTGCCGCTCGTCGAGCAGGACCTTGATCCGCGAGCGGACGTTGCCCAGCAGCAGCGGACGGCCCACCCCCAGCCCGACCCGCTTGACCGCCTCGCTCAGTCCGACGCGCAGGAACACCACCCGGTGCTCGCGCAGGTCCGCCCGGGTGTCCGGGTCGAGCACCGAGCCACCGCCCAGCGCCAGGACCCCGTCGTGCGCGGCGAGCGCCTCCGCGACCGCAGCCCGCTCCAGGACGCGGAAGCGCTGCTCGCCGTCGTCGACGAAGATCTCCGAGATCTGCTTGCCGACCGAGACCTCCACGTCCTGGTCGGTGTCGCGCACGGCGACGCCCCAGCGCTGCGCCAGCAGTCCCGCGACCGTGCTCTTGCCGGCCCCCATCGGCCCGACCAGCACGACCCGCGGGCTCACGAGAACCTCAGCGCGGCCAGGTAGCCCTCGACGTTGCGCCGGGTCTCCCCCACCGAGTCGCCGCCGAACTTCTCGAGCACCACGTCGGCGAGCACCAGGGCGACCATCGCCTCGGCCACGATGCCCGCAGCAGGCACCGCGCAGACGTCCGAGCGCTGGTGGTTGGCCACGGTGGCCTCGCCGGTGGCCACGTCGACCGTGCGGAGAGCCCGGGGAACGGTCGCGATCGGCTTCATCGCCGCCCGCACCCTCAGCGCCTCACCGGTCGACATGCCGCCCTCGGTGCCCCCGGAGCGACCCGACGTCCGCCGGATGCCGTCGGCGGTGTTCACGATCTCGTCGTGGGCCCGGGACCCGGGGTCGGCGGCCAGCGCGAAGCCGTCGCCGACCTCGACCCCCTTGATCGCCTGGATCCCCATCAGGGCGCCGGCGAGCCGTGCGTCCAGCCGCCGGTCCCAGTGCACGTGCGAGCCGAGGCCCGGCGGCAGCCCGTGGGCGACGACCTCGACCACCCCACCGAGCGTGTCGCCGTCGGCATGCGCCTGGTCGATCTCGGCCTGCATCAGCTTGCTGGCGCCCGGGTCCAGGCACCGGACCGGATCGGCGTCCAGGGCCGCCAGGTCGGAGGGCAGCGGCACCGAGCCCGCCGGTGCCTGCGCCGTCCCGATGGCGACCACGTGCGACACGACCTCGGCGCCGACCGCCTGCTGCAGGAACGCCCTTGCCAGCGTCCCGAGCGCCACCCGGGCCGCGGTCTCCCGCGCCGACGCGCGCTCCAGGACCGGCCGGGCCTCGTCGAAGTCGTACTTCTGCATGCCGACCAGGTCCGCGTGCCCCGGCCGGGGTCGGGTCAGCGCGGCGTTGCGGGCCAGCGCCTCGAGCTCGGCCTCGTCGACCGGGTCGGCCGACATCACCTTCTCCCACTTCGGCCACTCGGTGTTCCCGATCCGGACCGCCACCGGGCTGCCGAGCGTCCGGCCGTGCCGGAGACCGCCGACCACCTCGACCTCGTCCTTCTCGAACTTCATCCGGGCCCCGCGGCCGTAGCCCAGCCGCCGGCGGGCGAGCGCGTCCACGATGTCGCCCGACGTCACCTCGACGTGCGCCGGCAGGCCCTCGAGGACGGCGACGAGTCCGGGTCCGTGGGACTCCCCGGCAGTGAGCCAACGCAGCATGCCGGCAAGTCTTCCACGACGACGGGCGCCCCTCAGCCACCGCCCAGCGACCGCAGGGCGTCGACGAGGCCGTTCACGAGCCAGCCGTAGGCGTCGCCGAGCTGGTCCGGGACGACCACGCCGAGCAGGGCACCGATGATCATGTGCGGCCCGAACGGCGTGTGCCGGTGGTGGAACACCCTGAGCCTGCTGAGCACCAGGCCGACGACTCCGCCGAGCAGGAACCCGGTGTAGAGCCCGAGAGCGAGCTCCTCGACGCCGAACCAGCCGAGCGCCATGCCCAGGAGGCCGGCGAGCCGGACGTCGCCGTACGCCATCATCGCGCCCGGCAGCACCCAGAGCACCGCGAAGAAGCAGAACGCCGCTATCCAGCCGATCGCCGAGCCCCGCAGCGCGTCCCAGTCCCGGGTCAGCACAGCGGCGAGCACCACCAGCGCCCCCACCACAGCGTACGACGGAGCGATCAGCCAGGTCGGCAGGTAGCGGGTGCGCCAGTCGACCACCGCGAGCGCGACGCCGACCGGCACCAGGTAGAGCAGGAACAGCAGCGCCGGGTGCCAGCCGACCCGGCCGCCGAGCAGCCCCGCCGCCACTCCGGACGCGACGGCCGTCTGCACCCGAAGACCCGGACGGGCCGCCAGGTCCGCGTAGAGCTCCTTGGGGTCGGCGAAGGGCCGCGCGTAGCCGGCGTCCGCGGCGGGACCCACCCCGGGCCCGGTCAGCGGCCCGGCCACCGGCTCCGTCACCGGCTCCGTCACCGGCTCGGGGTCCGGCTCGGGGTCCGGCGCGGGCTCCGGGGCCGGCTCAGGGATCCGGGCGATGAGCCGGGGCACGAAGCCGCCCGACCCGGTGCCCACGGCGGCGGCCACCAGCGCCGTGCCCAGGAACCAGCTCATCGTCCGACCCTAGTCGGGTCCGCGCCGCCGGGCGGACGGTTCGCTAGTGACTGTGGACGGCCCGGATCAGGAGGCTCGGGCGGCCAGCGCCCGCTCACCGGTGCGGCGCATCGCCTCCAGGGGCGCATCGGGCAGCCCGGTCATCAGCTCGACCTGCAGGACCGCCTGGTGCACCAGCAGGTCCAGACCGGAGACCAGGACCGCGCCGGTGGCGGCTGCCAGCCGGCACAGCGGGGTCGGCCAGGGGTCGTAGACCACGTCGAACACCACGCCGACGCGCTCGGCCAGGGCCAGGACCTGCGTGTCCTGGGCGTCGGCGGGGATCGTGGACACCAGGATGTCGGCGTCCAGTGACCCGCTCCCGGCGGCGACCGGGCGCAGCCCCACCTCTCTGATCTGGACGCGGGGGCTGCCGGGATGACGCGCGGCGGTGGCGATGGTCGCCGCTGCCCGCGCCTCGCTGCGCACCACGAGAGTCACGTCCCGGCACCCCAGGTCGGCCAGCCCCAGGATCGCCGACGCGGCCGTGGCGCCCCCGCCCAGCACGATCGCCCGGTCCACCGGCCCTGCGTAGCGCTCCCGGACGGCGGCGGCCGCCCCCGGCACGTCGGTGTTGTGTCCCGTGCGCCGCCCCGCGTCCAGGACCAGCGTGTTCGCGGCTCCCGCCTGCTGCGCCCGGTCGGTCATCTCGTCCAGGAGCGGCACCACGGAGCGCTTCAGCGGCATGGTCAGCGACACTCCACGCCAGCTGGCGTCCAGGCCGTCCAGGAACTCAGCGAGCGTCGCCTCCGTGACCTCCCGGGCCTCGTAGGTCCAGTCCAGGCCGAGCTCGTCGTAGGCCGTGTGGTGCAGCACCGGGGACAGCGAGTGGCTGATCGGGGACCCCACGACCGCGCACCGACGGCCCCGCCCCAGGTGCCCGGCCGACCCGGTGGGTCGGCCGGTCAACAGTCGTTCGTCCGGCAGTAGGCGCGGAACTTCGCCACGTTCCGCAGGTGCTGGGCGTAGGTGTTCGCGAAGCTCATCGCCCCGTTGTCCGGGTCGGTGGTCACGAAGTACAGCCAGCGTCCGGGGGTCGGGGCCAGGGCGGCCCGGATCGCCTGCTCCCCCGGCGCCATGATAGGGGTCGGAGGCAGGCCGGCCCGCCGATAGGTGTTGTACGGCGACCTGACGGATCGCTGTGAGCCGGTGGTGGTCAGCTTGCCCGAGGTCTTGAAGATGTAGACGATGGTGGTGTCGAGCTGCAGCGGCTTGCGCTTGTCGAGGCGGTTGTAGACCACCCGGGCGATCTTCGGGAAGTCGCGCCCCAGCCGCCCCTCGGCCTGCACGATGCTCGCGACCGTCATCACGTCGTGCGGGCTGTAGCCCAGCGCCTTGGCCTTCACCGGCAGGTCGAGCTCCTTGGCGGCTGTCTGGTAGCGCGCGACCATCGAGGCCAG
Organism: uncultured Nocardioidaceae bacterium; assembly: GCA_964237315.1. Classification (GTDB taxonomy): domain Bacteria; phylum Actinomycetota; class Actinomycetes; order Propionibacteriales; family Nocardioidaceae; genus Nocardioides_B. Next base: position 38,836 of record CAXSHL010000032.1, read on the forward strand.
GATCGAGGTGGGGGTCGCGTTCGGCAGCAGCTCGTAGGTCGCCGGGAAGAGGTAGCCCTCGGCGTTGCCGCGGGCGTAGGACGGCAGCCGAAGGGCGCGCGGTCGGGCCAGCACGGCGTCGTACTGCTTCGTGGAGAACTTCGTCCTCTTCACCAGCAGCGCGACGATCTGCTCCGTGCGCAGCCCCTCGGGGATCGTCACCACGTTGCGCATCCGGTTGCTGGGCTTCACCAGGACGGCCAGCGCGGAGGTGGCCGACATCCGCGCCTTGAGCTGGTAGAACCCGGGCTGGATGCCCACCGACCTCGGGTCGTCGCGGGCCGCGTCGGTGAAGGCGTCGGTGGACTTCACCACCTCCTTGCGCACCAGGGTCCGGCCGATGTCCGGGGCCGTGTCACCGTCCTTGACCTCGACCAGCACCCGGCCGTAGCCGCTGCCGGAGTAGTCCGGCGGCGGGCGGAACAGGTCCTTGAGAGCCCCGACGCCGTAGTCGTAGGCGAGGTAGCCGGCGCCGAGCAGCACGGCGGCCGCCACCAGCACGGCCAGGCAGCCCAGGACGTGCCGCCGCGGCTCCGGTCGCTCCGGCTCCGGATCGGTGTGCAGCTCGACTCCGAGGTCGCTCACCTGCTTGGTTCACACCCCTTCGTCGTCGGCGTCCGTCGCCGTGCTGGATCAGTCCTGCCGGCTCGTCGCGACCAGCTCGCCCGGCGCGGCCCCGGTTCCGCGTTCGGTCTCGAGTGCATTCTGCAGGATGACCACGGCGGCGGCCTGGTCCACCACGGCCCGTCGCCTCTGGCCCTTGCGACCCTGACCCCTCAGCACCGCCTCCGCGGAGACGGTGCTGAGGCGCTCGTCGCACAGCCGGACCGGCACCGGCGACACCGCGTCAGCCAGCCGCGCGGCGAACAGCCGCACCTTCGCGGCCGAGGGCCCCTCGCGCCCGGACATCGACCTGGGCAGCCCGACCACCACCTCGAAGGCGTCATGGTCACGGGTGAGGTGGCTGAGCCGGACCAGGTCGCCCCGCCCGCGAGCGACCGTCTCCAGCGGGGTGGCGATCATCCCGGAGGGGTCGCTGCGGGCGACGCCGATGCGCACGTCGCCGACGTCCACCCCCAGCCGCACACCCCGTCTCACCGGCTCACCCGCGTCCCGCCCGGCCCGTTCAGGGGGCCGTAGCCAGTCGCCCGACCTCGTGCTCCACCTCGACGAGCGCCTGGTCGACGTGGGTGACGTCGGTGCCGCCGCCCTGGGCGACGTCGTCCTTGCCGCCGCCGCTGCCGCCCAGCACTGTCGCCGCCGCCTTGACCAGGTCGTTGGCCGACATGCCGCGCGAGCGCGCGTCCTCGTTGACCGCGACCACCACCGCCGGCCTGCCGTTGCTCGACCCGATGATCGCGACCACCCCCGGACGTCCCTGGGGCAGCCGGCCGCGGACGTCGAGGGCCAGCTTGCGGACGTCGCCGGCTCCTGCTCCGTCCACCCGGTGACCGACGAACGAGACGCCGAAGACGTCCTTGGCGTCGGCGGCAAGGCTGCCGGCGGCCGCGAGCACCTGGCTCACCCGGACCCGGTCGATCTCCTTCTCCGCCGCACGCAGCCGCTCGACGATGTCGTGGACCCGGTCCGGCAGCTCCTCCGGGCGCACCTTGAGCGTCTCGCTGAGCTGCGCGACGAGGACGTGCTCGCGGGCCAGGAACCGGTAGGCGTCACCACCGACGAGCGCCTCGACCCGCCGGACGCCCGATCCGATGGAGGACTCCCCGAGCAGCTTGATCACGCCGAGCTGGCCGGAGCGACCCGCATGGGTGCCTCCGCAGAGCTCGCGCGCCCAGTCCCCGACCGAGACCACCCGCACCTGGTCGCCGTACTTCTCACCGAACAGCGCCATCGCCCCGGACGCGCGCGCCTCGTCCTGGGTCATCACCTCGGCGTGCACGCCGAGGTCGGCGAGCACCAGGTCGTTGACCCGCGCCTCGACGTCCGCCATCGCGGAGACGGGCACCGCGCCGCTGGCGGAGAAGTCGAAGCGGAAGCGGCCCGGCGCGTTCTCCGACCCGGCCTGGGTGGCGGTCTCGCCCAGCGCCTCGCGGAACGCCTTGTGCACCATGTGGGTCGCGGTGTGGGCGCGGCTGATGGAGCGGCGCCGCTCGATGTCGACGAGCGCCTGCGCGGGCTCGCCGACCGCGACCTCACCGGACAGCACCCGGGCCTGGTGGACGACGAGCCCGGTGATGGGCGACTGCACGTCGAGGACCTGGATCCGGGCCCCGTTGCCGAGCTCGATCACCCCCTGGTCGGCCAGCTGCCCGCCGCCCTCGGCGTAGAAGGGCGTGCGGTCCAGCACCAGCTCGACCTCGTCGCCCTCGTGCGCGGTGGTCGTGACCCCGGAGCCGACGACGATCCCCCGCACGGTGCCCTCGGAGACCACCTCGTCGTAGCCGGTGAACTCGACCGGCCGGCCGATCGAGTCCGCCACCTCGCGATAGGCCGTGACGTCGGTGTGCTGGCCCTTCTTCGACCTCGCGTCCGCCTTGGCCCGGTCCCGCTGCTGGTTCATCAGCCGGCGGAACCCGTCCTCGTCGACGGCCAGCCCCTGCTCGGCGGCCATCTCCAGGGTCAGGTCGATCGGGAAGCCGTAGGTGTCGTGCAGCGCGAACGCCTTGTCACCGGTCAGCTGCTGCTGGCCCGCGGCCTTGGCGTCCTGCGCGGCGAGGTCGAAGATCGTCGTACCCGTGCGCAGCGTGGCGCGGAACGCGTCCTCCTCGGCGTAGGCGATCGTCGACATCCGCTCCCAGTCCGATCGCACCTCGGGGTAGGACATCGCCATCTTGTCCCGGCTCACCGGCAGCAGCTCCGGCAGCGTCCGGTCCTCGACGCCGAGCAGCCGCATGGAGCGTACGGCGCGCCGCAGCAGCCTGCGCAGGACGTAGCCGCGGGCCTCGTTGCCGGGGGTCACCCCGTCCGCGATCAGCATCATGGCGCTGCGCACGTGGTCCGCGACGACCCGGAACCGGACGTCGTCCTCGTGGCTCTTGCCGTAGGGCCGCCCGGAGAGCTCCACCGCCTTCTCGATCACGGGGAACATCTCGTCGATCTCGTACATGTTGTCCTTGCCCTGGAGCAGGTAGGCGACCCGCTCCAGGCCCATGCCGGTGTCGATGTTCTTCCTCGGCAGCGGTCCGACGACGTCGAAGTCGGACTTGCTGCGCACCGCGCTCAGCTCTTCCTGCATGAAGACGAGGTTCCAGATCTCCATGTAGCGGTCGCCCGCGTCCCAGTCCCGGTCCGCGCCGAACTCCGGTCCGCGGTCGACCAGGATCTCGCTGCTCGGGCCACCCGGTCCGGGCACGCCCATGCTCCAGTAGTTCTCCGACTTCCCCAGCCGGACGACCCGGTCGTCGGACACACCGGTGACCTTCTTCCACAGCTCCGCCGCCTCGGCGTCGTCCTCGTAGACGCTCGGGTAGAGCGTGGACTCGGCCAGCCCGAAGCCGCCGTCGGCCTGCGACCTGGTGACCAGGTCCCAGGCCAGCTCGATCGCGCCCTCCTTGAAGTAGTCGCCGAATGAGAAGTTGCCGCACATCTGGAAGAACGTGCCGTGCCGGGTGGTCTTGCCGACCTCCTCGATGTCCAGGGTGCGCACGCACTTCTGCACGCTGACCGCGCGCTCGTAGGCCGGGGTCTCCTGGCCGAGGAAGTACGGCTTGAACGGCACCATGCCGGCGTTCACGAACAGCAGGTTCGGGTCGTCGAGCAGCAACGAGGCCGAGGGCACCACCTGGTGGGC
>CAXSHL010000033.1:0-41713 GCA_964237315.1 uncultured Nocardioidaceae bacterium
TGTGTCGAACATATGTTCGATTCTACCCGACTTAGGCAGTGTTGGCGAGCGGGAAACGTGTTGTCCACAAGGGCAAACGCGACGATTCTCGGTGCCTTCCGCACCGGCGAGGCGCTGCGCCGGTAGGGGGTGCCGCACCGGCTGCTGACCGGGCCCTGAGCCCACGCCGACGCGTACGACGGCCAGCAGCACGTCTCGCACCGGACCTGGACGGGGCACTTCCCACGCTGAGAGGAGCTACCGGCCCAACGCCTCGCGGGCCTCGGCGTCGAGGGCCGCCACCACGTCGGCCGCCGGCACCGGACGCGCCAGCCGGTGGCCCTGGCCGGCCCACAGGTTGAAGCCGTCGACGTCGCCGCGGGTCCGTGCCTCGGCACGCATCGCGCTGGTCACCGTGTGCACCTCGGGGTAGGCCGCCGGCGCCTCCTCGCCGAACGTGCGCACGAACTCGTTGTCGAGCGCCCGTGCGGACCGGCCGGTGAACGCGCGCGTCATCACGGTCCCGGTCGGCTCCGCCAGGGCCGCGGCGTGCGCCGGTGAGGTGGCCGCCTCCGGGCAGCGCATGAACGCCGTGCCCAGCATGGCGGCCCGTGCTCCGCAGGCCAGGACCGCGGCGACCCCTCGGCCGGTGGCGATGCCTCCGGCCGCGACGACGGGGACCTCGACGAGCTCGAGGACCGACTGAAGGAGCGGCAGCAGGCCCCACTGCTCCTGGGCGGGCAGCCAGCCGCCCTGGTGCGCACCTGCCTCCCAGCCCTGCACCACCAGTCCGTCGACGCCCAGGGACGCGGCCGCGAGCGCCTCGGCCGGCGACGTCACGGTCACCAGGACGGCCGTGCGCGCTTCGTGAAGGGCCGTCGCGGTGGCCGGCTCGGGGAGGCCGAAGGTGAACGAGACGACGCGAGGACGGAGGTCGATCAGCAGGGCCACCTTGGCCGAATAGTCGTCGTCGGTGTAGACCGGCCGGCCGAGCGGCACGTCGTGGCTCGCGGACCAGCCGGCGAGCCGCTCGACGTACCGCTCCGCCCGCTGCAGCCGCTCGGCGTCCGGTGGTGCCGCGACGAACACGTTGACGCCGAAGTCCTTGTGGGTCAGGGCCCGCACGGCCTCCATGTCCTTGTGCAGCCGGTCGACGCCGAGGTAGCCGCTCGCCAGGAAGCCGAAGCCGCCGGCGTCACCGACGGCTGCGACCAGCGCCGGCGTGCCGACGCCGCCGGCCATCGGCGCCAACACGATGCGCGTGGGGATGTCGGGGAGGTCCACCCGGCCAGTCTGGCACCGCCGGACTAGACCTGGAAGCCGCCCACCTCGTAGGCGTGTGCGATGGCCGCCACCAGCTGGGCGACGGCGTCCTCGTTGGGGGCGAACGGGCCGGGCCGGAAGTGCGGGCTGGTGAGTCCGCGCTGCACCGACTCGCACGCGGACCAGTCCTGGCGGTTGGTCACGTCCCAGAACTCCACGGCGCCCCCTGCGTCCGGGGGACGTCCGCTCGTCGGATGGGGGGTGACCAGCCAGGAGCACTCGACCCAGGTCCGCCCGGGTGCCAGAGGCACGAGACGGTGCGCCATCACGTAGTCGGGGTGCGCGGAGACCAGCAGGTTCGGCAGCAGGTGGAGGTACTCGACGCGGGTCGGATCGACACCCGGCAACGGCGTCCCGGCCAGCTCGCCGGTCATCGACATCGTCGCCATCCCCTCGCGCAGGTCCATCGAGCCGCCCACCCAGGCTCCGGGCAGGTCGTAGTTGTCGCCGGAGTCCGGCGGGCTCACCTGGCACAGCTCGGGATGGATCAGCGGGCAGTGGTAGCACTCGTGGTAGTTCTCCGCGATCACCTTCCAGTTCGCCGCCACCTCGTAGGTGTGCCGGTCGGCAAGCACCAACGTCTCGCAGGCGTACGGCGTCACGATGCTCGCCAGCCCGCCGAGGTGCTCGCCGAACGAGGGCACCTGGGCGCTCCCCAGAGGGTGGAGCGCATGCCCGAACACCCAGCCCTCCCAGACCTCGACCGGCAGCTCGACGAGCCCGTGCTCGCCCGCTGCGAACGCCTCGTCGTCCCGGAACCCCTTGGCGGCCACCAGCGCACCCCCGAGGTCGTAGCCCCAGGCGTGGTAGGGACACACGATGCTCCGGCGCTGCGAGGACTCCCCCTCGGGAAGCAGCTCGTGGCCTCGGTGCCGACACGTGTTGGCGAACATCCGCACGCCCGAGGCGGCCCGCACCAGCAGGACCCCGACGTCGCCGACGACCAACGCCCGCTGGGTCACCGGCCTGGTCCGCTCGTCGTCCGGGTCGCCGTCGGGCAGCAGGTCGACGAGCCGACCCAGGCAGGTCCAGCCGCCGGCGAACAGGTGCCGGCGCTCCCAGTCCAGCACCTCGACCGACGTGTAGGCGGCAGCCGGCAGCATCCGCCCCGGCTCCGGCCCACCCAGCGACACAGTGGCCTCCCTCACGTCTCGCCAGCGAGTGACTGCCGGCTCCAAGGTCTGGTCGCCTGGCGCCGCTCTGCTACGCCAGTATGGCTACCGGGTGCGCTCGCCGAGACGGTGGTCGCAACCGCGCGGGTCGGCCTGTCCGCTGAGAGACTGGTGCCGAGGCCCACGCCGGCCCGGCTGCGAGAGGAGCACGATGGTCAGGACCACGCCGTTCCACCCGCGCCTGAGCGAGCTGAACACCGAGGGCCTCTACACGCACTGGCAGGACCATCTCTCCCCGTTGCGCTACACGCACGCGCCGAAGCACGAGTACTTCGCGGTCCGCAACGCCGTCGGCGTCTTCGACACCTCACCGCTGTACAAGTACCGCGTCCACGGACCCGACGCGAAGCGGTTCCTGGCGGGCGTGCTGGTCCGGGACATCAGGACCTGCCGTCCCGGGCAGGCGCAGTACACCGTGTGGTGCGACGACCGCGGTTTCGTGATGCAGGACGGGGTGGTGTTCCGGCACTCCGAGACGGAGTTCCTGCTCACCGCGGCCAGGCCCTGCCTGGGCTGGTTCGCGGACCTGGCCGGCCGCCTGCGGGTCGGCTTCGAGGACGTCTCCGACGACTACGGCGTGCTGGCCGTGCAGGGCCCGCGCTCGCGGGCGGTGCTGGCGACGCTGGCGCCGGAGGCCGGCACCCTCGCCTACTTCGAGCACGCGCCGGCCAAGGTGGCCTCGGCGCCCGTCACGCTGTCCCGGACCGGCTACACCGGCGACCTCGGCTTCGAGCTCACCGTCGAGGCGGAGCACGCAGTCGACGTTCTCGACGCGGTCCTCGAGGCGGGCGAGGGACACCTCATCCGGCCGTTCGGCGAGGAGGCGCTGATGATGCTTCGCATCGAGGCGGGGCTGCCGCTCATCGACGTGGAGTGGCACGACAGCAGGCTGGCCTTCACCGACCACGAGCGGGTCACCCCGAGCGAGCTCGGCCTCGGCTGGATGCTGCGGAGCGTCGCCGACGCCGAGCGGCCGTTCCTGGGCCGGGCCGCGATCCGCCGCGAGCTGGCCGACCACACCTCCCGGTGGGCGACCGTCGGTGTGGTCGTCGACTGGCAGCACTGGGCCCGGCTGCACCGCGAGGCGGGTTTGCTGCCGCCCAAGGACGAGCACCCGCCGCCGTACGAGTCGATGCTGTACGACGCACCCGTCGGCGGCTCGCAGGTCGGCTACGCGACGAGCACGATGTACTCCCCCGTCCTGCAACGCCACATCGGCCTGGCCCGGGTCACCCCGGACCTGGCCGCGCCGGGCTCCGAGGTGCACCTCGAGCTGGTCATCCACCACCACACCACCAGGGTCGCCGCGCGCACCGCGAGGCTCCCCCTGTTCAACCCCGCACGGAAGACGGCCCAGCCATGAGTGAGTACGACGCGATCGTGGTGGGCGGCGGCCACAACGGGCTGGTCAACGCGGGCTACCTGGCCAAGGCGCGTCTGCGCACGCTGGTCCTCGAGCAGCGCCACCTCGTCGGTGGGGCCGCGATCACCGAGGAGGTGGTGCCCGGCTTCTCGTTCACCACGTTCTCCTACGCCCTGAGCCTGCTGCGTCCGGAGATCGTCGCGGAGCTCGACCTGGTCGAGCACGGGTTCATGCCGCTGATGATGCCGTCGTCGTTCCACCCCACCGGGGATGGCGGCTACCTGCTGCTCGGCGACGACCACGCGGCCAACGTGCAGGAGATCCGTCGCCACTCCCCGCACGACGCGGACGCCTACGAGCGCTACCACCACGACCTGGACCGCGTCGTGCAGGCGGTGCAGCCGCTGTTCGACAACCCGCCGCCGAACGTGTTCGGCAAGGGCCCCGAGGACCAGGCGGACGTCGCGTGGCTGCTGGACCACCTCGGCGGTGTCGACCAGTTGGTGATGCACGACGTGGTCCGGCTGCTCACCGGCAGCGCCTCGGACTGGCTGGAGGACTACTTCGAGCACGAGGCGGTCAAGGGCTTCCACGCGTCCTCCAGCATCATCGGGTCCAAGATCGGGCCGATGTCGCCCGGCTCCGGGCTGGTGCTGCTGTTCCACAAGATGGGCGAGCACGACGGCCACCTCGGCTCGTGGGCGTTCCACAAGGGCGGCAACGGCGGCTTCACCCAGGTGCTGGCCCGAGCCGCCGAGGGCTTCGGCGCCGAGGTCCGGCTCGGTGCCCGAGTCGCCTCGGTGCTCACCCGCGAGGGCCGCACGGTGGGGGTCGCGCTCGAGGACGGCACCGAGCTGAACGCCCCCGTAGTGGTCTCCGCTCTCGACCCGCGCCGGACCTTCCTCGAGCTCCTCGACCCGCGCGAGCTGCCTGCGGACCTGGTCGACAACGTGGAGCGGATGCGGTTCCGTGGCGTCTCCGGCAAGGTGAACTTCGCCCTCGACGCGCTGCCGGTCTTCCCCGCCCTCCCGAACAGCGTGGATCACTACGGCGGCTTCCTGAACATCGGCCCGACCATCGAGTACGTCGAGCGGGCCTTCGACGCGGCGAAGTACGGCTGGTACAGCGAGCGCCCGTTCATCGACGCCGCGATCCAGTCCGTCGTCGACCCGGACATGGCGCCGCCGGGCAAGCACGTGATGTCGTGCTTCGTGCAGTACGCGCCGTACGACCTGCGCGGCAGCGACTGGGACACCGAGCGCGAGCGCTTCGGGGACACCGCGCAGGCCGTCCTGGAGTCGCACTTCCCCGGCTTCGGCGACCTGGTGCTGCACCGCGAGGTCGTCACGCCACTGGACATCGAGCGCACCACCGGGCTGACCGAAGGCAACATCTTCGCCGGCGAGTTCCTCGCCCCGCAGATGTACTTCTTCCGCCCGGCCCCGGGCTGGAGCCAGTACAGGACGCCGATCGACGGCTACTACCAGTGCGGCTCCGGCACGCACCCGGGCGGCTGCGTCATCGGCTCGCCCGGCAAGCTGGCCGGCCAGCGGATCCTGCGCGACCTGGGTCGGCACTGAGCCTCAGGCCGGGGTAAACCGCCAGACGATGTGCCGCTCGTAGCGCTCACCCGGCCGCAGCACCGCGGTCCCGAACCCCGGCTGGTTGGGGGTGTCCGGGAACGCCTGCGGCTCCAGCGCGAGACCGTCGCCCTGCCGGTACGGCGACCCGCTGGTGCCCGTGTCGCTGCCGTCGAGGAAGTTGCCGGTGTAGACCTGCACGCCCGGCGCGTCACTGGTGACGGTCAACGCCAGGTCGCTGGTGGACACGGTGGCGACCTCGCGCATACCCTCGCCGCGCACCACGAGGTTGTGGTCGATGCCCTGGGAGGCATGCAGAGCCGGGTGCGGGAGGCGTACGGCGTCCCCGATCCGCGTCGGCGTGCGCAGGTCGAACGGCGTCCCCTCCACGGCGGCGATCTCACCGGTGGGGATCGACTCGTCGTCGGTGGGCGTGTAGTGGTCGGCGTGCACGGTCAGCAGGTGGTCGTCGACCGACCCGGCGCCCTCGCCGTCGAGGTTGACGTAGGAGTGGTTGGTCAGGTTCGCGAGCGTCGGCCGGTCCGTGACGGCGACCAGGTCGATGTGCACCTCGTCGACGGTGACCGTGTAGGTGACCGTGGCCCTCAGCGTCCCGGGGAACCCCTGGTCGCCGTCCTCACTGACCAGCGACATGGTCAGCGAGGCCTCGGTGTGCGTGTCCAGCGTCCACTCCCGGGTGTCGAAGCCACCGCTGCCGCCGTGCAGCGTGTGGCCGTTCTCGTTGGTGTCCAGCTGGTGCTCGGTGTCGTCCAGGGTGAACCGGCCACTCCTGATGCGGTTCGCGTAGCGTCCGATCGTCGCGCCGAAGAACGTCGTGCCGGCGGCGTACTCCTCGACCGTTCGGTAGCCGAGCAGCACGTTGCGCTCCCCGGACGGGGTCGGCACCAGCAGCCGGTGCACGGTCGCGCCGCGGGTGAGCACCTCGAGCCGCAGGCCGCCAGGAGTGTGCACCGCATGGGTGTCGGGCATCCTCACGCCTCCGCGGCCGTCAGCTGGTCCAGGGCGCGGAGCTTGTTGGTCACGTCCAGCGCCGCGACCTTGTAGGCCTCCGACAGGGTCGGGAAGTTGAACACCGTGTCGACGAGGTAGTCGACGGTGCCGCCGCATCCCATCACCATCTGGCCGATGTGCACCAGGTCGGTGGCGCCGGTGCCGAAGAGGTGGACACCGAGGATGCTGCGGTCCTCCGCGTGCACCAGCAGCTTGAGCATGCCGTAGGAGTCGCCGACGATCTGGCCCCGCGCGAGCTCCCGGTAGCGCGCCAGGCCGACCTCGTAGGGGATCGCCGAGCGGGTCAGCTCGTCCTCGGTCCGCCCGACGTAGGAGATCTCCGGGATCGTGTAGATGCCGATCGGCTGCAGGTCGGTGATCCGACCTGCGGGCTCGTCGCTCGCGTGCATGCCCGCGAGTCGGCCCTGCTCGCTGGACGTGGCCGCGAGGGCGGGGAAGCCGATGACGTCACCCACCGCGTAGATGTGCGGCACCTCGGTGCGGAAGTAGGGGTCGACGGAGATCCGGCCGCGCTTGTCGGCGCTGAGCCCGGCCGCCTCCAGGTTCAGGCCGGCGGTCGCGCCCTGCCGGCCGGCGGAGTACATCACCGTCTCGGCGGGGATCCGCTTCCCGCTCGCCAGGCTGGTGACGGTGCCCGCATCGGTGACCTGGACGCGGTCCACCGTCTCTCCGAACCGGAAGGACACTGACTGGTCGCGCAGGTGGAAGCGCAGCGACTCGACCACCTCGTGGTCGCAGAAGTCCAGCATCGACGGGCGCGCGTCGACGACCGTGACCCGGGTGCCGAGCGCCGCGAACATCGAGGCGTACTCCATCCCGATCACGCCCGCACCGACGACCACCATGGAGGTCGGCACCTCCCGGAGGGACAGGATGCTGTCGGAGTCGATGACCCGGGCGTCGTCGAAGTCGACGTTGTCCGGGCGCGCCGGCTCGGTGCCGGGTGCCAGGACGATCTTCTCCGCGGTGACCCGGACGTGGTCGGGACCGTCCACCTCGACGGTGTGCTCGTCGACGAAGCGCGCGCTGCCGTTGAGCAGGTGGACGTGGTTGCGGAGCAGCTGGCTGCGGACCACCTCGATCTCCCGGCCGATCACGTGCTGGGTCCGCGCGGTGAGGTCGGCGATGGTGATGTCCTCCTTGACCCGATAGCTGGCGCCGTACATCTCACGCTGGGACATCCCCGTGAGGTAGAGCACCGCCTCCCGCAGGGTCTTGCTCGGGATGGTGCCGGTGTTGATGCAGACCCCGCCCAGCATGCTGCGCCGGTCCACGATCGCCACCCGCCGCCCCAGCTTGGCGGCCGCGATGGCCGCGCGCTGTCCACCCGGGCCGGTACCTATCACGAGCAGGTCATGGTCGAACGACATCAGTGCCCCTTCCCGAGCGCGTGCTGGAGGCGTACCCGCGGACCGGGTGCGGTAACCAGCACCCGTCGAGTCGTCCCATCTGCACGGCCGCCGGTCCCACGGGCGGCCACCCGAACATGCAGGTCCCCCGTCTCACGCGGTTCTGCGGGTGTTTCCGGCGGGAGCTGCATGCCGGTGTGGCCGCGCCTGCTCGGCCCGGCGGAAGCAGTCAGCGACGTAGGCCGGCTCGAACATCACGCTCTCCCAGCTGAACCGCAGCACGATCCAGCCCCGCACCGCCAGCGCGGTGTAGCGCTCGCAGTCCCGCTTCAGCGCCTGGCGGCGACCGTGGAACTCGAAGGAGTCGGCTTCGGCCACGATGCGGCGCTCCACGTCCACCAGGTCCGGGCGACCCACGAACCCGTCCTCCTCGATCGTCACCTGGGGTCGCATGTGGAGACCGGGCACTTCCAGCGCGATCGCCCGCATCACCGACTCGAACGCGTTCGCGGCCAGACCGCTGGCCTGCTGTGCGACCCGGATGCACTGCGGCCGACCCACCCTCGGGACGTCCTCGGCGAGACGCTGCAGCAGGCCACCGGTGACGTTGCCGTGCCGCAGGGCGGAGTCCGCGACGGTCAGCCCCTCGTCGAAGGGGCTGCTCCGAATGCAGTCCAGCACCGTGCGACCGGCCGTCGTCTGACCGTTCCAGATCTCGTCCTCCTCGAGGTCGCGCCACCTCACGTCCACGCCCGCTCGCCGCCACGGCTCGACCCGCCGGTTGCGAGGCACGGTCACCGTCGGCAGCAACGGCCTGGTCTTCAGCTCCCACCCGTTGAGCTGCGCGGCACTGAGGTGGGAGACCACCCCCGATAACCGCGCCGCCGCACGACGGGACTCCTCCGCATCCGGCAGGGCGAAGCGGCCACGTCCGACCCGCAGCACCAAGCCGTGCTCCAGAGCCGTCCGGACCTTGCGACGCGAGGTCAGGTGGCACAGCACAGCGGCGTCCAGCACCCCACCGCGCCACGTCAGCGCCTCCACGACCTCCACGTCCGAAGCCTGCAGCCTGGTCACCGATCACGCGAACGGCCATCCACAGGCCACCCGAACATGCAGGTCGCCCGGCTCCAGCCGTCAGAGCACCAAACCCGGGCGAGCTGCATGTTCGGGTGGCCGGGGTGGCAGCGTCACGCCAGCGGCGGGAGCGTCTGCTCGACGCCGAGGACGCCAGCGAAGAGGTCTCCTCGGTCGGCCAGCCGGTCCAGCACGGTGCGGATGGTGAAGCCGTCCGGCCGCAGGTCGGGGTCGTCGAGCTCCTCCCAGGTGATGGGCGCGGACACCGGGGCTCCCGCGGCGGCCCGGGGGCTGTAGGGCGCGACGAGGGTCCGGTTGACCGCGTTCTGCGTGAAGTCGAGCCGGGCCAGACCGCCGCGGTCCCGGACGGTCCACTTCCAGCTCACCAGCTCGGGCACGACCGCGCCGACGGTCCGCGAGAGCCGCTCCACCCAGGCCCGGCTCTCGTCGAAGCTCGGGCCGCGCTCGATCGGCACCCAGACCTGGATGCCCCGCCCGCCGGTGACCTTGGGGAACGCCTCCACCCCGAGGTGCGCGAAGGCGTCGCGGTGCAGCCGGGCCAGCGCCAGCAGGTCCGCCCACGAGGTGTCGGTGCCCGGGTCGAGGTCCACCAGGGCGTACGTCGGACGGTGCGGCTGGTCGGTCCTCGACGTCCACGCATGCCACTCGAGGGCACCGAGCTGGGCGGCCCACACCAGCGCCGCCGGCTCGTCGAGGACGGCATAGGTCTGCGTCTCCCCCGGGTCCGCGTCGGGGTTGTCCCAGGAGCCGACCCACGGCGGCGCGGACGCCGGCCGCTCCTTCTGCCAGAAACCCTTGGTCTGTGCGCCGTTCGGGTGCCGACGCATGTTCAGCGCCCGGCCACTGAGGTAGCGGACCGCCGTCGGGGCGATCGCCGCGGCGTAGCCGAGCAGCTCCCGCTTGGTGACCGGCTGCTGCCCGTCCCGGCCGGGGAACAGCTCCTTGTCCAGGTTGGTGACCTTGAGGCTCCGGCCGAACACCTCCCAGGTGCCCTGGCGGCCCAGCTCAGCGAGTCGGCCGAGCGCCTCCGCGACCTCTGCCCCCCGAGGCTTGAGCACCACCTCCGCCCGGTCGGCCGGCAGGTCCGAGCGCCACACCCGGTCGTGGTCGGCCAGCACCTCGTCGTTGGTGCGGCCGGTCAGCACCGAGCGCGGATGGTCGTCGGGGTCCCAGCCGACGACGGCGTGCTCGTCCCGCTTGTGCACGAGCAGCCACTGCTCGCGGTCGCCCTGCTCTCCCCGTCGGACCAGCGCGAACCGCCCACGCAGCTTGTGCCCGAAGACGTCCGCGTGCAGCTCACCCGCCTGGACCGCGGCGATCGGGTCGTCGGTCCGGGCCGGCCGCCAGGTGCCGGTGTCCCAGACCACGACGTCGCCGCCGCCGTAGGTCCCCTCGGGAATCACTCCCTCGAAGAGCAGGTACTCGATGGGATGGTCGCCGACGTGGAACGCCGTACGGCGCTTGGTCGGGTCCAGCGTCGGGCCCTTCGGCACCGCCCAGCTCAGCAGGACGCCGTCGGCCTCGAAGCGCAGGTCGTAGTGGTCGCCGGTCGCGCGGTGCCGCTGCACCACGAAGCGCCGCTCCGGCTCCTCGCTCGCCACGGCCACTGCCGGAGGCCCTACTTGATCCCCGAGCGGGTGAGGCCCTCGACGAAGAACCGCTGGAGGAACAGGAACAGCACCACCAGCGGCAGGCTCGCCATCAGCGCCATCGCCATCAGTGCGCCGTAGTCGTTGACGAACTGGCCCTGCAGGAAGCGCATCGCGACCGGCAGGGTGTAGAGCGCCGGGTCCTTCAGCGTGATCAGTGGCCACAGGAAGTCGTTCCACTGGCCCATGAACGCGATCAGCAGCATCACCGCGATCAGCGGCCTGGACAGCGGCAGCACGATGCGCAGGAAGATCTTGAGGTTCCCCGCTCCGTCCACGCGGGCCGCCTCGAGCAGCTCGTCGGGGACCGACAGCATGAACTGCCGGGCGAGGAAGATGCCCAGCGCGGTGGCGGCCGAGGGCAGGATCACCGCCCAGAAGGTGCCGTAGAGCCCCAGCGACGACACGACCCGGAACTGCGGGATCATGATCGCCTGGGTCGGGATCATCAGGGTGCTGAGCACCAGCAGGAACAGCGCCGACCGGCCCGCGAAGCGCACCTTGGCCAGGGCGTAGCCCGCCAGCAGGTTGACCGTCACGGACAGCGCCGTGGTGATCGCCGCGACGAGCACCGAGTTCGTGAACCACTGTCCCAGCGGGAAGCGGTCGAACAGGCCGCTGAAGTTCGACAGCGTGAAGTGGGAGGGCCACAGGTGCGCCCCACCGGCGTACAGGTCGGCCTTGGGGGTCAGCGAGACCACCACCATGGCGTAGACCGGGAACACCATCACCACCGCGATCAGCGAGCAGATGAGCACGCGCACCCAGGTCCTCATGCGGCGTCCTCACTGTCGCGCCGCAGCCGCAGCTGTACGACGGTCAGCAGCAGCGTCAGCGCGAACAGCACCACGCCGATCGTGGAGCCGTAGCCGTAGAGGTGCGAGGGACCGAACCCGCGGTCGTAGGCGTAGGTGACCAGCATCGACGTGTCGTAGCCGGGACCGCCGTTGGTCATCACGTAAACGACGTCGAAGATCTGGAAGGACCAGATCACGTTGACCACCAGCAGGAACAGCGTCGTCGGCCGGACGGTCGGCACGGTGACGTTGGTGAACTGCTTCCACGGCCCGGCGCCGTCGAGCTCGGCGGCTTCGTACTGCTCGCGGGGGACGTCCTGCAGGGCGGCGAGGTAGACGACCATCGCGAAGCCGACCCGGGTCCACAGGGTCATCAGCACCAGGGACAGCATCGCGAGCGTGCCGTTGGTCTGCCACGACAGGCCGCCGAAGCCGATGGCACGCAGCATGCCGTTCGCCATCCCGACGCCCTCGCGGAACATCAGAAGCCCGATCAGCGACGTCACCAGCCCGCTGATCACGATGGGCAGCACGATCACGGTGCGGAACAGCCCGCGCGCAGGCATCGCCTTGTCCAGCAGCACCGCCATGCCCAGCCCGATCGCGACGCTGGTCGGCACGGTGGCCACGGTGAAGACGGCGGTGTTGAACAGGGTGCGCCAGAAGACCGGGTCGGTGACCAGCTGGCGGTAGTTGGCCAGCCCGACCCACGTCGCGGACCCGAAGGACCCGACCTCCTGGAAGGACAGCACGAACGCCCAGCCGAGCGGCACGAACAAGAACAGCACCAGCAGCAGCAGGTTCGGGGAGATGAACGCGTAGCCGGTCACCAGGTCCGCGAGCCTGCGACCGGTCGACGCGCGGGACCGCGCCGGCCCACGGCGCCGGGACCGCTGCGCCAGTTGGGTGGCGAGAGCCATCAGCTCGCGGCCTTGGCGACGCCGGCCGCGATCGCTGCGAGCGTCTTGTCCGGGCTCTGCTGACCTCGGAACGCGAGCTCGAGCTGGTCCTGCAGCAGGGTGTTCACCTGTCCGAACCAGGGCACCGTCACCTGGCTGACGTCGTCCGCGGTGAGGGTGGTGGTCTGGTCGACGTACACCGGCATCAGGTCGGAGCGCACCGCGAAGTTCAGCTTCTCCTCCACCAGCGACTGCCGGGTCGGCAGCTCCAGCGACTTCTCGCAGAACAGCCGCATGTTCTTCGGCTCCACCATGAAGGTCAGGAACTCGGCCGCCAGGTCCTTGTTCTTGGAGTCCTTGGTCGCGACCAGGGCGTTGCCGCCGAGGTCGGAGGACGCCCGCTTGTCGCGCGGCTGGTAGGTCACCTGGTAGTCGAACTTCTTCTTGATCCCGTCCTGGATGCCGGGCAGCAGGAAGTTGCCGGCGAAGGCCATCGCGACCTCGCCGGAGATGAAGGCGGCGTCGGGGTACGTCGCGCCCTTGACCGAGGTGTTCTTGGGCACCCAGCCCTTGGTGAAGAAGCTGGTGGTGAAGTCCATCGCCTTCTTGCCCTCGGCGCCGTCGATCGCCACCGTCTTGAGGTCGTCCTCGAGCAGCCGGCCGCCCGCCTCGAAGAGCCAGGTGAGCCAGCGGAACGCGCCGAGCTGCTGCCAGTCGTAGCAGAACGGCTTGATCTTCGGGTCCAGCGACTTCTTGAGCTTGTCGGCGACCTGCGCGAACTCCTCCCAGGTCCAGGAGTCCTTGAGCGAGGTGGGCACCGAGGTGACACCGGCCGCGTCGAGCAGGTCGGGCCGGTAGAGCACCGCCGTGGTGTCGGTCTCCTGCGGTACGCCGTAGATCTTGTCGTCGTACTTCACCGCCTGCAGCAGTGCCGGGATGAGGTCGGAGGTGAGCGACTTGTCCAGCGACGGGGTCAGGTCGAGCAGCACGTCCTTGCTGCTGTAGACGCCCAGCGTGGTGTAGTCGACGCGGAAGATGTCAGGGGCGGTGCCGGACTGCAGCTGGGCGTCGATGCCGGTGAACATGTCCTCGTAGGGCACGATCTTCAGGTCGACCTTGGCGCCCTTGTGCGCGGACTCGAAGGCCTTCGCCAGCTGCTTGAAGGCCGCCGCCTCGGCGTCGCTGCCCCAGGTGGTGAACCGCAGCGTCCCCGCCTTGCTGCCCGAGTCGCTGGAGTCCGACGACTTGGTGAACCCGGAGCAGCCGCTGAGGACTGCTGCGGTGGCCAGCGACCCCGCCCCGGTGAGGAACTGACGACGAGTGACGGGCATGGTGTTGCCTCCTGTGGCTGCCGGTGCGTGCGCCCAGTATGCGGTGGTGGTGGTCACACAGCCTTGCGCCAGGCGGCGGTGAACGCGTGTTCGCTGACCCGCAGGTGGGCCGGTGGGAGCTGCCGGTAGTCGCCGTACACCTCGGTGAGCACGGCGTCCGGGTCCCTCGGCGCCAGGAACTGCTCGCCCTCGAAGGTCACCTGGCTCGGGGGCGTCAGGGCGCCTCGCGGCACCGACCAGTCGAACGAGCCGATCCGGACGCCGACGCGCTGCCCTTGTTTCTCCGATCCACCGCCCTTCGCCGTCCGCTCCAGCACCCCCACCAGCCAGGCCATCGGCACCAGCCGCAGAAGGGGCTTGGCGACCCGGATGGCCAGTGGGTGGTGCCATCCTCGACCGCGGTCCGCGGAGATGTACCTCAGCTCCACCGCCCAGCGCAGGAGCACCAGCACGAGCGTCTGCACCCGCAGCACCTGCGGGCTCGACGGGAGGGTGTCGAGCGGGAAGACGTCGATGTTGACGCCGAGGGCGACCGGATCCTCGAAGGGCTCCCACAGCTCGGTGCGGTCGTCCATCACCTTGGCATAGGGAAGCGGCCAGCGCGGCCTGGTCTGTGGGCTGCCCACCGAGAGGTGCGACGGCGCCGTCGTCGCGAACCGCTCGACCAGTCGCTGGTAGTCGGCTCGCGGCATCATCACGTCGATGTCGTCGTCCCACGGGATGTAGCCGCCGTGCCGGACCGCGCCCAGCAGCGTCCCGAAGCCCAGGTAGTAGACCAGCCCCGCTGCTCGGCAGTGGCTGTCGAACGCGCGGAGGATGCCCAGCTGGACGTCGCGCAGCTCCTCCAGCGTCAGCTCGCTCACTGGTGGCGCTCGTCGTCCAGCCGGGCCAGGGTCGCGTCGTCGAGCTCGCCGCCGAAGTACGTGTCGAGGACGCGTGCGAAGACCTCCTCCTCCGGAGCGGCGCGCACGAACAACGTCATCGAGGACCGCAGCTTCTGCGCGTCCACGGGCCCGAGGACCTGCACAGGATCACCGGTCGGGAGCTCGGTCAGCACCTGTGCGCACTCCCGCAGCCGAGGTCCCAGCACCGGGTGCGCGAGGTAGGCCACGGCCTCTGGCAGGTCGGCCAGCGCGTAGTGCCGGGCCGTGGCGCTGCGTCCCAGGCCGGCGATCTGCGGGAACACGAACCACATCCAGTGGCTCTGCTTGCGACCCCGTCGCAGCTCCTGGAGCGCCGTGTCGTAGGTGCCTGCGGAGTCCTGCGCGGTGACGAAGCGCTCGAGGTCCCTGTCGTCCACGCGGCCATCATCGCAGCCCGTCTGCCTCGTCCCTGACAGCGCTCCCGATCAGGTTTGCCGTCCCGGTCGTCCCGGGTAGGACGGTCGCGTGGGATCCACCTCCCTGCTCGCTGCAACCCGGTCCGAGCTGGTCGACCACTCGGCCTGGCGCCCTGAGTGGACCTCGGACCGCACCTGCTTCTACTGGTATCTCACCTTCCGCGGCGACCAGCTCGTCACCGCGCTGGGCGAGGAGGTCCTGCGGGCCGCGGCCGGCACCGGCTGGCTGGACGTCGTACCCCCGCAGTGGTCGCACGTGACCGTGGCCGACATCGGCTTCGCCGACGAGCTCTCCGACTCCGACGTCGACCGGGTGACGCAGGCGGTGGCGGACACGGTCGCCGGCGAGGATCCTCTGCGGCTCGTCCTGGGTCCGGTGCAGTCCTTCGCATCCGCTGTGGTGCTGGCCGTCGGGCCGCTGGACCGCATGCGTGCGCTGCAGCAGACGGTACGGCGGGCCACCTCCGCCGTCCTCGGCGCTCGGCACGCCGAAGTGCACCACCGGCTGTTCTGGCCGCACCTGAGCCTGGGATACGTCAACCGGCCCGTCGACGCCGACACCGTCTCCAGCCTCCTCGCCCGGGTGCCACCGGTGCTGGCGGAGGTCGACGTCGACGCACTCACGCTCGCGACCGTCACCCGGCGCGAGCGCCGCTACCAGTGGGAGGTGCGGGCGCAGGTGGACCTGGTCCGCCCGGAGGCTCAGGGGGCCGAACGGACGGGTCGCACGGGTTAGCCCTCGGCCGAGCCAGCGCCCGCTCACACTGATGAGGTCCGAGCGCGTCGACTGCCGGGAGTGATCGTGCGTCAGCCACGACGAGGGAGCACTCTGCGGGCCGAGGCGGCCAGGCCGGGCTCTCGCCGTACGGCGGCCATGGTGCTCGTGCTGGCAGGTCTCGCGACGGGCGGCGGCTGTGTCTCCTCACAGACGGACGCGAAGCCGTCGCCCTCGCCCAGCTCGACCGGCCCCGCAGCCGGCAGCCCGACCGGCAGCCCGACCGGCAGCCCGACCGGCAGCCCGACCGGCAGTGCCACGCAGGTCCTGGACGGCCTGGCCACCAAGGGCCGGGCGCCGATGACGGGCTATGCGCGCGAGGAGTTCGGCGACCCCTGGCTCGACGTGGACCACAACGGCTGCGACACGCGCGACGACGTCCTGACCCGGGACCTGACCGACGTGGCCTACGAGCCGGGGGAGCCTCCGTGCGAGGTCGCGTCCGGCAGCCTCGCGGACCCCTACACCGCGACCACCATCGACTTCGTCGAGGGCCCCGGGGACCTGGTCGACATCGACCACGTCGTCGCGCTGGGGAACGCCTGGGTGACCGGTGCCGACCGCTGGGACGCCGACCGCCGCACCGCGCTCGCCAACGACCCGATGAACCTGTTGGCCGTCGACGCGTCGGCCAACCGCCAGAAGGGCGACGGCGACGCCGCGACCTGGCTGCCGCACAACAAGGGGTACCGGTGCAGCTATGTCGCGCGACAGATCTCGGTGAAGGCTGAGTACGGGCTGTGGGTGACCCCACCGGAGCGCGATGCCATGACGCGGGTGCTGAGGGGGTGCCCGGGCGGGTTGCGGGCCAGCGCCGCAACCGCGGCCACGGCCGCCACCACCGCTGTCAGCACCGATGCCAGCACAACGGCCACCGCCGGTCCGGAGGCGGGGGTCTACTACGCCAACTGCGACGCCGCCCGAGCCGCCGGAGCAGCGCCCGTCCACGCCGGCGACCCGGGCTACGGTCGCCACCTCGACCGAGACGGGGACGGAACGGGCTGCGAGTAGCGACCCGCTCACGCGTCCTCGGCCCGAAGTAGCCGAACCTGCACTAGCGTCGGATCATAGTGATCGGGCACGAAATGTGGAGGTCAGCCCATGAAGAAGCTCCTGCTGGCTGTGCTGGTCGTCTGCGTCCTGCTGCCGCCCGCGCCGGCGCAGGCGACGTACGCAGGTGACAACGGCCGGATCGCCTTCCGCAGGTTCCTCGACGCCGACCGCACCCATGGCGCGATCTTCACGGTCAGGCCCGACGGCACACGCGAGCGGCAGGTGACGCATTCGCCGCCCGGGTATGTGGACCGCAACCCGGACATCTCCCCCGACGGACGGCGCATCGTCTTCCAGCGCCAAGGCTTCTCCGGGCCGGACGAAGAGGTCTCCGACGAGATCTACGTGGTGAACACCGACGGCACCCATCTCCGGACGCTGACCCGGCAACCTTCACTTGGAGCGACCTGTGACACCGGTGGATTCTGCGACGCGTCGCCGGCGTGGTCGCCGGACGGGCGGCGGATCGCGTTCAGCCGGGCGTCCGGGCCGGTGAGCGACCAGGCCATCGAGCGGGTGGGGATCTACACGATGCGCGCGGACGGATCGCACGTCCACCGGCTCACCCAGCAGCGGCTGCCGGCCACCGGCGAGGACGGCGAGCCGCAGTGGTCACCGGACGGACACCGGCTGGTGTTCCAGCGGACCAACGTCCGCAGCGCCAGGCCGGTCGACGGGATCGCCCTGTGGGTGCTGGACCTCAGGACAGACAGCGAGCGCAGGATCACGCCGTTCCCACTGCGGGCCGGTGACACACCCGACTGGTCACCGGACGGGCGACGCATCCTGTTCCACGACAACCAGGACGGCCCGCAGGGCATCTCGGCGAACCTGTTCACCGTCGCTCCGAACGGACGGCGCCTCCGCCAGCTCACGTTCGCGCGCGGCGGAGTGACGCAGTACCTCGGGTCGTCGTACTCCCCGGACGGCCGCTGGATCGCGGTCGGGCGCCGGCCGGCCACGGGCGGGGTGCGGGCCAACACGGCCGACGTCTACACGCTGCACGCCGACGGCACGCACCTGCGCCGGCTGACCCGCACGCGCGCCTATGACAGCTATCCGGACTGGGGCCGGGCGGTCGCCCGGCACTGATCTCCCCCAGCGGCTCGCCCGGTGCCTCCCGGACGTGCCAGGCTGGGCGGCATGAGCGACGTCGAGGTGGTGACCTCGCGCGAGGTCCCTCTGGGTGGCCCACGAGCGATGACGGTGCACCGCACCCTGCCGCAGCGCGAGCGGTCCCTGGTGGGCGCCTGGTGCTTCGCAGACCACTACGGCCCCGCGGACGTCGCCGTCACCGGCGGGATGGACGTGCCGCCTCACCCGCACACCGGGCTGCAGACGGTGAGCTGGCTGTTCGAGGGCGAGGTCGAGCACCGGGACAGTGGCGGCGTGCACGCGATGGTCCGGCCCGGTGAGCTCAACCTGATGACCGCCGGCCACGGCGTCGCCCACTCCGAGGTCTCGACGCCCGAGACCACCGTCCTGCACGGTGTCCAGCTGTGGGTCGCCCTGCCGGACGGGGCCCGCGACGTGCCGCGCACCTTCGACCACCACGTGCCGCCATCGGTGTCCCTGCCGGGCGGGTCTGCGCGGGTGCTCCTCGGCACGCTGGCCGGTTCGACGTCGCCGGTGCGCACCTTCACGCCACTGCTCGGCGCCGAGGTGCTCCTCGACCCGCGTTCGGAGGTGTCGCTGACGGTGGATGCCGGCTTCGAGCACGGGATGCTCGTCGACCGCGGGCCGGTGCTGCTGGACGGTGTCGAGCTGGCCGTCTCCGAGCTGGGGTACGTCGACCCGGGTGCCGAGACGCTGGTGCTGACCAACCCCGGCGACGAGCCGGCCCGGGTGATGCTGCTCGGCGGTGAGCCGTTCGAGGAGCCGGTGGTGATGTGGTGGAACTTCGTGGGCCGCTCGCACGAGGAGATCGTCGAGTATCGCGAGCAGTGGCAGGCGAAGTCCGACCGCTTCGGCGCGGTGGAGGGGTACGCCGGTTTCCCGAAGCACCTGCCCGCCCCGGCCCTGCCGAACGCCCGGATCAGGCCGCGGATGCACCCGCCCGGCCCCGGAGACCGCAGCGCCTGGGGCTGAGCCGAGGCACGCCCTCAGGCGTTGTCTGCGTCGGTCGCCTTCTTCACCGCGGGAGCGGCCGGGTGCTCGACGATCGCGATCACGCGGGCGGTCATGAACCGGGCGGTGCGGACCGGTGTGCCGCCCCGGGTCACCTCGGTCACCTCGGTGATGCTGCGGCCGGTGGTGGTCTCGACTCGACGCCCGGCGCGCGTCGCCGTGACGTCGTAGACCCGGATCGAGTCCCCGGCGTCCACGACGACCTCCACCCGGTCACCCTTCACGCTGCCCTCACAGGGTCACGCTACCGGGCCGCGACGCTGGCTGACCCGGGAAGGACGCCCCACCGGCTGATTACCAAGGGATGCAGGCGCTTTGGCGCTTCCCATGGGCCGTGACCCATGGGAAGCGCCAGAGAACCATGGGAAGCAGCGCCGTCGGCGTCAAACGTCCTGCATCCTCTGGTGAGCCGGCACGGGGCGGGGCGGTCCCTGAGGAAGCGGCTCACCGGGGCAGAAACCAAGCCGTGGAATGTCGGCTGAGGGAGGACGACAACTCCGCACAGGCGCCGTTGGCGCGCCAGTTTCGGCGATCGAGGAACAGCAACCTCGCAAAGGCGTAGTTGTGGCGTCCATCGTGCGGGGCGGCCGCCGAGCCGGCGGACCGGTGGCGCGCGTGTGCTCGGCGCATCAGTCGAGGGACCCGTTCAGCGCGTCAGCCGGAGACCGCGCGAGCAACTCCCTCGCCCAGGAGCTCCCGGACCAGGTGCAGAGCCACGACGACCGCCCGGGCCCGCACCTGGGACCGGCCGCCGCCGAGGACCGGAACGCTGCTGAGGGTCCCGTCCGGTCCGAAGACGCAGATGTGCACCAGGCCGACCGGCTTCTCCGCGGTGCCGCCGCCGGGTCCGGCGATGCCGGTGATCCCGACGCCGATGTCGGCCCGGAGCTCACGACGCGCGCCCTCGGCCAGCGCGACCGCGACCTGCTCGGAGACCGCACCGTGGCGCTCGATCATCTCGGTGGGGACGCCGACCAGGTCGTGCTTCGCGTCGTTCGAGTAGACGACCGCGCCGCCGCGCACCCACGCCGACGATCCCGCGCGCTCGGTCAGCCGACCGGCGAGCAGGCCCGCGGTGCAGGACTCGGCGGTGGCGATGGTGAGGCCCCTGCTCTCCAGCGCGTGCGCCACCAGGTCGTCGACCGTCGACCCGTCGGTGGAGAAGACCGCAGGCCCGTACTCGTTCTCGACGGCAGCCACGAAGCGGTCATAGCGATCGGCCAGGTCGGGACCGTAGCGCGTCACGACCTCGAGCTCGCCCTCGCGCAGGCAGGTGGTGATCTCCAGGTCGGCGAGGTCATCGGCCAGGCGGCGGAGCGTGGCGGCGATCGCCGCCTCCGGCGTGCCCCACAACCGGATCGTGGACTGTCGCAGCTCGGCCCGACCGGCCAGCGCGTCGGTCACCGCTGGCGACGCGAGGGCGGCCGGCCACATCCCCTGCAGCTCGCTCGGCGGTCCCGGCAGCACCAGGACGGGCGGGTGGCCGTTCCTCGCGGTTCCGGGCACGACGAGCCCGGGCGCCGTACCGGTGGGTTCCAGCACCTCGGCGCCGTCCGGGACCCGGGCCTGCTTCGACGTGCCCGCCGCCATGGCCGCCGGGTCGACGGTCCAGCTCCGTCGAGCGCTGAGCCGCTCGACGATCACGGTGATCCGCTTCTCGAGCTCGGGGTCGAGCTCCGAGGCCCGGCCCTGCCAGTCGCCGACGACGGCGGCGGTCAGGTCGTCGGCTGTCGGCCCGAGCCCCCCGGAGGTGACCACCAGGTCGACGCCCGCGCCGGCCAGGAAGTCCAGCGCGTCGAGGAGGTCGTCCGGGCGGTCCCCGACGACGACCGTGAAGCCGACGTCGACGCCGGCCTGCCGCAGCTGCTCGGCCAGCCACGGTCCGTTGCGGTCCGACACCCGGCCGGTGAGCACCTCGGTGCCCGTGACGATGATCCCTGCGCGCGCGCTCACACCCGCACTCTAGGTGCGGGTGTGAGTGACCCGGTGAGCGGGAGAGGCCTCAGTCCTGGTTGCCGAGGCCGGCCGCGACCTGGGTCGCGTCTTCGCGCTCCGCCCGGTCGAGCTGGTTGCGCTCGGGCTGCGAGACCTCGCCCCGGTCGGCGGCGTCGAGGGCCTGGTGCACCGTGCTCAGCGTGATCGCCGCAGCGACCAGGGTCGCGGTGCCGAGCAGGAACGGCACATGCGCGTTGTAGTGCTCCACGAGCTTGGCGGCCGCGAAGGGTGCGAGCCCCCCGCCGATGAACCGGACGAAGCCGTACGTCGCGGAGGCGACCGGACGCTCGACCGGGGCGATGCTCATCACCGCCGTGGTGACCAAGGTGTTGTTCACGCCCACGAAGGCGCCGGCGACGATCACCGCGACGATGACGACCGTGGGCCGGTTCGGCCAGATGCCGATCACGGCGAGGTCGACCGCCAGCAGAAGGAAGTTTCCGTACAGCGTGCGCGGCGTGCCGAACCGGGCCTTCAGCGCGGGGGCTCCCCACACGGCGAACACGGCGACGAGCACACCCCACCCGAAGAAGACGATCCCCAGCTTGATGGCCGTGAGGTGCATCAGGAACGGCGAGTAGCCGAGCAGCGTGAAGAACCCCCAGTTGTAGAGCAGTCCGACGACGCTCGTGGTCGCGAGGCTCCGGTGCCGCAGGGCCTTGATCGGCTCGGTGATGCTCTCCTTGCGAGTGGGGGTCGGCGTCGGCGGCAGCAGGATGATGGTGGCGACCAGGGAGATGGCCATCAGCGCCGAGACCCCGAAGAAGGGCCCGCGCCAGCTGATGTCGCCCAGCACCCCGCCGAGGAGCGGTCCGGTGGCGATGCCCAGCCCGAGCGCCGTCTCGTAGAGCACGATGGCGCCGGCGAACCCGCCGCTGGCCGACGCGACGATCACCGACAGGGACGTGGCGATGAACAGCGCGTTGCCGAGGCCCCAGCCGGCCCGGAAGCCGATGATGCCGCCGATGCTGCCGGTGGCCCCGGCGAGGGCGGCGAAGACGACGATGATCACCAGGCCGGTGATCAGGGTGCGCTTGGCGCCGATCCGGCTGGAGACCCAGCCGGTCACCAGCATCATCACCGCGGTCACGACGAGGTAGCTGGTGAACAGCAGCTCGACCTGGCTCGGGGTGGCGTTCAGCTGGCCGGCGAGCGCGGGCAGGATCGGGTCGACCAGACCGATGCCCATGAACGAGATGACACAGGCGAAGGCGACCGCCCAGACCGCCTTCGGCTGCTTGAACGGGCTTGCGACGGGCTCTCCGTGGCTCATAGGTGACTGCTTTCGTTGCTCGTGACGTGTTCGGTGAGGGCGCGCAGTGGCTCGACGAGACCGGCCAGCGCGATCTGGTGCTCGGGGGACAGGCCGCTGATCGCCTGCTCCAGTGCCGCGGCCCGCTCGCTGCGCCGCTCCCGCAGCACCCGGCGGCCGTCGGCGGTGACGCCGACCAGCATCGAGCGGCCGTCGTGCGGGTTCGGCAGCCGCTCGGCGTACCCCTCCTGGCAGAGCCGGTTCACCAGCGTCGTCATGCTCGGCTGGGCCACGCTCTGCTGTACGGCGAGGTCGGTGACCCGCTGCGGGCCGGAGTGGGCGAGGCTGTCGAGGGTGGTGATGCTGGTGCTGCTCATCCGCGACGGAGCGGTCCGGCGGACCCACACGACCAGCCGGTCGAGCACGTCGCCCACGGCGGCCCGGTCGACGGGCTGCAGCACAGAACTTGATTGCGCCATACAGGCAACTATATAGCCCACCTATGGAAACCTCCCGGCCGGCCCCCTGCTGCCGCCTGTGATCTCGGGCACGACCAGCGCACCCGAGGGGCACGGGATACTGAGCGCATGCCCGACGTCGCCATCGCCGCTCCCAACGAGGCGGCCGCCGACGCCGGCGAGCAGATCGCCCGGGCCGGCGGCAACGCTGTCGACGCAGCCCTCGCCGCGGCGCTGGTGACGATGGTCAACGAGGTCGGCATCGTCTCCCTGAGCAGCGGTGGGTTCGTGACCGTGCAGCCGCCCGGCGGCGGGGCGCCGTACACCGTCGACGGCTGGATGGACATGCCGGGCCGCGACCGCACGCTCGGCGGCGCCACGTGGGACGTCTCCACGGAGTACGGCGGAGGGGTGGACATCACCATCGGCCCGGGGTCGGTCGCGACGCACGGCTCACTGGCTGCCTTCGGCGAGGCGCACCGCCGGCACGGGTCCCTGCCGTGGCGGGAGCTGGTCGCGCCGGCGCTCGACGTGGCGCGGGACGGGTTCCGGCTGAGCTCGGCGTCGCGCTTCTACCTGGACTACGTGCACGAGGACGTCTTCGGCTGGGACGAGGCGGGCCGCGCGGCCCTGCACGACGACGAGGGCGCGGTCACCACCGAGCCGATCGTCCTGTCGGATCTCGCGACCTCCCTGTCGGTCATCGCGCAGGAGGGACCCGCCGCCCTGCACACGGGCGAGCTGGCCCGGATGATCAGCGCCGACGTCCTCGCTCGGGGCGGCATCCTCGGGCCGGCCGACCTCGCGTCGTACCGCCCCGTCGTGCGTCCCTCGCTGGTCACCCGGATCGGCGCCTGGACGCTCGCCACCACCCCGCCGCCCTCGGTCGGCGGCGTCGTCATCGCCGCCATGCTGCGCCTGCTCGACGGCCACCCACTGCACGGCTGGGACGCCGACGACGTGGCTCACCTGGTCGCCGTCGAACGCGCCGTGCTCGGCCACCGGCACGCGGTCCTCGACCGCAGCGACGACCTCGAGACGGACGCCCGAGACCTGCTCGACCAGGTCGACCGGGACCACCTCGCCGTCCTGGAGTCCGGCTCGACCGCCCACGTCTCGGCGGCCGACACCAGCGGCGCCGCGTGCTCGGTCACGGTGTCCTCGGGGTACGGCGCCGGCATGATCGCCGCAGGCACCGGCATCTGGCTCAACAACTGTCTCGGCGAGCAGGAGCTCAACCCGCACGGCCTGCACCGACTGCCGCCCGGCAGCCGGCTGCTCTCCAACATGGCCCCCACCGTCGGCCGCCACGACGACGGCACCGTGCTGGCCATCGGCTCCCCCGGCGCCGACCGGATCACCACCGCCGTCACCCAGGTGCTCGCCGGCTTCGTCAGCGGTCTCCCGCTGCCCGAGGCGGTCCGGCACCCACGCGTGCACGTCCACCGTGCGGGCCGGTCCGACGAGGTGGTCAAGACCGAGACCGACCTGACCATGTACTACGGCGGCGTCGGCGCCACCCTGGTCGGGGCCGACGGGCACCTGGTGGCCGCCGCCGACCCGCGCCGGGACGGGGCCGTGCGCCTGGTCCGCCAGTCGAGCCCCCGCTGAGCCACGGTCACGCAGTCGGCTCCGTGAAGGCGCCGAGATACCGGTGTACGTCGGACGTGCTGACCACCTCGGCGTACTTCGCCTGCAGGTCGAACAGGTTCGCCTCGTGCGGCCGAGCGTCCCGGTCACCGACGGCCTCTCGGACCACCAGCGGGATGAAGCCGTGCTGGATGGCGTCCACGGCGGTCGCACGCACGCATCCACTGGTGGAGACGCCGGTGATGATCAGGGTGTCGACCCGAGCTGCGGTCAGGGTCGCCGCCAGGCTGGTGCCGAAGAACGCGCTGGCGTACTGCTTGGTGATGACGACCTCGTCGTCGGCCGGTGCCACCTGCGGCATGATCTGCCCGAGCGGGGTGTCGCCGACGAAGTGCTGCAACGCGCCGACCTTGCGGAAGAAGACCCCGCCGTCCATCCCGGTCGCGCTGAAGGACACCTTGGTGTGCACGACCGGGATCCCGGCGGCCCGGGCGGCAGCCAGCACCGCAGCCGCCTCGTCCAGGCACGCTTCCGACCCCAGGTACAGGTCGGCTCCGGGCTCGAAGTACGCCCGCACCATGTCGATCACCACCAGGGCGGGGCGGAGCCCCGGCTCGAGCGTGCGCCCGAACCCTGCCTCCGCGTAGTCGGAGTCCAGGCCGCTCACCGGCTCGCGGTCCTCATCTGGCCGTCCTCATCGAGCAGCCCTCATCTGGGCACCGGGGGCCGCGGCGCCGGGAGGCCGGTCTCCTCGAGCGCACGCTCGAGGATCTGCTCCATCGGCGGACCCATGTCGAACACCGGGAGCTCGGCGGGCCGGTCCGCCCGCATCCGCTCGTGGAGCTCCTCGGTGGCCGCGGTGTCGAGAGCGCCCTCCGCGTCGCACACCACGCCGTAGCGCCTGGCGCCCTCGACGCTGACCAGGCCGCGGCGCACCTCCAGCCCGACCAGCTCGGGGTCGCGGGCCAGCGGGTCACCCCAGCCGCCGCCTCCCCAGGTGATGAAGTGCAGCACGTCCCCTGGGTGCACGGCGACGTCGTGCACCTTGCTCGGCAGCACTTCGGTCGTGCCGTCGGCGCGGTCGACGTACTTGCGGCCGCGCTGTCCCGGGGTCCCGCCGTTCACCCCCCACGGATAAGTCAGCCAGCGGTCGTCGTGGATCGCGATCGTGCCCGACTCGAGGAAGTGGTAGGCGACGTCCACGCCGTTCCCACCGCGGTGCAGGCCGGCACCGCCGGTGTCGGCGATCGTCTCCCAGCGCTCGATCCGCATCGGGTAGTAGCTCTCGAGGTACTCGCACGGGATGTTGACGAAGCTCGGCCACAGTGAGTGGCCGTCCGGGCCGTCCCCGATCGGCCGCCCGGGGATTCCCCCGAAGCCGATCGAGTAGAGCTGGAACCACTCGCCCTTGCGGTCGCCCTCCCCGTAGGTGCCGGAGTACATGAAGTGCGGCGAGGAGGAGAAGCCGGCGGCGTTGAGCAGGTCCGGGTTCTTCTGCCCCAGCAGACCGCCGAACAGGTCGAAGACCCGCCCGATGCCGTGGTTGCGTGCGTTGAGCGCCGCGGGGTACTTCGGCTTCCAGAACGACTCGTCCGGGATCTTCACGTCCACCAACGGGTAGAAGCCGTCGTTCCAGAGGATCTGCGGGTCGGCCACCGTGATCATGTAGATGCCGAAGAACATCTTCACGAGGTTCTCGTTGATGTAGTAGTTGATCGGCCCGGCCGCCTGGGGTGCGCTGCCCGCGAAGTCCAGGATCACCTTCTCGCCCTGCCTGGTCAGGCTCAGGGTGAGCTTGTACGGCCCGAAGCCGACCCCGTCGTCGCAGATGTAGTCACTGAACGAGATGGTCTCCCCGTCGGCGAAGATCATGGCCAGCAACGCCTTCATCGCCCGGTGGTTGCGCTCCAGCAGGGCGTCGAGCGCCGAGGCGTAGGTCTCCGGTCCGAACCGGTCGCACATCTCCTGGACGCGACGGGCGGCGGTGCGGCAGGCGGCCACGATGCCGTTGAGGTCGGCACGGTTCCAGTCCGGCTGCCGGACCTGGTTGAGGATGATCCGCAGCGGGTCCTCGCTCAGCACGCCCTTGCGGTAGAGCTTGAAGGGCGGGATGACGACGCCCTCCTCGAAGATGGTGCGCGCGTCCGTGGGCATTGACGACGGCGTCTTGCCGCCGACGTCGGACATGTGCCCGAACATCGCCGACCAGCCCACCAGCCGGCCGTCGTGGAAGATCGGCATCACCACCAGCCAGTCGTTGGCGTGGCTGATCGCCGCGTCACAGGCGTAGGGGTCCGACGTGAGCAGCACGTCCCCCTCCTCGATCGTGTCCTCGAACCGGTCCAGCAGGGACGGCACGGAGAGCCCGAACTGGCCGGCGACCATCCGCCCCTCGCGGTCGGCGATCAGCGGGAACTCGTCGTGCTGCTCGCGGATCCCCGGGGAGAGGGCAGTGCGGAACAGCACCTCGTCCATCTCGTAGCGGGCGTTGCGCAACCCGTTCTCGATGAGGTCGAGGACCACGACGTCGACCGGCGTCTGCGCCAGCGGCTCGGTGTTCGACTCGATGATCTGTGCCATGGTGTCAGCCTTCCGTGGGGCGGATGAGCAAGCTTCCGCTCGCGTGGACGGTGGCGGTGTGGCCCGGCAGGACCAAGGTCGTGGAGTCCATCTCGGCGACGATGGCCGGACCCGCGACGACGTTGCCGGCCCGCAGCCTCAGCCGGTCGTAGACCGCCGCGTCATGGTGCTCACCACCGACCCAGATCCGCGTGGTCGAGCGCAGTGCCTGGGCCGGGTCCTCCTCACCCGACTCCAGCTCCGTGGCCGCGATGGTCGGCCGCGGCCCGCTGGCCGAGACCCGCACGTTCACGATCTCGTGGTCGTTGTCGAGCAGGAACGAGAACAGCCGCTCGTGCTCGGCGTCGAAGGCCGCTGCCAGGACCTCGAGCCCTGTCGACCCCTCACCGAACGCCTCCACGTCCACATCGACCGGGATCTCGAAGCCCTGGCCGTGGTAGCGGACGTCGACCTGGTAGGTCAGGGTCTGGTCGTCCTCGGGGATGCCTTGCTTGCCCAGCGTCTCGCGCACGCTCTCCGACAGCGAGTCGAGAACCCTGAGGAGGTCGGGGTCGGTGAGGCCCGCGAGTGCTGCGATGAAGGTCTGCGCGGCCTCGTCACGCAGGCTGGTCATCGCGTCGCCGTACGCGTTGAGGACTCCGGGGGACGGCGGGATGATCACGGGCCACGAGCCGATCAGCCTGCCCAGGGCGTTGGCGTGCAGCGGACCCGCGCCACCGAAGGCGACCAGTGCGAAGGAGCGCGGGTCGAAGCCCTGTTGCACCGAGACCAGGCGCAGTGCTCCGAACATGTTCTCGTTGACGATGTCCACGATCCCCGCTGCGGCGGTGTAGGCGTCCGGCAGCGTGGTCGCGTCGGCGATGGTCTGCACCGCCTGGGTCGCGGCCGCGAGGTCCAGGGTGATCTCGCCGCCGGCCAGCTCCGTGGGCAGGTAGCCGAGCACCACGTTGGCGTCGGTGACGGTGGGCTCGGTGCCGCCCTGCCCGTACGCCGCCGGTCCGGGCACCGCACCTGCCGACTGAGGACCCACGCGCAGAGCCTGGGTCAGCGGCGGGACGTGCGCGATGGAGCCGCCGCCGGCGCCCACCGTCCGGACGTCCACCGAGGTAGCGCGGACCTTGAGGTCGGCGACCGTCGTCTCCCGCCCGATGCGTGGCTTGAGGTCCTGGACGAGACCCACGTCGGTGGACGTGCCACCCATGTCGAAGGTGAGGAAGTCCTTGAAGCCGGCCTGCTCGGCCGCCCAGGCCGCTCCGGTGACACCCCCCGCCGGACCGGACAGCAGCAGGGCCACCGGGTTGTCCGCAGCGACGGTCGCGCTGGCCAGACCGCCGTCACTGCGGAGGATGGAGAGCTCACCGGTGATGCCGGCGCCGCGCAGCTGACCGGCGAGTGAGGACACGTAGCGCGAGACCTGGGGCTGGACGTAGCCGTTCGCGACGGTGGTGATGGTGCGTTCGTACTCCCGCATCTCCGGCAGCACCGTCGAGGACAGGGAGATCGGGATGCCCGGCAGCTCCTGCGCGGCGATCTCCGCGATCCGCCTCTCGTGGTCGGCGTTGGCGAAGGAGTTGATCAGGCTGACGCACAGTGACTCGATCCCGTTGCCGCGCAGCCGGCCCAGCTTCGAGCGGATGTCGTCCTCGTCGAGGTCGATGATCACGCTGCCGTCGGTGGCCACCCGCTCGGCGGCCTCGACCGTGTTCTCCAGTGCGGCAAGGGGTTCTGGCTTCGGCCAGATGATCCAGCCGGCCAGTCCGCCGGGCACGTAGGACCGGGCGATCTGGAGCACCTGCCGGAAGCCCGCGGTGGTGACCAGCCCGACCTTGGCACCCTTGCCCTCCAGGATGGCGTTGGTGGCGACCGTCGTCCCGTGCAGGACCTCCGCTATCTCGGCCGTGTCGACGCCTGCCGCCTCGCACACCTTCTCGATGCCGCGCAGCACCCCCACCGA
Organism: uncultured Nocardioidaceae bacterium; assembly: GCA_964237315.1. Taxonomy (GTDB): domain Bacteria; phylum Actinomycetota; class Actinomycetes; order Propionibacteriales; family Nocardioidaceae; genus Nocardioides_B. The sequence goes on from CAXSHL010000033.1 coordinate 28,696, forward strand.
CTGGTCCTGCGGGGTCGACGCCGTCTTCGCCCGCCAGGTCTCGCCGGACGTCGTCTCGATGAGCAGTACGTCGGTGAAGGTGCCACCCACGTCGACTCCCAATCGGTAGCTCACAGTGACCTCCTAAATGACGCCGGCGTCGGCGAGGCGCTTGGTCTCGGACTCGGACAGGCCCAGCAGGTGCTGGAAGACCTCGGTGTTGTGCTCCCCGAGCTCGGGGCCGACATGGCGGACCCGCCCGGGGGTGGCGGACAGCTTGGGGAACACGTTCTGCATCGGGATCTCGCCGAACTGTGCGTGTGCGACCCGGACGATCGCCTCGCGAGCGGCGAAGTGCGGGTCGACCAGCATGTCGGCGGCACGGAAGATCCGTCCGCACGGAACGCCCGCCTCGTTGAGGCTCTCCAGGAGCTGGTCGGCGTCCTGCTCCGCGGTCCACGCCGAGATCAGGTCGTCGAGCTCCTCCATGTGCGCGCCCCGGGCACCATGGGTGGCGTAGCGGTCGTCGTCGGCGAGCTCGGGCCGTCCCATCACTGCGGCCAACCGGCGGAACACCGTGTCCTGGTTGGCGGCGACCAGCACCATCTCGCCGCCGGCGGTCGGGTAGACGTTGCTGGGAGCGACGTTGGGCAGGGTGCTGCCGGTGCGCTCGCGCTGGTATCCCGCCACCTCCCACTCGGGCAGGAGGGACTCCATCATGCCCAGCACCGCCTCGTAGATGGCCGAGTCGACGATCTGCCCCCGACCGGTGCTCTCGCGCGAGTGCAGCGCGACCAGCGTGCCGACCGCGGCGAAGAGAGCCGCCAGCGCGTCGCCGAAGGAGATCCCGGTCCGCGAGGGTGGCTGGCTGGGGTCGCCCGTGACGTAGCGGATGCCCCCCATCGCCTCCCCGATGGAGCCGTAGCCCGCGCGAGGAGAGTAGGGGCCGTTCTGCCCGAACCCGGTGACCCTCGTGATGACCAGCCCCGGGTTGAGCTCCCACAGCGCTTCGGGGGACAGTCCCCAGCGTTCCAGGGTGCCGGGCCGGAAGTTCTCCAGGAGCACGTCGCTGCTGGCGACCAGCCTGCGCAGCAGCGCCTGCCCCTCCTCCGAGCGCAGGTCGAGGGTGACGGACTTCTTGTTGCGGGCCACCACCGGCCACCACAACGAGTGACCGTGCGGCTTCTCGCGGCCCCACTGCCGCATCGGGTCACCGGAGCGCGGGTCCTCCACCTTGATCACCTCGGCGCCGAAGTCGCCGAGGACCTGCCCGCAGAAGGGCCCTGCGAGCAGCTGCCCGAGCTCGATGACGCGCACGTCGCCCAGGGGCAGGGTCGAAGCGCTGGGCGGGTCGTTCGGCACTGAGGTCATCAGTCCTCCTCGTCGATCCTCGGCAGTGTCCGCGGTCCGAGGAGGGAGGCCCGGGCCGAGAACAGGTGGCTGCGCATCACGGACTCCGCCCACTCGCCGTCGTGGGCACGCAGGGCGGCCACGATCTCGCGGTGATGGGCGACGCTGCGCCGGTGCGCCGCGTCGTCGAACGAGCTGTGGGTGCGGGCCAGGACCGAGACGTGCACCAAGCCGGCCACGGACGTCGCCAGCGTCGCGCTGTCGGCGATCTCGATCAGGGTGCCGTGGAACCGGGCGTTCAGCTCGGTGACCATCGCCATGTCCCGCTTCTCGGCGTAGACGCCGATCTGATCGGCGAGCTCGTCGAGCATCTCGATCTGCTGGTCGCTCGCTCGGGTGGCGGCCTGCAGCGCCGCGAGGCCCTCGAGCCTGGCGCGCAGCTCGAAGACGTGCTCCAGCTCCCGCTCGGAGCGCACGATGACGCGTGCGCCGCGGTTCGGTGCCACCTCGACGAGGCCCTCGCCGGCGAGCCGCAGCAGCGCCTGCCGGACCGGCGTGCGGCTCATGCCGAGCTCACCGGCCAGCTCCACCTCACCGAGGCGCTCGCCGGCGGCGAACTCACCGGTGAGGATCTGGCCGCGGAGATACTCCACGGCTCGGTCGACCGCTGCCACGCGACACCTCCCTCCGAAGCCCGGATTGAGTGCAAGCTATGACATCGGCCCACGGAAGCACAAGGGTCTGAGCCGGTCGATCGAAAGCATTGCATTCAATGTGGACGAGGGTGTACACCCGTGTCATGGCAACGGTGTTCCCGACGATCGTCGAGGTCGGTCCCCGCGACGGTCTGCAGAACGAGTCGGCGGTGCTTTCCACCGTGCACAAGGTCTCGTTCATCACCCGTCTGGTCGAGGCAGGGGTGACCCGCATCGAGGCGACCGGCTTCGCGCACCCGCGCCTGGTCCCCGCACTGGCGGACGCCGAGGACGTGATGGCCGCGGTGCCGCGCTCGGAGTCGGTCAGCTACATCGGTCTGGTCCTGAACGAGCGAGGCCTGACGCGCGCCATGGAGTCCGGTGTCCACGAGGTGAACGTCGTGCTGGTCGCCTCCGAGACGTTCTCCCAGCGCAACCAGAACATGAGCATCGAGCAGTCCCTCCGGTCGTTCGACGCGATCGCGAGCCGGGCCCGCGACGCAGGACTTCGTGTCTCGGCCACCGTCGGCGCGGCCTTCGGCTGCCCCTTCGAGGGCGAGGTGCCGACCGAGCGGGTCGTCGCACTGGCGAGAGCGGCCGACGCCTCGGGTGCTCAGGAGGTCGCGCTCGCGGACACGATCGGCGTCGGTGTGCCCGCCGACGTACGCCGTCTCACCGACGCCGTTCGCGAGGTGACGGCGCTCCCGCTGCGGGCGCACTTCCACAACACCCGGAACACCGGCTACGCGAACGCGCTGGCGGCCCTCGACGCGGGCGTGGTCGCCCTCGACGCCAGCACCGGCGGCTTCGGCGGCTGTCCCTTCGCACCGAACGCCACCGGCAACATAGCCACGGAGGACCTCGGGTACCTGCTCAGCCGCAGCGGGTACCAGACCGGCGTCGACCTCGACGCGATCGCGTCCCTCGCGGGCACGCTGGGTGACCAGCTCGGCCGACCGGTGCCCGCCCTGCTCGGCAGGGCCGGCGGCTTTCCTACCGGGATCCCTGCCTGACGGTCCGCTCTCAGCGGTGCCGTGCGAGCGCGTCTGAGGTGTCTCAGGCGCGGTCGTGGAGCGTGACGTGGTAGCCGTCAGGGTCGGCGAAGGTGAACGTCCGACCGAAGGGCCCGTCGATCGGTGCGGACACGATGGGGTGGCCGTCGGCGACGAGGGCATCGTGCATGTCCTGGACGTCCGTGGCGTGGAACCAGATCGCCGCACCGATGCCGGGTTGGGCAACGGATGCGAGATCGGTGCCAGGAACGACGTCGCGGAGGGCGAAGGCGATCGGCTCGGTCTTGAAGACGACTGCGTGGGGAGGGCCCACCTCGGAGCGGACCAGGCCCAGGTACTGCTCGTAGAACGCCTGCGAGGCTGCGAGGTCGCGAGCTTGCAGGGAGATGAAGTCGGGGCCGCTTGCGGACATGGTGACGCTCCTTCTGAGGGGTGTCAGTCTTCTGACACGTGTCAAGAGTATGTCAGAATACTGACATGGGTCAAGACGATGATGGCATCCACCTCGAGACATCGCTGGGATACCTGCTGAAGGAGGCGTCGAGCGCTCTGCGCCGGGCCATGGAGGCTGTGCTGCGGCCGCTGGGGATGACCGTGACCCACTACTCCTGCCTCGAGCTGCTGGCCCATCGCCCCGGGTTGTCCAACTCCGAGCTTGCCCGGGGAGCCTTCGTGACGAGGCAGTCGATGAACAAGCTGCTCCAGACCTTGGAGCGAGACGGCTACGTGACCAGGCCTGCACAGGCACCGGTCGGAAAGGTTCTTCCCACTCGGCTCACGCCACGTGGTCGGCGAAGCCTCGCGAAGGCTTCTGCTGCGGTCCGATCCGTCGAGATCACGATGGTGAGCGGGATGACCCCAGCCGAGCAGTCGGGCGCGTTCACCCTCCTGCACAGCATGATCGACTCTCTGAGGGACGACAACGAGCCTGCCTGAGTCCGGGTCGCGAGCTCAGGGAGCGGCCGGGAATCGCAGCACGACCTGCAGGGTCTCGGCGTACCCCTGGTCGAGGAGCTCGAAGGCCCGGCCCACCTCCTGCGCGTCGAGCACGTCGGTGATCAGCGGACTCACGCGGAGGCGCCCGTCGGCGATCTGTCCGACGACGGTGGTGACCAGGCGCCGCTGGTTCCAGCGCAGCCCCATCGGCAGGGGCGTGCCGCCGATCTGGCTGCCGACGACCCGGACGCGGTTGTGGTGGAACTCCTCGCCGAGCCGAAGACCGGTTCCCTCGCCCTGGTAGAAGCCGGAGGCCACCACCAGCCCGTCCACGCCGACGCTGCGGATCGCCTCGTGCAGCGCGCCGTAGGTCCCACTGAGCTCGACGGCGGCATCCGCGCCCTGGGTTCCGACCAGGTCACGCACGGCTGCCCCGGCGCCCCCGTCGGTGAGCGCGTCCACGACGTCGTGCGCGCCGAGCCGGGCGGCGGTCTCGAGGCGGTGCGGCACCGCGTCGACCGCCACCACGTGGGAGCCGCAGAGACCGCCCAGCTGGGTGGCCAGCAGGCCGATGACCCCCTGGCCGAAGACGGCGAGCACGTCTCCCAACCGGGTCTCCGCTGCGAGCACGGCGTTCAGGGCGATCGCCCCGACGCGGGTGAAGATGCCGTGCAGCGGCTCCATCCCCCCGGGCACCGGCAGCCACGTCACCGCGTCGGCCGCGACCACACCGTCGCTGCGGTGGCCCCAGATGCCGGCGACGACCTGGCCCGGCGCGACGCCCCGGACGTCGTCGGCGACCTCGACCACCTCACCGACCTCCGAGTAGCCCCATCCTCGGACGGGGTAGGCGACCGTCGGCTCGCCGGCGACGAACAGCCGGCGGGCCGGGTCCCAGGTGCGGGTCAGGTAGGGGTTCGAGCCTCGGTAGGCGGTGAGCTCGGTGCCGGCAGAGATGCCGGAGTACCACGTGCGCACCCGGAAGTGCCCGGGCGGCAGCGCCTGCAGCGGGCACTCCACGAGCTCCACGTGCTGGGGAGCGGTGAACTGGACGAGGGTGGCGGGGCTGGTCATGGTGGTCATCTCCGGTAGGGCTCGGGCAGCTCGGGGAACGGGACCGGGTCGGGTGCGGAGCCCAGGAGGCGGCGCACGGTCTCCAGACCCCAGGTGTCCAGGTGGGACACCCGGTCGGAGAAGGACCGCAGCCCGCCGTAGCGCTCGATGACGCCCGCCCACTCCTCGCGGCGCACGAAGGAGGACCGGGCGACCAGGCAGTCCGCGTCGTTGACCCACAGGCGTCCCTGCTGCCACGCACGCGCCTCCACCCCCGGTCGTCCTCGGAGCTCGCCGGCCAGGTTCCCCGCCTCGTCGTGGAAGGTGTCCGGCGACACCCGCATCGCGTCGACCAGGCCGATGCTGGGCAGCATCGGCGCTCCGCAGCCCAGCAGGTAGGCGTCCTCACCTACCGACTCCCGCACCAGCTCCAGCCCGGACCGATAGGCCTGTACGGCGGTCAGGTCGGCGTGGCGCCGACCGGGAAGGGCGCCGGTGTAGAGGAAGTCGAGCTTGTAGTAGCCGAAGCCGGCGTCCCGGAGCCCCTCGAACACCTGCCGCAGGTGGTCGCGGACGCCGGGGTGCGTGAGGTCCAGGCCGAACAGGCCGCCGCCCCAGTTCGTGCCACCGCCTGCCATCAGCCAGTCCGGGTGGTCGGTGACCAGGGCGCTCCGCTCCGCGACGGTGAACGGCGCCACCCAGACACCCGCGCGCCTGCCGCTGTCCCGGACCCTCGAGGCCAGGTCGGGCATCGAGGAGAACCGCGCAGACAGGTCGAGCCAGTCCCCCACGGCCGCCTGCCAGCCGTCGTCGACCTGCACCACGTCGACCGGGAGGTCCAGCCGGTCGATCGCCTCCAGGTTGTCGATGACGTCCGCCTCGGTGACGTCGAGGAAGTACTCGTACCACGTGCACCAGACGCGGGGTGCCGCACGCAGGACGCCGGCGGGACCCCGCCGCGCGTCGCCGTACCCCTCGAGGGCCGGCCCGATCCCCTCGCCGTCGGAGACCACCACCTGCTCCGGGCGGTCCGAGCAGACCACGAGCCGGCCACCGTCGAGCCGCGCGCGGATCGTGGGCACGTCGACCGTCGGGTCAGCCGCCGCGTAGAGCCGGCTGGGGCCCCCGGTGCCGGGGTCGACGACCAGCAGCCCCTCGCCCTGGAACCCCTGCGCGGGCAGCGGCACTCCGGGCCGGAACCGCATCAGGTGCTGCCAGGCCCCCTCCGGACGCGGGGACGAGGCCTCGACACCGTGGATCCCGGTGGGGCTCCAGCTCTGCCAGCCGTGCTCGTAGACCCTGGCCCGCCGAGGGTCGACGACGAGCTCGTCGAGGTCCGCGAACGTCGTCACAGCTGCACGTCCAGGAGCTGCACCGCACCCTCGGCCGCTGCGGAGGCCCGCGCGGCCAGCACCAGGCGGAGCGTGCCGAGGTGGTGGCGCGCCGAGTGGTAGGGCTGCCGGTGCTCGACGACCGCGCACATCAGCTCACCCATCGCACCGGCGAACCCGTCCACGAACCACGCACCGGTCAACGAGAACGTGCGCCTGGTGCCGTCGGTGTCCAGCTCGAGGAAGTCCCCACCGAGCAGGCTGCCGCGGATGGTGCCCCGGGTGCCGTGGATCCAGAACGGGCAGGACGGGGCGCTGGTCGCCACGTCACCGACGACCCGGACGAGAGCCGAGGCGCCTGCTGTGGTTTCGACCTGCACGGTGGCCGACCACGGGTTGGCCGCGTCCTCGGGCTGACCGGGCGTGCGGTGATCCGTGGCCTGCACCGACCGCACCCGGGCACCGGCCAGCCAGCAGCGGGTGATGTCCAGCCAGTGCACGAGATAGTCGCTGACCAGCATGTGCGGGACGTCGTCGAAGGGGGTGCCGGCGATCGGTGGCAGCGGCTTGTCGTGCAGGTGGGTGACGCCGACAACGTCCCCGATGTCGCCGCGCTGCACCAGCAGGGTCGCCAGCCGCCAGGGCGGTGCCCACCGCCCGTTCTGGTTCACCGCGACGATCACGCCCCGCTCGTCGGCCTCGTCGAGCACCGGCAGCACCGAGTCGATGTCGAGGGTCAGCGGCTTCTGGACGAGCACGTGCTTGCCGGCCCGGACGACGCGCAGCAGCCACTCCGCGCGGTGCTCGGGACCCATGGCGAGGTCCACGACGTCCACCGCGGGGTCCGCCAGCAGGTCGTCGGGGTCGTCGTACACCCGCCCGACGATCGGGAAGCGCTCCAGGAGCGTGGCCGTGGTGGCCGGGGTGCGGCTCCAGGCACCCGTCACGGTCAGGCCGCGTTGTGTGTAGGCGGGCAGGTGCGCGCTCTGGGCGATCCTGCCGGCCCCGAGGATGCCGATGCCGAGCGGCCGCCCGGGCGGGAACCGGGGCGCGTAGTCGGGGACCGGGCCGGGCCCGCTCACGTCCCTCCCGACCAGTCCAGGGCGACCGCCGCCGTCCAGGACTGGTGGCTGCTGCCGAGGGGCTCGCCGGTGAACGGCTGGTAGTACTCCCCGAAGTCGCCGTCGGCCAGCAGCCGCAGGCCCTCGTCACGGAGCCGATCCGCCTCCTCGTGCAGGCCGTGGCGGCGGAACGCCCATCCGAACAGCCACCCGATCACCGGCCACTGCGGTCCCCGCCAGTAGGCCCGGGGGTCGAAGACGTCGGCGGCCGGTGACGTGCTCGGCGGCAGGCCGGCCACGAACCCGGGGTGTCCGCACCACTGCTCGGAGGCGAAGAGGGCGAGCAGCCGGTCCTGCGCCTGCCGGTCCTCGATCCCGGACAGCAGCGGCGCGAACCCCGCGATGGTCGGCGGGTCGAGCCACGTGCCGGTGCGCCGGTCCCGGTCCCGGGCCGTCCCCGTCGCCGGGTCGATGGTCGCCAGCACGCCCTCCCGGAACCGACCACCCAACAGGGCCATCTCGTCGACCTCGGCCTCGGGCCGGTCGTGCCTGGAGCCGAGGTCGGCCATCACCTCGCACGCGATCGCCAGCACGGCGCTGAAGAACACGTCCTCCACCGCGAAGCTCGAGGTGGCGGCGACGCGGGCGTCGTCGTAGCCGGCCCGCCGCAGCTCCTCGACCAGCCACAGGTAGCGGTCGTAGTCCTCGTCGCTGGGCCGCTGCTCGTCGGCGCCGGCGAACTGCCGGTCCAGCCGGGTGTACGGCGGCATCGGGCCGATCACGAGGCGGGAGTAGGGACCGTCCCACCGGGGGGAGTTGTCCATGCCCGACTCCCAGCCGTGGTGGATGGTCACCCGTCCCACCCCGTCGGGGTCGCGCGCGTTCGCCAGCCAGCGGTGCCAGGCCAGCAGGCGCGGCCAGGCCCGGTCCAGGAAGGCGTCCGCGTCCCGGCGCTCCTGCTCGGTCCCGCGACCGGCGGCCGCCAGCACCGCGTCGACGGCGATCGCGTGCACCGGCGGCTGGCAGATGCCGGACGTGCGGGGGCTGTGAGGGGCGTTCGGCGACAGGCGCGCGCAGTCCCACCGGTCCGGACCGGGGAAGTAGCCGTCCGCATGGTCGGAGAAGACGATGTGGGGGAGCATCCCGTTGTGCCACTGGGCGGTCAGCAGGGTGTCCAGCTCGATGATCGCGCGTTCCACGCTGACCGACGCCAGCCCGATCGCGATGAAGCAGGCGTCCCAGCTCCACATGTGGGGATAGAGCCTCGGCGCTGCCGTGGTCATGTGCCCGACGTCGTTGTCGCGCAGCACGTCCGTTGCGCGGGCGGCAAGCGGGCCCACCCGGTCAGCCCTTCTCTGCCCCGGCGGTCAGCCCCTCCGACAGCAGCCGCTCACCTGCGAAGAACAGGATCACGATGGGCAGCGTCAGTACCACCGAGCCGGCCATCAGCACGGTGGTGGGGATCTCGATGCTGCCCGCCAGCTGCGAGAGCCCCAGCGACACGGTCCACCGCGACCGCTCCTCGATCAGGAACAGCAGTGCGAACAGGAACTCGTTCCAGGCGATCATGAACACGAACAGTGCGTTGGCCATCACCGCCGGCATCGCCAGCGGCAGGCTGATGCGCCGCAGGATGCCGAGCCTGCTCAGCCCGTCCAGCGCCGCAGCCTCCTCGAGGCTGATCGGGATGGTCTCGAAGTAGTTGCGCAGCATGTAGATGGAGACGGCCACGGTCTGCGACACGTAGACGATCACCAGTGCCGCAAGGGATCCGCGCAGCCCGACCCTGGTGAAGAACGCGAACAGCGGCACGGCCAGCAGGATGCTGGGGAAGAGGTAGACGGCGAGGAACATGACGCTGACCTGTCGTCGGCCGAAGAACCGCAGCCGGCTGACGGCGTACGACCCGGGAATCGCGAACAGCAGCGTCACGATCACGGTGGCGACGGCGATCAGCAGGCTGTTGCGCATGAAGTCGAGGAACCCCTGACCCCCGTCCGAGGTGGGCTTGAGCACCACGGTGTAGGTGCGCAGGTTGAGCTCGTCCCCGGTGGGCAGCAGGTCACCGGGGTTCTGCACCACCGAGCTCAGGTCGCGCACCGAGAGCAGCAGCATGTAGAGGAACGGGAAGACGCTCAGCACGAGCAGCGCGACGATGACCACCCAGCGCAGGATGCCCAGGACCCGCCGCTCCACGGCGTCCCGGCCCGCTCGCGGCGGTCGGCCGCTCGCCTTGGAGGGAGTGTCCGTCCTGGCCACGGTGGTGCTCACGCCTGCTCCTCCCTCGCCGCGACGCGCAGGTAGACCGTCACCAGCACGATGAGCACCGCTGCCAGCACGAGCGCCTGCGCAGAGGCGGCACCGATGTCACCGCGGGCGATCAGGTAGTTGAAGACCCGGATGCTCACCACCTGCGTCCCGGCGCCACCACCGGTCAGCAGGTAGATGTCGTCGAAGTTGTTGAACGTCCAGATGAAGCGCAGCAGCGCGAGCACGGCGATGGTCGGCATCAGCTGGGGCAGCAGGATGTGGCGGAACTGCTGGGTGGGCGTGGCTCCGTCCACCAGCGCCGCCTCCTCGAGCATGTCGGGGACCGCCTGCAGCCGCGCGGTGAGGAACAGGAACGCGAACGGGAAGGATCGCCACATCTCGAAGAAGATCACCGTGAACAGGGCCACCGGGATGTGCACGTGCCAGCCCAGCAGCGACACCTGCGCGGACTCCTGGCTCAGGAACGCGAGCGGCTCGTTCCACCCGAGCAGCGTCGTGCCCCAGTGGTTGATGATCCCGAACTGGGGGTTCAGCATCACCGACCACACGAAGGTGGCGGCGACCACCGGTGCCACATACGGCAGCAGCATCAGGGCGCGGACGATGCCTCGGCCACGGAAGGTCCGCCTCAGCGCCAGGCACGCCACCAGACCCAGACCGATCGCCAGCGTGGTGCCGGCCACGGAGTACACCAGGGTGGTGACCAGCGAGCTCCAGAAGTCGTCGGAGCTGAGCACCTCCTTGAAGTTGTCCAGGGAGTAGGAGGCGAACAGGCTGGCGTTGCGCAGCTGCAGCAGCCGCAGCTGCTGGAAGGACAGGGCGACGGTCCACAGGATCGGCAGGATCACGACGGCCAGCACGACGATGACCGTCGGCGAGATCAGCAGCAGGCCTGCGCGCGCCTCGGACTGCCGCAGCGACCTCGGGCGGCGACCCCGCTTCTCGGTGACCGGCGCCTGGGGACTGGTCACCGTCACTTGAGGGAGTCCTGGATCTTGGTCACGGCGTCGTTCGCGTCCTTGGCCGCCTCCTCACCGGTCTCGTCACCGGTGCTCACCTTGTTGACGGCCTGGGCGACCGGCAGCTCGCTCAGCGTGGCTCCGAGCAGCTCACCCGCGCCCTGGGTGATGGCCCACCGCTCGATGGTGTCCGGGCTGGTCCGCAGGGTGTCGAGCACCTTCGCGTCGTAGAACTTCGACAGCGGCGCCTTGGTGTCCACGCCGGCCGGCAGCTTCGACCACTCGTCGACGTACTTCGTCGGGTCGCTCGAGGTGCCCTGCCGGGTGGGGATCTTGCCCTCGGGTGCGAAGCCGATCCACTTGGAGTAGCCCTGGTCCATCATGTAGGTGATGAACTTCTCCGACGCCGAGGTGTTCGCGTCGGCGGTCGCCACCCAGGAGACGATCTCGCCGAAGAGGGCAGGCTTGTCGCCGTCGGGTCCCTGCAGGGCGGTGACCACCCCGCTGTTCTCGGCCAGCCAGCTCGGGTCCTTGCGGCACTGCGCACAGCTCGGGAGCGCGTCCTTCCGCAGCCCGGCGAGCTCGTCGAGGATGAAGGACGACCAGATCACCATCGCGGCCTTCCCGGCGAAGTACGTCGCGCGGGTCGTGTCCACGTCCTGCGCGCCGCTGACCGAGTAGTTCTGCTCCAGGTCGCCGTAGAAGCCGAACGCCTTGGCGCACTCGGGGCTGTCCAGCACGACCTTCTGGTCGTCGTCCACCATCTGGCAGCCGTTGGCCAGCGCCACGTGCTCGAAGGTCTGCTCGGTGAAGCCGTCGTTGGGGATGTTCGCGCCGACGAAGCCGGCGACCGCCGGGCTGTCCAGCTTCTTGGCAGCCGCCGTCACGGCGTCGTAGGTGTCCGGGGTCTTCAGACCCGCCTTGGCGAAGAGGTCCTTGCGGTAGACGAGCAGCTGCGCCCAGCCGTCGCTCGGCACGGACAGCTGCGTGTCGCCGTCGGCGGTCAGCGCCAGGGCCTGCTTGGAGAAGGTGTCGGCGCCCAGCTTCTTCACGACGCTCTCGGCGACGTCGGAGTTCGAGAGCTTGTTGACCGACAGCTCCCGGACGCCGGCCAGCGGCAGGGCGCCGATGACGTCCGGCAGCTTGCCGGAGGCCGCGGAGGAGGTGAGCAGCTGGCTGTACTGGTCCTCGGCGACCCCGACCAGCTTGACCTTGATGCCGGACTCCTTGGTGAACGCGGCGGCGATGTCCTGCTGGGCCTTGAGCCGGTCCGGCAGGTTCTCCAGGGTCCACACCGTGATGCTCTTGCTGCTGCTGCTTCCTCCGCTGTCCCCGCCGCCACACGCGGCAAGCGTGCCGAGGGTCAGCACGGCGGCCAGGGCGGCGCTGACCTGGCGGAGCGTTCTGCGAGACCACGGACGCGCGCCCGAACCCCGGGCGATGGTGCTCATGGACCGACGCATCGATACCTCCGTGTGGCAGAGATCACTGGGTTTTCACTGATGGTCACGCAAAACCCCCTCACGGTCAAGCCTTGCGGCTCTACCATGCGCAGTGTCGACGAGCCGGACGCTCGCCGTCCGAGACCGGTCAGCACGGCCAGGAAGGGGACTCAACCGATGCCTCCGACCGTGACCGCCGTCCCCCCGAGTCCGCTGACCCACGGGGAGCTGCTCGACCTGCTCCGCCGACGGGGGCCGACCACGCGACGGGACCTGCTCGCTCTTACCCACCTCTCGCGCAGCACGCTGGTGGAGCGCCTGGAGTCCCTGCAGCGCCTGCACCTGGTCCGGGAGGGCGAGCGCAGGAGCGCGGTCAACGGCCGGCCACCGGTCCTGCTCGAGTTCGACCACGCCAGCCGGGTCACCCTGGTCATCGACCTCGGGGCGACGCATGCCGTGGTGGCGCTCACCGACCTCTCGGCCCGCATCCTGGCCCTGCGACGGCTCCGCATCGACCTGTCCCGCCGACCGCAGCGGGTGCTGTCCACGGTGACCCGTGCGGCGACCGCGATGCTCGACGGCCAGGACGCCGGCGCGCGCGGCCTGCTGGGAGTGGCCCTCAGCTTCCCCGGCCTGGTGGGCCGCAGCCCCGGCACCATCGAGGCGCCCGCGGTGCTGGCGCACTGGGACGGCGTGCCCGGCGGGGACATCCTGACCGAGGCGTTCGGTGTGCCCTCGCTCCTGCTCAACGACGCGCACGCGATGGCGTACGGCGACTACCTGGCCGACGGCCGACGGCGAACCCTGCTGGGGGTCAAGGTGGCCACCGGCATCGGCGCCGGGCTGGTGGTCGACGGGCACCTGCACCTGGGTGACTCCCACGGGGCCGGCCAGTTCGGGCACATGCGCGTCCCCGGCCTCGACGAGC
>CAXSHL010000034.1:0-40049 GCA_964237315.1 uncultured Nocardioidaceae bacterium
AGAGTGGGGACTTCTAGTTGGCCACCAGTGGGGACCGCAACTTGGCCGTTGACAGCCCCGGCACCACTGCCGGCGCACTCGCATCGAAACTAGCCGTCGACGCACGAACCGCGAGACGTGACGTCGAGCACCTGCGACGACTCGGTTACCCGATCGTGAGCACCCCTGGCCGACACGGTGGGTACAGCCTGCAGGGCGGGTTTGGCCCTGCCGGCCTCGCTCCTCGATACGGACGAGCTGGCCGCCGTCGCCGTCGGCCTACGACTGGCCTCCGCCGACCCCGGGCTCGCGCCCGCTGCCACCACAGCCCTCGCGAAGCTGCGTGGGACTGCTCCGTCACGATCCCGGCCGCGTCTCGAAGCGCTCCTGGGGCTCGCCGTGCCCGTCAACACCACAAGTCGAGCCCCAGCGACGGATGTCCTCCTTGCCCTTGCACACGCCTGCCGGTCCGGTCACGCCATCGCTGTCCGCTATCGATCGCACGGCCCACGGCCGCCGCTGACGTTGCAGCCGTTGGGGGTCGTCTTGCTGCAGGGGACCTGGTACCTCGTCGCCTGCCCCAGCCCGCAACTCGAGTGGAGCATCTACAGGATCGATCAGCTGTCTCGGGTGCAGCCGCTCGGACGCCCGCGACCGGCCCCGGCGGCGCCTGCCGATCTCATCGCCTTCGCAGTGACAGCGCTGTCCCACGGGTCGCGGCGACATGATGTCGTCTTGCGACTCCACACCTCGGCCGACGTCGTACGCGAACGCGTCCCTCGGACAACCGCCACGCTGGTGCACGAGGGCGAGCACCACTGCGTCATCACCTTGACCACGAACGACCTCGACTGGGCCGCGCGCTGGATCGTCCACCTCGACCTCGACATCGACGTGCTCGCCCCGTCGGCCCTCAGTGACAGGCTTGCTGCGCTGGGCAACTACCTCGGTGAACGCTACAGAGGCCGACCAGCGGAGAGCTGAGACGCGTAGCCCCGAGCTCTGTTGCGCGTCGTCCGCGCGTCGAGGGTCTGCCCCGGGGTAGGCGCGCCCTCCATGAGGAGTGCCCAGAGCGGTGACCTAGCCGCCGGAGGTCGCGCTGGACTCTCGCTGGCCTACCCGAACTCTGGTCATGCTCGTCACCTCACTGGGCGACCGCGCGGCCGGCGAACGGCCTGCTCGCGGATGTCACCCGCCCGGTCCGGTCGCCTGTCCAGGCCGCTTCGAGGACTGCGGTCAGGCCGGCGGTGTCGGTCGGACCAGGATGGTTCTGGACCAAGCGCGTGATGCCGGTGGCCATCTCTGCGAAGCGCGGGAGGTCGGCGCGGTTCACCCCGATGTCCGCCAAGGTGGCGGGAATGCCGATGTCGGCGAGGAGCCCGTCGAGCCAGGTGAGGAACGTGTCCACGGCCTCGGCATCCGAGGCCTCGGTCACCTCGAGCCCGCACACCCCGGCGAGGATGGTCAACCGGTCACCAATGGCCTCCTTGGCCGCGTCCAGCGCGTAGGGCAGCAGCAGTCCGACACCCAAGCCGTGCGGCGTGTGGGTGGCCGCGCCGATCGGGTACTGCAACGCGTGCGGGGCGGCGGTGCCTGCGTGGGCGAAGGCGAGCCCGGCGAGCACGGACCCGTAGGACATGTCCGCGCGTGCTTCCATGTCACCACCGTCGCGGACAGCGCGGCTCAGGCTCCGGGCGATGCGCTCGACGGCCATCAGTGCGTAGTGGTCGGTGATCGGGTTGCGGCCGAGGAAGACCTGTTCCACCACGTCGCGCGGTCCGTGGGCTCGAGGCCGCGCGGTGTAGCTCTCGACCGCGTGGCAGAACGCGTCGATGCCGGAGTAGGCGGTGACGGTCGCGGGGCAGGTGTAGGTGAGCCCGGGGTCGACGATGGCGAAGTCGGGCACGATGTGGACGCTGGAGATCCCTACCTTCAGCTCCCGGTCCGGGTCCGTCAGCACGGCGACGGGCGTCAGCTCGGAGCCGGTGCCCGATGTCGTCGGGACGGCGACGAGAGGAAAGGTCGGCCCCGGCACCTTCGACTCGCCGTAGTAGTCGCGCGGCGTCCCACCGTGGCGCCGGATGACGCCGACGATCTTCGCCAGGTCGATCACCGTGCCACCGCCGATGGCGAGGAGCACGTCGGCGTCGACCTCTGCGGCGGCCGAGACGGCCAGGTCGACATCGGCGAGTGGTACGTCGGGTGTCGCGTCGGCGTACACCCCGACGACCTCGAGCCTCTCCTGCACGGCGGCCACGATCTCTGCCACCGCCGGCTGACCGATGAGCACCCGGTCGGTCACGATGAGGACCCGCGAGCCACACTCGGCCACCACTCGCGGGATGTTCTGCGCGACCCCTTCGCCCACCATCAGCTGGCGTGGTCCACGGACGGTCTCAAGCATGTCAGTGCCTCTCTGGAACGTCGGCGGCGATCTGTTGGGCGCGCGTCCAGGTCGCCTGGGAGACCGGGACGCCGTCGGCAAGGTTGGCTGCGCGGGTGGCGCGAGCGCGATCACCGGGCACCAGGACCCGGTCGTGTCCGGGCGCCGGCGGGGTGGCCCGGAGAGCGGTGAGGTAGGTGCCGACCGATGCGGCGCCGGACCCGAACGCCGTCGGGTCGATCGCGATGAAGACGTCACCCTTGGTGGGCGGATCGTTCGGGTCGAGGGTCCCGCGGACCTCGTCGCCCAGGGCGGTGCGGGTGAGGGTGGCGACCAGGACCTCGAGCATGAGCCCGAGGGCGTAGCCCTTGGGACCGCCGAAGGGGCTGATCGCGCCCTCCACCGCCGCGGCGGCGTCGGTGGTGGGCACACCGGCGGAGTCGACGGCGTCGCCGGGTGCCAGGCGTAGCCCGCGAGCGGCGTGGTCGAGCACCTTGCCACGCGACACCTGGCCCGTCGCCATGTCGAGAACGACCGGATCCTCCCCGGGCACCGGTACGGCGATGGCCAGCGGGTTCGTGCCGACCATCGCTCGCGTTCCACCCCACGGGTGGACCAGTGCCTCGCTGGTGGTCAGCGCGATGCCGATGCGCCCTGCCGAGGCCATCGACTCGACGTACGGAGCCAGCATGCCGAGGTGGTTGGCGTTGCGGACGGCGGCGACCGCCACCCCGGTCGCTGCGACCTTGGCAATGAGCTCCTCGACGGCCCACCGGGCCACCGGTGGTCCGAGCCCACCGTCGCCGTCGACGACGAGGACCGAGTCCGTGGTCCAGGTGCTCGTCGGCCGGGCCGCCGCGTGCACGGCGCCGCTCCGCAGCCGTTGGGTGAGCATGTCGAGGCGACGGATGCCGTGGGAGGCGTGGCCCCGAAGGTCTCCCTCCAGCAGCAGCTCAGCCTGCTGACGCGCCGCCGCCTCAGGAACCCCGAAGCCGGTCAGGACCCGTGTCGACAGGGCACGGTGCTCCTCGACCGGCACCCGCAGCAGTACGTCGCTCACGGCAGGTCGATCGCCGCGTAGGTGACGTCGAGGTACTCCAGGATGCCCTCGTGCGACCCCTCCTTGCCGATCCCGGACTGCTTCACGCCGCCGAACGGAGCCGACGGGTCCGATATGAGGCCACGGTTGATGCCGAGCATCCCGGTCTCGAGCCCCTCGGTGAACCTCAGCGCGCGGGCGAGGTCACGGGTGAAGACGTACCCGACCAACCCGTGCTCGGTGTCGTTGGCCTTCGCCGTCACCTCGTCGTCGGAGGTGAACGAGATGATCGGCGCCACCGGGCCGAAGATCTCCGCCTCGAGCATCCGGGCGTCGGCGGGCACGTCGACGAGGACCGTCGGCGGGTAGAAGTAGCCCGGCCCGACCGGACGCTCGCCACCCACGAGCACTCGAGCGCCACGGTCGACCGCATCGGTGACGAGCTCGTCGATCTTCGTGACCGAGGCCTCGTCGATCAACGCCCCGACCTCGACGCCGTCCTCGAGACCGTGACCCACCGACAGCGCACCCATCCGCTCGGTGAAGCGCGCCGTGAACTCCTCGCGCACCGGCTCCTCGACGTAGATCCGGTTGGCGGCGATGCAGGACTCACCGATGTTGCGCATCTTCGCGACCATGGCACCGTCGACCGCGACGTCCAGGTCCGCGTCGGCGCACACGATCAGGGCCGCGTTGCCGCCGAGCTCCATGGACGTGCGCAGCACGTTGTCCGCCGCCTGTCGCAGCAGCACCCTGCCCACCTCGGTCGACCCGGTGAACGAGAGCTTGCGGGTCCGGCGGTCGGCAAGCAGTGCTGAGACGACGTCGCCGGCGCGTTGGGTCGTCACGACGTTGACGACTCCCGGCGGGACGCCGACCTCCTCCATGATGCGGGCCAGGAGCAGCATGGTGAGGGGCGTCTGGCCGGCCGGCTTGGTGATCGTCGTGCAGCCCGCCGCCAGCGCGGGAGCGATCCTGCGCGCACCCATGGCCAACGGGAAGTTCCAGGGCGTCACGAAGACGCACGGCCCGACCGGCTTCGGCACCGTGAGGATGCGATAGCCGCCGGCGGGGGCGGTGTTGTAGCGCCCCTCCACGCGCACCGCCTCCTCGGCGAACCAACGGAAGAACTCGGCGCCGTAGGCCACCTCCCCCCGAGCCTCGGCGAGCGGCTTGCCCATCTCGAGCGTGATCAGCCGGGCGACCTCCTCGGAACGCTCCGTGAGCGCCCGAAAGGTCGCGGTCAGGAGCTCCGACCGGACGCGTGGAGGGGTCGCCGCCCATGACGCCATCGCCTCGCTCGCCGCGTCCAGAGCGGCGAGCCCGTCCTCGGCGCCGGCGTCCGCCACCTCGGCGATGACCTTGCCGGTGGCCGGGTCCTCGACGGGGAAGGTGGCGCCGCCGGCGGCGTCGCGCCAGGCGGCGCCGATCCGGAGCCGCCGGTGCTCGGGGGCCAGGACGTTCAAGGGGTCACTCATGCGTCGCCTTCTGTGAGGTGGTTGCTCGATGTATGGCGTGACCCGGCGATCGCGCCACGGCCGTTCGGCGTCACCGCCGGGTGCGGCTACCTCCCCGCCGCGGACAGGGCCAGGCCGGTGTCCGCGTCGAACAGGTGCGCACGGTCGAGGTCGACCGTCACAGACAGACGCTCCCCGCGCGTCCCGGTGACGGTCGGTCGTGCCTTGACCTTGAGCATCTCCTTGCCCACCTTGACGTCCACCACGGTGCGGTCACCGAGCGGCTCGAGGCCGTAGATCTCGCCCGCTAACGCCGCGTTGCCGCGCCGCTCGACCGACAGATCCTCGGCGCGCAGGCCGAGCAGCAGCGGCCGGCCGTCCTCTGCCGTGGTCCAGCGGGGCCGTGGCAGCGTCCAGCCCTCCGCTCCGACGAGACGGTCCCCCTCGGCGCGGCAGGCGAGCAGGCTGATCCGCGGGCTCCCGACGAAACCTGCGACCCACTGGTTCGCCGGACGTTCATAGACCTCGGTCGGCGTCCCGACCTGCTGGACCTTGCCCTCCCTGAGGACCGCGATCTGGTCGGCCATGGACAAGGCCTCGACCTGGTCGTTGGTGACGTAGACGAAGGTTCCCCCGAGGCTCCGGTGGATGCGGGTCAGCTCGGTGCGCATCTCGACGCGGAGCTTGAGGTCGAGGTTCGTGAGCGGTTCGTCCATCAGGAACGCGCGCGGGCGACGCACCAGCGCACGGGCCAAGGCGACGCGCTGCATCTCACCGCCCGACATCTGCGCGGGCCGGCGCTGCAGCAGACGCTCGATGTGCAGCAGGCTCGCCACCTTCTCGACGGCGGCGGAGATCTCGCTGGACGCGGCCCGGCGTGCGCGCAGCGGCGAGGCGATGTTCTCGTAGGCCGTGCGCCGAGGGTAGAGGGCGTAGCTCTGGAAGACCATGGCCAGGTCGCGTGCGGCCGGGGTGTCACCCGTCGCGTCCCGCCCGTCCAGGTGCACCGATCCGGCGTCGAGGTTCTCGAGGCCGGCGATCGCGCGCAGGGTCGTCGTCTTGCCCGCCCCGGAGGGCCCCAGCACGACGAAGAACGAGCCGTCCGGCACGTCGAGCGTCACTCCGTCCAGCGCCTGGACCTCGCCGAAGGACTTGCGCAGCCCGTGCGCTGCCACGGTTCCCATCAGGCCACCAGCGCTTCGGTGCTCACGTCGTAGACGGGCGGGGTCCCGCCCGCGTGCCGCAGGCCGACGGGCGCGTCGGTGGCGAAGCGGACCGTCGGTGGCATCCGCACGCGTACGTCGCGCTGGCCGCCGTGGTCGAGCACGTAGATGATCTCGTCGCCCAGCGCCTCCGCCGAGACCACGCGGGCCGGGACCGAACGTTCCGCTCCCGGTTCTGTGACCTCCAGTGCCTCCGGCCGGACGCCTGCGACCAGTGAACGGTCACGGGGCAGGCCCGGTGGTGGCGTGAGGGCGAGGCCGCCCGGACCGCGCAGCTCTCCCTCGGCCACCTCGACCTCGATCAGGTTCATCGGTGGGGAGCCGATGAAGGCGGCGCAGAAGAGGCTCGCCGGACGGTCGTAGACCTCCAGCGGCGTGCCGATCTGCTCGACGCGGCCCTTGTTGAGGATGGCGATCCGGTGACCGAGCGACATCGCCTCGACCTGGTCGTGGGTGACGTAGACCATCGTCGTCCCCAGCTGGGCCTGCAGGTGCTTGATCTCCGTGCGCATGTCCGCTCTCAGCTCCGCGTCCAGGTTGGTGAGGGGCTCGTCCATCAGGAAGGCACGCGGTCGCCGTACCAGAGCGCGAGCGAGCGCGACGCGCTGCTGCTCCCCACCGGACAGCCGCGCCGGTCGCCGGTCCAGAAGCGGACCGAGCTGCATCATCCGGGCGGCCTCCTCGACCCGCTCGCGAACCTCCGGCTCGCGCAGTCCCTCGGCCCGCAGTGGGAACGCCAGGTTGTCCCGCGTCTTCAGGTGCGGGTAGAGAGCGTAGAACTGGAACACCATGGCGATGTCGCGCTCGGCGGGCGGCAGGTCGTTGACCAGCGTGCTGCCGATGCGGATGTCTCCCGACGTCTGCTTCTCCAAGCCGGCCATGGCGCGCAGCGTGGTCGTCTTGCCGCAACCCGAGGGGCCGAGCATCACGAACAGCTCGCCGTCGCGGATGGACAGGTCCACGTGCTCCACCGCGACTGTCCCGTCCGGATAGCGCTTGTGCAGGGCGGTCACCTCGATGCCCGCCATCAGCGACGCACCGCCCCGAGCGTCACACCGGCGACAAGGTGCTTGCGCACCAAGAAGGCGAACACGAGCACCGGCAGTGCGAACACCACGGACGAGGCGGCTACCAGACCCCAGTCCACCGTGGTGCCACCGATGAGGCCGGCGATAGCGGGTGGGGCCGTCCGCACGTCGGAGCTGGACGTGAGGAAGATCGCGAACACGAACTCGTTCCACGAGAAGATGAGTGCGAAGACCGCCGTCGCGGCGATGCCGGGCACGAGCAGGGGCAGGGTGAAGCGCCAGAACGCCTGCAGGCGGGTGTAGCCGTCGAGCATGGCGGCGTCCTCGTACTCCGCAGGCACCTCGTCGACGAACCCCTTCATCATCCAGATGGTGAACGGGACGTTGAACGCGGCGTAGATCAGGATCAGGCCGAGCTTGGTGTTGATGAGCCCGACCTGGCGGTACATGAGGAAGATCGGGATCACGACCACCACCGGTGGCATGAACCGGGTGGACAGGATGAAGAACAGCTGGTCCTTCTTGGCCTTCAGGGCGAAGCGTGAGTAGGCCCACGCCGCCGGGACGCCGAGCAGCGTGGCGAGCACCGTGGAGACCCCGGCCACCACGACGGAGTTGAGGAACGACACGGACAGGGTCGAGCGACCGCCGCCGGAGGCGACGAACACGTCCTTGAAGTGCTCCAGGGTGACCTTGAAGCCGAAGAACTTCGCAGGAATGGCATAGACGTCCCGGTTCTCCTTGATGGACGTCTCGAGCATCCACAGCACCGGGAAGAGCATGACGACGGCCAGCACGGTGAGGAGGGCGACCTCAACCACGACGGGGCCTCGGCCGCCACGGCGGCGCGCGGGGGGCGTGTCGTCCTGGACGGGACCCGTGGGCACCGCCTCGTTGATGGAGATGGCCATCAGCCCTCCTTGAGCTTGTTCAGGTAGCGCAGGTAGACCTGCGTGAGAACGATGACGACGAGAACCATGAGGATCCCGTACGCCGAGGCGGTCCCCGTGTTGAAGCCCAGGAACGCGACCTTGTAGACGTGGAACGACAACGTCTCGGTCGACACCCCCGGACCTCCGCTGGTGAGGATGTAGACGAGGTCGAACAGCCGGAAGGCCTCGATGGCCCGGAACATCACCGCGATGAGGAGCAGCGGCCACACCAGCGGAAGGGTGATGGTGCGGAACCGGAACCACTCTGACGCCCGGTCGATCGAGGCGGCCTCGTAGAGGTACTTGGGGACCGCGGTGAGCCCGGCGAGCGCGATGAGCATGATGAACGGCGTCCATTGCCAGGTGTCCACCACGATGAGCGAGAGCAGTGCCGTCCGCTGTCGGGTGAGCCACTCCACCTGCCCCAGCCCCACCGAGCCCAGCATGCTGTTGATCACGCCGAACTGCGCATCGAGCATGAAGCGCCAGAACAGTCCCACCACGACCGGTGACAGCATCATGGGAATGAGGAACAGGGTGGTCAGCGCGCCTCGTCCGTGCGCCCGCCGTGAGATCAGGTAGGCGATGGTGAACCCGAGCACGGTCTGCAGGGTGACCGCCCCGACGACGTACATCAACGTGGTCAGGGCCCTCAGGTGGACCTGCGACGAGGTCAGGATGTCGGTGTAGTTCTTGAACCAGATGAAGTGGGCGGGCACCGACCGCGTAGCCGAGTAGTCGGTGAACGAGAGGTACAGCGCCCACAACAGAGGGAACACCGACATCGCGAGCAGCAACAGCAACGCGGGGGAGATGAAGGCCACAGCGAGCCCGCGGTCGCTCAGGCGGCGGGACCGCCCCGGTGCAGGCGGCGTCGCAGACGCCACCTGCCCGGGCTCGTCGGTCGTCGTCAGGGTCACGGGTTCACTCACAGCCCGTTGCCGCCACCGCTGCCGCTGCTGTCCAGCAGCTTCTGCTGCTCCTTGGCCACATCGTCCAGCGCGGTCTTCGGAGGCTCGGCGCCGTTGAGGGCCGCGTTCACATTGGTGTTCAGGATGTCGATCAGGCGGGCGTACTCCGGCACGTTCCACATGTCACGCATCCGTGGTACCGAGTCGGTGTACACCTTGTTGTACGGCTCGGCATTGAGGAACTCGGGCGAGTCGAGTGCGTCCGTGCGGGACGGCACACCACCGGCCGCGGCCCACTTCTTCTGGATCTCGGGCTGCTCGAACCACTTCATGAAGTTCAGAGCCTCTGCCTGGTGCGACTTGGGGGCGTAGGCCGACACGTGCATCCCCATGCCGCCGAGTGGCACGTAGTTCGCGTCCTGCGTGGGCAGGGTGGCGAAGCCCAGCTTCTTCATGATCGCCTCGCGCGAGGTGCCGAGCGTCGACTGCTTGGGGTCGAGCAGCCCCCCGCTCGCAGCGATCCACTGGAACGCGATGCATGCCTTGCCCTGGTTGACCGCAGCATTCACCTCGTCGATGAACCAGTTCCCGGAGCCCTTGGCGGTGAGCGGCTTCATCTGGTCGACCAGGACGTCCATCGCCTTCTGCCCCGCCTTGTCGTTGATGACGCCCTCGATCTTGCGCTTCTTGGCGTCCCAGAGCTGGCCGCCGTAGACGCCGTTGACCGTGTTGTAGGTCTCGGCCGCGGCGTCGGAGCCGTTGGCCTGGTGGAACGCCAGCCCGCTGACACCGGGGTGTTCCGCCTGGCACTTCTTGGCGACCGAGATCATCTGGTCCCAGGTCTTCGGAGGCTTGTCGCCGATCAGGTCCTTGCGGTAGATCATCGTCCAGGTGTCGCCGAGCAGCGGCAGGCCGTACAGGCTGGCGTTCTCGTCGCGCTGCCCCGTCTCCGCCTGTGGGTACTGGCCGTAGGCCGCCAGGAGGTACGGGTTGTAGGCCTTCACGTCGATGTTCTTCTTGACGAAGTCGGTGAGGTTGAGGATGTTGCCGTTCGTCACCGCCTCGCCGATGTGCTGCGAGTCCAGGATCGGGATGTCGAAGTCGGTCTTGTGCGCGGCGAACTGCGTGAACATCGCGTCGTGCCAGTTCGCGTTGGGCACGGTGTTGACCTTGATGGTCACGTTCGGCCGGGTCTTGGTGTACTCCGCGTTCGCGAAGTCCTCCAGCGCGTGAGCGGGAGGCCAGTCGAACCAGATGAAGCTGAGGGTCAGCGGGTCCTTGGTGAGCTTCGGGATGGTCGCCGGCGCCTTGGGTCCGCTCGCCTTCGCGTCGCCGCCACCACCACCGCTATCGCCACCGCCACCGCAGGCCGCCATGGCCGACATGGCCGTGGCCACCAGCACGGCCGTCATCGTCAGCCGCACCTGCCGACCGGGGCGGGACCGTCGTCCCACTCGCTGTGCTTGCCGCATCTGCTTTCCTGCTTCCTGGGTCGGGAGTGTTGCTGAGGTCTTCGCAGAGAGTCCTGCTGGAGTTGGTGCTGGAATGGATCAGGTTCAGGTTTTCCTATACGATCCAGTGGCGAAAGCATGCGGCAGCGTGGCGGCCGATGTCAACAGGTTCGCTAGGACGCGAGAGGGGACATCACGGCACGATGGACGGTGAAGCGATGATCGAGCCGGACCACGGGGCGCAGGCTGACGGCCGGAGAACGCCCGGACGGTCCCGTGGACGGCTGGCCGACGACGTGTACGACACCCTGCTCAGACAGCTGATGTCGCTGCGGATCGTGCCCGGCTCCCGGGTCACGATCGACGCCCTGGCGCGAGAGCTGGGCGTGTCGCAGACGCCCATCCGAGACGCCTTGAACCGCATGGAGGCCGAGGGCCTGGTCGTGCGGGTGCCCCATGCCGGCTACCGGATTCCCCCGCAGATCACCCGCGACCGGTTCGAGGACATGCTCGAGATCCGCCTGCTCCTCGAGCCTGCAGCAGCACGCAAAGCCGCCGCACGCGCCTCCGCGCTGCAGGTGACGGGGCTGCGACGGATGGTGGAGGAGATGGCGGAGCTCGTGGAGGGTGACGGACTCACGACCTACGGCGCCTTCGGTCTGCGCGACGCCGCCTTTCACGATCTCGTGGCGCTGAGCGCGGAGAACCAGGTCATCCGAGAGACGCTGGCTCGCCTGCACACGCACGTCCACCTGTTCCGGCTCCTCTACGACACCCAGGTCACCTACCTGGCCATGGGCGAGCACGAGCAGGTCCTCGCTGCGATCGCCGCGCGTGACCCCGACGCCGCCGCCTACGCCATGCGCCGGCACATCCTGCTGAGCGGCGACCGGTTCCGCCGGTTGTTCGACGAGGGCCGAGAGGCGGACGGATTGGCGCGAAAGGCTTGACGGACGGGTCCAGTCGGGCAATGCTGTGCCGATCGGATCGGATCGGATCGGATCCGGTACATGACCGGCAAACACGACATTAGATGCGAGGAGAAGCAGGTGCCTAGAGCGCTGCTCCTGACCGGCGACGCCGCCGAGGAGCTCGACACCATGTATCCCTACTACCGCGTGCAGGAGGAAGGCTGGGACGTTGACGTCTCGTCACGCACGATGCGCGACGTGCAGCTGGTCATCCACGAGTTCGACCCCAACTCCGACGCCTACGTCGAGAAGAACGGCCGGAAGCTGCCGGTCGACGTGCCCTGGGCCGACGTCGACGTCGAGCGCTACGACGCCCTGATCATCCCCGGCGGACGTGCTCCGGAGTGGATCCGGGTCGACGCCGACGTCAGGCGCATCACCGAGCACTTCTTCGCCCGCGACCTGCCGATCGCGCTGGTGTGCCACGGTGCGCAGGTGCCAGCGGTGTACGGGCTGATGAAGGGTCGCAAGACGGCGTGCTTCCCGCCCATCACCGGCGACATGGAGAACGCGGGCGCGACGGTCATCGATGCTCCCGACGTCGTGGACGGCAACCTCGTCTCCTGCCGGGGCTGGCCCGACATGCCGCAGTTCGGCAGGGCCATGATCGAGGTCTTCTCGAAGTCCGTCAGCTCCGCTTCGGCATGAGCACAGCCGTCCTGCCCCGGTGACTGCACTTCGCACCGTCACCGTCGACAGCACCCCGGTCCACGTCCTCGAGGAGGGCAGCGGGCCACCGGTGCTGATGCTGCACGGCTCCGGACCCGGCACCACCGGGTCCGGAGCCTGGGCAGCGACGGCGCAGGCGCTGGGCCGGTCCTGGCACCTGGTTGCTCCTGACCAGGCAGGCTTCGGCCGGACACCGCTTCCCACCGGCTCCAGAGGTGGGCTCCAGCTGTGGACGGACCTGGCCGCGGGGCTGATGGATGCCCTCGGTGTCGAGTCCTACGCCGTGGTGGGTCACTCCATGGGCGGTGCCGTCGCGCTGGCGTTGGCGGCCGCGCGTCCCCGGCACGTCACCCGGGTCGTGGCAGTCTCGACGATGGGTGCCCCCGGGGCGCCGCTGTCCGACGACCTCGACGCGATCTGGGCCGCCCCTGCCGGACGGTCCGGGGCGCGGGACATGCTGAGCCGCCTCCTCCTGGACCAGGCACTCGTCACCGAGGCCGCCGTCGAGGCCCGGGCCGAAGCGATGCAGGCGGGCGCGAGCGCGTTCGCGTCGATGTTCCCTCCGCCCCGGGCCAGGTGGGCCGAGGACCTCACGCTCTCGGTGCAGACGCTGGCCCAGATCGGTGCACCCGTGCTGCTCGTCCACGGCGCCGACGACAAGCTCACCCCGCTGAGGACGGCGGCCCTGCCCCTGCTCGGACACCTGGCCGATGTCCGCCTGCACGTGCTCGGGCGGTGCGGGCACGTGCCCGCGGTCGAGCACCCGGACGAGTTCCGGCACCTGCTGTCGGACTTCCTCCGTCCGAGGTGAGGTCAGCAGAAACCTCCACAACGGCCAGATCGGTTGACCTCGCCGTCGTTGATGCCATCATGGGACCTGGGACCGCATCCAGGCCGATCGAGGCCTCGCTCGTGCCGACACGGACAACCGGACCGCCAACCACGTACTCCTCGGAGGTCGTTCATGAGCGTAGCGGCGCCTGTCGTCAACGCAGCACATCTTCTCAGGGACTTCACGTTCACCTACTTCCCCTCCACTGACTGGCGTCGCTTCATCAGTCCGACGATCGTCTTCGGCAGAGCCAACTTCCAGGACAGCGAGATCGAGCAGGAGGTCGTCGACAGCGTCGGCAGCTACGGATACCAGCTCAACCGGATCCTCGACGCGTTGGTCGTGCTGGTCCACCAGGCTGACCTCGAGAGGTCATCGCTGGCAGAGCAGGACCTTCGGGCGCTCTATCGATTGCTCGACCTCGCCGACGCGGCGGACGAAGCAGCGAAGCGAGCGAAGGCTGTCAAGACGGCGAAGTGATGTCGTCCCGGTGGCCGATCGCCAGGTGCGACCTCCACCAGCGGGCGTCGGCGAGCACGAGGCAGAGCACGACGACGGCGGCGATGCTGAGTGCGACCCAGCCTGTTGCGCTGTGGTCCCACCCGCCCGGCGTGGTGGTGGCGTAGGGGAAGACGGGCAGCTGAGCGTCGAACGGCCGGAGCAGCGCCCAGGCCGTGGTCGCCGGCACCACCGCCGTGGCGAACCTCGACCCTGGCGACGCCTCCCCGTACGAGCGTCGCCAGCTGGTGTACGCCGCAGCGGCGAGGCTGGCCGCAACCCCCTGGATCCAGATCTCGCCGCTGTGCCCGAATGTGGTCTCACCGCCCGCGTGGAGCACGACCGCAGTCCAGGTCAGGACGAGGAGCAGCGGCCCCGGGCTGCGCGCCATCGTGCGCCAAGCGAGGCCGCGAGGCGAGGAGTCGACGACGACGGCGGCTGTCTCGTCGAAGCACCAGGCCGTCGCGCCCGCCAGCAGGCCGACCGCCGTCCCCTCGAGCGGCCACAGGACCCACGGATTCCAACGGACGAGCTCCATCAGCACGACGACCAGCCCCGCCGCCAGGGCGACCCGCGTCCACGGGACCGCCCTCGGGACGTAGCCGGGCATCAGCAGGTGGGGCAGGGGATGGGGTTCACGAGGACGTCGGGGTAGCCGACGACCATGGTCAGCACACCGAGCACCAGGGCGAGCCCGAACAGCCCGATCGCGACCTTGCGCAGCCGGGTCCGGTCCGACTCGGGGTCGTGGAAGACGGCGACCACGACTCCGAGCGCGCACACGACCACCAGGTAGAGCACCCAGAGGAAGGGGTTGCCGGGTGCGGTCTTGAAGTGGATGGTGCCGTCAGGGTCGGGGCCCCAGCCGAACTGGCCCACGAAGTAGGTCCAGAACCAGAACACCCGGTAGGGCTGCCCTCCGGTGAAGTTGCCCTGCAGCATGATCGTGACCAGGACCACCAGCACCGAGGCGATTGCCGCCACGCCGCGCTTGGGCAGGTAGCGCGCCAGCAGCAACCCGAGCAGCGGTCCCCCCACCGCGCACATCACGCCGTCGCCGAACATCTCTGCGACCACGAACGGATCCGTGATCCCCGGCGGCACGATGTAGCCGGCGGGCCGGTGCACCTGCCAGGCGACGACCGCCGCGACGAATGCCACCACCGACACCGCGAACGGCACGACGACGGAGATGGCGAGCGCCAGGGTGCGGACCCGTTCGGGCACCGCGACCGCTCCGCCCGCGGCAGCCGCTCGGTCGGAACGGCGCGTCAGGCCGAACATGATGACCAGCCCGAAGACGCCGAGGCAGGCAGCCGGCACGATCATGTAGGCAGCGCTCGAGCCGGCGTCGTGGTCGAGGCTGAACAGCACGTCGACGCTGATGAGAGCCGTCAGCGCGGTGCCGAACCAGAACAGCTTGTGCCGCAGGTAGTTGCGGATCTCCTGACCGGCGAGGACGCCGAGCGTGGAGCCCGTGTCGAAGGTGGTGCTCATGGGTTGACTCCTTGTGGTGTGTGCCGCTCCGAGCGGAGCAGCAGGTACGCGTCCTCGACCGACGGGTCGACGACAGAGGAGTCGGGAGCGGGCTGCCCCCCGACGGACCGGACCAGCCCGGTTCCGGTCTTCCAGGTCTGGACCGCGCCGCTGGTGGCGGCGGGTCCGAGGTGGACACGGCCGGCTGCCGTGGCCAGGAACTCGGGCACCGTGCCGTCGAAGCGGATCGCTCCGGCGTCGATGACCAGCATCCGGTCGCACAGGGCCGAGACGTCCTCGGTCTGGTGCGTCGAGATCAACACCGTCCCGGCCAGGCCAGAGAGGAGTCCTCGCAGGGAGGCGCGCTGCTCTGGGTCGAGCCCGGTGGTGGGCTCGTCGAGGAGGAGCAGGTCGGGCGAGCCGATGAGGGCCTGGGCGATGGCGAGCCGACGGCGCTGGCCGCCGGACAACTTGGCGACCTTCATGGCGCCCCGGTCCGCTAGATTCACGAGGTCGAGCACGCGCTGCACCTCGGTGTGGCGCCTGCTCGTGTGCTTCCACTCCTTGAGCACCGCGAGGTAGTCCAGGAAGGCGAAGGCGGTCATCCCGCGCGGGAACGTGACCTCCTGCGGGCAGTAGCCGATGCGCCGTCGCGCCTCGACGCGATCCGCGTGGGACTCGGTGACGTCGTACCCGGCGACCACGATGCGCCCGCTGCTCGGGGGCAGCGCGGTCGACAGGAGCCGCAGCATCGTGGTCTTGCCCGCGCCGTTCGGCCCCAGCAGGCCCACCACACCTCGATGCAGCTCGAGACTCGTGGGCCGCAGCGCCGGGGCGCGACCGTATCTCTTCGAGACTCCCTCGAACGACGCGACGGCGCTCACAGCTGCCCTCCTTGGAGCCGGAGCGTCGAGGTCCGCAGCACCAGGGTGAGCGCGAGCACACCCGCCCCGACCACGAACGCGACCTGCCCGAAGGGCGTCGTCAGCGCATCGACCCGGTCGTCGGTGCGCAGCAGCGCCACCACCGTCACCCAGGCCGAGGCCATCAACGCACCGGTCACCCACGCCTCGAACCACGTGAGCAGCACCAGCGCAGCGAGCGTCAGCCCGAGCGACGGCGCGAGCCAGGACAGGGCGAGGTCGTCCATGTTCGGGACGACCAGCCCGATCGTCATCGTGACCGGCACGGCGACCGCGAGAGCGGCCGTCGCACGGAGCAGGGCGAGTCGCAGCTTGCTGTAGGGGGTTGCTTCCACCAGCTCGCGGACGGGGTCGAGGGCGTCGTAGGACGCCACCACCGCAAGCACCGGAACGAGCGGGACGAGGGCCAGGAACGCCGCGTCACGACCGGCCGGGCCCAGACCCGCCAGCCCGACGACACAGGCGGACACGACCGCGAACCCGACGGCGACCGCCCACGGCACCAGGAACGCGTCAGCAGCGGAGACGACCACGGCGTCATCGGGTCGTACGCCGAGCCGCCGCATCGCCCGGTGCGGGAGGGTCGGGGTGGGCGCGGAGATCGTCTGTCGCACGTGCGTCCACACCTCGTCGACCACCGTCGGCGCGATCTGGGCCCTGGCCGCCGCCCGGCAGTCGGGACAACCGGTGAGATGGGACTCCAGGCTCAGCTCGGCGACCGGGTCGAGCCGCCCCGCGGCGTAGGCCTCCCAGACGGGGCCGTCGACGTGCCAGCTCATCACCATGCCTCCAACGAGATCAGCTGCTCGCGCAGCTTGGACTTCGCGATGCGTGCGCGGCTCTTGACCGTGCCCTGCGGGATGCCGAGGAGATGGGCGGCCTCCCTCGTGGAGAGCCCGTCGATCACCGTCGCCTGCAGCACCTGCCGCAGCTCGGGCGAGAGGGAGCGCAGGGCGTCGCCGACCGAGCCGTGCTCGACCGCTATCAGCAGCTCGTCCTCCGCACTGCGCACAGCCGGCGACAGGGCCGACAGCATCCGGCTCTCCACCGGCACCGGCTGCGCCCGCTTGCGCAGCCGGGATGCGAGCTGCCGGACGGCGATCCCCCACAGCCACGCGCCCACGTCGCCCTCTCCCCGGAACGAGCGGGCGCTGGTCCACGCCGCGACGAAGGCGTCGTGAAGAGCCTCGGCGGCCAGGTCCTCGTCGGGGGTGCGTCGCCGCAGCCTCAGCAGCAGCCACGCCGAGTGCCGCTCCACCAGCTCGCGCAGGGCAGCCTCGTCACGCTGGGCCACCAGACCCAGGAGCTCGGAGTCGGAGAGCTGCTGCACGAACACACTGTCGCGTGTCGCGGGCGGATCGGATCACGATGCGCGGAACTTTCTTCGTCAGGGTCCCGCGAAAGGCTCACAGCGGCCGGACCGACCGCTCCGAAAACCCGGAGACGGCGGTCAGGAGTGTTCCTCGGCCAGCACCTTGGTGAGCAGGTTCCTCAGGTGCCGGTGACCGCGCTCGCCGAGGAGATCGGTCAGCTGTTGCTCGATGCCGTCGATGGTGGCCATACCAGCCGCGATGCAGTCCTCCCCCTTCTTCGTCAGCGTGATCAGCTTGGCTCGACGGTCGGTCGGGTCGGGTCGACGTACGACGTAGTCCATGTCCTCGAGCTCGTCGACGAGCTCGCCCATTGCCTGCGGTGACATGTTCGCCCGCCGGGCCAGGTCCGTGAGCCGGGAGCCGTCGGGATCGATCTGGGCGAAGACCGCGGAGTGCGCCGGCTTCTGCGGGAACCCGGCGCCGACGACCCCGTCGACGATCCGGAACCCGAGCAGGCTGTAGGCCCGGCCCAGCAGGGAGACGGTGTTGACCTGCGGGGGGCGTTGTGCCATGTTGTTAAGGCTACCTGAATTTCAGGTGACTTGAAGAACAAGCGGTTCCGGGCGCCCGCGCTGGTGCTGGAGGTCAGCCATGACAGTGGCCATCGAGCTTCGAGGGCTCACCAAGTCGTTCGGGGACTTCTGCGCGGTCGACGGGATCAGTGCGGTCGCGCAGCCCGGCGAGGTGACGGCCCTGCTCGGACCCAACGGGGCCGGCAAGACCACGACTCTGCGCATGCTCCTCGGGCTGGTGGCGCCGAGCAGCGGGACGGCTACCTTCGGCGGCAGGAGGTACGACGAGCTGACCGATCCTGTGCGCCGGGTCGGTGCCGTCCTCGAGTCATCGGGCTACCACCCCGGCCGCACCGCGCTGGACCACCTGCGCATCCTCGCGACGGCCTCGAGGCTCTCCCGGGAGGCGCCGTTGCGCGTCCTGCAGCAGGCCGGGCTCGGGGACGACATGCGGCGACGCGTCGGAACCTACTCCCTCGGGATGCGGCAGCGCCTCGGCATCGCCGCCTCGATGCTCGGCGACCCGTCTGTGCTGGTCCTCGACGAGCCGACGAACGGGCTCGACCCTCCGGGGGTGCGGTGGCTGCGCGGGTTCCTGCGAGAGCTGGCAGACGAGGGCCGCACGGTCCTGGTCTCCAGCCACGCGCTGAGCGAGGTCGAGCAGACCGCCGACCACGTGCTCGTGCTCGCCCGAGGCCGGCTGCTCCGCTCGTCCCGACTGGCCGAGCTGCGCGCGGAGGCAGGCGTCGGCTCCCGGGTGCGCACCCCGCAACCGGACCGCCTCTGCGCCCTCCTCGACACGCGCGGTCACACCTACCGGCTCACCGCGGAGGGGCTGGTCGTCGACGCACCACCGGAGGTGCTGGGCGAGCTGGTGGCCGAGCACGGGATCGTGCTGCACGGCCTCGCGGCCACTGCCGATCTGGAGGCGGCGTTCTTCCGGATCGTCGAAGGGGCCGAGTCGGAGCAGACGTCGAGGTCGCCCGAGCGGACCGGCTCATGAACGCGCTCGTCACTGCGGAGCTGCTCAAGCTGCGCACCCGCACGACGGCGGGGTTGCTGCTTGCCACCTTCGCGCTGGTGTCACTGACGGCCGCGGTCGGCGTCCCGAAGACCGGGGTCGCGAGCGCTCCGGTGGCGCTCGGGGACCCGAGCCTGCTGGCCGTCACGGTCGGGAGCAGCTTCGGCGTGCCCGAGGTGTTGATCGTGCTGCTCGGCGGTCTCGCCTTCACCTCCGAGTTCCGCTACGGCACGGTGACCTCGACGTACCTGGGCGAGCCGCGACGCGCGCGCATCCTCCTCGCCAAGTGGGTCTCGCTGGTGATGATCAGCGGCGTCGCCACGGTCGGCACCCTCCTCGTCGCGGTTGCCGTGAGCGTCACACTCATCCATCACCGGCACGGCGACATCACGGTCGGAGCGCAGTTCTGGCAGATGGCCGTGGCCGCGTTCGTCCTGATGGCGGCGTACGGCGTCATCGGCGTCGCGCTCGGCGCGCTGATCCGCAACCAGGTCGCCGCGGTCGTCGCCGTCCTGGTGTGGATGCTCGCCATCGAGTACATCGTCCTTCCCTCCTGGCCCGCGGTCGGTCGGTGGCTGCCCCTCGGGGTGGCCACGTCCTTGCTGCAGATCAGCCCGACGCTCGACCTGGACGGGAGGCTGTTGCCCGTGGCGGTGGCGGCGGTCGTCCTGCTGGCGTACACCGCGCTCGCGCTCGCGCTGGCCGCTCGCGTCACGCCGCGCCGAGATGTCCTCTGAGGCGGCACCGGTCCTGCGAGCACCGGGTTCGACGTACTCAACCATCGAGTCGAACAACATCGAAGCGAACGGTTTCCAACTCATGGGTTGAAGTTCCTGACCGATCGGACCTACGATCCGACGGGGGGTCTCCTTCACCCACTCGCTCCCCCGGGAAAGTCGGTCATGGCCACTCTCGTGCACGAGTTCATCGGTTCCGCTGTCCGCAGGTTCGAGCACGCGACGGCACTCAAGGACGAGAGAGGGTCGCTGACCTACCTCCAGCTGTGGGACCGGGCTCGCCGACTGGCGACGGTGCTCGACGACCTCGGCGTCGAACCAGGTGATCGCGTCGTCGCGCTGATGAACAACCGCAACGAGTGGGTCGAGGTCGACCTTGCGGTCTCGATGATGGGTGGGATCCGCAGCCGGCTCAACAACCGCGACGGCGCTCGAGAGTTCGCCTACGTGCTGAAGGACACCGCTCCCAAGGTGGTGGTTGCCGGACCCGAGTTCGCGCCGATGATCGAGGAGCTCGTGGAGTCGGGCCAGGCGCCATCGAGCCGGGTGCTCAGCCTGGGCGAGGACGGTTCCTACGAGGAGCTGGTCGCCGCCGCGAAGCCGTTCGAGCCTCTC
Organism: uncultured Nocardioidaceae bacterium; assembly: GCA_964237315.1. GTDB lineage: Bacteria > Actinomycetota > Actinomycetes > Propionibacteriales > Nocardioidaceae > Nocardioides_B. Next base: position 20,031 of record CAXSHL010000034.1, read on the forward strand.
GAGTTCGACGCGGACGAGCCCTACCTGATCTTCCACACGTCGGGGACCACGGGCCACTACAAGGGCGCGCTCTACCTCCACCGCAACTGGGTGGCCACCTACCGCAACATCCTGGCCACGATCATGGGTGACATGGGGCCGGACTGCTCCCTGCTGCACGTCGGCCCGCTGTCGCACCAGTCCGGCATCCTGGTGAACCCAGCGCTGTATCGAGGTGCCGCGTCGGTGATGATGGAGCGCTTCGACCCGGAGGCGTTCTTCCGCCTGGTGGAGCGCGAGCAGATCACGCACACGATCTTGGCGCCGGCGATCATCCATGCGCTCGCCAACCACCCGACCGCGAACGAGCACGACCTGAGCAGCCTGCGCTGCATCTACTACTCCGGCTCCCCCATCGCGCCCGTGGTGCTGCGCAAGGCGATCGATGTCTTCGGGCCGAAGTTCCTGCAGGGCTACGGCTCCACAGAGGGCGGCACGATCTACAACACGATCATGTTCCCCGACGAGCACGTAGCGGCGCTCGAGCATGCCCCCCACCGACTGGCCTCGTGTGGACGGCCCTCCCCGTTCTTCGACGTCCGCGTCGCCGACGACGAGGGCCTCGAGGTCCCGGTCGGCGAGATGGGTGAGCTGCGCGTCCGTGGGGACGCCGTGTCGGTGGAGTACTGGAACCAGCCTGAGGCAACCGCGGACATGTACGTCGATGGCTGGTTCCGCATGGGTGACCTCGCCATCCGCGACAAGGACGACTTCATCACCATCGTCGACCGCAAGAACGACATGATCATCAGCGGTGGGCTCAACGTCTACCCGCGTGAGGTGGAGGACGTCATCTCCGGCCACCCGGCCGTCAACGAAGTCGTCGTCATCGGTGTCCCCGACGAGAAGTGGGGCGAGGCGGTCAAGGCGTGCGTGTCGGTCCGCGCAGGTGCCTCGCTGACGCTGGAGGACCTGCAGGCACACTGCAAGGCCTCCGGCCTGGCCAACTACAAGAAGCCGCTCTCCCTCGACGTCGTCGAGGAGGTTCCGAAGACCGCCGTCGGCAAGGTGTTCCGCAGAGCGCTCCGCGAGCCGTACTGGGTCGGGCAGCAGCGCAACGTGGGCTGAGGTCAGGGAGCCACGAACAGGCGAAGCATGTTCGTGGCCACGGCGGCGGCCCTGGCCTCGAACTGCTTCTGGGTGAGTCCTCTCAGCCACACCGGCGTGTAGTTCATCGCCCCGTAGAGGTTGTGCATGGCCACGTCCTCGTCGACGTCGAACTCCCCGGTCGCGATTCCCTGCCGCACCACGGCGCGGAAGATCGCGTCGTGCTCCAGCCGGAGAGCACGAGTGCGATTGCGATAGCGCTCGGGCCAGTCGAGCGGCTGGAGGAAGATCACGGCGAGATGCGGCTGCTCGCGCAGGATGATCGTCAGCTGGACCAGGATCAACGACCGGAGCCGTTCGGTCGCGCTCCCGGAGACATCAGCTGCGGCCGCTGCGAGGCGACTGTTGGCGGTCGTCGCCAACGCCTCGACGCACGCGCTGACCAGCTCCTCCTTGCTGGGGAAGTAGTGGTAGAGCGAGGCCTTGGTCAGGTCCAGGCGTTCGGCGATCTCGTCCAGGCTGAGGTTGTGGTATCCGCGCTCGGAGAGCACGTCGGCTGCTGCCTCGAGGATGCTGGCCACCTTCTGGTCGCGCTTGCGTCCGACCCGTGAGGAAGGCGTCGCGGCCTTCGCATCCTGGCGTGCACTGGTTGTCATCTGGGCCTTCCGCGACGTGTCCGGGCATTCAGGCTATGCCAGCAGTGCGGCTCCAGCCGGGATGGCGCCGAAGCTGGCCGGCGATGATCCTCTGCTGGATCTCACTGGTGCCGCCGCCTATCGCGAACAGCCGTGCGTCACGATAGAGGCGCTCCACCTCGTACTCGCGCGTGTAGCCATAGCCCCCGTGCACCTGCACACCGAGGCTGGTGATCTGATTGGCCAGGCGTCCGGAGACGAGCTTGCCGATCGAGCCGGCGATGATGGCCGGCAGGTCCTGGTCGACGAGCTGCGCGACGTGGCGGTAGAGCAGACGGCACTCCAGCACGCCGGCGGCCATGTCGGCCAGCATCGCCTGCACGGCACCGATGTCGTCGAGACGCCCGCCGAACGCCTCCCGGGTGGCCGCGTAACCCTCCGCTAGGTCGAGCGCGCGGGCGCCCATCCCCGCGGTGATGGCGGGCACGGCGAGCCGCTCGTAGTCGAGCACGGCCATCCCGACCGCCCAGCCCTGCCCGACCTCGCCGAGCCGGTCGTCGTCCGAGACCTCGACGCCGTCGAGCACCAGCTCGCACGTCGGCGAGGAACGCAGCCCCATCTTGTCCAGGGCTCGCGGCACCTCGATGCCCGGAGTGTCCATCGCGATCACGAAGGTCGTCAGCGCCCCGTGTCCGGCATCGGCCGCGGTGCGGCACAGCACCAGCAGCGCGTCGGCTATCGAGGCGTTGGTGATGAACATCTTGCGGCCCTCGAGACGCCAGCCCTCCGGCGTCCGTTCAGCCTTGGTGGTGATGCTCGAGACGTCGGAGCCCGTATGTGGCTCGGTCACCGCCCACGATCCGATCAGTCTCCCCGCTGCAACGGCGGGCAGCCAGCGCGCCTTCTGCTCCGGAGTGCCGTGCAGGGCAACGGCCCGGGCGAGCAGATAGGTCGGCATCGTGGACATCGCCAGACCGGCGTTGCCGTAGGCCAGGGCGTCGATGCCTTCGTGGAGCGCCATCGAGTCAGGACCCGTGCCGCCGTACTCCTCGGGCACCACGGCGCCGTACAGCCCGAGGCGGCCGACACCCAGGAGGAGCTCGCGGATCAGGCCCAGGTCCTGCGGGTGCTGGTCGAGCTCCACCGAGCAGGGGAGGACCCGGTCCGCGGCGAAGGCGGCCACCGTCTCGGCGAACGGAGAAGGACGCGGGCGGGCCGACGTCGCAGTCACCCGTCAGCCTTCGCGAACCTGAGCTCGGTCCACGCGGCGTGGTCGACATAGTCGGCACGCACCCGGTCGCCGATCTCGGTCCCGTGGTCGACCTCGGTCTCGTGGTCGATCCGGGCCACGAGCCGGCCACCACCGTCGAGGTCGACGGTCGCGAGCGTGTAAGGCACTGCGTCCTCGAAGGCGGGGTCGAAGGTGCGGTGCACGACGATGTAGGAGTACACCTCGCCGGTGCCGTCAGGCGTCTCCCACCGTGACTCCGGATGCGCGCAGTAGGGACAGGAAGGCGCCACCGGGAACCTTCGGCGCCCGCACGAGACGCATGCCTGGATCTCCATGCGGTGCCGGCGCAGCGACTCCCAGTACGGCGCGCTGCCGGCATCGGCCTCCGGAGGCGCGATCTGCTGCTCGGTCATGTCGACTCCCTCAACGTCCCGTGAACACAGGCTTCCGCTTCTCGGCGAACGCGACCAGGCCCTCCGGCGCGTCCGCGCTCGTCAGGCAGTAGCGGGCGGTCGTCTCGCGCTCCAGGCGCAGGCCGGCCATCACGCCCGTGCCCTCCCAGAGGGCCGAGTTCAACGTCTGCTTCGCGTTGGCCACCGCGAGCGGTGACTTCTTCGCCACCCTGGAGGCGAACTCCTTGCCTGCCACGACCAGCTGGTCGTCGGTGACGACCTCCGAGACGAGCCCCCACTGCACCGCTTCCTGCGGTGAGAGCATCCGACCGGACAGGATCAGCTCGCGGGCACGCGCCGGGCCCACCGCCCGCGGCAGCAGGGTCAGCACACCTCCCCCACCCATCTGACCGAAGTTGAGGTGGGCGTCGCCGATCCGCGCCGACTCCCCGGCGATCGCGAGGTCGCAGGAGAGCAGGAGCTCGATGCCACCAGCCACGGCGATGCCGTTGACCAGCGCGACGTAGGGCTTGGGGTACTGCGAGATCCTGCCGAACACCTCGTGGATGTCGGCGAGGAACCGGGGGAAGTCCGTGGCGTCGGCCTGGAGCTGCTGGTACTTCTTCATGTCCCCTCCCGCCGAGAACGCGCGCCCCGCACCGGTGACCGCCACCACCCGCACGCGCTCCTCCTGTGCCAGCGTGTCGAAGGTGTCGCCGAGCTCGAGGGTGGAGGCCCAGTCGAGCGGGTTCAGGCTGTCCGGCTGGTTCATCGTGACCAGTCCCAGCAGTGAGCCGTCGTCATCGACCGGGATCCGCTCGACCAGGATGTTGTCGCTCATCAGGAAGCACCACTTTCGGCAGGGACATGGGTGGCGACCGGCGTCGTCCAGGTGGTCTCGGCGAAGGCCTCGCGCAGCCAACCCGGCACCGAGGTCGGACGGACGACCGGCGGGTCGGCCGAGCCGTCGAAGTCGCTCCACACGTGCCAGGCGGTGGAGCGCACAGCCACCGCCCCGTCCCGCAGCCTGGTGACCTCGGTCGTGATCGAGAAGGAAGTCCGGCCCAGGCTCGAGGGGCGAAGGCAGACAGCGATCTCGTCGTCGAGCACCAGCGGCACGCCGTACGACGTCGCCGAGGTGATGCATGGGCATCCCGAACCGGAGCGGAGGAGGCCGCCGAGAGGATGACCGATCGCACTCAACCAACCGGTGAAGGCGTCCTCCAGCCACCGGTAGGGAGCAGCGAAGTAGAGGATGCCCGCTGCGTCCACGTCGGCCATCGGAACGCGCCGCCGCATGGTCAGGAGGCTCGACGCCGACGCCCCCTCCGCACCGGCGCCGTCTTGCTGGTTCGTCACTCAATAGATCTAACATCGATTCATCAATCGACGTCAAGGACGAAGTTCTACTTCGGAGTTGACTCATGGCGGGAGGCCTACCTACGCTGCCCGAAAGGGGTGATGGCCTTGACCACTGCAGCAATCGCCGGCGTCGGCTACACCGCGCTCACCAAGTCGTCGGGGCGAACCGTGCTCGACCAGGCGACCGAGGCCGCGCGCGCGGCTGCCGACGATGCCGGGCTGCCCGTCCACGAGATCGACGGGGTCGTCACGTTCAGCGTGCTCAACGACTCGGTGTCGAGCGAGGCCGTGGCAACGACCCTGGCGCTGCCGAGGCTGCGGTTCCCGATGGACTTCCAGCAAGGCGGCCAGTCGCCGTGCTTCATGGTGCAGCAGGCAGCGATGGCCATTGAGCAGGGGTACGCCGAGAACGTCGTCGTGTTCCGCGCCCTCAACGGTCGCTCGGGAGTCCGCGTCGGCAGCGGGGCCTTCGCAGGCGGGGCCGCGCAGTACCGGTACCCGATCGGGTACAACGCCTACCTGATGTACATCGCGATGTGGGCGCGCCGCCACCTGCACGAGACCGGCGGCACGCTCGAGGACCTGGGCGCGGTCGCCGTCGCCCAGCGCGCCTACGCCCAGCGCAACGACCGGGCGATCCAGCGACGACCTCTCGACCTCGAGGGCTACTTCGCGTCGCCGATGATCGCCGAGCCGTTCCGGGCAGCCGACTGCACCAGCGAGGTCGACGGTGCCTGCGCCGTCCTCGTCACCTCCCTCGAGCGCGCGCGGGACCTCAGGCACCCGCCGGCCGTCGTCGCCTCCGCTGCCTACCGCGCCGGAGCCCGCCCCGGCCTGGACATCGGGGACCACCTGCTCTTCGAGGACTACACCCGCAACTTCACCAGCCTCCTGCGCGACGAGCTCTACGGCCGCGCCGGCCTGTTTCCCGCGGACGTCGACTTCGCGGAGATCTACGACTGCTTCACCAGCGTGGTCCTGATGGGCCTCGAGGGCCTGGGGTTCTGCGAGCGGGGCGAGGCAGGGGACTTCGTCCGCTCAGGCGCCACGGCCCTCGACGGCTCCCTGCCCACGAACACCCACGGCGGACTGCTCGCAGAGGGATACCTGCACGGGATGAACTCCGTCAACGAGGCCGTGCTGCAGATCCAGGGGCGAGGCGGGGACCGGCAGGCGCCTCGTCACGAGGTCGGCGTCGTGACCTCCGGTGCTCTGGTCGACGGCTCGGCCCTCATCCTGACCGCCGACAGGTGACGGTCCCGACCGAAACGAGAGACCTCATGAACCCACTGTCGAACCGGCTCACCGATCTGCTCGGGATCGAGCTGCCGATCATCCAGGAGGGGATGGGCCCCTACAAGACCAACCACATCGCAGCCGCGGTCTCCTCAGCGGGCGGGCTCGGCACCGTGAGCATGCCGGGCATGACCAAGGAACCGGAGGCAGGAGCTCGCCTGATGCGCGAGAACATCGAGTGGGTCGCCGAGCACACCGACGGCCACTTCGCCGTGAACGTGCCCGTCGGCCGGGACGCGTCCGGCAGGGTGCTGCCGGTCAGCGAGGCCTACATCCGCGCGGTGATCGAGGCGCGCCGAGCCGACCCCGCGATCGCCGGTCAGCTGGTCGCCCTGACCACGAGCGCCGGCTTCCCCGGAGAGTTCCGTGACGTGATAGCCGACTCCGGGCTGGTGCACATGCACAAGGTCGGGTCGACGCGGCAGGCCCGCAAGGCGGAGGAAGCCGGAGTCGACGCGGTGATCGCCTCGGGCTACGAGATGGGCGGGCACACCCACGTGAACCCGGTGCACACCTTCGTCCTGGTGCCCAACGTGACCGAGGCGGTCACCGTGCCCGTGGTCCTGTCCGGTGGGGTCCGGGACGGACGGACCCTCGCTGCCGCCCTCTCGCTCGGCGCCAGCGGCGTCGCGCTCGGCACCCGGTTCATCGTCGCCACCGAGAACACCGACTGGCACCCGGCGTACGCCGAGCGCATCATCGCCACGGAGGAGGGCACCGACACGGTCTTCCCGGCCGTCTACGGACCCGCCCGCGGACTGCAGAACGCCGGCGTCACGCGCCTGCGAGAGATCCTGGCGACCGGCGAGCTCCAGGGCGACGAGCTGAACACCTGGAAGGACGAGGCCCTCATCCGTGCGCAGGAAGAGGGTGACGTCGAGAACGGGCTGGTGGTCGCAGGTCAGGTGTCCAGCGGCATCCACGGCTGGATCGACATCGCCGACTTCGTGCCGCGGATGGCCGAGGACGCGATCGCCGTACTGCGTGGCCTGGCGCCGACCGGGTCGCCGGTGTGAGCTCCCAGCTCGGCATCGTCCTGCTGGGCGGTGACCTCGGCACGGTCCGAGCGGTCAGCGAGCAGGTCGAGCGGGCCGGGCTCGACTCCGTCTGGACCACGGAGCTCTACGAGAGGTCGGCCACCGTCTCCCTCGCCGTGATGGCACAGGCGACGACGAGCGTGACCGTGGGCAGCGCGATCGCCTACGCGGTGGGCAGGTCACCCCTGGTGCTCTCTGCCGAGGCGCGAGACCTCGACGAGCTGTCCGGCGGTCGGCTGGTCCTCGGCCTCGGCACGGGCACCCGCACCATGCAGCGGGACTGGCACGGCAGCGACCCGGAGTCACCAGCGGTGCGAGTCGAGGAGCTGGTGCCGCTGCTGCGCCGCTTCTGGACGATGGACGACTCCGGGGTGGACCACGACGGTCGCTTCTACTCGGTGCACCTCCGACCGACGGTCGAGGTCCGGCCACCGCTGCGCGCCGACATCCCTGTCTACCTCGCAGGGGTGAACCCGCGCATGATCGAGTCCGCCGGCCGCGTCGCAGACGGCCTGGTCGGGCACCCGCTCTTCACCAGGCGGTACGTCGAAGAGGTCGTCCGCCCCGCACTGGCGAAGGGCACCGCGCACACCGGCCGCCAGGAGACCGACGTCGCCCTGGCCGGCTACCTGCTCTGCGCGGTGCACGACGACGCGGCAGTCGCGCGTGCGGAAGCCAAGGCGCAGATCGCCTTCTACGCCATCGTCCGCACCTACCGGGCGATCCTGGAGCTGCACGGACACGGCGACTCGGCCGGCGAGATCCGCGCAGCGTGGCAGCGGCGTGACCGCGAGGCCATGATCTCGGCCGTGCCGGACGACCTCGTCGACCTGGTCGCACTCACCGGCACCCCGGACCAGGTGCGCGCGAAGTTCGAGGCCGAGCACGCGGACGTCTACGAACAGACGCTGCTCTACTCCCCCAGCTACGGCCTGCCGCCCGAGAGGCTGGCCGAGAACGTCTCAGCGATCATCGAGACCTTCGCACGACCTCCCGGCGCATGACCGCCGTCGGGCTGACCCTGAGCAGCCACCAGCCGTCGGCTGCCGCGGAGGCCCGCCTGGCCGAGGACCTGGGCTTCGACCTCGTCGCCACCGGTGAGCATCTGTTCTTCCACGTCCCGGTGGGCAATGCCTTCGTCTCGCTCGCAGCCGCTGCAGGCGCTACCCGGCAGATCCGGCTGCTCAGCTCACTGACCCTGCTCCCGCTCTACCCGCCCGCCCTGGCGATCAAGATGGCGACGACGCTCGACCAGGTGTCGAACGGCCGCTTCGACTTCGGGATCGGAGTGGGGGGCGAGTTCCCGCCGGAGTTCACGGCCGCCGGGGTCGACATCGCGGACCGGGGTGCGCGCGTCGACGAGGGGCTCGAGCTGATGTCCGCCCTCTGGTCCGGCGCGCCGGTGGACCACGAGGGACGGTTCGCCCACGTGCCCGGACTGGCGCTGCAACCCGGGCCGGTCCAGGCCGGAGGTCCGCCCCTGTGGCTCGGCGGACGGAGCCCGGCCGCCATGCGCAGGGCCGGTCGGTTCGGAGACGTGTGGATGCCCTACATGTACACGCCTGAGCAGCTCGCGACCTCTCTCACCGAGGTGCACCGGGCCGCCGCGGACCACGGCCGCGACCCACGATCGGTGCGCGGAGCCGTGTTCATCTGGGGGGCCGTGGACCAGGACGGGAGCCGCTCCCGGGCATGGGCCGTCGAGGGCGTCAGCAGGGTCTACCAGCAGGACTTCGAGCACCTCGCCGACCGCTACCTCCTGCACGGATCGCCGACCGAGGTGGCCGCGGCGATCCACGCCTACCGAGAAGCAGGCGCCGAGACGCTCGTCTTCTCCCCCGTCGGGGACGGCGAGCGCCGGGCGAGGATGATCGAGCTGTTCGCCCGCGAGGTGCTGCCCCAGGTGCAGTCCTAGGCGGACTCGTCGCGCGGGCCTCCGTCGGGCCGGCCCTGCTGCTGCCAGCGGGCCCGCTTCTCGCCGCCGCTCTCACCGACGTCGCCGACCTCGTCGCCGGAGGCACGGCCCACGAAGGACCCGCTCTCGGTGGTGCCGGTGGTGCTGTTCGGGTCATCCGCGTCCGCGTCCGGGGCGCCGCCCGACGCGCGGGTGCCCGCGACGGCGGAGTCGCTCGGTGAGTCCGCCTCCCCGGGCGTGCTGGACGCCTCGCCGTCAGTGACCCGGTCCTTCATCCGCTGCCAGAACGCCATGGCGGTGGGTACCCGCCGGTCGGTGCCGGTAATCCCGTTCGGGTCGGCCTCCCGGGCCGGTCGGTCGAGGCGACACCCGACACCGACATGGGGGAGTATCGCCCACCGAGAACGCGCAGGCCGGATCGGAATCGCCGTGGGCGTGAGGCGGTTGGCACCGGTATGACGGCTATCGGACTGACGACGTACGGCGGACCCGAAGTGCTGCACGAGATCGACGTGCCGCCCGAGAGGCTCGGCGCGTCGGACGTGCGCGTCCGGGTGACGGCAGCGACAGTGAACCCGACTGACACCGGCCTGCGCAGCGGCGTCCGCGACGACCGACCCAGCCCTCCCCCACCGGGCGCCGTGCCGGGGATGGACGCCGCCGGCGAGGTCGTCGAGGTGGGCGAGGACGTCGAGACCGGGATCTCCGTGGGCGCTGTCGTGATGGGCGTGGTGGTGCCGTCCGGTCCGCACGGTGCCTACCGCAGCGACCTGGTGGTGCCCGCCCGGTCGGTGACCCGCGTCCCGGCGGGCGCGTCCGAGGTCGAGGCGGCCACCCTGCCGATGAACGGTCTGACCGCACGCGTCGCGCTCGACTCGCTGCAGCTGGAGCGCGGGCAGGTGCTCGCGGTCACCGGTGCGGCCGGTGCGTTCGGCGGCTACGTCATCCAGCTCGCCAAGGCCGACGGCATCACCGTCGTCGCCGACGCGGCCGACAAGGACCGCGACCTGGTGCAGCAGCTGGGCGCGGACGTCGTCCTGCCGCGGGGAGACGGGTTCGTCGAGGCCGTCCGCGAGCGGTATCCCGCCGGCGTCGACGCCCTCGCCGACGGCGCAGTGCTCAACGAGGCCGCACTGTCCGTGGTCAAGGACGGAGGCCGGATGGCGACCGTGCGAGGCTGGGACGGCGGCGGTCAGGACCGCGTCACAGTCGTGCCCGTGATGGTGGCCCGGCACGCGCAGGAGTGGGAGGCCCTGGACCAGCTGCGAGCGCAGGTCGAGAACGGCGTCGTGACGCTGCGGGTTGCCGACGTGCTGCCCGCCACCGAGGCTGCGGAGGCGCACCGGCGACTGGAGGCCGGCGGCGTGCGCGGCCGGTTGGTCCTGCGGTTCTGACCGGGGCGGCCCCGCCCGTGTCGGCTCAGCGCGCTTCAGATGCGCACCGGATGCAGGTGCTCGCCGCCGGCCGCACCTCGAGCCGGGCGTCGGCGATCGGCTGTCCGCACCGAGCACAGGTCCCGTAGGTCCCGTCCTCCAGCCGCTGGATCGCCGCGTCGACCTCCGCCAGGTGACGCTGGACCTGCCGAACGAGCGCTGAGACCTGCGACCTCTCGAAGGCGATCGTCGCGCCCTCGGGGTCGTGCTCGTCGTCGGCGTTGCTGTCGCGGGAGGCCTCCACCACCTCGTCGAAGTCCCCCGTCAGGTCCGCGAGGCGCCGGGACGCCTGGCGGCGCTCGGTCTCCAGCAGGTCACGAGCCCGGTCCATCCGTCCATCCTGACACCCGGCCGAGCCAGGGGCCTGGCCGAGGAGAACGGACTTCCACGCGGTAGCCGCTGCGCCGAGGCACCGCCTGGTCTGCGAGCGCATGTGTGTAAGCCTCGCGATGCGGGGCACGGGAGGAGACGTGAAGCGGTCGGGTGTAGCCACACGCTCGGTCGTGACGCTCACCGGCACCGGCATGCGAGGCCCCCGCTATCGTCTGCCGGTGCCGGACCTGGGCCCTCGGAGTAAAGGCGCGCCCAGGCATCGTTCCGCTGCCCAAGACGGGCCATGCCGGGTCGGCGGTCGAGCGACATAGAACAGGCATCGGCCCCGGCAACGCATCCCTGCCAGCAGTTGCCGGGGTCCCCGAGCCTCTGGGGAAGAGGTGGACCACGACGCAGTCTCCATCGAGCGGTGGGGCCTTCCCGGTCGCGCGCCGGTGGGCGGCTCTGCGCGAGACGGCCCTCCTGACGGTCTTCCTCGTCGCGTTCAGCCGGCTGCACGCAGCGGTCGGCACCGATGTCTCGGTCGCGACTGCCAACGCTCACCGTCTCCGGTCGCTGGAGCGCGCGCTGCACCTGGACGTCGAGCCGGCGATGAACCAGTGGCTCAGCGATCACCAGGCCCTCATCCTGCCCGCCGTGCTCGGCTACCGGCTCTACTACGCGGTCCTGCTCGGTGTGCTGGTGTGGGTCTTCGTGCGCGGCGACGACAGCTACCTCCGAGCCCGGCGCACGTTCATGGCGATGACCGGCCTGGCACTGGTGGTGTTCTGGGCGCTGCCCATGTCGCCTCCGCGGCTCGCCGTCGCCGGGACGGTCGACATCATCGCTCGCTACGACGTCGTCGGCGGGCGCGCCTCTCGTGACCTCGGCAACGGCCAGAATCACTTCTCTGCGATGCCGAGCCTGCACGTCGGCTGGTCGGCGTGGGCGGCGTACGTCGTGTGGTCCACGCTCCGGACCTCGCACCCCCGTGCCGCGCTGGTGGCCTGGCTGTTCCCGATCGCGATGGTGGCGGACGTCCTCGCCACCGGGAACCACTTCGTGCTCGACGTGGTCGGCAGCGGCGTGCTCCTCGTCGCGTCGGTCGCGGTCGCGAACGTGTGGGGCCGGTCGAGCAGGACGAGGCTCCGTCGTCGTACGCCCGGCTGAGCCAGCCTCACGCGGAGCGGTGAGCCGGCTCGGTCCTCCGGTCGCCGTGGCCCGGCCACCAGGCGGCGTGGCCCACCAGCGCGGTCAGTGCCGGGGTGAAGAACATCGCCATCACGAAGGCGGCGACGAAGATGCCGAACGAGATCGAGAAGCCCAGTGCGACCAGCAGCGAGTTGCCGCCGAGCATCAGTGCGGCGAAGGTGCCCGCGAGGATCAGCCCCGCGGCCGCGACCGTCGGCCCGGCCTGCTTGACCGCTTCGGCGGCCGCGTCCCGCGAGGACTTCCCGGCTCGCGACTCCTCGCGCAGCCGAGCGATCATCAAGATGTTGTAGTCGGTGCCCAGCGCGACGACGAACAGGTAGATGTAGATGGGCAGCAGGAAGATCAGGCCGGGCTTGCCCTGCACGTGCTGGAACAGCACGACGGCCGCTCCCAGGGTGGCGCCGAACCCGAGCCCGACCGATGCCATCAGGTACCACGGCGCGACGAGGCTGCGCAGCAGCAGCGCCAGGATCAGCATGATGACCACGGCAGCGACCGGGAACACCACCGCGTAGTCGCGGTTCATCGCCTTCTGGAAGTCCACGAACACCGAGGTCGTGCCGCCGACCAGGGCCTCGGAGCCGGCAGGTGCCGCCGCATGGGCCGCCGTCCGGATCGGACCCTTCACGTTGGCCAGCGAGGCGTCGGACGTGGGGTCCTTGTCGAGGATGACGTTGAACACCGCGGTGGTGCCGGCGGCGTTCGGCACTCCAGGCACGACCTGGGCGACGCCCCTCGCGTCACCGACGGCAGTGGCGAAGGCGGGCAGCGTGGTGCGGTCCAGCGGCTTCCCGTCCGTCGAGGTGAGCAGGATCGGCGTCGGGTCGGTCGCTCCTGCCGGCAGGCCGGTCTGCAGCGTCTTCAGCGCGACCGAGGACTCGACGTCCGCAGGGGCGCCGGAGTCGCCGAGGTCGAAGTTCGGGTTGAAGCCGAAGGCGAACACCGTGAGCACGGCGAGCAGCAGGCCGGACGCCCCGGCGAAGATCGCCGGCCGCCGGCCGAGCGCGGCGCCGATCGCCGCGAACCGGGCCCGCGGCGGCTCGGTCTTCCACGACTTCGACGGCCAGAACACCCGCGTGCCCACCAGGGAGACGACCGCCGGCACCAGCGTCAGCGCGGCGAGGACGGTCACCGCCACGGCGATCGCGAGAGCGGGTCCGATCGAGCGGAAGATGCCCAGCGAGCTCAGCAACAGCGCCAGGAACGAGACGATCACCGCGCCGCCTGCCGAGGCGATCGCCTCACCCGCACGCTCGACCGCCTGGGCCACTGCGGTCCGGCTGTCCTCGCCGGCCCGGAGCCGTTCGCGATAGCGGAACAGGAAGAAGAGGATGTAGTCGGTGCCGATGCCGTAGAGCACCACGATCAGGATGACCTGGATCGAGCTGTCGGTCTTGAGGTCGAAGACCTGGTTGGCCACGGCGACCAGCCCGGTCGCGACCTGCGAGACCAGTCCGATGACGATGATCGGCATCAGCGCGATGATCACGCTCCGGAAGATCACCACCAGCAGCACGAGGATGAGCAGGACCGTGGCGATGCCCACGATCGCCTCCGCGTTGGACGAGGCCTCCTGCGAGTCCAGTGCCTGCGCGGCAGGTCCGGTCACCCCGAGTCGCAGGTCGGTCCTCGCGACGAGGGGCTTCGCGTCTGCTCGCAGCTTCTTCGCAGCAGCGATCGCCGTGGCGTCGTAGGCGTTCTTGTCCTTGGCAATGCCCACGACCGCGATCTGCACCAGCTTGTTCCTCGACGCGGGCTGCGCCGCCACCCCGCTGAACACGGGCGACAGCTTCGGGGCCAGGGACTTCACGACCGACGCCACGGCGGCGCTGTCCTGGCTGGTCAGCGGCTTCTTGTCCGAACGGTCGAAGACCAGGATGGCGCCCGGGCTGCTCTGGGTCGGGAACGCCTTCTGCTGCAGCGTCGCGGCCCTGATCGACTCGTAGTGCGCCGGCAGGAACTCCGACTGGTCACTGGTGGCGCTCAGCTTCGGCGCCGTCGCGATGACCACGACCGAGACGACGACCCACCCGAGGATGACGAACCAGGGATGACGGGTGGTGAGCCGCCCGAGGGCACCGAACATGAGCTGACCTCGAGGGGATGAGGAGCGTGACGAGCCCAGCGTATCGAAGACGCGGCCGTGTTCCTGGCGCTTCACGTGCGGGCCCGACACGCCGTGCACGCTGCCCGAGGATCGCCGGGGAGCCGGTTAGCCTGAATGTGCAGCAACCCCCGGCATCGGCACTGCCGGGGGTTCTGCACGTCAATCTGGCGCTATGACGAAGACGCTCCGCAGATGGTAGCCAGGAGCGCGTCGCTCAAACGTCGCCCCCGGCAGGACAACGGGGATTGTGCCGGGGGCGACGCGTGACCCGCCCGAGTCCTGGCTTGCAGGACCCGAGCGAACCAACTGTCTTAGGTGCCCACTTTTGGGCGATTCACGCCTGGACCTCGACCTGAGCCCTGGTGCGCGACCCTGCCGGGTGGCACCGCGCGGGGCGGCGGTGGCCGAAAAGTAAAATTTTGCCCGCACCTCTCCGGATGCTTCACCCGGCATGACCGTGGACGCGGTATAAAGAGGGCAGAGGGTCAGGTGACTGACCCTCCGCAGAGACGCTCCGCCTCAATCCCCCAGGTCCGGCGGAGCGTCTTCCTGCGTCCGGCGGTCATTCCTGGGTGAGCAGGCTCGCCGGCAGCCACTCCTCGACGAGGGCCCACACTCCGGCACGCAGCTGGGCGACGTACACCACCCGTCCCTGCCAGCCGGTCTCTGTGATGCGCCACTCGACCAGCAGTCCTGGGCGCTTGACGCCCGCGTCGTCGACGGCGCCCGCCACCCAGCAGTGTCGCGCCGGACAGTCCTCGAACGGCCCGGAGGAGAGCCGGACCCGGCGCGACATCGGGATGCCTCGTTGCCCACCCATCCCGCCCGCCATCCGCCCAGCATGGCACAGTGTCGAACGTGTGTTCGACTCGTTGCCCAGAGCGGGCCGCGATGCGCGTACAGTCAGCCACCATGCTGCTGCGCGTCGATGTCGTCGAGCATCCCGACTACGCCCTGCTCACGGCAGTGGGCGAGATAGACGTCGGAACGGCCGACCAGGTGGCTGACGCCGTCTCCGGGGCCCTGCGCGCCGGACACTCGCGGGTGCTGCTGGACTTCTCGAGCGTCACCTTCATCGACTCCGCCGGGCTGGCCGCCCTGATCAGGGCGCACCGTGAGGCCGAGGCGGCCCGGGCGAGGTTCGCCGTCGTGCACCCGACAACGCAGACCCGCAAGCTCATCAACGTGCTCGGCCTCGACCAGCTCCTGCACGTCCACGACACCCACGAGGAGGCGCTCGCGGACGGCTGAGTGTGCCGGCCGACAGCGGTCAGTCCGGCTCGTCGGTGGTGAGGGCCTCGCCGTGCGTGCCCGGGCGAGGCGCCCAGGGCAGCTCCTGAGCAGGGCGTACGACGACCAGCCGGTCGCCGCGGACCAGCTGGGTGACGGCCGGGTCGAAGTAGCGGTGCACCTCCCCGTCCCGCACCACGGCGATCACCTGGTCCGGCAGGGACTGGGGCTGCTTGCCGACCTCCTGGACCAGCAGGTCGCGCTCGGCCACCTCGAGGCCCTCGCCGTAGGACAGCAGATCCTCCATCACCGAGCCCAGCGTCGGGCTCAGCGACGACAGGCCCAGCAGCCGGCCCACCGCGTCTGAGGACGTGATCACGGAGTCCGCCCCGCTCTGCCGGACCAGCTGCACGTTGTCGCCCTCCCGGACGGCCGCCACGACGTAGGTGTCGGGGTTGAGCTGACGCACGTTCAGCGTGGCCAGGACCGTCGAGTCGTCGCGGTCGGTGGTGATGATGACCTGCTTGGCGCGCTCCACCCCGGCTCGGCGCAGCACCTCACGCCGGGTGGCGTCGCCGGTCACGACCGTCAGCCCGTCCGCGTGCGCCTCCCCGAGAGCGGTGCTGCTGGGGTCGACCACCACGATCCGCTCGGTGTCGATGCCGTTGTTGCGCAGGGTCTGCACCGCGCTGCGTCCCTTGGTGCCGTAGCCGATCACCACGACGTGGTTGTCCATGTTCTTCCTCCATCGGGAGATCCGGACCATCTCGCGGCCCTGGTTGGCGAGGACCTCGAGCGTCGTGCCGATCAGCAGCACCAGGAAGGCGATCCGCAGCGGCGTGATCGCGAACGCGTTGATCAGCCGGCTGTGCGGGAGGTACGGCGCGATGTCGCCGTACCCGGTGGTGCTCAGGGTGACCGTCGTGTAGTAGACGGAGTCGACGAGGTCGACGCGATGGGTGGGGTCCGCGTTGTCGCGATAGCCCTCGCGGTCGAAGTAGACGAGCGCCACGGTGAAGCCGAGGATCGCGGCGGCGAGGATCAGCCGGCGCACCAGCTCCCACCAGGGGGACCGGACGACCTCCGGCAGCCGGACCCGTCCCCTCGTCTCCTCGGCGGCGTTGTCGGGCACGGGTGCGAATGTACGGCACGCTCGAGCGGGTCAGGCCTGGTTGCGCAGGCCCACCGCGTCATGTCGCCACCACACGTCGGGGTACACCAGCGCGCCGTGCATCCAGCTCCCGTCGTACCCCTCGCGCGTGAGGACCTGGAACGCGGCCACGGGGATGCGCACCGACGGGGAGGTGACCTCGCCGTGACGCTCCGCGACCCGGTTCTCGCCGAAGGCGGCGACCACCAGGTCGCGGACGGCGTCCACGTCCTCAGCCGTCTCCAGGCGAACGGTGGCGGCGGTGGTCATCGCGCGGACCCGTGCACGTCGGCGGGCGTCATCCTGGGCCTCGGCCCGGGTCCGGCGCGGCGGTTGCCCGCATCCCACAGGGCCGGTGTGTCGATGGCGGCCCCACCGCCGGGCAGTGGCACGAGCCCACGCCGAGCTGACGCGTGGCGACGGCAGCCGGCCTCCCGGACGGCGCGGGAAGCGAGCACGTCGGTGCCCACCAGCGCGTCCGTCAGCGAGGACCTGCCGTGCCCGGCCGAGCCCACCAGCGCCACGGTCAGCCGGCCCAGCAGACGATCGCGGAGCTGCTGGACTCCCTCACCGGTGCGAGCGCTCAGCGTCAGCACCTCGACTCCGGGCGTCGCTTCGGCCACGCGGTCGGCCAGCGCGCCTGCGTCGGCGACCGCGTCGCACTTGGTCAGCGCGACGAGCGGGCGGGCCCCGCTCCGGCACGCCGTCGCGACCAGCCGCTGGACCCTTCCTAGGACGGGGGCAGGGTGGAGTGCGACCACGACGGCCACGATGTCGACGTTCGAGCAGAGCACCAGGTCGTGAACGCCCGCCACTTCGCCGACGACGGCCGTGCGACGCGGCAGCACCCGCTCGACGGTGCCGTGCCGGTCGGGCCAGTCCCGCAGCACGCACCAGTCACCCGCGCAGGGTGCCTCGGTCGGGTCGGTCGCCACCAGCCCCAGCAGCCCTCCCCCGAAGCCGGCGCGCCTGGGACCGTCCTCGGTGAGGAGCAGCACCAGCCCGCGGTCCACCCGCAGCACGCGGCCGAGCGTGGCGTCCGCGGCGCCGGCCCAGCGCGCGGCTGACCGGGTGAGCTCGGCGTCCAGGCCGACGGTCTCCAACACACCGGCGAATGTACGGCGGGCCGGTCGGCCGGCGCACGTCAATTCCCGGTCGGCCCCCCGCGCCCGACACCGCCCGAGGTTCAGGCCGGGCGATTCTCGGAGTGCTCGATCTCGTCCTCCACCTCCTCCTGGGCGGCGGACTCGTTGCGCGCCTGCCGGTCGTCGTAGCTCTGCAGCAGCACGGTCTCGTCGGTCTCCGCGGGGAACTTCTCCGCCTCCTCCTCGTCGCGGCGCAGCCGGGGGATCAGCGCGTTCATCCGGAGCCTGCGGACCACCTCACGACGGGCCCGGGCGGTCTCCTGCGCCGGCCAGATCCGGTCGAAGGCCGCGTTCAGGGCCGCGCCGATCAGCACGGCGATGCACAGCAGGTAGAGCCACAGCATCACCACGATCGGCGCCGAGAGTGGACCGTAGATGGAGGTCGACCCGTTCGCGGTGCGGGTGAGGACCCACCGGAGCAGGTAGGACCCGACGATCCACATCAGCATGGTCAGCGCCGCGCCGGGGAGGTTGTAGCGCCACGAGGTCCGCACCGGCACCGAGACGTGGTAGAGCGTCGCGAGGAAGCAGGTGCACAGCAGCACCACGACGGGCCAGTAGAGCTCGTTGACGAAGTCGAGGCGATCGGGCACGACGCGGTGCACCAGCCCCGGTCCCGCGACGACCAGCGGGATCGTCACCACGCCGGTGAGCAGGCCCAGCACGTAGAGGGAGAAGGACAGCAGCCGGGTGCGCAGAATGCCGCGGTAGCCACCGAGCCCGTACATGATGGTGATCGTGTCCACGAGCACGTTGAGCGCGCGCGACCCGGACCACAGCGCCAGCAGGAAGCCGACCGAGATCACGTCGAAGCGTCCACCGTCGAACACGTCGTCGAGCATGGGTCGCACGACGGTGTCGACGGTCTGGGTGGTCAGCGCCCGGGAGGAGAACTCGAGGATCGACCGGCGGACGTCGTCGACCTGGTTGGGGCTGAAGCTGTCGAACACGTAGCCGATCGACCCGGCCAGCCCGAACAGCAGGGGCGGCAGCGAGAGCAGCGCGAAGAACGCCGCCTCGGCGGCCAGCCCGGTCACGCGGGTGCGGAAGCACGTGCCCACGGTCGAGACGACCAGCCGCCGGGAGGCGTGGCGGACGCTGTGCCACCGCGACGAGCTGCTCTGCGCGGTGGCCGGCATGCCTCTACGGTATTCGACATGTCCGCCGACATCCGTGCCGCCACGAACCAGCCCCCGCCGCTCGTGGACCACAACACGGTGACCTCGGACCCGGTGCTCGTCGAGGCGGTGACCCGGCACGCGTCACCGGCTGCCGTCGACGACCTCGCCGAGCTCGGTGCGGTCGCCGGGTCGGCGGAGGCTCGTGAGCACGGGATGCTGGCCAACCGGCACCCGCCGGAGCTGCAGGGCTACGACCGCTTCGGCAACCGGGTCGACGAGGTGCGGTTCCACCCCTCCTGGCACTGGCTGATGGAGCGCGGGGTCGGCTTCGGCCTGACGGCGGTGCCCTGGACGTCTGAGGACCCGCACGCGCAGGTACGCCGGGCGGCCGGCTTCCTCGCCTGGTCCCAGACCGAGCCGGGTCACGGCTGTCCGATCTCCATGACCTACGCAGCCGTCCCGGCTCTGCGCGTCGACGACGCGATCGCGAAGGAGTGGACGCCGCGGCTCGCCTCCACCTCCTACGACCCCGGGCTCCGACCGGCTGCGGACAAGGCGGGTGCCCTGGCCGGGATGGCGATGACCGAGAAGCAGGGCGGGTCCGACGTACGCGCCAACGTCACGACGGCCACTGCGACATCGGTGGACGGTGACTACACGCTGGTCGGGCACAAGTGGTTCACCTCCGCCCCGATGGACGACGTGTTCCTGGTCCTCGCCCAGGCGGCGTCCGGGCCGACCTGCTTCGTGGTGCCTCGGGTGCTCGCGGACGGCAGCCACAACCGGCTGGACGTCGTACGCCTCAAGGACAAGCTGGGCAACCGGTCGAACGCCTCGGCGGAGCTCGAGCTGCGGGGCACCTGGGGTCAGCGGCTGGGCGACGAGGGGCGGGGCGTGCGCACCCTCATCGAGATGGTGGCCGCCACCCGGCTGGACTGCGTGCTCGGCTCGGCGGCGCTGATGCGGCGGGCGCTGGCGGAGGCGTCCTGGCACGTGGCCCACCGCTCGGCGTTCGGCGGCCTGCTGGCCGACAAGCCGTTGATGCAGAACGTGGTCGCCGACCTGGCCGTCGAGTCCGAGGCGGCGACGACGCTGGGCATCCGGCTGGCGGCCGCCGTGGACGGCGGGTCGGACCCGCACGAGGCGGCGTTCCGGCGGATCGCCCTGCCGCTGGCGAAGTTCTGGGTCTGCAAGCGCACCCCGATGATGGTCGCGGAGGCGCTGGAGTGCCTCGGCGGCAACGGCTACGTCGAGGACTCCGGCCTGCCGCTGCTGTTCCGCGAGTCGCCGCTGAACTCGGTCTGGGAGGGCTCCGGCAACGTCAACGCGCTCGACGTGCTGCGGGCCATCTCCCG
>CAXSHL010000035.1:0-38745 GCA_964237315.1 uncultured Nocardioidaceae bacterium
AGATCAGGCAGCTACCAGCACCGACCCCGATGCCTCATGAAAGACCAGGGCTAGTGGCGGTCCTCGGCGAGCAGCTGCTCGGAGACGTCCCGGAGGCGGCGTGCGTCGTCGAGGTCGAGGGCGGGGCAGGACGCCGTGGATGCCGGCCAGCGCCTTGACGACCCCGGCCTCGTTGACGTCCACGAAGTAGCGGCCCTCGATGCCCTCGACCTGGTGGGATGCGGCCAGGAAGACGGAGGTGGCGGCGCCTTGCTCGGTGCACTTCATCCGAAAGGCACCGGCCTCCTCGGCTGCCGCGCCTGCTCCTGGCCGGCGTCACCCTCACCGGACTGCTGTTTGCGGCCGCGGTCGTCACCGTGAACCTGACCGGTGGCGCGTGCCAACCCCTTGGATGGCTTCGGGCTCCCTACCGCGCGGGCGGTCGCGTCGGTCGCTCGCGTATCGCGTCGGTCGTGAAGACCCCTCATCTTGGCGTGCGCACGCTTGTCGCTTCCAATGCTGATCCTTATCGTGGCCACCAGCGAGCACATCGCCGGTCTGGTGACCGACCAGTTCATCGCCCAAGAAGATCGTGCGCACTGTGGTGGCGACCCGAGGACTGATAGCCGTGGTCCCGCTGACCACGGGGCTGGCCGCTATTGCCTTCCGCACATGATGTGACAGGCGGAGCCGGCCCATCGATGGACTGCCCGGGAAAGCGCCTCGCCCCGTGTCTACGACTCGTAGGTCTGCTTCGGGGTGGCGGTGCGCTCAACCGTGGTCACCGTCAGCGTCGGTGTTCCCGGGGTAGGTGATGACGCTGAAAGCTCCTTCCAGGTGCCCCGGACCCGGACCCACTGCTCACGTGGAGGCGCTGGCGCCCCGTCGATGCGGACTCGGTACGCCGAGCCGTCAGCCGCGCAACAGTTGATGGCGATGCGGGTGACGTACCACCCACCACTGTCCTTGGTCACGAAGCCGTGCAGAACGACGGGTTGGCCGCGTAGCGACGCCGGGCCGTCGATCTCGGCGAGGTAGACGAACTCCGAGACCAGTAGGTCGGCCGGTCCACCACCGACGCGCAGCGATTCCCTGACGGCGGCCCGGTTGACGTTGGGCACGGCGTCGTTGACCCGACGGTCCACGATATACCCGCCCAGTGCGGGTGGGCCGACCAGGAAGACAACCGCCACAGGAGGCAGCAGGAGCCACGATGTCCACGGCACGTGATGACCGTCGTCACGGCCGTCGTCTGATGAGACGTCGTCCTTGGCCTCTTCTCCTCCTGAGGCTGGTTCCGGCGTGGACTCCTGCCAGATCACCTGCACCGCTACCGCCACGATCAGCGCGCCGCTGAACAGCAACGGCCATCTGGTCCACGACTTCACGTAGCGCAGGTAGCTGTCAGAGAGCACCAGCTTTGATGACCATGCCGCCCAGCAACGTGAGGGCCATCGACTGCGCCAACCGGTTCACATCACCCACCAGCCCGTGAGTACGGCGCATCCGATGGCGACGCAAAACGTGAGGGGAGCGAAACGCATCGCGAAAGGACTCCCGAACTGTCCCACCTGCAGGGCGGTCAGCTTCACGTCCACGGCCGGTCCCCTGCGTGTCAGGGTGAGTTGAGACCAGCGGTTCATAGCAAGTCCGCCTGACGCAGGGCGAGATGAAGGATCGATTTCCCGATGACCAGTTCAACTCTTTCGACCCCGACGAGCATCGCCCACGATGGTGGGATGCGTGATGCTCCTCGTGCCGGTGGCCCGTCGCGTCGCCGAACGTTCACCCCGGCCCAGAAGCTTGCGCACCTGCAGGCCTACGAGGCGGCCTGCGAGGAGGGCGGGGGCGGTGCCTATCTGCGCCGTGAGGGCCTGTACTCGTCGTTGATCTCGGAGTGGCGGCGGGTCCGTGACGCCGGTCTGCTGGAGGGTAAGGACCCGGCGGCGAGGGTCGGCCGGCCCAACGCTGAGCAGGCCGAGATCGCCCGGCTGCGCCGCCAGCTGGCCCAAGCCGAGAGCCGCCTGGCTACCACCGAGACTGCTCTGGACATCATGGGAAAAGCACACGCGCTCTTGGAGCAGATCTCCGAGAGCGCGACCGACCAGCCGCGCAGGAAGCGTTGATGGGCGCCTACCGGCAGCTCACCGCCGTCGGAGTGACGACCCGGGCGGCGGCCGCCCTGACGGGTGTATCGAGGGCGACCGCGACCCGTCCCGTCACGGGCGCTCGGGCCCGGCTCAGCGATGCGGCGCCTCGGGCGGTGACGCCGGCCAACAAGCTGTCGGTGGCCGAGCGGACCCGGGTGCTGGCGGTCCTCAACAGCGAGGAGTTCGTCGACCAGCCGCCGTTGCAGGTCTACGCGACCCTGCTCGCCCAGGGCACCTACCTGTGCTCGGTGGCCACCATGTATCGGCTGTTGGGCGAGGCGAGCCAGGTCAAGGAACGCAGGCGCCTGGCCCGGCACCCGGCCCGCACGGTCCCCGAGCTCGTCGCGACCGGACCAGGGCAGGTCTACACCTGGGACATCACCAAGCTGGCCGGCCCGACCAAGGGGACCTACTACGACGCCTACGTGATGGTCGACATCTACTCCCGCTACATCGTCGGCGCCCACGTCCACGCCCGCGAGAACGGTGTCCTGGCCGAGGAACTGATGAAGGAGATCTTCGGTGTCCACGGCATCCCGGTCGTGGTGCACGCAGACCGAGGCACCTCGATGACGTCGAAGACGGTCGCGGCCCTGCTCGCCGACCTCGGCGTGGTCCGGTCCCACTCCCGCCCCAGCGTGAGCAACGACAACCCCTACTCCGAGGCGCTGTTCAAGACCCTGAAGTACACACCGACCTTCCCCGACCGGTTCGGATCCCTTGCCGACGCCAGGACCTTCATGGCCCGATTCGTGACGACCTACAACCACGAGCACCACCACACCGGCATCGGCCTGCACACCCCAGCCGACGTCCACTACGGCCACGTCGCCGCCGTCTCCACGACCCGCTCCGAAGCCCTCAGCGCGGCCCGCGAGGCTCACCCCGAACGCTTCACCAGCAACCAGGATCCCAAGATCCTCGAGCTCCCTCCAGACGCCTGGATCAACCAACCCGACGCCGACAAAGCCGCCTGACTAACAACCACTGGCCTCAAACACCTTGAAAAGTTCCGGTCCGACGACCATGAAGACGAGCTTGGCGGTGTCGGAGAACGCCGTCATGCTGGCCGCCACGAATGCATCCGCCTCAGAGCACATGGCGACCACGAAGGTGAAGACCGCCATCGCGAGGACTGCCAGCACCGCCTGCTCAGCCACGGCGTCGATGAGCTGACGGGGCACAAACGTGTTGACGCTCGCGGCGAACGCACCTCCGAGGATCAAGAACCCGCCTGCGTGCACCAGGTCGTGGCGCACGCTTTCGACCAGCGCCTGGATCCTGCCGTGATGGTCGTGGCGCACGCTTTCGACCAGCGCCTGGATCCTGCCCTGATGGTCGTGACGCAGCGGACGTCGCAGCCGAAGCAGATCGCTGCGCCCGCGCGCCAGCCAGATCCAGCCCACCACAACGGAGGAGAGCAAGGAGGCCGCGAAACGTGCCCCGACCATGTCGAGGCGTCCGGCGAACGCGACGGAGGTGGATACGAGCACGATCGGGTTGATCGCCGGCGCAGCCAGCAGGAAGGTCAATGCCGCTGAGGGGGCGATGCCGCGCCCGACCAGGCTGCCGGCGATCGGCACGGAGGCACACTCACATCCGGGAAGGGCCGCGCCGGCAAGACCCGCCACTGGAACGGCCAGAACCGGGTTGCGAGGCAGCAGGTGATCCAGCGCCGATTGCGATGCGAGCGCACTGACCGCGCCGGCGATCGCCACGCCCAGGACGAGGAAGGGCACTGCCTGGATCACCACCGCGACGAACATGGCCGACCAGGTCTCCAACGCAGGGTGGTCCAGCCGGACCCCCAAGAGCCGCTGCGCCACCACGAGCACCAGAGCCATCGCCAGCACGACCTCGGCCTGTCCCATCGGGGGGAGCGGGACGGGGTCTCGACCTGGATGTCGGTTGCCGAGTCCGTCACACGCAGCTTCCCCCTCGGGCTCTGCCGGTGGGCTCCGGCGCACTCATGCTCCCACGGGCCCGGGCCGCCCGATGTTATAACGAAGCGGACCCGTGGACTACGCAGCAGCGGGCAGTTGAGAAGCTCGCTCCGGCAAGGCACGTCCTCGCTGGCTGCCGTGGGCTCGGCCAGTCGGCGTGGTGTGCGCGTTCGATGTGCCACGTGACGTACGTGCGTTCTGAGGTTCGACGGGTGCTCGGGCCTGTCCACGGGCGACTACGCCGAGCTGCAACGGACCACCGAAGCATCTGTGAGTGTCTAACTGGCTGGTCCGGGACTGGCTGGTCAGATGGTTCCGGTCGCGCCGACCAACGTGTGACTCTCGAAGCAATTGGCCCGCTGCGGCGGTGCTCTTCCGTTGAATTGTCCACGTTGGGAAGCGCGGCCGGCACCGTCCGGCCCACCTCGGTGACCTGATCAGGAGACTGTCCGACCCCAACGTGCATCGCGAGGTCGTGGCTCATCACAGATATGCCCCGACGTGACCTCTACCCGGGCCGGTGCCGGCCGCTTGGCGACCGACACACCACATCCCCGCTAGAGGAAAGGACCGTCGATCACCATGTCGATCGTCGCGCACACCCGCCCATTCGTCATCGGCGTGGACGCCCACGCCCGAACCCACGCTCTGGCGATCCTGGCCTGTCCAACCGGAGAGCTCCTCGACGAAGGCCAGTTCCCAGCGACGGCCGCTGGACTCCAGCGTGCCGTTGCCTGGGTCGCCCGCCGCACCGGCGCTGACCTCGACGCGCTCTGGGTCATCGAAGGCGTCGGCACCTACGGCGCCCGGTTGGCTCGTGCCGCCGCTGACGCCGGGTTCTCAGTCGTCGAGGCTGCGAGGATGAACGCCCGAGCCAACCGCGGCGTCGGCAAGTCCGACCCTCTCGACGCCCGCCGCATCGCCCAAGCCGTCTTCCCGCTCCAGGACGCTCAACTGCGCTCCCCGCGCAGCGACGACGGTCCTCGGGCCGCGCTACGCATCCTGATCGCCTCGCGCGACCACATCAGCAATGAGCGCACCGCCTCAATCAACGCACTCATCGCGCTCCTGCGGGTCGTCGACCTGGGCGTCGACGCCCGCGGCACCCTCACCGCCGGCCCGATCGCCGAGATCGCCGCGTGGCGCAGCCGCACCGAAGAGCTCGCCATCAGGGTCGCACGCGCCGAAGCCGTCCGCCTGGCCAAGCGTGTCCGCGCAGCCGACAAGGAGCTCGCCGACGTCACCCGTCAGATGACCGCGCTGCTCACCACCAGCCCCGCAGCTGGCTTGCTGGATCAGCCTGGCATCGGGCCCGTCACCGCCGCCATCGCTTACGCCGCATGGTCACACCCCGGACGCATCCGCTCCGAGGCCATTCGCAAGCCTGGCGGGCACCAACCCGATCCCCGCGTCGTCCGGAAACACCGTCCGCCACCGCATCAATCGCGGTGGCGACCGCCGGCTCAACCGAGCTCTCCACATGGCCGTCCTCACCCGCATGCGCATGGACCCCGAGACCCGCGCCTACGTCGATAAGCGCACCGCGCAAGGACGCACCACCCGCGAAATCCGACGCTCGCTGAAGCGCTACCTCGCCCGCCAGATCTACCGGCAACTCAACGCCGCGAACATCCCTGCAGCCGCCGCTTGACAAACATAGGAGATTCGACAGGTTCGACACCTCCGCGGATCCGCCCTGGTCAAGTCCCTGGGAGTGACGTCCGGCAGAGTGGTGTACGGATCCTGGTGAGCGTGTCGCTGTAGAGGTAGGCGACGGCCATCGGGTGATCCTTCGAGTGTCTCTCACAACCGACTCGAAGAAGGACACCAACGATGACCGTCAGCTCCAGTATCGACCCGGCCCGCTTGCTGGAGGAACAGCTCGCCCAGGCGTCCCCTGATCTGTTGCGCGAGCTGCTCGGCACCTTCATCAACACCCTGCTCTCGGCGGAGGCCGACGCGGTCTGCGGTGCCGAGTACGGCGCGGTTACCCCGGAGCGGGTCAACCGGCGCAACGGCTACCGGCACCGTGACTTCGACACCCGCGCTGGCACCCTGGACGTCGCGATCCCCAACCTGCGGCAGGGTTCCTACTTCCCGGAATGGCTGCTCGAGCGCCGCAAGCGCGCCGAGCGTGCGCTCACATCCGTGGTCGCAACCTGTTATCTGCTCGGGGTCTCCACCAGGCGGATGGACAAGCTCGTCTCGAGCCTGGGAATCACCTCGTTGTCGAGGTCGCAGGTCTCGGAGATGGCTCGTGAGCTCGACGGGCACGTCGAGGAGTTCCGCACCCGGTCGTTGGCCGAGGCGGGGCCGTTCACGTTCGTGGCCGCCGACGCCCTGGTGTTGAAGGTGCGTGAGGGCGGCCGGGTGGTCCCGGTCCACGCGCTGGTCGCGACCGGCGTGAACGCCGACGGACACCGCGAGATCCTCGGCATCCAGGTCACCACGGCCGAGGACGGAGCTGGCTGGTTGGCGTTCTTCCGCGACCTCACCGCCCGCGACCTGTCCGGAGTCAAGCTCGTCACCTCTGACGCCCACGCCGGCCTCACAGCGGCGATCGCCGCGACGCTGCCCGGAGCCAGCTGGCAACGCTGCAGAACCCATTACGCCGCCAACCTGATGTCCGCGACTCCGAAGAGCTCGTGGGGGTGGGTCAAGGCGCTGCTGCACTCGATCTATGACCAGCCCGAGGCCGAGTCGGTGCACGCCCAGTTCAATCGGGTTCTCGACGCCCTGACCGAGAAGCTGCCAGCGGTAGCCGAGCACCTTGAGACCGCGCGGGTCGACATCTTGGCCTTCACCGTCTTTCCGAAGGACATCTGGCGGCAGATCTGGTCCAACAACCCCAACGAGCGCTTCGACCGCGAGATCCGTCGACGCACTGACGTGGTCGGCATCTTTCCCGACCGGCCCAGCCTCATCCGACTCATCGGAGCCGTGCTGGCCGAGCAGCACGACGAGTGGGCCGAAGGCCGCCGCTACCTCGGACTCGACGTTCTGGCCAAGTCCCAGTCCATCGACGACACCCCCGCCGAGGAGGTGAGCGCACCAGTCCCGCAGGCCCTCACGGCCTGATCCACCAACGACGAGGGATCAAACCTCGTACACCACGAGCATGGACTTGACCTCGCACAGTTGAGTCCAGAGATGTGGTGTACGACGGGCCCCGCGTCAGCGTGGCGTTCTGACAGTCAGGTCGGAGAGCAGGGCCGGGTCGTAGGTCAAGTCATCGGGCTCGTTCCAAGTGTCGAGCCGCATCGTCGGGTCGAGTCCCGCCGTCCTGGCGCGCAGCATCGCCGAGCGGGACTCGCGTCGGTGACCTCGAGGCGAGCGTGGAGACCGAGACGACGTCGAGGTCCAGGGACCGTGAGCAGGCGGTCTCGACCGGCCCGGGTCCGTAGCGGCGGGCCACGGTCGTGACCAGCCGACCTGCCCCAGCCCGGGTGGAGTAGCGCTTGACCAGGTCGAAGTCGGCGCGAGCATCGAGGTGCTGCCCGATCCACTGCTCGGACACCGAATGCAACGCCCAGGCGACCTCGACGTGGGAGTCGCGGTGCACCCTTGACCCGGGTGAGGACCGACACGACACGTCGTAGGGCTCGGGAACCGCAAGCAGGCCAGGCGCCTCGAGCTCGCTGACGGTCTCCACCGGGCATTGCGCGGTGGTGCCGTGGATCCGCATCCCCGGCCCGCTCAGAACACCAGACGGTGACCCAGGGCCCGGGCCTCGGTGAGGTCGGTGAAGGTCTCCCCGGCCCAGAAGCTCCCGCGGACGTACTGCACCGAACGTTCGACTCTCGGTCTGTCCTGAGGAGTCCTGACCCGGGCCGGGTTGGTCTCGAACCCGACGTGCTGGGCGTAGTCCAATCAACCCGTCGAGAGCCGCGGGTTGATCGCGTCCGCGGCGGTGACCACGGCCGTGAGGTCGTCGGGGATCAGGACCTTGAAGACACCGTTGAAGAATCCCCACGCTGTCTCACAACCGGCGATCATCGCAACCCTCCGAGATGTCCCCCAGGTGATCCGACCTGGGAGCTCCTGCAGTCGGCGCTCACCGGCCACGTCATCCGCGAGGGGTGCGCCTCCCCGGATGGAGATAGCCCATCGTGAGTGAGGATCATCAGAACCTCACGCGGGGTATTCACAATAACGTATTGACTTCACGTATGGTGAATGTCAAAGTGGCCTGCGTCACGCTGGTCGTTCGTGTCGAGGGTTTCTAGGCGGCCATCACCCCAGCAGTGGAGGACTCATGAACCGCAGCCCGTCTTCTCGTCTTCACGGGCACGCGCCCAGTCCTCGCCGACGTGCCGCCGGCCTGCTCGCAGCAGCCGTCCTGCTAGGCGCAGTGAGTGGGTGCAGTTCCGAGGCCAAGGAACAGCGCGGCTCGCCTGCCGACGTCACGGCCGCCAAGGCCGCGATCGCGGACTACATCAAGGCGCCGACGCCGTTCCCCATCGACACGCCTCTGGTCAAGCGGCCCACCGGCAAGCGCATCGCGTTCATGGACTGCGGGTCCGCCATCTGTGGCTTGTTCGCGGCACTCGCCGAGCCGGCCGCCAAGCAGCTGGGCATGAAGTTCACCGTGATCAAGGCCGGCCTGAGTGCCGACTCGGTGAGCGCCGCGTTCGACACGGTCGTCCAGTCCGACTACGACGGCGTCTTCGTCCCCGCGATCCAGCCGTCCCTGTGGGCGCGCGGGCTCGACCAGCTGGAGAAGGCCAAGATCCCGGTCGTCACGTCCGGCGTTGTCGGCATCGACAAGAACAAGGTCGAGATGAGCCAGGTCTCGGACGCCATGATCAACCGGACCGCCAAGCTACTCGCCTCCCAGGTCGTGGCGAAGCAAGGCGACAAGGCCGACGCTGTTATGTATTTCACTCCCGAGGTCGCCTTCAACCCGGTGCTCCAGAAGGCCTTCTCCGCCGAGATCACGCGGCTGTGCCCGCGGTGCAGCGTCCGCGCGACGAAGGTCCCCGCGGCAGCGCTCGGTTCGCAGGCGCCGACCATCATCAGCGACGACCTGCAGGCCCACCCCAAGACGACGGCAGCGGTGTTCGCCCTGTCCGAGCAGACCGCCGGGCTGCCCCAGGCGCTCAAGACCGCCGGGATCAGCGATGACCTGCTGACCATGGGTGTCTTCCCCGACCCCGCGACCCTTCAGCTCATCCAGTCGGGCCAGATCGACACCGGCTTCGGCTTCGACGCACCCGTCGTCGCCTGGACGGCGATAGACTCGCTGGCTCGGCTAACCACCGGCGAGCCAGTGGCCCCGGGCGCGGCCGCCGACGCCCCTCCGCAGCAATTCCTCACCAAGGACGTGCTCACCGGCGACATCAGCCGCGGCTGGGTCGCCTACCCGGACTTCCCGAAGCGCTTCGCCAAGCTGTGGGCGCAGGCGTCATGAGCCCGCTGCTCCGCATCGAGCACATCTCCAAGACCTTCCCGGGGGTCAATGCGCTTGACGACGTCAGCCTGGACGTCTCCGCGGGTGAGATCGTGGCGCTGCTCGGGCACAACGGTTCAGGCAAGTCGACCCTCATCAAGGTGCTCGCCGGAGTGCACAAGGCCGAGGTCGGATCGGTAACGGTCGCCGAGGGTGCGGAGATCCACTTCATCCACCAGGACCTGGGACTGATCCCGACGCTCACCGCCCTGGAGAACCTCGACCTGTCCCGTCCGCTCGGCACCGGGGGGCTGCGGCCGGTGGCCCGGCGAGCCGAGCACAGGCGGGCGCTCGAGCTGCTCTCCCGGTTCGGCGCCAGCTTCGACCTCACCGTGCCGGTCGCGCGGCTCACACCGGCGGAGCGGTCGATCGTGGCGATCGCCCGCGCGCTCGACGGCTGGACCAGCGGCCACAACATCCTGGTCCTCGACGAGCCCACGGCGGCGCTGCACGGCGCAGAGGTCTCCCGGCTGCTCGCCGTCGTCCGTCAGGTGGCCGACGCCGGCGCCGCGATCGTCTACGTCTCCCATCGGCTCGACGAGGTGATGCACCTGGCCGACCGCGTCGTCGTGCTGCGCGATGGCCGGCAGGTGGCCGACCGACGGCGCGGGCAGTTCGACCACGACGATCTCGTCACCATCATCGCCGGTCGTGCCCTGACCACGCCTGACCCCGGTGCGCTGTCCACACAGGTCAGCACCGCCGAGGCTGGGGAGGAGAAGCGGGTGCGCCTTTCCGTGCGCGGCCTGACGGCCCAGGCGCTGGCGGGGATCGACCTCACCGTCAGGGCGGGGGAGGTCGTCGGCGTCGCGGGCCTCGTGGGCTCCGGCATGGAGCACCTCGCGGGCGCGGTCTTCGGCTCGACGCCACGAGCCGCCGGGACCGTCGAGGTCGACGGCGTGAGCCTGCCTGCCGGGTCGCCCGACCGCTCGATCCGCGCGGGCGTCGGGCTCGTCCCGTCCGACCGGCGCCGCCACGGCGCCGTCCTGACGATGACTGCCCGCGAGAACCTCACCCTCCCGCGGATCGGCGATGCTCGCGCGGCTCGACACCCGCGGGGGCTCCGAAGCCGGATCCGCCGCCAGGTCCACCTCGACCACCGCCGGGAGCGGGCCGACAGCGAACGCTGGCTCGCCACCGCGACCGTCCGACCACACGACCCCGAACGACGCTTCGCCTTGTTCAGCGGCGGCAACCAGCAGAAGATCGTCCTGGCCAAGTGGCTGCGACTGGACCCCGCCGTCCTCCTTCTCGAGGAACCCACGCAGGGGGTCGACGTCGGGGCGAAGGCCGGCATCTACGACCTGCTGGCACGTGCCGCGACCGCCGGGACCGCCGTGCTCGTCGCCTCGTCCGACGTCAAGGAGCTCGCCGCGATCAGCGACCGGGTCGTCGTTTTCGACCGCGGGGTCGTGGTGTCCGAGCTCGCCCGCCCGCACCTCAGCGAGCAGAAGCTGCTCGAAGCCGTCCTCACCGGCGCGATGCCGGTGCCCTCACCTACGGGAGCGCTGTGATGACCTCGTCCCTTGTCGGGCCCGGCCGGACAGACCAGAACGCCGTGGTCACCGACGCCGTCGAACCAGCCGCAGACCCGACCGCAGAAATGCCACGAGGTCCATCGGCAGCCGATCGCCTCCGGTCGTTCGTGGCCTTCGGCAACATCAGCGCGCTCTACGTGTTCGCGCTGATCTTCCTGGTGTTCTCGCTGTGGATTCCCGAAACGTTCCTCAGCTGGCCGACCTGGCGGGCCCTGCTCGACAACCAGGCCATCACTGCCATCGCCGCGCTCGGCCTCCTCCTGCCGCTCTCGGCGGGTGTGTTCAACCTCGCGATCGGGCTCCAGGTCGGCTTCGGGTCGATCTTCGTCGGGTGGCTTCTCATCGACCAGGGCGTCCCGATCCTGCCGGCCGTGCTGCTGACCCTGCTGGCCGGCGGCCTCATCGGCACGGTCTGCGGGCTCCTGGTGGTCAAGGCACGAATCGACTCGTTCATCGCGACCCTGGGGGTGTCCTCGCTGCTGGCTGCGACGATCACCTTCGTCTCCAACGGCGAGCAGATCCTGGGCGCACCCGCGGCGTTCGTCTCCATCGGCACCGGCAACGTGCTCGGCATCACCTACCCGGTCGTGTTCGTCGTCGTCATCGCGGCCGTCCTCTGGTATGTGCTCGAGCGCACGCCGCTCGGGCGCCGGGTCTATGCGACCGGCGGAAGCCCCGAGGCGGCCCGGCTCGCAGGCGTCCGGACCTCCGTGGTCATCGTCGGCACCCTCACCGCGTGCGGCGTTGTAGCGGCGGTGGCCGGCATGCTCGTCACCGCACGGCTCGGCAACGCGGACCCGGTCATCGGTCCGGGATACCTGTTGCCCGCGTTCACCGCGGCCTTCCTGGGCTCGACACAGTTCAAGGGCGGCCGCTTCAACGTCCTCGGCACCGTGGTCGCCGTCTACGTGCTGGCCGCCGGGGTCAAGGGCCTCCAGCTGGCCGGCGCCCCGGTCTGGATCCCCGACGCGTTCAACGGAACCGCCCTGCTCGTCGCAGTGGCGCTGGCCAAGTGGCAGTCCGACGCCGGCCGTTCCTCGGCCCTCCGCCGCCTGCTCCGGATGGACAAGACGAAGGGAGAGGCTCGATGAGCCGCCTCGCCGTACAGCCCGACGGCACGGCGTACGACGCCGATGTCGCCGTCATCGGCTATGGGCCCAGCGGCATGGCCGCCGCAGCTCTGATCGCGCAGGCCGGTCACTCCGTCGTCGTGCTCGAGCGCTACTCCGGCATGTACAACCTGCCACGGGCGGCGATCTTCGACGACGAGACCATGCGGACCCTCGACAAGCTCGGCATCGCCGAGGAGTTGCTGCCCACGCTGCGGGTGCAGAGCAACTACGAGTGGGTCAACGCCGCCGGCGAGCTGCTCATCGAGCACCGGTTCTCAGCCGACGGCCGCAGCGGGTGGGCGGAGTGGTACATGATGTACCAGCCCTTCCTGGAGGCTGCGCTCGACCGGACCTGCCGCGCGACCGGGCTGGTGGAGGTGCGACACAACGCCCCGGTGGAGAGCCTCGAGCAGGACGACGAGGGCGTCACACTGTTCCTCGGGTCCGACGACGAGCCGACCGTGCGAGCGCGCTACGTGCTCGCGTGCGACGGCGGCAACAGCACGATCCGCCGGTTCCTCGGAATCGGTGAGGAGGACCTGGGCTTCTCCGAGCCATGGTTGGTCTGCGACTTCGCCTTCACCCGGCCCGGGGTCGTGGTTCCCACCGCCCGCCAGGTCGGCGACCCGGCCCAGCCGGTCTCGATCATCTCGCTCGGACCGGCCCACCACCGATTCTCGTTCATGCTCGACTCCGAGGAGGAGTTCGCGACCGAGTCCGACCCGGCCAAGGTCTGGGCGCGGGTCTCGGCCCACCTCAGCCCGGACGACGCCGAGCTGATCCGGGTCGCCACCTACACGTTCCGCTCGCGCATCTCCAACCGCTGGCGCGAGGGCCGGGTGCTCCTGGTCGGCGACGCTGCGCACCAGATGCCGCCGTTCCTGGGTCAGGGGATGTGCTCGGGGATCCGGGACGCCCAGAACGTCGCCTTCAAGCTCGACCTTCTGCTCAGGGGACAGTCCGGCGACGGGATGCTCGACACCTACCAGATCGAGCGCGAGCCTCACGTCCGCGTCGTGGTGGAGAAGGGCATCGAGCTCGGCAGGGTGCAGGCGCTGCGCGACCCTGTCCTTGCCGCCGAGCGGGACACCCGGCTGCTCGCCGCGCGAGCCGCGGACGAGGCGCCGCACCGGATGCGCTTCCCCGGACTGGCCGAGGGTCTGCTGTCCTCGGGGCTCACGCAGGGACGCGGCCAGCTCT
Organism: uncultured Nocardioidaceae bacterium; assembly: GCA_964237315.1. Classification (GTDB taxonomy): domain Bacteria; phylum Actinomycetota; class Actinomycetes; order Propionibacteriales; family Nocardioidaceae; genus Nocardioides_B. The sequence continues at coordinate 13,372 of CAXSHL010000035.1, forward strand.
TCGTCCAGGGTGACGTCGACGACGGACGCCGGCGCGGACGCTTCGACGAGATCGTAGGACGTGGGACGGTGGTGCTCGTCACCCAGGCCGCCGCCCGCGACATCGAGGCCGACCTCGCTCGGCTCCGCGAGCGAGGCGTCGTCGTCGCGGTCCTCGCCGACCCGACCACGTCCGGCCCGGCCGGAGACGAGGCCGACGGGCTGGTAGACGTCAATGGCACCTACGCCCGCTGGTTCGCCGACCACGAGGCCTGTGCCGTCGCCGTCCGGCCCGACTTCTACATCTACGGCACCGCCGCCGATCCGGGGGAGATTCACACCCTGTTGCAGGAGGTCGCCGACCACCTCACCGCGACGAGCCGGGTCGAGCAGCTGGTGGTCCAGTGACAGGCGCCGGCAGCACTGCATCCACCCGTTCCTCCACAGGTTCGACCTCAGTGAATCCTGTTCTCGACCGTGAACCCCAGGAGAAGACATGCGCATGATCGGACTGGAAGAGCACTTCGTCACCGAAGAGCTCGCCGCCTACGGAGCCGGGACGGCCAAACTGGCCCAACCCCACGTGTGGGCCGAGGCGTCGCGCCGGCTGCTCGACCTGACCGGAGAGCGACTCGAGGTGATGGACGCGGCCGGACTGGACGTCCAAGTGCTGTCACTCAACTCGCCCGGCATCCAGGCCGAGAGCGACCCGGCCCTGGCGGTCAAAGCGGCGGCCGCGGTCAACGAACTGACCGCCGCGACGATCGCGGAGCATCCCACGCGGTTCGCGGGGTTCGCGGCACTGCCGCTGCAGGACCCGGTGCCTGCCGCCGACGAGCTCGAGCGTGCGGTGCACGACCTCGGCCTCAAGGGCGCCCTGGTCAACGCCCACACCCAGGGCCGCTACCTCGACCACCCGAGCCTGCGGGTCGTCTGGGAGCGCGCCGAGGCGCTCGACGTTCCGCTCTACCTGCATCCCGCGACCGGTGTCGACGCAGCCGACGTGCTCAACGGCCACCCCGAGCTGATCGGGCCCATGTGGAGCTGGGGGCTCGACACCTCCTCACACGTCCTGCGGCTCATCTTCGGGGGCGTCTTCGACGACTTCCCGAACGCCAAGCTCCTGCTCGGCCACATGGGCGAGGGCCTGCCGTTCGTGCTGTGGCGGCTCGACTCGCGCTGGGGCTTCCACGACCACCAGGGCATCAACCTCAAGCGGGGAATCCCCAGCGCCTACCTGCGCGAGAACCTCTACATCACCACCTCGGGAGTCTGCTCGCCCGCGCCGCTGCTTTGTGCCCTCCTCGCGCTCGGCAGCGACCACATCCTGTTCGGCACGGACTACCCGTTCGAGGACGCCGCGACCGCCACCGAGTTCCTCGCCAACGCTCCGGTGAGCGAGGCAGACCGGGCCAAGATCGCGCACCTCAACGCCGAACGCCTGTTGGGTCTGTAGGCACGACGTGGACTTCAGTGAGAAGACCGCGACAGCGGCAGTCATCGGCTCTTTCGGCAGCACACCCGACGAGCGCCTGCGCTCGCTGCTCGAGGGGATCGTCACCCACCTGCACGACTTCGTCCGCGAGGCGCGACCCACCGTCAAGGAGTGGAAGGCCGCGCTCGAGTTCCTGACCACCACCGGCCAGATGTGCGACGAGGTGCGCCAGGAGTTCGTGCTGCTCTCTGACGTGCTCGGGGTCTCGATGCTGGTCGAGACGATCAACGGCCAGGAGCTCGGCACCGAGTCGACGGTCGAAGGTCCGTTCCACGTGACCACCTCGCCCCCGCGCGAGAACGGCGACACCATCGACCTGTTGGGCGGAGCGGTGCCGTGCGTGGTCAGCGGCCGGGTCACCGACCCCCTCGGCGTCCCGATTCCCGGGGCCGTGGTCGACGTTTGGCAGTGCACAGAGGAGGGCTTCTACGACATACAGCAGCCCGATGTCCAGCCGCCCGGCAACGGCCGTGGCCTGTTCCACACGGACGGGACCGGTCGCTACTGGTTCCGCACAGTGGTGCCCAGCCACTACCCGATCCCTATGGACGGGCCCGTCGGCCGGCTCCTCGGGGCGACCGATCGGCACCCCTTCCGCCCGGCCCACATCCACTTCATGGTGACCGCGCCCGGGCACGCCGAGCTGACCACCCACATCTTCGTGGCCGACTCTCCCTACCTCGACGGCGACGCGGTCTTCGCAGTCAAGTCCTCCCTGGTGGCGCCGTTCCGAGGCGTCGACGACGAGGTGAGGGCCGGCCGGCTGGATGTGCGCAACCCCTACGTCGCGGCCGAGATCGACCTCGTGCTCGAACCGGAGGCTCCTTCATGACGGCTACGACGACAAGCGGGGTCACCGCTGACGACTTCGTCTATGAGTCGCAGCCGATGCGGATCGTCTTCGGTGCCGGCTCCTCGACCCGGGTCTCCAGCGAGCTCGAGGCGCTCGGCCTCACACGGGTGCTCGTGCTGTGCGCCCCCGAACAGGTCGCGACGGCCGAGGCCGTCGGCGCGGCGCTCGGTGTCCGCTGCGCCGGCGTTCACGCCGGCGCTCGGATGCACGTCCCGGTGGCGAGCGTCGACGAGGCCGTCGACCTGGCGCGTGCGCTCGGTGCCGACGGCTGCGTGGCCGTCGGAGGTGGGTCGGCCACCGGGCTGGGCAAGGGCATCGCGCTGCGCCACGGTCTCCCCGTGGTGGCCGTGCCGACGACGTACGCCGGCTCGGAGATGACCCCGATCTGGGGACTCACCGAGGACGGAGCCAAGACCACCGGCCGCAACCGATCGGTGCTGCCCCGCGCGGTCGTCTATGATCCCGACCTGACCCTGTCACTGCCGGTCGGGCTGTCGATCAGCAGCGGGATCAACGCCATGGCCCATGCCGTCGAGGGCCTGTGGGCGCCCGACCGGTCGCCCGTCGTCTCCCTCATGGCCGCCGAGGGGATCAGGCTCCTGGCCTCAGCGCTGCCCACCATCGTGCGCTCGCCGCACGACCCAGGTGCGCGCGGTGCCGCGCTGCGTGGCGCCTGGCTCTGCGGGGCCGTGCTCGGCGCGACCACGATGTCACTTCACCACAAGCTCTGCCACGTCCTCGGCGGCTCCTTCGACCTGCCGCATGCCGAGACCCACGCGGTGCTGCTTCCCCACGTCCTCGCGTTCAACGCCACCGCCGCCCCCGATGCCGCCGCCGCAGTGGCGGCGGCTCTCGGGGTGCCCACGGCCGACGTGGCCACGGGACTGTGGGAGCTCGCGCGCTCGCTCGGCGCGCCCTTGTCGCTGACCTCGCTCGGTCTTGCAGAGGACGCGGTCGACGACGTCGTGCGCCGCGTCCTCGCGGTCCCCCACGCAAACCCTCGGCCCGTCGAAGCCGCAGCGCTCACGCTGATGCTGCACACCGCTCTGTCGGGACACCCGCCCGCAACCCTCGACCCCGACCAGTGAAGGAGACAACACGATGACTGCCCCGCCTACAACCCCCCCGACAACCACCCTTGAACGGTCCGGGCCGACAGCCCCGTCCACGATGCAGTCTGCCGACGCCCACCGCTACCTCGCCAACGACGCCGGTGCCGGCCAGGTGCTGCTGGTGCCCGACGCGGTGCTGGTCGAGGGGATGGCGTCGTGACCGCGCCACTCGTGACCCCGACCACGCTCGGGCCGGGGGAGGGCCGCCGGATCCACGGCGGCGCCCTCGACGCGACCCTCAAGGTCGCCGGCGGACCCGGCGCGATCACGTCGACGTTCGAGATCGTCGTCCCTCCCGGCTACGACGTCGGCGCCCACCTGCACACCCACGGCGAGGAGCTTTTCTACGTCGTCTCGGGAACCCTCGACATCCTCGCCTTCGAGCCCGTCGAGCGAGCGCCTGCCGACTGGCACTCCTGGATCTCCCCCAGCGGTGACCGGTTTCTGCGGGGCGGCCCCGGCTCGCTCATGCATGTCCCGGCCGGCACGCCGCACGCGTTCGCCAACACGTCCGACGAACCGGCGACCATGCTCTTCCAGTCGGCACCCGACGGCCACGAGCGCTACTTCGAGGAGCTCGCCGCCCTGCTCCGCGAGAGCGGTGGCCGTCCCGACCCCGACGCCGTCTCCGAGATCCGCGGGCGGCACGACATCATCCAGCTCACCAGCCTCGTCCAGAGCTCGGACGCCTAGATGGTTAATTCCAAGGGGTCAGTGGTCGTAGGCCAGCAGTGACCTCTTGATGGGTTGGCCGGTTTGGTCGTTGTGTCAGATGGTGGCGGTCAGGGCGAGGATGCGTTGCCAGATGCGTACCAGGACGCCGGCGGGGGTTCGTCCGCCGTGGCGTTCGAGGTCGAGTTGTCCTTTGAAGGTGTCGAAGATGGACTCCACGACTTGTCGGACGGGTTTGAACAGGTGGGCTCCGCGACGCTCGGGTTCGCCCTTGCGTCGGGGTCGCAGCAGGCTGAGACCGGTCTCGGCGAGGGTGGCCTCGAAGGCTCGGCCGTAGTAGTTCTTGTCGCCGATGATGAGTTGCTGGGTGCGTCCGGTGAGCAGCGTTGGGTCTGCGTGCAGGATGTCGAGGAGCGTTTCGCGTTCGTCGGCTTTCGCGCCGGTCACTGCGACGCCCACCGGGAGCCCGTGCACGGTGGCGACCAGGTGGAGCCGTAGTCCCCAGAAGTAGCGGGAGTGGCTGGCGCAGTAGCCGTACTCGGCCCAACCGGCCAGGTCAGAGCGTCGGACGGTCTCCCGTGAGCGTGCGCATTCCACGGGAGTGGAGTCGACCACCCAGAGATCGTCGCCCCAGATGCTGGTGTCACGGGCGAGTTGACCAGTGACCCAGCCGATCGTGCCGGCCAGTCGCCGTAGCCGCTTGTTGTAGCCAGACTGCTGCGGCAGATAGGGGAACAGCTCAGCCAGATGGGTGTGTGCGAACCGTAGCCATCGGGTCTCGCTGGTGAACCCGAGAAGGGCCTGCATGACCGCCAAGGTGAGCAGCTCGGCGTCGGAGAGCTGGGGTGCGATCCCGACTCTCGGGCGCCACGGCAGCATCTGCGGGGAGGTCTTCAACAAGTCGTCGGTGGTGACATACAGTGCGGTCGCGAGGGTGTCCAAATCAGCGTCCACGAGAGCCTCCTGCTCGAGTTGGGTTAGCAACGCCGATGCTGGACACCCTCGACCTCGATTAACAGCCGCCGCGCGGCACACACCCCTTGGAATTACTCATCTAGCCGGTCCGAACCCACCTGCTACGAAAGGCCCACGCCATGCCCACCATCACCGTCGAGTGCTTCGCGGGGCGGGGACCCACGAACAGAAGGGCCTTCTCGCGGTCCGAGTGACCGACGCGCCGAGGCCTTCCAGGTCGAGCCTGCTGTCGTCCGCGTCTTGTTCCACGAGGTCGAGAGACACAACTCGGCCTAGGGCGGCTTGCTGCCCGCGCCGGCCGCCTGCTGACGAGCAGACGGGCTGACGAGCTGACGATGCCGAGCCCGTGGGTCGACGACACAGCTTCCGCCGACGAGGCCAGCGCGCCTGCACCCCGCAGACGACCCACGGTGTGCCTCTGCTGCGGCTTCGTGCGGCAGAGGTCCAGCGATACCGTGGGTCACTCATGACGGAAGGACAAGCAGTCGTGGCGATCAACGTGGAGCCGGACCCCGATCCTGGGCCGGGTCGCAACGGAATCCAGTCGGTCGAGATGGCCATGCGGGTGCTGGAGTCTCTCGCGGCCGGCGGCGGGCCAATGAGCCTGTCCGCCGTGGCCGTGGCCAGTGGCATGGCGGGCAGCAAGGCCCACCGCTACCTCGTCAGTCTCGGGCGCATCGGCCTCACGTCCCAGGACCCGTTGTCCGGGCTGTACGACTTCGGCCACTCCATGCGCCGCCTGGGCGCGGAGTCACTGCGTCGCACCAACGAGGTCGCGGTGACCAGCGTGCACGCCCAGGGTCTTCGCGACGTCACCGGTCACTCGGTGGACGTCGCTGTGTGGGGTGATCGCGGCCCGATCGTGGTGAGCTGGGCCTACGGAAGCCGACCACTCCCCCTGACCGTCCGGGTGGGCGCCACGCTTCCCCTACTGTCCTCCTCCATCGGACAGGTCTTCTTGGCCTATCTTTCGGAGTCGATCACCGACGCGGCCCTGCGCGCCGATCTCTCGACGGCCGTCGGCAACGGCTGGACCGAGAAGCGCATCAGGGCATGCCGGGCCGACACCCGCAAGCGTGGCTTCGCGGTGACATCCGGCACCGTCATCCCCGGCATCGTCTCGGTCGCCGCGCCGGTCTTCGCGGCCACGGATCCGATGCCGCTGGCGATGTCGCTGGTGGTCCCCGAGGCAGACGGCTCGCCCGACAACCTGTCCCGGCTGACCGGCCACCTCCAGTCGGCCGCAGCCGCCGCGTCTCGAGAGCTGGGCCACGAGCCGACCTAGCTCTGACCTGGATGGGATGCCCAGAGACGGATGCCCGGAGACGTTGGTCGAGAATCGTGTGACGACACGGTCTGACTCTTCGGTCGGCATCGCCGATCAGCTCCAGATGCCGTCCCCCACGGTGCACGCCGTGGTGGTCCGGGTGCCGGATCAACCGACTCACCCACGTCGTCCGGGCCACCGGGGAACCGATCCGCCGCTTCGAGCACGACCACCCTGGCGACGTGCTGCACGTGGACGTCGAGAAGCGTCGGCGGCTCAGCACCCATCACCAGGTCGGGGTGGGCATCACACCCAGCTCATCGACCCGAGGTCGAGGCGGTGGGTGCCACCTCCAGGTTCACCAGAAACTGCTCCGGCATCAGTGGGCACCACACGGCCGGCGGGGCCTCCCAGTCCTGGGCCTTCCAGTCCTCGGTGATCTTGTCGATGTCGCTGAAGTACTCGATCCAGCTTCCCCACGGGTCCTGGATGTAGTGGAACAGGTTCGACCCCAGCGTATGGCGTCCCAGGCCCCATCCCCGCTGGTGCCCCGCTTCGGCCATCGCCTTGGCACCCATGCCGATCTGGTCGAAGCTGGCGACCTCGAAGCTGGTGTGGTGCAGGCCGGGATGGGAGCTCTTGATGAAGCCGAACATGTGGTGGTCCCCCGGACCACAGTTCATGAAGGTGGCCTTCCCGACCGACCGGTCGGAGACCCGCAGGCCGAGAGCGCGAGCGTAGAAGATCTCGGCCGCCTTGAGGTCACGCACGAAGATCAACATGTGGCCCAGCCGTCGCGGGCGAGCCGGGGCGTCGGCCCGTAGCCAACGCGCGTCGTCCACCCGGTTGGTGTCGTCACCGAGGTTGAACTGCTCGTGCTCGAAGGGCCGCCATGGAGCAAGCTCCTGGTCCCGCAGCTGCACGAGGTTGTCGTCCTCGTCGCGGAACCACAGGCCGCCCGCAGGCAGCTCGGCGGGGCCTTCGACCAACGTGACTCCCTGCGACTCGAGATGCCGCTGCCATAGGACGAGCGAGCCCGGGTCCACGGCGAAGGCCACGTGGTGAAGTCGTTTGCGTGGCCCCTCGAGAAGCACCGTCTGATCCTGGTCTCGACCCTCGCAGCGAACGGTCAGGCCGTCGCCACGCTCGGCCACCTCCATGCCGAAGTCGTTGTAGAACTGGGACCCGACGTCCAGTGAAGGAACCTCGATCCCGCAGTGCAGCAGGCCGTTGATGCGCATGTCTCTCTTTTCAGGTTGGCTGGTTCGCTAGTTGGCCAGTCGGCTGCTCGGCATCTCGGCTCGTCGGCTGGTCGCCGGGGTCGGTCAGCAGGCTCACTCGACCGACATTGCGGTCCTGCTCGACGAAACGGTGAGCCTCGGCAGCCTCGAACAGGGGGAACGTGGTGCCCGGCGGCGGTCGGAACCCGGCAGCCACCTGCGCCCAGAGGGCTCGGGCGCTGGCGGCGTTCCCGGTCCTCACCCCGAGGAGATGCTGTCCTCGCAGATAGAGCTTGTGCAGGTCGACAGGGAGTTCACCACCGAGGAACGCACCCGACGAGACCAGATGCCCCCCGGCGGCGAGCACCGCCATCGAGGTGGCCCACAGAGCCGGCTCGCCTAGGTTGTCCACCACGATCTCGACTCCTCGACCGCCCGTCAGGTCCAGCACCGACGCGACGACGTCGGCGGCGCTCGGGTCCAGCACTGCGTCGAGGCCCAGGCCGGCCAGCTGCGCACGCTTGGCCTCATGACGAGACATCGCGATCGCGTGCCCACCGAGGTGCTGGACCAGTCGGGCCGTCAACGACCCGAGCGCGCCGGAGGCACCCTGGACCAGGACCCACTGACCGGGGGCGAAGCCGGTCCGGTCGAGCTGGTTGAGCACGACCGCCCCTGCCAGGGCGAGGGCGGTGGCTTGCTCGGGACTGACCCCGTCAGGCACCTCATGCAGGTTTCCGGCGGGCACCGCGACGTACGCCGCATAGGCCCCGGGACGGTGCATTCCCAGCAGCTGAAGGTCCGGACAGAGCTCGTCGTACCCGCGCAGGCAGTGCACGCAGGAGCCGCAGCTGATGTTGGGGATGACGCCGACCGGTTGACCGACGGCCCAGCCGGTGACCTGCTCACCGGTTGCGGCCACGACCCCGGCGTGCTCGGCGCCCAGGATGTGCGGGAACCGGTAGCTGGGGTAGGGATGCCGGCCGGCGCGGGCGACGACGTCGAGGTACCTGCCGACCGCGACTGCCGCGACCTGGACGAGGACCTCGTCTGGTCCTGGAACGGGAGTGGGGACCTCCTCCACGTGCAGGACGTCGGCCGGGCCGAACTCCCGGAACACGACTGCCGGCATGGTGGCGGGAGGCGGGACCGGGCGAGGCCAGCCCGAGCGGGTGTCGTACGTCGTGCTCATGGCCCGCTCACCCGGTTGGTGATCGTGCCGACCCGCTCGATGACGACCTTGACCTCGTCGCCCGGGTGGAGGAACTCACCGCGAGCGACGCCGACTCCGGCCGGGGTGCCGGTGAGGATCACGTCACCGGGCATCAGGGTCATCATCGAGCTGGCCGCCGCGACCAGCTGAGGAACCCTGATCACCATGTCGTCGGTCTTCGCGTCCTGCTTCAGCTCGTCGTTGACGAACAGCTGGATCCTCAGCTGCTGCGGGTCCGGCACGAGCCACGCCGGGGTCACCCCGGGACCCATGGGGCAGAACCCGTCCTGCCCCTTGTGCCCGAGCCAGTCGTAGACGAAGTGCGCCGAGACGGCGTCGGTGCGTGCCGTGCGGTCCCGAGCGGAGATGTCGTTCGCGACGACGTATCCGGCGACGTGCTCCAGCGCCCGCTCCACCGGGACGTCTTTCGTCGGCACCCCGATGACGACGCCGAGCTCGGCCTCCCAGTCCAGCAGAGTGCCTGCGTGCGCCGGGTAGGGAACGCTCTCCGAGGGACCGATGACAGTCGTCTGCGGGGGCTTGAAGAAGAAGAACGGCGTCGAGCGGGGATCCGGAACCGCGACCTTCATCTCCTCGCAGTGCCCGAAGTAGTTGGCTCCGGCGCCGAGGACAGCGGCCGGATATGTCAGGGGAGCTTCCAGGGTTGCGTCGGGCACGGGGGTGCCGGTGGCGGGAGAGAACCCGCGCAGGGTGTCGGCGACGGTCTCCCACGACTTCAGCAGGTCCAGGACCGAGCTGCCGGGCAGCCCCGGCGGGAGGGCGACAACGGTCCCTGGCCGATCAGGATGTTCGGTCAGCGCCCCACGGCCGCGCTCGCCGCCGGGCGTGACGAACTGGACAAGACTCCACGACTCGTTCGGCGAGACCGTCGGCATAGCCACTCCGATTCACTATTGCGTACTAAGTTCACTCAAACGTAACTTGCGGGAACGGACGGTGTCAAGACATGCCGATGATGCGGTCATCATCGGCATTGATGTCCGTTAATCGAACGTTGAAGTTCGACTTTCAGAATGCCTGCGGTAATCTCCCCCCATGGAGCTCGTGCATTGGCCCTACCTTGCCCTGATCGACGACGCGGCGGTGTTCCCGCCCGGACATGCCTCTGTGCTGGACGCCGTTGACCAACACGCTCGCTACCGGACCACGGCGACGGCCACCTGTGTCGGCCCGTTCGTCATCGGGGCCGGGGCGGTCCACGAGCTCGCCGCTCTCGTCTCCCGGCAGCAGTTCCCGCAGGGTCTTGCCGTGTCGGTCGTCGTCTCGCCGGACGGTCTCGCGGCCGCTCTGCGTGAGACGGCGGGCGAGCCCGGGCTGGTGGTCGCCGGATGGGAGGTGAAGCTCCCCCCGCATGCTGCACCGGAAGACCTCCAGGACGTCTCTGACCTCGCACGGCGCGCTCCGGGGACCGCCGTCTTCGTAGAGCTCGCCAGGGCCACCGACAGCCCGTCACCGCAATGGCACGAGGCTGTCGCGGCCCTCGGTCGGGCTGGGCTCAGGCTCAAGCTCCGCACCGGCGGCACGAGCGCCGACTCCTTCCCCTCCGAGCGCGAGCTGTCCATCGCGATCAGCACGGCGGTGCTGCATGGGACGCCCTTCAAGTGCACGGCCGGGCTCCACAACGCCGTCCGGCATCGCGACCCGAGGACCGGCTTCGAGCACCACGGCTTCCTCAACGTTCTCCTGGCGACCCTCGACGCCCTGTCGGGTGCCGACCTGGGCCGCGTCCAGGCCCGGCTGACGGAGCGCCACGGCGCGGTCCTGGCGGCGGATCTGCAGGCGACCGCGCCGGCGCGGCTGCTCGAGGCCAGGTCGATGTTCTTGTCCTTCGGCTCCTGCAGCGTGGAGGAACCACTCGCCGACCTGGCGGCGCTGGGTGTGCTCCGCCTCGCCCGCCCAGTGACGCCCGCCCAGTGACGGCCGCCCAGTGACGGCCGAGGAGTCGGCAGCGGAAGCGGTCTCGGAGACGGCGAGGGAGACGGCATGAGTGAGCGGACCGCCGAGCGAGGCACCACCTGGGTCCCCGAGGCGCACGGCTCCCTGTGGGATGTCGACAACCTACCCTACGGCGTGTTCAGCGAGCCGCTCGCCGGACGCGTGACCGGACGGGTGACCGGACAGGTGACCGGACGGGTGACCGGACGGGTGACCGGACAGGTGGCCGATGCGCGGGTCGGGGCGCGCATCGGGGAATATGTGCTCGACCTCGCGTTGGCGTCGGCGACCGAGGACTTCGCCCACCTCTTCGGACAGCCGAGCCTGAACCCCCTCCTGGAGACTGGGCCGGGGACCTGGGCACGAGTGCGTGCCTGGCTGGTGGCCGCTCTGACCGACCGGTCCCGGCGACCCGACATCGAGCCGCATCTGCGGCAGCTCGCGGCAGTCACCCTGCAGCTGCCGATCGAGGTCGCCGACTACGTCGACTTCTATGCCTCGCTCGACCATGCGAGCAACGTCGGGCGGATCTTCCGTCCCGACGCCGAGCCGCTGCTCCCGAGCTGGCGCCATCTGCCGGTGGGCTATCACGGACGCGCGGGCACCGTCGTGGTGTCCGGCACCGGCATCCGCCGACCGTGGGGGCAGAGCGGCCAGCCACAGGCGGGCCACCCGGCCTTCGGCCCATCCCGGCGTCTGGACCTCGAGGCGGAGCTGGGGTACGTCGTCGGCGTGCCCAGCACGCTCGGTGAGCCGGTGTCCACCTCGCAGTTCGCCGAGCACGTGTTCGGGGTGACGGGGCTCAACGACTGGTCGGCACGCGACATCCAGGCGTGGGAGTACGTTCCGCTCGGGCCCTTCCTGGGCAAGTCCTTCGCCACCTCCGTCTCTGCCTGGGTGACGCCGCTCGCGGCACTCGAGCACGCTCGCGTGGATCTCCCCGACCAGCAGCCAGAGCCGCTGCCCTACTTGCGGGTGGGTCCGGGTGCCGGCTACGACATCGACCTCGAGGTCGAGGTCAACGGCGACGTCGTGTCGCGGCCGCCGTACCGCGCGATGTACTGGGGTCCGGCTCAGATGCTGGCTCACCTGACGGTCAACGGCGCCTCGCTCCGCACCGGTGACCTCTTCGGCTCCGGGACCATCTCCGGTCCGGAGCGGGGGCAGCGCGGGTCGTTGCTGGAGCTGTCCTGGGGCGGGACCCAGCCCTGGGTCGCGGGCGGCGCCGAGCGGACCTACCTCGACGACGGCGACGAGGTGGTCCTGCGGCTGACCGCTCCCGGCGCATACGGGAGGATCGGTCTCGGTGAGGTGCGGGGACGGGTCCTGCCCGCCCAGGCCTGAAGGAGGAGTCATCACCGATGACCGCAAGGCCGGGGGCGCACAGACCTTGGAACGAGGGCTGCTGGTGCTGGAGACGCTGGCCCAGCAGGCGGACGGTCTCACCGCGAGCCAGGTGGCCGAGGCGACGGGGCTGCACCGCTCGATCGCCTACCGCCTCCTCGTCAGCCTGGCCCGCACTGGCTTCGCCGAGCGGGACGACTCGTCCCGCTACCGGGTCGGGCCCTCGTTGCTCTCGCTCGCCGGACAGGTGCGGCCGCGCCTACGGGACATCGCGGAGCCCGTGCTGCAGCAGCTGGCCCTCGACCTGGGCTCGACAGCCAGCTTGGTCGAGGTGATCGGGGACGCGGCGGTGGTGACGGTCGTGGCAGAGCCGGCGACCGACGGACCGCGCTTCTCCTACCGGCTCGGCAACCGTGACCCCCTCGACCGGGGTGCTGGTGGCATCGCCGCGCTGGCCTCGGCGGACCCGGCTCCGACGGACCTGCCCCGCGTCCGGGAGGCCCGCGAGCGGGGGTATGCCGCGACGTACGGGGAGGTGAACCCGGGTGCCTACGGAGCCGCCGCGCCGATCCGTGGCCTGCGTGAGACCCGGGCCAGTGTCAACGTGGTGAGCAACCGCAGGGACGTCATCGACCAGGGTGTGCCCCTCATCGCCGAGGCCGCCCAGTCGATCTCACGAGCCATGCTGTGAAGCAACCGCGGCCCTGAACCCGCCCGCCTACCGGCGGCCCTGAACCCGCCCGCCGGCCCAGGTCCAGGCGTACTCCGGGTCCTCCGCCGCGAGACCACCCTCTCCCAGCTCCAGGGGGGCGAAGGTGTCCACCATCACTGCCGACTCGTCGAAGAACTCCGCGCCCAGGGACGCCTCGACGGTCGAGGGCTGTGGTCCGTGCGAGTGCCCACCCGGGTGCAAGGAGATCGACCCGATGCCGATGCCGGTCCCTTTGCGGGCTTCGTAGTCACCGCCCACGTAGAACATCACCTCGTCGGAGTCCACGTTCGAGTGGTAGTAGGGCACCGGGATCGACAGCGGGTGGTCGTCGACCTTGCGGGGTAGGAAGTTGCAGATGACGAAGTTGTGCCCCTCGAAGACCTGGTGCACGGGCGGCGGCTGGTGCACCTTGCCGGTGATCGGCATGAAGTCCTCGACGTTGAAGGTGTAGGGGTCCAGGCAGCCGTCCCAGCCCACGACGTCGAAGGGATGAGTCTGGTAGGCGACCCGGCTGCCGACGACGGACCCGGCGGCCCGGTGCTTGACGAGCACCTCCACGCCCTCGCCGCCGACCAGGAACGGGTCCGTGGGCACCCGGAGCTCCCTCTCGCAGTACGGCGCATGCTCGAGGAACTGGCCGTTGCGAGACAGGTAGCGTTCCGGGGGGCGATGTGGGAGTTCGCCTCGATCGCATACAGCCTCGACGGCTCAGCCGGCACCCAGCGGTGGGTCGCCGCCCGAGGGATGACCACGTAGTCGCCGCTGCGGTAGGCCAAGGTCCCGAAGACGGTCTCCACCACCCCGGTCCCCTCCTCCACGAAGACGCACTCGTCCCCGATGGCGTTGGTGTAATACGGCGACGCCTCGGTGCCGGTCACCACGTAGGAGATCCGAACGTCGCCGTTGCCCAGGACCAGCCGTCTGCCCTGCACGGCGTCCGGCCCCTGGGAGTCCGGCCCCTGGGAGTCCGGCCCGAAGAGGCTGTGCAGCTTGAGGTGGCGTGGCTTGAGGGGGTGGTTGGGCTTCCGGGTCTGGTCCGGGAGCTCCCAGACCTGGCTGCCGAGGATCGCCGAGGGCACTCCCCGGTGGTAGAGCAGCGAGGAGTCCGAGGAGTCCGTAGAACGGCATGATGAACAGCTTTATTCGATAATCAGATACGCCTGTGCGATATTCACCGAGGCTCCATGATTCGTCGCTGTGCGCAGGATGTCAGCGTGCGCTGACCATCTGTACGGCCTCCACGACTGTTCTGATCTCGGGGAAGTCCTCCTCCCCGTCCCTCACCACGAGCGCGCTGAACCGGTGGATGTGCACTCCCTCCAGGGGAACCCGGCGCAGCCGCTCCTCCTGCCCGACCGGGGTGAGCATGGGGGCGATGGTGATCCCCCATCCCACGCTCACCAGGCCGAGGGCCGTCGCCATGTCGTCGACGGTGGCGGCCACCGCCGGCTGGAAGCCGGCCGCGGCACACAGCCCGAGCGTCATCTGGCCGAGTGCGGTCCGGGGGACGAGGACCCACAGCTCGTCGGACAGCTCCGGAACCGAGCAGCGCGAGCGTTGAGCCAGCGGGTGTTCCGCGGGGACACTGAGCCGCAGCTCGTCGTGGCCCAGCTCCCACTGCCGGAGGCCAGGCTCCGGTGCCCCGCACCTGGCGCCGAACCGCGACAGGATCACCACATCCAGCCGACCGCTGCGCACCTCCTCCGGGCCCTTCTCGTCGCTGGTGGCGGCCAGGCTGATCTCGAGCCGCGGGAACGCCTGGCGCACGTGCGTGAGGGCGCTGCTCATGGTTGCCGGACCCTCCCGGAACGGGATCCCGATCCGGATCGCTCCGGACACCTCCCCGCTCTGCGCCCGACACAGGCCCTCAGCGGCTCGCAGCTCCGACAGGATGCGCTCGGTGTGCCCCAGCAGTCGTCGCCCGACCGGGGTGAGGGTCACCGCTCGCCCACTCCGCAGCAGCAGAGCCGCTCCGGCCGAGCGCTCCAGGGCGGAGACCTGCTGGGAGATCGACGACCGGGTGTACCCCAGTCGGCGTCCAGCGGCTGCGATCGACCCCTCGGCGGCCACCGCACGCAGGGCGATCAGCTGGTTGACATCAAGCATGCGTCACTTCCCCTAACGGTGTATGAGTGCAAGCGTCAACACACATTACTTGCGACCCAGGTCACATGTTCTGTTCAGTGGCGTTGTGACCATCACACTCACCGAGCTCCAGAGGATCCCGACATCGGGTGCGCGGGCCGTCGAGCCGTTCCGCGTGGCAGGCAACGACCTGCTCGCCGTACCGCAGCTGGCGCTGGACGTGCCCGGGGCCGCCGCCGGGATGAATGCCGGCGACAGCGACACCGAGGTCTTGTTGCTCCAGCTGGTCGACGGCCGCTACCACTCGTTCTCGACCCTGCCCGGGCCCGGAGGCGAGGACGCCGAGTTCTTCACGATCGGGGAACGCTCCTTCCTCGCTGTGGCCAGCATCCGCTCCGGTGCCGGGCCCTACGACTACTCCACCGGTTCCCGGATCTTCGAGTGGTCCGATGCAGGCTTCGTGGAGTTCCAGTCGATCCCCAGCTTCGCGGCGAAGCAGTGGCGGCACTGGACGGTCGAGGGACGGCACTTCCTCGGGCTGGCCCAGGGCGTCGACCTCCCGCACATCGAGGGTCCGAACCGCGACTCGGCCATCTTCGAGTGGGACGGCGACCGGTTCGTCGAGTTCCAGGCCGTGCCCTCGACGTGGGGATACAACTGGCACCCCTTCGTGGTGGACGGGGCGCACCTCCTCGCGCACGCCGACCATGCCGGGCCCAGCCGGCTCTACCGCTGGGACGGGGCGCGGTACGCCGAGGTGCAGACCCTGCTGGAGAGGGGTGGCCGCGCTTTCGCCGATTTCATCGAAGCGGGCACCCACCACCTGCTGGTCGCGGGCATCGACACCCAGCCGGTCCTGATGGCCTGGCATGCGGGCCGGTTCGAGGCCGTCTCGTCCCTCGAGGGTCTCGGAGCGCGGGAGCTTCTCGTGGTCGAGCACGCTGGTCGCCTCTTCGTGATCCGGGTCAACTTCATCCACGGGAGCCCCGCCGACCCCGACCCGGTGCTGGCCTCACAGGTCTATGAGTGGCGGGACGGGGGGCTGCGCGTGGTCGCGGAGTTCCCGACCTCGGGCGGCACCGACGTCGCGGTCGTCACCACCCACCCCGAACACCCCGACGATCCCGAGCACCCCGACGATCCCGAGCACCCCGACGACGTGCGCTTCGTGGTCTCCAACTCACTGTCCCCCGGCGTTCGCTTCGCCACCGACACCGTGCTCTACGCACTCGGCACCACGAAGGATGCTCGATGACCGACCACTTCGAGAGCCCGGAGCTGCTGCATCTCTTCGGCGTCTACACCGCGTCGCCGACCAGCATCGGAGCCCACTTCGGACAGGCCGCCCAACGGCTGACCGCGCAGGACCCCATGATCGTGGCGACCGGCACCGACCTGGCGCTCTTCCCGGGCGGAGGCGCCGCGCCGACGGTGGAGTCGTTCCGGTTGGCGGCCCGCGGCTTCAAGGAGATGGCTGCCGTCTCGCACCTGGGACCGGCGGTCGCCACCCTGGCCCGGATGCGCGAGCTCGAGCCGGACGGCACCTGGCGCACCGACGCCCAAGCCCTGCTGGACTCCACTCGTGAGGCGCGGGAGGCGAACACACCGCAGCTGTGGGAGAAGATCGACGTCGCCGCCTTCATCGGCCGAGAGACGTCGATCGCGCGAATGGTCGACTACACCTGCAGGGTCACCGAGCGGGTGCTGGAGAAGGCGCTCGCCGACAGTGGCTACCTGACTGCGCGAACCCTGCGCCGCGAGTACTTCGACGGGCCGGCGGACGATCTTCTGGTGCCCGTCAACCGCATCATGGTGGCGACCTTCTTCCTGACCGGGCTGGACCTCGCATATCGGCTGTTGAGCTGGTTCGACGGTCTGGATCTGCCGTGGGAGCGGACCATGGTGCTGATCGCCGGGCGCCAGGGGAGGCCCACCTCCGGGGTCACCCGCGAGACCAACAGCATCGCCGGGGTGATCTCGATCGCGTCCCGCGGACGGCTGGCCGACCATCGCCTGCTCATCGCTCCGCACGCCCCGGTGTTCGGGATGTTCGACGGCCACGACCTCGGCCCGGTCGTCGCCCTCGAGCCCGAGTACCGACGACTGTGGTCCTGGCTGATCGCGACCTCCGACCTCGGCGCCGAGATGTTCGACGGCTACGCGCGCTATGAGCCCACCCCCCGACAGCATGTCCGGCTCGGCGCCGACACGCCCTCGGTGAGCGAGATGCCGGCCATCGCCGGTCCTGATGACTGGTTCGCGATGACCACCCGCCTGCGCGTGGTCCTCGAGGACCCGCGGCAGCTGCTCTCCGGCGCCGTCACCGACTACGCCATCCGACAGCTCGTCGACCACGACAACCGACCCGCCGACGTCACCGTCCCCGGTCTGGATGCCGAGCCCTACCCAGACCTGCCTCCGGACCTCGCAGGCTGGCAACCGTCCCACTCTGACTGGGGCACCGAGAAGGAGAAGAAATGAGTCTGTTCGATCGATCGGGTTCCAGGCCGAGCCGCCGACGACACGGCCTGACCGCCGTTGCCGGAGTGACGCTGCTGCTGACGTCGGGGTGCGCGCTGGCCTCCAACGACGACGCAGCCGAGCCGTCCTCCTCCTCGAAGGAGCCGCTCGTCATCGGCATGTCGCTGCCGCTGAGCGGGCCGGTGGCCGACCGGGCGAAGCCGGGGTATGAGGGGTACCGCTACTGGGTGGAGGAGATCAACGCCGGCGGCGGGCTCCTCGGGCGTCAGGTGAAGCTCAAGGTCCTCGATGACCAATTCGACCAGCAGACGGCCATCTCCGACTACAACCGGCTCATCTCCCAGGACAAGGTCGACCTGGTGCTGGGCACGTTCTCATCGGACCTGAACCTCGCGGTCGCACCGGTGGCGGAGCGCAACAAGTATCTCTACGTCAAGCCCTCGGGCGGCGCCGACGAGATCTTCGCTCGGGACCTGAACTACCTCTTCTTCGCCCAGCCGGCGACCACGCAGCGGCTGCCCAACCAGTTCGTGGACCTCATCAAGAAGCTGCCCGAGGCCGAGCGGCCCGACACGCTCGCGCTCATCCAGCTGGACGACCCCAACACCAAGCAGGCGGCCGGCCTCTTCAAGAAGCAGCTGGGTGCCTTGGGCGTGAAGACCGTCATCGACAAGACCTACGCCCCGGAGACGACCAGCTTCGACACCATCGCCAACACGATGAAGCAGGCCGATCCCGACCTGGTCATCAGCGGTGCCGTCGGACCCGATGGGGCGGCACTGGTGCGGGCCTTCCAGAAGGTGGGCTTCTCCCCCGACATGCTCTACCAAGAGAACGCGCCCACCGACCCGGCGTACCCCGCGGCGATCGGCAAGGCGAACACGGAGGCGATCTTCACCCCACAGGCCTACAGTGCTGAGGCGAGCTTCCCGGGGAACAAGGAGTTCGTCGACGGCTACACCGAGAAGTTCGGAGGCTCACCCAGTGAGGACGCCGCGAACTCCTACACCGCCGGCCAGGTCCTGGCAGCAGCGGTGAAGGGGGTCGGCAAGCTGGACCAGCCGGCGATGGCGGACTGGCTGCACGAGAACAGCGTCGACACGATCGTCGGGCCGCTCAGCTGGGACGCCTCGGGGCGGCCCGGGGGTGAGCTCCTGCTCGGTCAGTTCCAGGGCGGCACCTTGAAGGTGGTGGCACCGGCGGACGCGGCTGGCGCCCAGCCGATCTACGCGAAGCCCGACTGGAAGTGACACAACCGGCCATGTCCCCCGTCCACGGTTCTCGACACAGAGGCAGCCCATGATCCTCATGCTGCAGACCCTCACCTTCGGTGTGCTCGTCGGCGGCGTGTATGCGCTGATGTCCTCGGGGTTCACGCTCACCTTCGGAGTGATGCGGGTGATCAACCTGGCCCATCCCGCATTGTTCGTGCTCGCCGCCTTCGTGACCTGGTGGATGTGGGACCGGACCGGAGTCGACCCGTTCCTGGTCGGCGTGGCGATCACCCCTGTCATGTACGGCGTGGGCTGGCTGCTCTACGTGACGGTCGTGGCGCGGGCGCAGCGCATCGACCCCGAGCTCACCATGGTCGCCTCGTTCGGCGTCGCGGTGGCGCTCGGGGGGGCGATGTCCCTGATCTGGGGCACCGATGCCCGGGCGGCCACGCCGTCGTACTTCAACACCTCGTTCGAGGTGGGCTCGATCGTCGTACCCCGCGCCCAGCTGTATGCCTGTGCCTGGGCGGTCGTCCTGCTCGCCGGGCTGTTCGCCCTGCTGCGGTGGACCTTCCTCGGTCGCGCGATCAGGGCCTGCGCGGCCAACCGGGACAGTGCGGCCCTCGTTGGCATCGACGTGAAGACCACGATGGCGCAGATGTTCGCGATCGGCGTCGCGAGCACGTCGCTGGCCGGAGCTGCGCTGGCGGTGCTGTTCCAGTTCGGCCCCGACTCGCACTACGTCTGGATCGGCAGGGTGCTGTGCGTGGTGATCCTCGGCGGGCTCGGCAGCTTCCTCGGCGCCGGAGTCGGAGGAGTGGTGCTGGGGGTCGCTGAGGCACTGACCGCGACCTACTTCGACACCCGATGGGCCACCGCGGTTCCCTACCTGCTCATCATCTTGGTGCTGACGGTGCGGCCCCAGGGTCTCCGGGGCCGGCGCGTCCGCAGTGACGCGGTGACGGTATGAGCACCGCGCAGCCGGACCTTGCCGCCCCGAGAAACCGGGCTTCACGGCTCGGTCGCTGGGGTCCGGTCGCCCTGGTGCTGTTCGTTGGTGCCATCCCGCTGATGACCGCGAACGGCTACATCCAGACGGTGCTCATCTTGACCTTCGTGGTCGCCGTCACCGCGTCGGGGTGGAACGTGATGGCCGGGCTCACCGGCTATGTCAGCCTGGGGCACAGCGCCTTCATCGGGGTGGGCGCCTACACGGCCGGCATCGTGTCACAGCGCATGGACGTCTCACCGTTCCTGGTGGCTCCCCTCGGGGGAGTCGCTGCGGCGTTCGTGGCGTTCCTGCTCAGCTTGGTGACCCGCCGGACCCGCGGGGCCGCCTTCGTCATCGTCTCGTTCGCGATCCTCGAGCTGCTCGGGGTGGTCACCCGCAACTGGTCCTCGGTCACCGGAGGCAGCCAGGGCCTGCTGATGCCACTCCCCGACTGGGACATCCGCTTCCAGAACTGGCCGTTCTACTACCCGTTGTTCGCCCTCGTGCTGGCGAGCGTCGCGATGACCGCGCTCATCCGCCGCTCGAAGCTGGGACTGGGCCTGGTCGCGATCCGTGACGACGAGGACAAGGCGGCCGGCATCGGCGTGCTGACCCCGGTCTACAAGAGCCTCGCCTTCATGGCCAGCGCCGTGTTCGTCGGGGTGGCCGGCGCCATCTACGGCTACTACGTCAGCTTCCTGACCGTGAGCACGATGTTCGACGTGGTGCTGAGCATGCAGGTCGTGCTGACGGCGTTGCTCGGCGGGCGTGGGACGGCGTGGGGCCCGGTCCTCGGCGCGTTCATCATCGTGCCGCTGTCCGAGGTCACCAACACGGCTATCGGCGGAGTCTCCGCGGGCGCCATCAGGATGCTGCTGTTCGGCAGTCTCCTCGTGGCCGTCACGCTGCTGCTGCCCCGCGGGATCCTGCCCGAGATCTCCCGCCTGCGCCGCCGGAGAGACCGAGAGGACGCCGTACTCACCGGGTCTCGCCTGGCCGACCGGCCGGTGCCCGCTGCCCCGGCAAGAGTCCGCACGAGCGTCGCGGCGGCGGACACCGCCGCGGTGCTGACGGTTCACTCGGTGACGAAGCGATTCGGTGGTCTCACGGCGTTGCAGGACGTCTCGCTCGAGGTGTCCCGAGGCTCCGTGACAGCGCTGATCGGGCCCAACGGGTCGGGCAAGACGACCCTGTTCAACGTCATCGACGGCACCTACGCCGCAGACTCCGGAGACCTCGAGCTGTCCGGCCGGCCGATCGGCGACCTCGACCGGACCCACCGGGCCTTCGCAGGCATCGCCCGCACCTACCAGCTTCCTCGTCTCTTCGAGAGCCTGACGGTGCTCGAGAACGTCGCCGCCGTCAATGCGGACTTCAGCCTCATCCGACTGGCCCGCAGCGCGGTCTCCGGCGCCGAGGCGGCGCGCGCGCTGCAGTTCCTGGACTTCGTCGGGATGGCCGAGTACGTCGATGCCCAAGCCACCGACCTGTCCTACGGGCAGCGCAAGCTCGTCGAGCTGGCCCAGGTCCTCATGCTCGACCCCGAGGTCATCCTCCTCGACGAGCCAGCGGCGGGCATCAACCCCACCTTGCTGCGGCGCCTGGCCTTGCTCATCACGTCGTTGAACCAGTCAGGACGGAGCTTCCTGGTGGTGGAGCACGACATGGAGTTCGTCCTGGCGCTCTCCGACACCACCGTGGTGCTCGCGCAAGGTCAGGTCATCGCACACGGTCCGTCCTCGGAGATCAGCGCCGACTCGGCCGTGCGCGAGGCCTACCTGGGCCAGGACTTCACCATGGAGCCGCAGACGACAGGGACCCGACCATGATCCGATTCACGAGCGTGGTGGCCGGCTACGGCGGCGGCGACGTCCTGACAGGTGTCGACCTGCAGGTGCCCCGCGGCAGCATCACCTGCATCGTCGGCCCCAACGGAGCAGGCAAGTCGACAGTTCTGCGGGTGCTCAGTGGTCTCCTGACGCCCCGGCTCGGAACGGTCCACCTCGACCAGCGACCCATCCACGGTCTCTCGCCCGCCGAGGTCATCGACGCCGGCGTGGTCCAGGTCCCTCAACAGGGGGGCCTGTTCGGCGACCTCACCATCCGCGACAACATGCTGCTGGGGGGATACCGCATCCGTGGCGAGCGCGCGAGGCTGCGTCGACGGATCGACGAGCTTGGGGAGGCGTTCCCGACCGTCGCCGAGAGGGCCCACGACCGGGGTGCGGACCTCTCGGGAGGTCAGCGGCGGATCGTCGAGTTCGCCCGGGCCCTGGTCACCGAGCCCACCGTCGTCGTCCTGGACGAACCCACCCTGGGGCTCGACCCGGCGACCAGCCAGGTCGTCTTCGAGACCGTCGAGACGATCAATGCGCTGGGCACGACGGTCCTGATGGTCGAGCAGAACGTCCGGTTCGGGCTCAAGCTGGCCAGTGCCGGGGTGGTGCTGGAGCGGGGACGGGTGTTGACGGCCGAACCCGCCGACCAGCTGCTGATGCGACCTGACATGGCGGCGCTCTTCTTCGGCGCCTCGACGGCCCCGCCCGCAGTGGATGGCCTTCCCACGCGCACCCTGAGCACCTGATGCAGGGGTCAATCATGGGTGAGGTGGCACCCCCGCCGGAGAACGCCTTCCTCGCCCGGCTCCGCCTCGGTCAGCCGACCTTCATGCTCGGTGTCCGCGGCGCTCGCACCACCGACGTGGTCCGGATCGCTGCGTCGACCGGTCATCGGGCAGTGCTGATCGACCTCGAGCACTCGGCGATGCCGATCGAGGTGGCCACCGCGCTCTCGGCCACCGCCGGGGACCTGGGCCTGACGGCACTGGTGCGGGTCCCCGAGCGCGAGTACGGCGTGATCGGGCGGCTCCTCGACGGAGGCGCGCACGGGATCGTCGTACCTCGTGTGGAGACCGCCGACCAGGCGCGGCTGGCGAGCGAGGCCTGTCACTTCCCGCCGCGGGGACACCGCTCCCAGCTGGCCAGCGTGCCGCACAGCCAGATGGCCCCCACCCCCGCCCGGGTGCTCAACCCTCTGCTCGATGCCCTGACCGTGCTCCAGATCCTGGTCGAGACACCGGCGGGTGTGAACGCCGCCCGCTCCATCGCGGCCGTCGGCGGCGTCGACATGATCGCCGTCGGTGCGAACGACCTGACGGCCGAACTCGGCGTGCCCGGTGACTACCGGCATCGGCTCCTGCGGGACGCGGTCGCCGAGATTGCCGACGCCTGCCGGGAGCACGGGAAGCTGATGATGCTGGGGGGCGTCGGCGACCCCGACGCCTTCCGCGAGCTCGCCGCCGTCGGCGCCTGCCCCCTAGTCCTCACCGGGATGGACAACGAGCTGCTGCACGCCTCGGCGAAGGCCCGGGTCTCGGCGCTCACCGACAGCTTCGATCCCTGGCCGGCATTAGTCGAGGAGCGCCCATGACCGTCGAACCGCTGCAGACCTCGCCGATGCGAGCCGCCGAGACCAACACCCGTGCCGGCTTCGAGGTGCCGGCCGGCAGCTGTGACGCACATCTTCACATCTTCGAAGCCGGCTACCCCCACGTCCCCGAGCCGCTGTACACCTTTCCCGACGGCACGCTCGAGCAGTATCTCGCGGTGGCCGACGTGCTCGGCATCGAGCGGATGGTCTTCGTGCAGCCGACGTACTACGGCCGGGACAACACGGTGCTCCTCGATGCGCTGACCCGCGCCGGTGACCGGGCCCGCGGCGTCGTCCAGGTCGACGAGGACATCTCGGATGCCGAGCTGGACCGATACCACGACCTCGGCGTGCGTGCCCTACGCCTCGATCTCTTCGCACGGGCGGACCGACCGGTGGGAGAGATCATCGACTACGTGCGCCGCATGGCGACACGGACCCGTCCCCGGGGATGGCATCTGCAGTTCTACACACCCGGGACCGTGGTCCGGGACCTGCTGCCCTTCCTCGCCGACTTCGAGGAGACCTACGTCATCGACCACATGGGCTACATGAAGGAGGAGGACGGGCTCGGCGACGCAGATCGGGACCGTCTGCTCTCGGTGCTCTCCGGGGGGCACTGCTGGATCAAGCTGTCCGGGGCCTACCGGATCGCCAAGGACCGACCGCTGGCGGCGGTCGCCGACCTCGGCCGGGCGCTGGTCGCCACCCGACCCGACCGGCTTCTCTGGGGTTCGGACTGGCCACACCTGCCCAACGGCCAACGAGACACCGGTGAGCTGCTGAACCTGTTGGCGGACTGGGCGCCCGAGCCGACCACCCGTCGCAGCATCCTGGTCGAGGCCCCCGAGCACTTGTTCTTCGACTGATATGTAAGTCCCTTTGTCAAGTGGCAGGGTGAGGCGCCGACACGGCTGGTTTGTCGTGGCGGCGCCTGGTTCCTGGCTGGGGGGGTTCTGGATGCCTCGAGCGGGTCTTGGCGACGCTTCGTGGTCGAGACTGATATGCGCGGGTTGGGTACCGCAGGACGGTGTTCGGCTGGAACGCTCCGCTTGATCTGAGGTCGAGCGTCACGAGCGGGCTCGTGGCTCACAGTCGAATCGCGGGTCGGTTCCGCACGTGCCGTTGGCGTCCGGAGCTGCCTCCTCGGTCAGGTCGTGTGCCGGCTGGTCAGTCGGGCAGGGTGGTCAGGGACCAGCACCATCCGGCGAGCTCGCGGGCGATCGCGGTGGTCGCGATGGTGTGCTTCTTGTTCCGGGCGTTGTAGGAGGCCCAGCGCTGGTGAAGTCGCTGGTTCCCGGCGTGAGCGCGCACCCGGGCGTGTTCGGGTGCCTGCTCCCAACGTGCGCGCAGCACCTTGCCGACGGTGTAGCGGGGCTTGTGGTGCCAAGCGGCCTCGACCAGCAGCCGCCGGACGTGGGAGTTGCCGGCCTTGGTGATCCCGCCCTGGCGGCGTGACTGTCCGCTGGAGTACTCGCTGGGCACCAGACCGAGGTAGGCGCCGATGCTGGCTCCACTGAACCGATCCCACTCGCCGATCTCGACCGCCAGCGCGAACCCAGTCAACGTGGAGACACCCCGCAGGCAACACAGTTTGCGCACCGTCGCGGTGAACTCGCTATCAGCGGCCATGGCAGCGATCGCGTCATCGAGTCGCGCGCGGCGAGCCACCGCGAACTCAACGGTTTCGAGGTCGGCCTCGTAGGCGGCCCGGGTGCCGGGTTGGTCGAACCGGATCCGGCGCAGCCACGCGTCGTGGGTACCGGTCCAGTCCTTGCCGCCGGAGTAGACGTGGCCATGGCGAAGCAGCAGCTTGGAGACCCGGTGCCGGGCCCGCATCAGGTCGCCGCGCACGTCCTCGCGGACACGGACCAGATCTCGGGCGGCCTCCTCGCTGATCGTAGGGACCCGAACCGCGGTGATCTGCCCGACCTGCAGCAACTGGGCCAGGAGTAGCGCGTCCTTGGCGTCGGTCTTGATCCGGTCACCAGGAGGCCGGTTCAGCTTCGAGGGCGCGGCGACCTCGCACCGGATGCCCGCAGTGGTCAGCGCCCGGTACAGCCCAAACCCGGTCGGACCCGCTTCGTAGGTCGTCGCGACCGGACCGGGCAGGGCGCGCAGCCAGCCGATCACGACGTCGTGACTCGGAACGAGGGTCGCCCTGAGCACCTCGCCCGTCACCGAGTCCAGAGCGGTCGCAACGACCGATCGTGCGTGCACATCGAGCCCAACGCTCGTACGCTCAGAAATCACCGGGGCCTCCTACGACTGTGGACAGGCCGAGCAGGCAGCCCCTGCTCGGTAACCCACGAACATGCGTATGAGGGGGCCTGACCCCGGATCTTGGACACGCCGAACCCCGCACCCGTGATCGGGC
>CAXSHL010000036.1:0-38307 GCA_964237315.1 uncultured Nocardioidaceae bacterium
CGATGGCCTACGCCATCGGCGAGTTCGGGCTCTCCACCCTGACCAGCCTCGGGTCGCTGATCGGCCTGTTCTACCTGACCTCTGCGTTCTTCGTGATCGTCGTCCTCGGCTCGGTGATGCTCTACCTGAAGCTCAACATCATCCACATGCTGCGCTACCTCAAGGAAGAGCTGCTCATCATCCTCGGCACCTCGACCGCCGAGCCGGCCCTGCCGGGCCTGATGCGCAAGCTGGAGCACGCCGGTGTGGAGAAGTCCACGGTCGGGCTCGTCGTACCGACCGGCTACTCCTTCAACCTCGACGGGGCCGCCATCTACCTCTCCCTGGCCGCCCTCTACATCGCCCAAGCGACCAACACCGACCTCAGCATCGGCCAGCAGCTCGGCCTGCTCGCCATCATGCTGCTCACCTCCAAGGGAGCGGCCGGCGTCGCCGGCGGTGGCTTCATCGCCCTCACCGCCACCCTGGCCACCGTCGGCACCGTCCCTGCCGCCGGCATCATGCTCATCTTCGGCATCGACAAGTTCATGTCCGAGTGCCGCGCTCTGGTCAACTTCATCGGCAACGCGGTCGCCACCCTCTTCATCGCCGCCTGGGACAAGGACCTCGACGTGGACCGCGCCCGGCAAGTCTTCCGCGGCGACGACGTCGAGCCCCTGCACGAGATCGACGACGTGGAGCTCCTCGCCGACGACATGACCTCGGCCTCCGCCGTGCCGGTGCCGGCTCAGCCGACCGGCGCCCACGCCGCCACCGTGAGGTCGTGACGTGCGCGCCCTGATCGCCCCCGACAAGTTCAAGGGCTCACTGACCGCCACCCAGGTCGCCGGCGCCATCGCCCACGGGCTGCACACCGGGGGAGTCGAGGCAGTCACCCTTCCCCTAGCCGACGGCGGCGACGGCAGCGTCGAAGCCGCCCTCAGCGCCGGCTACCACCGACGACACACACGGGTCCGGGGCGCCGACAGCCGAGACATCGATGCCGCCTACGCCCTCGCAGACGGCACCGCTGTTGTCGAGGTCGCCAACAGCTGCGGCCTGTCCACCCTGCCGGCCGGCATCCGCGCCTCCATGACCAGCTCCACCTACGGGTTCGGCCAGGCCATCCTGGACGCCTGCCACGCGGGAGCCCGACGGATCGTGCTGGCGCTGGGCGGCAGCGCCAGCACCGACGGTGGCGCCGGCATGCTCGCCGCACTCGGCGCCGCATTCCTCGACGCGACCGGCCACCCAGGTGAGCCGTACGGCGACAACCTCACCCGGATGGCACGAGTGGACACGACCGCCATGGTCGACCTCGGCGATGTCGAGGTCATCGTCGCTGGAGACGTCACCAACCCCCTCCTCGGCCCCGCCGGAGCCGCCGCCGTCTTCGGTCCGCAGAAGGGTGCCGACGTCGAACAGATCACCATTCTGGAAGCCGGCCTCACCACGCTGGTCCGGGTCCTGCCAGCGCTTCACGACCGGGTCCCCGCCGCGTTGGCCGAAGAACCCGGAGCCGGCGCTGCAGGAGGACTCGGCTTCGCATGTCGCTGGCTGGGAGGTCGACACACGCCAGGAGCCGACTACTTCCTCGACCTCCTGCACTTCGACCAGGCCGTCAGCACCTGCGACATGGTCATCACGGGGGAAGGATCCCTGGACGACCAGACCCTCAACGGCAAGCTCCCCGCCGTCGTCGCGAGACGGTCCGCCCCCCGGCCCGTCTACGCCGTCGTCGGGCGCAACCTGCTCACCCCCAAGCAGCAGCAACGGCTGGGCTTGCGAGGCATCCAGTCGCTCAGCGACATGACGACGGCCGACCCCAGCACGGACGCCATACTCTCCGCGACACTGGCTGCACGGGCAGGCAGACGCATCGCCTGGCAGCTCGCCCCGACGCCCGACCCCAGCTCCTCGAGAACGTCAAGAACTCAGCCACGGCATAAGCACTGCTCGTCTCCCCTGCACCACCAAGACAGGCCCCAAGTACGCCCCGAGTCGTGTTTCGGCGAGGACGCTGCTCGCTGCGGCTGACACCCGCTAGTCCGCAAAAAGTCCGCAAGAAGTCCGGCCGAGACCAACAGAAGCGAACGGCGGTCCACAATGCCAAATGGGCGTTTGCGCAGGTCAGAGCGACTTTTCCGACCAGAACCGACAAGAGCCGGTAGCAGCCGGAGTCGCGCGGGAAACTTCCCCTGGTACTACTGATCGGGCATATGTGTGGGGCTTCTCGAACGCCCCTAGCGTGACGGATGCGTGGCCTATGGCGCGTTGCAAGGTTCTTGTCGCAGTCCGGCAGAAGTGCACACAGAAGACCGTCGGTCCAGAACTTTCAAACTTGCTCGTCATGCCGATGAACGCCGCTCGGCGGTAGCGTTCATGCGTGCCTGAGGACGCATTGACGCGACTGCTAGCCGAAGCGCTTCGTGACCTCGTGTTGTTCACAGAGCAGCGTCAGGCGGATGCGACTGTCGACGATGACGTGCGCGCCCTTGAGGATGTCGCCCGCCTCCTGAATCAGGTGTCCCCCTCAGACCGGACGCGGGTCAGACACCTGCTGGGAGATGAGGTCTTCTCCATGCTGGGCTGGGACTGACTGCCCCACTCGTACCGCGATATCGGCGGCTATCCCGCTGCACGCGCGATCCGCGGTTCGTTGTGAGCATGCCTGGACTCGGTCGTGGAGTTCCGGTTGGTTGCTTGTCCCTGTCGGTAGTGGATGCGAGATGCCCCAGAGCCTGGAGGCGTCGGGGGAATCTCGGTCGTGGGGAGAGAGTCAGTTGGTGAGGTTGTCGATGATGGCTGCGGTGACCTCTGCGGTGGTGGCGGTGCCGCCGACGTCGCGGGTGCGGATCCCGTTGCCGGTGGTGTCCTCGATGGCGCGTTGGACGGCCTTGGCCTCGTCGTGCAGGCCGAAGTGCTCGAGCATCAGGGCGGCGCTGCCGATGGCGCCGACGGGGTTGCAGATGCCCTGCCCGGCGATGTCGGGGGCGGAGCCGTGGACGGGTTCGAACATGCTGGGGAAGCGGCGCTCGGGGTTGAGGTTCGCGCTGGCGGCGAGGCCGAGGCTGCCGGCCAGGGCGCTGCCGAGGTCGGAGAGGATGTCGGCGTTGAGGTTGGAGGCGACGACGACGGAGAGGTCCTCGGGGTGGAGGACGAACTTGGCGGCCATCGCGTCGACGAGCACGCTCTCGGTCTCGACGTCGGGGTAGTCGGCAGCGACCTTCTTGAACACGTCGTCCCACAGCACCATGCCGTACTGCTGGGCGTTGCTCTTGGTGACGCTGGAGACCTTCTTGACGGTGCGGGTGCGGGCCAGGTCGAAGGCGAACCGCATGATGCGTTCGCAGCCGAACTCGGTGAACAGGGCGGACTGGATGGCGACCTCGTTGCCGTCACCGCGGGCGGCGAGGTTGCGGCCGCCGAGGCCGGCGTACTCGCCCTCGGAGTTCTCGCGGACGACGACCCAGTTCAGGTCGGTGTCGTCGGCCTTGCGGAGCGGGCTCGAGATGCCGGGGAGGAACTCGACGGGGCGAACGTTGGCCCACTGGTCGAAGCTCTGGCAGATCCGCAGCCGCAGACCCCACAGGCTGACGTGGTCGGGGACTGTGGGCCAGCCGACGGCGCCGAAGTAGATGGCGTCGAAGTCCTTGAGCTGCTCGAGGCCGTCCTCGGCCATCATCGTGCCGTGCTCGGCGTAGTACTGCGAGCCCCAGGGGAAGTCCTGCCACTCGAACGCGAACCGGCCGTCGGACGCTGCCGCCAGGGCAGTGAGGACGTGGCGGCCGGCCTCGACGACTTCGAGTCCGACCCCGTCGGCGGGGACAGCGGCGATGCGAAAGATCTGCTTGTCGGTCATGGTGTTCTCCGTGAGGACGAGGGTGAGTGGGTGGTTCGAGTGAACAGCGCCACACATGGCTGCGTCCAAGACCGCTTTTCGATTCCCTTGATAGGCCGCCCCTATCGGTTCGCTACTGGTGCCGCCCTTCGGCCGCTCGAACGGTGCTCCTCGACATAGGCGACGGCGGACCGCATGAACGCAGCGGCTCCCGGAGTGAGGGCTGTCTTGCGCGTGACCAGGGCCGTGCGCAACAGCGACACGGGCTCGATCCGGCGTACGACGGCACCGGCTCGTTCGGCGAGAGGTGTCCACGACGACGGCATCACCGCGTGCCCGATGCCGGCGAGCACCATCGGCAGGATCGACGTGCGGTGCTCCACTTCGACGACGATCTCGGCCTCGACTCCACTGGCGAGCACGTCGTCGACCAACCGACGCATCAGGCTGCCCTGCCTGGACACGATGAGCCGGAGGCCGGCGAGGTCGCCGCGCTCCACGATGCCTGCCTGCGCACCCGTTGGAGCAGCCTCGCCGTCCCGGCGCTCAAGCTCGTCGGCGTGGCCGCGGCCGTCCGGGTCAGCAACGGCCGGGTCGTCACCGGCCGGGTGCGGCGAGATGAGAACGAGCGGCTGGTCCTCGACCGGGAGGACCCGCAGGCCGCTGGTGTTCGCGGAGGCAGCGGACCCGAGCAGCCCGATCTCGGCCTTTCCTCCCTTGATCGACGCGATGACCTCTTCGGGCGTGAACGCGGCGTCCACGGTGACCGACATCGCCGGGTGGGCGTCGGTGAAGGCGCGGATGATGGTGGTCAGGGGCTCGATGCCGGGGCTGGGCATGGATACCAGCTCGACGCGGCCACGTTGCAGACCGCGGGTCGACTGCACGGCGGCCTTGGCTGAGTCGAGGTCGCGGAGGACCTGGCGGGCCGGTTCGACGAGCTGGGCGCCGGCATCGGAGAGGACGATGCCGCGGCCGACCCGATGGAACAGCGGCACGCCCAGCTCCCGTTCGAGGATGCTCATCGCCTGGGACAGTGACGGCTGCGCGATATGGAGCTGGTCGGCGGCCCGACCGAAGTTCAGGTGCTCCACCACCGCGAGGAAGTACGTCAGCTGGCGACCATCCACCATTCCTCCTGAGCAACAACCATCGGGCCTCCGTGAGCAGCAACGATAGGGACAGCCTACCGATGCGGTAGAGAACCGGTCTTGGACGCGAGTGCTGGACCGCACCCACTGTGGTGAGCACCACAAGCCCCCTTCGACCAGACAGTCGAAGCAGACACCTCGAGGTGCTCACCATGGACACAGCAGTCGCCCACGCTCCGCAAGCCGCGAAGAAGACGCGGTGGTACCGGCAGCTCTATTTCTACGTGATGGTGGCCATCATCCTCGGCGTCCTCGTCGGGGCTGTGTGGCCCGACGTCGGAGTGTCCATGGAGCCGATCGGCACCACCTTCGTCACCTTGATGAAGATGCTGATCGGCCCGATCGTGTTCCTCACCATCGTCGGTGGCATCGCCTCTGTCGCGGACCTGAAGAAGGTCGGCCTGACCGGCATCAAGGCGCTGACCTACTTCCAGATCGGCACCATCCTGGCGATGATCTGCGGCCTGGTCGCCATCAACGTCACCCGCCTCGGCGACGGCGTCAACGCCGACGCCAGCAAGCTGAAGACCACCGGTGACGCCACCAGCCTGGTAGCAGCCGGCGAACACACACACTGGTGGGACTTCCTGCTCCGCATCGTCCCGGACAGCGTCGTCGGCCCCTTCGTCGAGGGCGAGATCCTGCAGATCATCTTCCTCGCCGTCATCTTCGGTGTCGCCCTGAACGCCGTCGGCCCCGTTGGCGCCCCCGTCCTGAGCGGCGTGCAGCGGCTCACCGCCATCGTGTTCAAGGTGCTCGGCTTCATCATGAAGCTCGCCCCCCTCGGGGCGTTCGGTGCGATGGCCTACGCCATCGGCGAGTTCGGGCTCTCCACCCTGACCAGCCTCGGGTCACTGATCGGCCTGTTCTACCTGACCTCGGCCTTCTTCGTGATCGTCGTCCTCGGCTCGGTGATGCTCTACCTGAAGCTCAACATCTTCCACATGCTGCGCTACCTCAAGGAGGAGCTGCTGATCATCCTCGGCACTTCGACGGCCGAGCCGGCCCTGCCCGGTCTGATGCGCAAGCTCGAGCACGCCGGTGTGGAGAAGTCCACGGTCGGGCTCGTCGTGCCCACCGGCTACTCCTTCAACCTCGACGGTGCCGCCATCTATCTCTCGCTGGCCGCCCTCTACATCGCCCAGGCCACCAACACCGATCTCAGCATCGGTCAGCAGGTCGGACTGCTCGCCATCATGCTGCTCACCTCCAAGGGAGCCGCCGGAGTCGCCGGCGGTGGCTTCATCGCCCTCACCGCCACCCTGGCCACCGTCGGCACCGTCCCTGCCGCCGGCATCATGCTCATCTTCGGCATCGACAAGTTCATGTCCGAGTGCCGCGCTCTGGTCAACTTCATCGGCAACGCGGTCGCCACCCTCTTCATCGCCGCCTGGGACAAGGACCTCGACGTGGACCGCGCCCGCCGGGTGTTCCGCGGCGACGACGTCGAGCCCCTGCACGAGATCGACGACGTCGAGCTCCCCGCCGACGACATGACCGCGGCTTCCGCCGTACCGGTGCCCGCCCAGCCGACCGGCGCCCACGCCGCCACCGTGAGGTCCTGACATGCGCGCACTGATCGCCCCCGACAAGTTCAAGGGTTCACTGACCGCCACCCAGGTCGCCGACGCCATCGCCGACGGGCTGCACACCGCTGGAGTCGAGACAGTCACCCTTCCCCTGGCCGACGGCGGCGACGGCAGCGTCGAAGCCGCCCTCAGCGCCGGCTACCACCAACGCGAGACACGGGTCCGAGGCGCTGACGGCCAGGAGCTCCTGGCCGTCTACGCCCTCGGGCAGGAAACCGCAGTCGTGGAGGTCGCCAACACCTGTGGCTTGTCCACCCTGCCGGTGGGCGTCGGGGCTCCCATGACCAGCTCCACCTACGGGTTCGGCCAAGCCATCCTGGCCGCCCGCCATGCGGGAGCACGACGGATCGTGCTCGCCCTCGGCGGCAGCGCCAGCACCGACGGCGGGGCCGGGATGCTCGCCGCCCTCGGCGTCACGTTCCTCGACGCCGACGGACACACCGTCGAACCGGACGGCGACAGCCTCACCCGGATCGCACGAGTGGACACCACCGCGATGGTCGACCTCCGCGATGTCGAGATCGTCGTCGCCGGAGACGTCACCAACCCCCTCCTCGGCCCCGCCGGAGCTGCCGCCGTCTTCGGTCCACAAAAGGGTGCCGACGTCGCCCAGATCACCACCCTGGAAGCCGGCCTCACCACGCTGGTCCGGGTCCTGCCAGCGCTTCACGACCGGGTCCCCGCCGCGTTGGCCGGAGAACCCGGAGCCGGCGCCGCAGGAGGACTCGGCCTCGCATGTCGTTGGCTGGGAGGTCGACACACGCCAGGAGCAGACTACTTCCTCGACCTCCTTCACTTCGACCAGGCAGTCAGCACCTGCGACATCGTCATCACCGGGGAAGGATCCATGGACGACCAGACCCTCAACGGCAAGCTCCCCGCCGTCGTGGCAACACGGTCCGCCCCCCGACCCGTCTACGCCGTCGTCGGGCGAAACCTGCTCACCCCCGGACAGCAGCAACGACTGGGCTTGCAAGGCATCCAGTCGCTCAGCGCCCTGACCACGGCCGACTCCAGCCGCGACGCCTCACTCTCCGCGACACTGGCTGCACTGGCAGGCAGACACATCGCCGAGGAGCTCGCCCCGCAAGTCGACCTCACCTCCTCGAGGACGCCGAGAACCTCAGCCACGGCCCGCCCGCGTACCGTCGGGCTGTGATCATCGAGGCGCGGCGAGGCATCGACTTGGGAGTCCGCGACAAGCGCTCCCTGGTTGCGGTGCCGACTCCTCAGCCTGCGCCTGGGACGGCGTTTCCTCCACGGCGGCTCACGCTCCGGGGCGTGCCGGTCTTCGAGCTCGGCCTCTGGTGCGGAACGTGTCCAGCCGTCTTCCAGCGGTTGAGCGAACCGGAGTCTGCCGACCTGGGCGTTGCGAACGAGAAGCTGAACACAGGACTGACTGCCATCGATGAGGAAGTTCTCCGGGCGTACGGTCGGGCGCTGCCCAAGTCCCACTACACGGCGCTGCTGCTCGACGTGACGCCGCGACTGGTGGCGCCCGGGGACGTCTCCGACTACTTCAGTCACGAGCAAGTCTCCACCTGGGGCGTCGACCCCGCTGTTGGCGCACCCGAGAACCCGGTCACGCCCTATTACCGAACCTTTGAGACACCGATCGGCGAGCAGGGGCACCTCTACGAGTTTGTCGTGCCCATGGTTCCGCCCGCGTGGAACACGAGCCATCGCGTTGCCGAGTACGGCGACAGCCTCGGACAGACTGTGCCGACGGCAGTGGCCTATTCGCTGCTCGACGTGGTCCAGCCAGCGATGGACGAGGGTGATGACTACTACCAGCACTGGGTGCTCACCCACTTCCTGCTCGACGGGCACCACAAGGTCGAAGCAGCGTCCTCTGCCGGACGGCCGGTCCGTCTGCTCAGTCTCGTCGACGAACGCATCAGCATCGCGTCGCCGGAGGAGGTGGCCGCAGCCGTCGCGGCTCGCTCACAGCTGCGGCAGTCGCGAAGCTGACCAATGCGCGACGGCTCCCGAGCTGGACCAGGCCGAGCACGCGGGCTTCGTCGACGCGCGAGTGCAGCAAGGCTGATCGAATGACGCCAGGGTCAGCGGTCTCCGCGATCAGGTTGGCCATGAGGCGACGCCGGTCCCCGACACACGCGGGACGAACCCGGCAGGTGTTTGTCCGCCTCGTCACCGTGGCCTAGGTTGCGCAACGTGAAGATCGCTGTGGCCATGGAGACCCGGGAGGGCGAGGCGCGGGTCGCCCTCGTCCCCGAGCTGGTCGGCAAGCTGACCGCCCTGGGGTACGTCGTGGCCGTCGAGGCCGGTGCGGGCCGCGGCGCGCTGCACGCCGACGAGGACTACCTCGAGGCGGGCGCCGAGGTGAGCGAGGCACCGTGGGAGGGCGCCGACGTGGTCGTCTCGGTCAACCCGCCCGACTCGTCCCTCCTGCGCCGGCTGCCGGCCGGCACGTCGACGATCTCCTTCCTCCCGGTCAGCACCTCGCTGGACGTGGTCGCCGAGATGCGGGACCTCCGGCTGACGTCGTACGCCATGGAGCTGGTGCCGCGGATCTCACGGGCCCAGTCGATGGACGCGCTGTCCTCCCAGTCGCTGGTGTCGGGCTATCGCTGCGCGATCGTCGCGGCCGGTCTGCTGCGTCGCTTCTTCCCGCTCAACATGACCGCCGCCGGCACCGTGCCGCCCGCCGAGGTGGTGGTCCTCGGCGCCGGGGTAGCCGGCCTGCAGGCGATCGCCACGTCTCGTCGCCTCGGAGCCGTCGTCAAGGCGTACGACGTCCGGGCGGCCGCCGCGGAGGAGATCAGGTCGGTGGGCGCTGTCGCCATCGAGCTGGAGCTGGAGACGCTGGAGGGGACCGGCGGCTATGCCCGGGAGATGACGCAGGACCGCGCTCAGCAGCAGCGAGACCTGCTCACGCCGCACATCGCCGCCGCGGACGCGCTGATCACGACCGCGGCGGTGCCGGGTCGTCGGGCGCCGATGCTGGTCACCACCGAGATGGTCGAGCAGATGAGACCGGGGTCGGTGGTCGTCGACCTGGCTGCGGAGACCGGCGGCAACGTCGAGGGATCCCAGCCTGGCAAGGTGGTCCGGGTGGGCCGGGCGCAGGTGTGGGGCGGCGCCAACGTCCCCTCGCAGATGCCGGGTCCGGCGTCCCGCCTGTATGCACAGAACATCGTGAACATCGTGACCCTGATGACCCGCACCACCGACGACGGGTCACCGGCCTACGCACCGGACTTCACCGACGAGATCGTGGTCGGCTCCTGCGTCACCCAGGACGGCGTCGTTCGGCACGAGGCCACCCGCGACGCCCTGGAAGGGGGGACGGTATGAGCGAGCCCGTCGTCTGGCTCACGATCTTCATCCTGAGCGTCTTCGTCGGGGTGGAGGTGATCTCCAAGGTCTCCTCCACCTTGCACACGCCGCTGATGTCGGGCGCGAATGCCATCCACGGCATCATCCTGCTCGGCGCGATCCTGGTGAGCGGCTACGCGGAAGACACTCTGCAGCTGGTGATCGGGCTGGTCGCTGTGGTGCTCGCGAGCGTGAACATGGTGGGCGGGTTCGTGGTCACCGACCGGATGCTCCAGATGTTCACGCGCAGGCGGCCCACCGAGGGCACGCCGGCCGAGCTGCAACCGAGGCGACGCTTCGGACGGTCGGCCCGCAGCTCGTCGACGAAGCGGGGAGCCGCCGCGTGAACGGAAGCACTCCGGTGTGGGTGCAGCTGACCTACCTGCTCGCCGCGGTCTGCTTCATCCTGGCCCTCAAGGGTCTGTCTTCCCCCCGCCATGCCCGGCGCGGCAACGCGGTCGGTGCGCTGGGCGCCGTGATCGCCTGCGTGGTGGTGTTCTTCTACGGCCACCTCGACCACGTGGTGGCGATCCTGGTCGCGATCGCGGTCGGCACCGTCATCGGCTTCGTGGGGGCGCGCCGGGTCCAGATGACCCAGATGCCGCAGCTGGTGGCGATGTTCAACGGCGTCGGTGGCGGTGCCGCCGCCTTGGTCGCCCTCCTGGAGCTCGCCGACGCCACGGACCGGGCCGGCGTGGAGAGGTTCACTCTCGCTGCCACGGCGTTCACCATCCTGGTCGGCTCGGTGTCGTTCGCCGGCTCCCTGGTCACGTTCGCCAAGCTGCAGGAGCTGATGACGTCCCGGCCGGTCGTCTTCCCCGGGCTGCCGGCGGCCTTCGCGGTCAGCTTCGTCGCCGCCGTGGTGCTCGGCGTCCTGGTGGTGACCCAGCCGGCCCTGTGGGTGGGCGCGATCCTCGCCCTGGTCGGGCTGCTGCTCGGCGTGCTGCTCGTGCTCCCGGTCGGCGGTGCCGACGTACCCATCGTCATCTCGCTGCTCAACGCGTTCACCGGTCTGACCGTCGCCGCAGGCGGCTACGTGCTGGACAACACCGTGCTGCTGGTCGCCGGCACGCTGGTCGGGGCCAGCGGCACGTTCCTGACCAGGCTGATGGCCTCGGCGATGGGTCGCTCCGTCGTGAACATCCTGTTCGGGGCGCTGAGGGGCGGCTCCACCCTGGGCGCGGGCGTCGCCTCGGACCGCCCGGTGCGGTCCGCCCGTCCCGAGGACGTCGCGATCCTGCTGGCCTACGCCCACCGCGTGATCATCGTGCCGGGCTACGGCCTGGCGGTGGCCCAGGCCCAGCACACCCTGCGCGAGCTCGTCGACCTCCTCGGCGAGCGGGGCATCAAGGTGGACTACGCGATCCACCCGGTCGCGGGCCGGATGCCGGGGCACATGAACGTGCTGCTCGCGGAGGCGCAGGTGCCCTACGAGCAGCTCAAGGAGATGGACGACATCAACCCCGAGTTCAAGCAGACCGACGTCGTGCTGGTCGTGGGCGCGAACGATGTCGTCAACCCGGCCGCGAAGACCACGCCGGGCGCTCCCATCTACGGCATGCCGATCCTGAACGCGGACGAGGCCCAGCAGGTGGTGTTCATGAAGCGCTCGATGCGCCCGGGCTTCGCGGGGATCGAGAACGAGCTGCTCTTCGACCCGAGGACCACGCTGCTGTTCGGCGACGCGAAGGACTCGTTGGGCAAGATCCTGAGCGCGGTCAAGGCTTTGTGACAGCGCGGAGGGCTCAGTCCACCACGCCGTACAACCGGTCCCCGGCGTCACCGAGCCCGGGCACGATGTAGCCCTTCTCGTTGAGCCGCTCGTCCATGGCGGCGGTCACCACCGTGACCGGCACGTCGAGACCCTCGAGCTCCTTCTCGAGCCGCGCGCATCCCTCCGGTGCCGTCAGCAGGCAGATGGCGGTGATGTCGTCGGCACCCCGGTCCACGAGGAAGCGGATCGCGGCGGCCAGTGTGCCGCCCGTCGCCAGCATGGGGTCCAGGACGTAGCACTGACGGCCGGACAGGTCCTCGGGCAGCCGCTCGGCGTAGGTCGAGGCCTCCAGCGTGGTCTCGTTGCGGACCATGCCGAGGAAGCCCACCTCGGCGGTCGGCAGGAGCCGCATCATGCCGTCCAGCATCCCGAGGCCGGCCCGCAGGATGGGCACCACGAGCGGCTTGGGCCGCGCCAGCTTGACCCCGTCCGCGTCGGCCACCGGCGTCCGCACGGTGACCTGCTCGACGCGGACGTCGCGGGTCGCCTCATAGGCCAGCAGGGTCACCAGCTCGTCGGCCAGCAACCGAAAGATCGGGGACGCGGTGTCCTGGTCACGCAGCGTGGTCAGCTTGTGCGCCACGAGCGGGTGGTCGGCGACGTGGATGCGCATGCAGGTCAACCTAGTGCCACCTCGGGTCGCCGAGCACTGCCGACCCCGAACGCTTCTGGTGCGACGGCGGCCGGCATGTCACCATCGTGAGAACGCGACGGGCGAGCAGGGTCCCGTCGGTGTCTGGAGGCGACATGTCGCAGGAGACCGAGGCCAACGCCGAGGGCGTGGACTTCGCGCTGGTTGCCTACCGCGAGGAAGGCGTCTGGCAGGTCGAGGAGCTCGACGACGACCTGGCCGCCGACCTCGACGACTTCGCCTTCGAGCTCAGGCGCTACCCCGGGGACGGCGGCGCGCTGGGGCTGGTGTCGATCGACGAGGACTTCTTCCTGCTCGTCCGGGTCCTGGGCTCCCAGACCCGGATGCTGCTCTCGGACGTGACGGCGGCGACCGACTGGCCGCTCGCCCGGTCCGTGGTGGACCGTCTCGAGCTGCCGCTGCCCGACGACGAGGAGGACCCCGAGCCGGCCGGTGACCTCGCGATCGTCGCGGACCTGGGACTGGGAGCGATGGACATGGGCGCCCTGCTCGACGAGGTCGACCTGTACCCCGACGAGATGCTGTCCGACATCGCCGCCAAGCTCGGCTTCGGCCGCCTGTACGACGACCTGGTCGGCGTCTCCACGACCGCCCCGTGACCGGCTCGTGACCCGCTCATGACCGGCCCATGACCGGCGCGGTCGGGTGACGACACCGGCCCACCGGTGGGACGCCGCGATGCGGACGGCTCTGGACCTGGCGCAGGCGGCGGTCGGCACGTCCGACGTACCGGTGGGGGCGGTGGTGCTGGACGCCGCCGGCGAGGTGGTCGGACGAGGCAGCAACCGCCGCGAGGCGGACGTCGACCCGACGGCGCATGCCGAGGTGCTCGCCCTGCGGGAGGCGGCGACCGGCCGGGGCGGGTGGCGGCTCAGCGGCTGCACCCTGGTGGTGACGCTGGAGCCGTGCACGATGTGCGCAGGAGCGGTGGTGCTCTCGCGCGTGGACCGCCTCGTGTTCGGGGCGTTCGACGACAAGGCGGGCGCGGTCGGCTCGCTGTGGGACGTCGTGCGCGACCGGCGGCTCAACCATCGGCCCGAGGTGGTCCCTGGAGTGCTCGCCGAGGAGTCGAGGGCCCTGCTCGTGGACTTCTTCGCCACTCATCGCGACGCCCGTTCCTGACCCTGCCCCCGACTGGCCCCCTGCTGGGCCATGACCCCCGGCCCCAGCAGACCGGACTGCCTGCTGCTGGGGAGTGCGACCCGGTCCGGTACCCTCGTCGGCGGTGGCGTGTCCGAGCGGCCGAAGGAGCACGCCTCGAAAGCGTGTGAGGTCTCACGACCTCCGTGGGTTCAAATCCCACCGCCACCGCCGAGGCCCCGACCAGTCGGGGCCGCCCCCTCGCCCGCCGCCGTCCTGCCTCGCTCGGCCGGACGGCGGTGCCGGTCGGCATGGGTGGGGGTCGGAGGGGTACACAGCACATCTGGGCGACGGTAGGAGAGTGACACACCATGGAGCCGGTCCCGGAGACCCGCGAGGTCCTCGATGAGCTGATCAGGCAGGGCGACGTCGAGATCGGCGCCACGTTGATGGCGATGGGCCGCAAGGCGAAGGACATCGTGCCGGAGTGCGTGGGGCTCAGCCTCGCCCTCCTCGACGACGGCCTGACCTTCACGCTGCTGGCGACCAGCACCGACATCGCCGCCCTGGACGCCGTCCAGTACCTCGACGGCGGCCCGTGCGTGGAGGCCGCCCTCGAGGCACACACGGTCAACGTCGACGCCGACGACGTCACGGGCGAGCACGAGTGGCGGCTCTACGCCCAGGCCAGCGCCGCGGCGGGCATCGCCAGCAGCCTGACCCTGCCGATAGAGCGCGGCGGCCGCGTGGTCGGCAGCATCAACCTGTACGCCTCCACCGCGCGCGCCTTCGCCGACCACCACGACGAGCTGGGCGAGGCCCTCGGAGCCTCGGCGCTCAACGCCGTCGCCAACGCGGACCTGTCCTTCAGCACCCGCCTCGAGGCGGTCGAGGCGCCGGCGCGGCTGGCGGACCAGGACGACGTCGACATCGCGCTGGGCATCATCGCGGCGAGCCAGGGCGTCGACATCCCGACCGCGCACGACCGTCTGCGGCAGGCCGCCGCACGAGCCGGCATCACCGAGGGCCAGGCCGCTCGAGCGGTGCGACAGGTGTTCTCCTCGAGCAACGAGTAGGGCTCCCACGCGGCACCCGTGCGCTGGTCCGAGGACTCGTCCGAGCGTCGCGCCCTACACACGCAGGGCATGGGGATTCACAATTCGGGCACCCAGACGAGCGGGTGCTCCCGGGCGACCTTGAGAGAACAGGGCCACTTCGAGTCACTCTGGGTCGCCCCGGCATCGATGCGTACGCCGGGGCGGCCCGCCCGTCAGGGTGCTTCGAGCCGGCACCCGATCGGCCGCCTCTGCCCTTCCACCAGGGCATAGGGTGATCGCATGGAGTGGCAGGCCGAGCGGATCGAGCAGCTGACCCAGGCTGTGGAGCACCGCACCGTGATCGGGATGGCCCTCGGCATGCTGATGGAACGCTTCGGGCTCGACCACGACGGGGCCTTCGCGCGCCTTCGGCAGTGCTCCCAGGACGAGAACCGCAAGCTCTACGACATCGCCGTCGAGCTCATTTCGACCCGGCAGCTGCCCGAGGCGACCCGTCGGTCCCGCAGCGCCTGAGCCGACCCGGGGCTCGGGTTCGGGCTGTCAGCAGGCGGAACACCTAGGCGGCGTCGAAGGCCTTGACCCGCAGCCGGATCAACCGGGTGTCGGACATCGCCAGCAGCAGCCGGTGACCGTCGTCCACCGGGTAGGACCCCACCTTGATCAGGCCGCGGCCCACGGCCAGCCGGTGGGGCGCAGAGTCCCAGTCGGGACGGGAGAACACCAGCCGGTTCACCTGTCCGTACTGCTTCGGGAAGTGGTTCACCAGGTCCGCCGCCTCGAGGGCGAAGTCCCGCGACTGCGGCCACCACTCACCATCGTCCGTGCCCTTGCCGAGCACCGCGTCCAGGTCCAGCCGCAGGGGAGTGCGTTCCGCGGATCCCTCAGTCGACGTCGTCACGACGTCCGCCTCTCAACCTGCCCGGGCGAGGCTCGGAGGTGGGCCCGTTCCGAGCA
The DNA here is from genome assembly GCA_964237315.1 of uncultured Nocardioidaceae bacterium. Classification (GTDB taxonomy): domain Bacteria; phylum Actinomycetota; class Actinomycetes; order Propionibacteriales; family Nocardioidaceae; genus Nocardioides_B. The sequence goes on from CAXSHL010000036.1 coordinate 15,418, forward strand.
GGTGCTCTCGACCGTACACCGGCTCGGCATCGCCGATCCGGCGTTCATCAAGCAGTGCTGAGCGAAGTCTTGTGACGCGGCGGACATCGGCGCAGACTAAGCCGCACGGCTGCGCACGACCACCCTGGTGCGCAGGACACTGCGCCCACGGAGCTGGTCACCATGACTCAGAGGACCCCTCACTCTCCGGAGACTCCGGACCTCATGCCGGTCCTGTCCCGAGGCAAGCACCGCAACCCGAAGAAGGGTGCCTGCTTCATGGAGTTGGCGTCCTACCTCGCGGGCGAGCCCTGGTCCGACCACCCCTCGTGCACCCACCCGTTGATGGCCTCCCTGGCCCGCGACGTCAACGACCATGTCGGGGACTACGCCCGCAGCCGCCTCGCGCCGCACATCCCCGAGGTGATCGGGCTCAACGGCGACGACCCGCGGGTGGACGCGTGGATCGCCCGGGAGGCGGCACTGGCCGCGCTGCCGGTGACCGCCGCGGAGCGGCAGGGGGTCGCAGCGGTGGGGCTGCTGCGCTGCGAGCGGATGCTGAACCAGCTCGAGGGCCGCGACCGGCACCACATCGACGACCGCACGGCAGCGGCCCTCGACGCCGTTCCGCACGCCCGGGACTGGGCGCGCGGCTTCACCGCCCTGGGCTGGGGTACGGCCGGCAGCTTCGCCAAGCGCAGCGCCCCGGCCATCGTGCACTCGGCCGTCTCCGGCATCGCGGCGGCGGCCGTCCCGAGCAACGACGACCTGCTCGTCGGCCTGCTGGAGCGGACCATCGGCCTGTGCCGTGACTGGTTCAGCCACGGCGCGACGAGCACGACCGCCGTACCCGACGCCGCCTGGCAGGAGCTGCGCGCCCTGACGGTCCGGCCCTAGCCGGTTCCACGGGCCGCCGGCTAGCGCAGCCAGTCCCCGATCCGCACCAGCGCCTCGCTCATCTCCGCCGGATGCCCCGCGAAGGACATCCGGACGAAGCGGTTGCCCACCTCTGTGTCGAAGTCGATGCCGGGGGCGGTGGCCACGCCCGTCTCGGCGAGCAGCCGCTGGCAGAACGCCATCGAGTCATCGGTCAGGTGCGAGACGTCGGCATAGACGTAGAAGGCGCCGTCCGCGGGTGCCAGCCGGTCGATGCCCAGCCGCGGAAGGCCCTCGAGCAGCAGTCGTCGGTTCTCCGCGTAGCGCGCCACATGGGCGTCGCACTCGGCGTACGACGACTCGCTGAACGCCTCGACGGCGGCGTACTGGGAGAGGACCGGTGGGCAGATCGTGAAGTTGCCGGTGAGGACGTCGACCGGTCGTCGCAGTCGCGGCGGCACCAGCATCCAGCCGATCCGCCACCCGGTCATCGAGAAGTACTTCGAGAACGAGCTGAACACCACCGCCTCCCGTGAGGTGGCCCAGGCCGAGGCGTGCGTCCGGGTGCCGCGCTCGAGGGACCCGCTGGCGCGCGTCTCGCCAGGGGGGAGCCGGCCGTCGGTGGGGTACTCGATGCCGTGGTAGATCTCGTCGCTGATCAGCTGCACCCCGTGCTCCTCGCACCAGGACGCCAGCGCTGCCAGCTCCGAGGGCACCAGCATGGTGCCGGTGGGGTTCGCCGGGCTCGCCACCACGAGGCCCTGCACGGGCGCGGCCAGCGACTCCAGCATCTCTACGGTGGGCTGGAAGCGGGACTCTGGACCAGCGGGCAGCTCGACGACCTCGCAGCCGAGCGCCGTCAGCACGTTGCGGTAGCAGGGGTAGCCCGGACGGGCGATCGCCACCCGGTCGCCGGCCTCGAACGCCGCCAGGAAGGCGAGCAGGAAGCCTCCGGAGGAGCCGGTGGTCACGACCACGTCGTCCGGTGACACCGCGAGGCCGTGGAAGCGCTCGTGGTGCCGGCAGATGGCCTCCCGGAGCTCGGGGATCCCGAGCGCCACGGTGTAGCCGAGGACCTGCTCGTCCAGAGCGCGCCTGGCCGCTTCGCGCACCGGTGCCGGAGCGGGCGTCGAGGGCTGTCCTGCCACCAGGTTGAGCAGGTCGCCGTGGGTGCGGGCCCGCTCCGCGGCGGCTGCGAGCAGGTCCATCACGTGGAAGGGGGGTACGGCGGCCCGGCTCGCCACGCGGAACGCGTCTGTAGGGGGCGGCATGGAGGCAACGCTAACCGGCACCCACGTGGGCGCGGACCGTGGCCGGTCCCGGCTCGGCAGTCGGCTCGACAGCCCAGCCAGGTGGCCGCCCCTAGAATGTGCATCCGAGACCCCCGACGACGCCGAGGTGCCCCGTGAGCTTCGACGCGCACCAGATGGACACCGTCCTCCTGGTCGGGGCCGTGGTGATGCTGGTCGCGATCCTGGCGGTCCGGGTGTCGGTGGGGATCGGGCTGCCGAGCCTGCTGGTCTACCTGCTGATGGGGGTCGGGCTCGGGGAGGCCGGGTTCGGCATCGGTTTCAACGACGCGAACGTCGCGCACGCCCTCGGCTTCGCGGCGCTGGTGCTGATCCTGGCCGAGGGCGGTCTGACCACCCAGTGGTCGGAGATCCGCCCCGCCATGCGCCTGGGCGTCTCCCTGGCGACCATCGGCGTCGCGGTGAGCGTGACGGTGATGGCCGTCGGTGCGCACTACCTCTTCGGGCTGGACTGGGAGCTGGCCGTCCTGCTCGGCGCGGTCACGTCCCCGACGGACGCGGCGGCGGTCTTCTCGGTGCTGCGGCGGGTGCCGCTGCCGCGCGGTCTCACCGGCGTCCTGGAGGCGGAGTCCGGCCTGAACGACGCGCCGACGGTGCTCCTGGTGTCCCTTGTCAGCACGGGGGCCGCGCTGGACCACGGGGTGCTCGGCTTCGTCGGCATCGTGGCCTACGAGCTGGTCGCGGGGGTCGCACTCGGGCTCGCCGTCGGCATCGGCGGGGCGTGGATGATGCGCCGCGTCGCCCTGCCGTCGTCCGGCCTGTACCCGCTCGCCGTGCTGTCCTTGACGGTCTTCGCGTACGCCGGCACGACCGCCCTGCACGCGTCGGGGTTCGCCGCCGTCTACACCGCCGCCCTGGTGCTGGGCAACAGCGAGCTGCCGCACCGAGCCGCCACTCGGTCCTTCAGCGAGGGGATCGCCTGGATCGCGCAGATCGGCCTGTTCGTGATGCTCGGCCTGCTGGCGTCACCAGAGCGCATCTCGGTCGACGACGTGGTCACCGCCGCGCTCGCAGGCCTGCTGCTCACGGTGGTGGCCCGACCGTTGTCAGTCCTCGCATGTGCGTTCGCCACCCGGCTGTCGGTGCCGGAGCAGGTGTTCGTCTCCTGGGCCGGGCTGCGCGGCGCCGTACCCATCGTGCTCACCACGATCCCGCTGGCCGAGGACGTTCCCGGCAGCGAGCGACTCTTCGACATCGTGTTCGTGATGGTCGTCATCTACACCCTGCTGACCGGGCCGGCGCTGCCGTGGGTGGCGGCGCGGCTGGGGGTCACCGAGCCCGACGAGACCCGGGACATCGACGTCGAGGCCGCCCCGCTGGAGCGGATCGCGGCCGACCTGCTGCAGATCACCATCACCGAGCGGTCCCGCCTGCACGGCGTGGAGGTCGGTGAGCTGCGGCTGCCCACCGGCTCGTCGGTGTCGCTGGTCGTGCGGGACGGGCGCACGCTCGTGCCGGAGGCGCGGACGGTCCTGAGGCACGGTGACGAGGTGCTGATAGTGGCCCCGCGCAAGCTGAGAGAGGCCACGGAGCACCGGCTGCACGCGGTGTCGGTCCGTGGGCGCCTCGCTGACTGGCTGGACCGCCCGACCGACCGTTGAGCGCCAGGGGAGGCGTCGCCTCAGCCGCCGCTCTTGGCCGGCAGGCAGACCGACGACGCCTTCGAGGCGACGATGGAGCGCTTGGCCTTGCTCAGCTTGCCGAGCGCGTTGCCGACGACGACGTCCACACCCGGCCCGAGGTCCACGCGGACCCTGCGGATCGTCGTGGCCGCGCCGAACTGGCGGGCGACGAGCCGGGCGGCCGTGTCGTTCGCCGCGGTGGTCCACACCTGGGCTCTCTTCACCGTGCTGGTCTCCGGTGCGTTGCCCACGGCTCCCTCCTTGAAGCCGCGCTTGGTCAGCGACACCATCGTCTCGTCCGCCAGGCCGGAGCGGGTGCCGGCGTTGAACACGCTCACCTGCACCTGTGCCGCGGTGACCCGCTGGCCCTTCTGCACCGACCTCGTCACGCACTTGGCTGCCGGCTTCGCGCTGGGATCGGCGCTCGGCAGGGGCGCGAACAGGGCCTGGGCACCCCACAGCGCGCCGGCGGCCAGGATGGCGAGAAGCACCAGCATCGTGACCGCAGTGGTCAGGTGACGTCTGTGCACTGTCCTCAGCCCTCGACCGGGTGCACGCGGGCGTGCAGCATGTGCCGCTGCTGAAGAGCGGCCCGCAGCGCCCGGTGCAGTCCGTCCTCGAGGTAGAGGTCGCCGCGCCACTCCACGACGTGCGCGAAGAGGTCGCCGAAGAAGGTGGAGTCCTCGTCCAGGAGCGCGGCGAGCTGCAGGGTGTCCTTGGTCGTGACCAGCTCGTCGAGACGAACCTGACGCGGCGGCAGGGCCGCCCACTCGCGCGGCCCCAGCCGATGGTCGGGGTAGGGCCGCCCCTCGCCCACGCGCTTGAAGATCACGCTGGCTAGCATAGAGCGCCGTTTTGCGGCGCTATGGTGGGAGCGTCAGAGGCACCAGCGCAGCGCGTCCACGGCGAAGTCGGCAGGGGCGTGCACGCCGGCCAGGTCGGGCCGCTCGCGCAGAAGCGCCGTCAGGTCGCGGCTGCGGGCCGCGGCCCGGCGCTGCCGGCCGGCGGTGAGCCGGTCGGCGCGCACCTTCTCCAGGTCGGTGATCTCGGCGTCCTGGAGAGGCCCGGGGGCCCCTGTCGTGCGCGTTCTGGTCCTGGCGGGGATCGCGGCGGTCTCGTCGATGGATGCGGTCATCTCGTGCTCCCAGGGTGCTGGAGGGCGTGTGGCGGGGCTGATGGCCCTCCTCGAGAGTCTCAGATCGATGATTCGAACTCGTTACTCAATGTGACGGCCGGTTGAAATCTAGGTGTCCGTCCGGTGCCCGCCCGCACCGCGCGGACGGTCCCGGAGCTAGCTGTGGCAAGCACCCTCGGGCGTGGGGCTCGCCACCCGACCGCAGACTGCGAGGAAAGCCATCCTTTGTCCGAAAACCCCGCTGCGCAAGGGTTCTCGTGGGGAAGGTCACTCGAGAAAGCGCTGACAACCCCGCATGGAAAGCGCGCCGAGCAGCGGGTGGTGCAGGTCACGGCGGAGTGGCCGCCTGCCGCTTGTTAGCAGGAAACGGATGTGCCAGTGTGGAGGACATGACGAGATCAAGCACCGATTCCCACGCCCTTCTCAATGAGCTTGTCGCTCTTCTTCGCCTGACCCGCGCCGAGGCGCAGGTCGCTCGCGTCCGTGTCTCCCAGGCCCGTCGCGACGAGATCCGCAGCGAGCTCGAGGACAACGCCCGCGAGGCCGACGCCCGCGCCGCCCGCCTGCAGGACGCCGTCCGCGACCTCGGCGGAGCGCCCGACCTGCTCGCGACCACCGTCGGCCGGGTCGCCGCGCTGACCAAGGTCACCGCCGAGCAGGTCCAGCCCTTCTCCGAGGGTCTCCTCGGCGACCTCGCCCTCGAGCACCAGCTCCTCGACCGCGTCGTCTTCACGCGCGTGCTCGCCGAGGCGCTGGACGAGTCCGACGTCGTCGACCTCATGCACGACCTCGAGGAGGCGCACACCGAGACGGTCGAGTGGATCCGGGTCCGCCTCGCCGAGCTGGCCCAGGGTGGTCCGGTCGCCCTGGCGCCGACCCCCACGCAGGCCGCTGTCGGCGCCGTGGCTCGGTTCGCCACCCTCCCGTCGCGGCAGAGCGCCAAGCTGTTCAACCGCACCGCGGACGTGCTGCAGCGTGGGCGCGACAGCGTCCAGCAGGCGTTCAGCTCCACCGTGGGGAAGGCTCGCGAGACCGCCGACGCCACCGAAGAGGTCTTCACCGCCGGCCGTGACGCCGCAGTGAAGCGCGCCGAGGAGGTCTCCCCCTCCGCCGACGTTCGCAGGGCCGCACGCAAGAGCCGCGAGGAGTCCGGCACCGTCGACGCCGACGACCTGCCCGTCAAGGACTACGACGAGCTGTCCGGCCAGGACGCCATCGCTGCGGTCAACGGCCTCGACGACGCCGAGCAGCTGCGCGTGGTGCTTCGCTACGAGCAGGCCCACAAGGACCGCAAGGGTGTGGCCACCGCGGCCCAGAAGCGTCTCTCCGAGATCGCTGACGAGTCCGTCTCCGCCTGACCGACCGCACCACCGCACCAAGCGACACAGCAGGACACACGCACGGCCACAGGAGTGCACGTGGCCGAGCCACCGGGCCGGGGCCCCCTCACGGGGGTCCCGGCCCTTCGGCGTTCACGGGCTCGAGTGGACCGACCACCCGCGTCGTCGTGGGCGGGCAGCCGGGTCGGCTTCGGCAGCCCGGGTAGGTTTGCTCCTGTACGTCGTCTCGCGTCGCTCGGCCACGGCGGTCGGTGAGAGCTATGGAGGATCGATGAGCTCGGAGGGTCTGGACACCCGCACCGGCGTCGCCCCGAGGCCGACCCGCCAGCGCCGCGCGATCACCGCGGCGCTCGACGCCTCCGAGGACTTCCGCAGTGCCCAGGAGATCCACGACCTGCTCCGCCGCGGGGGCGAGAAGATCGGGCTGGCGACCGTCTACCGCGCCCTGCAGTCTTTCGCGGAGAGCGGCGACGTCGACGTGGTCAAGACCGACACCGGCGAGGCGGTCTACCGGCAGTGCAGCCCCTCCCACCACCACCACCTGGTGTGCCGGTCCTGCGGACGCACCGTGGAGGTCAAGGGGCCGGCCGTCGAGCGGTGGGCCGACGCCATCGCCGCCGACCACGGCTACCACGACGTGAGCCACACCATCGAGCTCTTCGGCACCTGCGACAGCTGCCACGACGGCACCTGAGCCGCAGCGCCCGCCCGGTGGACGAATCGGCGGACGACCGAGGGAACCCCTACCCGGCCACTGCAGGGGTCCGTCGCCGGGTCCGGCCACCGGCCACGCGGCATACGACGTAGCACAGGAACGAGATGGTGGTCACGTAGGGGCTGATCGGGACCGACGTACCCAGGGCCAGGAGGATGCCGCCGAGCATCGAGGCCACCGCGATGGCGACCGACAGCGCGGGCATCCACACGGGAGAGGTGGTCACCCGGATCGCCGCCGCTGCGGGGGTGGCCAGCAGGGCCAGCACGAGCAGTGCACCGACCACCTGCACCGAGACGGCCACCGTGCAGCCGAGGACGACCATGAACCCGCCGGAGAGGATGCCGACCGGCACGCCGCGGGCCCGGGCCATCTCGGGATCGACGCTGGCGAACATCAACGGCCGCCAGACCACCGCCAGGATGGCGAGGACGACGACCGACGTCACCAGCAGCGCCGTGAGCGAGGTGTCGTCGATGGCCACGATCTGGCCGGTCAGCAGGCCGAACTTGTTCGCCGTGCGGCCGCGGTAGAGGGACAGGAACAAGATGCCGAGCCCCAGTCCGAACGGCATCAGCACGCCGATGACGGAGTTCCTCTCCCGTGCGCGGCCGCCGAGCAGCCCGATGAGCCCCGCCGCGACGAGCGAGCCGACGAAGGAGCCCGTCACGACGCTGGTGCCCAGCAGCAGTGCCCCGGAGGCCCCGGCGAAGGACAGCTCGCTGATGCCGTGCACGGCGAAGGGCAGGTCCCTGGCGATCACGAACACGCCCACGAGCCCGCCGATCAGGCCCAGTGCCGCGCCGGCGTACAACGAGTTGCGCACCAGCGGCAGCAGCTCGCCGTAGTGATCGAAGTTGAAGACGTCGTGCCAGGCGAGCTCCACGATCACGACCGACTCACCTCCGTCGCTGCACCATCGGGACTCTCGGGCGGATTCCTGACGTGGGGATCGCGGTGGTCGTGATGGGCCCCGGCGGCGGTCTCGGCGCCCAGGACGATGAGCTGCCCGGGCCGTCGGATCACCTCGACAGGTGAGCCGTAGAGCTCGGTCAGCACCTCGCTGCGCATCACCTCGTCGGGGGTCCCCACCCGGAACGCGCCGTCCATCAGGTAGAGGATCACGTCGGTCGCTGACAGGACCGGGTTGATCTCGTGGGTCACGAACAGCACCGACGTGCCGTGCTCCCGGCGCCGCCTCTCGATCAGCTCCACCACCCGGTGCTGGTGGCCCAGGTCCAGGGAGAGCAGAGGCTCGTCGCACAGCAGCACGCCCGGGTCCGTGGCGAGTGCCTGCGCGATCCGGAGGCGCTGCTGCTCGCCTCCCGACATGGACCCGACCGGCTGGCCGGCCAGCTGCTCGGCATCCATCTGGGCGAGTGCGTCCTGGACCTGGCGGCGGTACTTCCGCGGTGCGGGCAGCCCCCACCGGGCCCCGTCCAGTCCCAGCTGCACGAGGTCGGCACCCCGCAGGGGTACGTCGGGTGAGAACCCGCCGTGCTGCGGGACGTAGCCAATGCTGCGGCTGCCCCGGCCGACCGGCCGGCCCCCTACCAGGGCCCGGCCACGGCTCAGCGGCAGCAGGCCCAGCATCACCTTCAGCAGGCTCGACTTGCCCGAGCCGTTGGGTCCCAGCACCGCCACGAACTGGCCCGGCTCGATGCGAAGGTCCAGACCCGACCACAGGGTGCGGGCACCGAAGGACAGCCCGGCGTCCTGCAGCTCGATCACCGGCGCGCCCGTCCCGGTCCCCTCGGTCCTCACTGGTCCACCGCGTCCCGGACCTCGGTGAGGTTCCGCTGCATCCAGCCGATGTAGTCGAGCCCGCTCGGCAGGGTCTCGGTCACGCCGACCACCGGGATGCCCGCCGTCCGTGCGCCGTCCAGCACCCTGTCGGTGACCGCGCCGGCGGTCTGCTCGTTGTAGACGAGCGCGACCACCCGGTGGTCGGTGAAGAGGTCCAGGGTCTGCTGCAGCACGAGCGGCGACACGTCGCCGCCGTCCTCCACGGCCTCGCTGAACCGCTCGGGTGTCGCGTCGACCAGGCCGGCAGCCTCGGTCAGGTAGAGCGGGACCGGCTCGGTGACCGCGATCCGCTCACCGGCCACCCGCCTCCTCAGCTGCGCCTCCTGGGCGCGGAGGCCCTGGATCCTGGTCGTGAGGCGGTCGGCGCGTGCGGTGAAGCGGTCGGCCTGGTCGGGTCGCTGCTCGCCGAGCTCCTTCGCGATCGCGGCGGCGACCTTCGCCACTGAGGGCAGGTCGTACCACACGTGCTCGTTGAGCTCGGAGCCTGCGGCGGCCTTCCTGCCGGAGATGTCGACCGCGTCCAGGACGGCGGCCTTGGAGCCGCTCGAGCTGAGCACGCGGCCCATGAAGTCGTCGTACCCGCCACCGTTCTCGATCACCACGTCGGCCTTGGACACGGCAAGCAGCGTGGTGCTGCTCGCCTCGAAGGAGTGCGGGTCCACCGTCGGACCGGAGATGAGGGACGTCACGGTGACGGCGTCCCCACCGACGGTCTTCGCCACGTCGCCCCACACGTCCGTCGAGGCCACGACGTGCACCGTCGAGGTGCCGTCCGCGCTCGAGTCGGCCCCGTCCGGGGAGCCGCACGCAGCCAGCAGGGTGAGCGCCACGGTCGTCACCAGGCCGCCGAACAGCGGGCCGCGCGTCGAGGGTGTGTGCCGCATGTGCGCGCCCGTGCTCGTTTCTCGCCGGTGTCGTCCGCAGCCGGGTCCGGAGGTCCCGGGGGCCGTTGCCCCGAGCATAAGGGAGAACGGTTGTCATCTTCAACAGCGGCCCGTTCAGGGTACGGCGAGCTCGCTGAGTGGCACGGGTCTGCTCCAGTGGTATCCCTGGCCGGTCGCGCAGCCGAGCCGTCGCAGGATGGCCAGCTGGTCGGCGGTCTCCACGCCTTCGGCGACGACCTGCATGCCCAGCTTGCGGGCCAGGTCGATGATGCAGGCCGTGATCGCCCGGTCGTGGTCGCTCTCGCCGATGTGCGCCACGAAGGAGCGGTCGATCTTGAGGTGGGTGACCGGCATCTGACGGAGGTAGGTCAAGGACGAGTAGCCGGTGCCGAAGTCGTCGAGTGCCACCCCGGTGCCCAGGCGGCGCAGGGACTCCAGGGACCGGCGAGCTGCCGACGGGTCCTGCATCACAGCCGTCTCGGTCACCTCGATGACCAGCGCCTCGGGAGGCAGGTGCTGGGCAGCCGCGATGTCGTGGACCATCGTCTCCAGGTGCAGGTCGCCCACGGTTCTCGCGGACAGGTTGACCGCCATCGCCGCGTTCGAGGCGAGGACTCCCGAGGCACGCAGCGCGACCGCGTCCCGGCAGGCACGCTCGAGCACCCACCTGTCGAGCTCTCCGACGAGGCCGGTCTCCTCCGCCAGCGGGACGAAGAGCGCCGGCGGCAGCGGGCCGCGGTCCGGGTGCGTCCAGCGGGCGAGCGCCTCGAGGCCCACGACCCGGCCGCTGGCCATCTCGATGATGGGCTGGTAGTGCACGTCCAGCATGTCGGTTCGCAGGGCCTCGCGGAGGTCGTCGACCAGCTCCTCACGCCGGTGCGAGTGCGCGGCGAGCGACTCGTCGAACAGCAGGGCGCCGTTGCGGCCGTGCGCCTTCACCTCGTACATGGCTGCGTCGGCGTTCTGCAGCAGCAGCTCGGCGTCCGGGTCGACCGGCGGACAGACGGCGATCCCGATGCTGGCCGTCACGGCGGTGCTGCGGCCGTCGACCAGGACCGAGTCGGCCAGCACTTCCTTCACGCGCCGGGCGACCTTCTCGGCCGCCGAGGAGTCGGTGTTGCGGCACACGATGACGAACTCGTCACCCCCCAGCCGGGCCACCGTGTCGGACGGACGCAGGATGCGGACGAGCAGCCCTGCCACCTCCGTCAGCAGCTGGTCGCCGGCCCGGTGCCCGCTGGTGTCGTTGATCTTCTTGAACTGGTCGAGGTCCACGAAGAAGACCGCCACCGGGAGCCCGCTGCGGGCCGCGTCGGCCAGTGCCTGCTCCAGCCGGTCCAGCAGCAGCGCCCGGTTGGGGAGTCCGGTCAGCGCGTCGTGCATCGCCTGCCGGGTGAGCTTCTCCTCCAGGAGCCGGCGGTCGCTGATGTCCCGCGCGATGACCGACGCGCCCAGGTGCTGGTCCTCGGGTCCGGTCAGCGGCGACACGGTCAACGAGACCGGCACCAGGTCGCCGTCCTTCGTGCGGTGCACCGTCTCCAGGCCGCGCACCGTCTGCCCTTCGCCGACCGAAGAGAGGATGCGCGTCGACTCCGTCTCGTCCCAGGGGTGCAGGAGGTCCACGTGCCGTCCGACCACCTCCGCCGACGAGTAGCCGTAGAGCTCCTCGGCTCCGCGGTTCCAGGTCCGGATGATGCCTCGGAAGCTCTTGGTCAAGATGGCGTCGGCGGTCGACTCGACGACGGCCGAGAGTGCCCGCGCATGGTGCTCGGCCGCACGCAGGTCGGCCTTGAGACGCGCCCGCTCGACGGCGTACTGCACGGCGAGGCACAAGTCGTGCGGGTCCTGAGCGGCCAGCTCGCCCCTGACGAAGTACTCGTCGACCCCGCCCTGCAGCGCCCGGAACCCCAGCAGGGCGTCGTTGCCGTCCGTCAGCACGATGAGCGCGGCGCCGTCGGCGACGTCGCGCAGCACCTCGACGACCTCGAGCCCCTGGGCCTCGGGCAGGCCGAGGCCGATGATCAGGCAGTCGAAGTCGGTCCTGACCAGGGCGTCCACCGCGTTGTCCAGGGTCGCGACCCAGGTGCTGGCGAACTGGTTCCTGAACAGACCGAGAGCGTCCAGCACCTGCCGCGCGTCGGCTGGGTCGGCCTCCAGCAGGAGGACCCTCGCGGCCGCAGTGGGCCGGTGCTCGGGAGCCGAGGTGCCGGAGCGGGGAACGGGTACGACGGGCACGGGCAGGCTCACCGCGGTAGAGGCGCCCGGCGACCAGTGTTCCCGCATGTGCCCCTCCCGTGCGGAGCTCAGTCGGCGTCGGCCAACGTGGCAGGCGACTTCCTTGAAGGGAACCACACGGGACGGGTGGGTGTCCGGGCTTGTCGTCAAGTGCTCAGCGGAGGATAGGGGATTCGAACCCCTGAGGGCGTTAACCCAACCCGCTTTCCAAGCGAGCGCCATAGGCCACTAGGCGAATCCTCCGCCGGAGAGGCTACCGGGCACCGGACACGTTGATGAAATCGGCGGCCGCCCGAGCCCCGACGGCTCAGGCCGGCCGACTTGGGCGGATCCGGCACCTCCCTCTAGAATCAGCGCAACCCCCCGCGCGGCGATACCCCGCCCAACTCCCCCAGGGCCGGAAGGCAGCAAGGGTCAGCGAGCTCTTTCGGGTGCGCGGGGGGCCTTTCACGCCCTGGTTCTCGCTGACGGTTCTCGCAGACGGATTCTGGGTCGTCGGTTCTTGGTTGTCGGTGGCGCTCGTTAGGGTGCAGACGTGGAAGCACCCCTCGCGCTGTATCGCCGCTACCGGCCCGAGACCTTCGCCGAGGTGATCGGCCAGGATCACGTCACCGCACCGCTGCGCGCTGCCCTGACCCACAACCGGGTGCACCATGCCTACCTCTTCTCGGGCCCACGCGGCTGCGGCAAGACCACCAGCGCCCGCATCCTCGCCCGGTGCCTGAACTGCGAGAAGGGCCCCACCGACGAGCCCTGCGGTGTGTGCCAGTCGTGCACCGACCTCGCGCGCGGCGGGCCTGGCTCCATCGACGTGATCGAGATCGACGCCGCCAGCCACGGTGGTGTGGAGGACGCCCGGGACCTGCGGGAGCGGGCGTTCTTCGCGCCTGTCAACAGCCGCTACAAGGTCTACATCATCGACGAGGCGCACATGGTGAGCCCGCAGGGCTTCAACGCCCTGCTCAAGCTGGTCGAGGAGCCACCCGAGCACCTGAAGTTCGTTTTCGCCACCACCGAGCCGGATAAGGTGATCGGCACGATCCGGTCCCGCACCCACCACTACCCGTTCCGGCTGATCCCGCCGCGCACGCTGTCGGACTACCTCCGTGAGCTGTGCACCAAGGAGGGCGTGGCGATCGAGCCGGCGGCCCTGCCGCTGGTGGTCCGCGCCGGCGCGGGCTCTGCGCGGGACACCCTGTCGGTGCTGGACCAGCTGATGGGCGGTGCCGGACCCGAGGGCGTGACCTACGAGCTCGCCACCGGGCTGCTCGGCTACACCCCGGACACGCTGCTGGACGAGGTCGTCGACGCGTTCGCGGCGGGGGACGGCCGCACCGTGTTCGGCGTGGTCGACAAGGTCATCGAGACCGGGCAGGACCCGCGACGGTTCACCGAGGACCTGCTGCGGCGGCTCCGCGACCTGGTGATCATCGCCGCGGTCCCCGACGCGCCCGCCACCGGGCTCATCGACGTCTCCCAGGACCAGGGCGAGCGGTTGGTGGCCCAGACCGCCCGGTTCGGTCGAGCCGAGCTCAGCCGGGCCGCCGAGCTGGTCGCCGACGGTCTGATGGAGCTCAAGGGGGCCACCGCCCCGCGACTGCTGCTCGAGCTGATCTGTGCCCGGGTCCTGCTCCCCGGCGCGGACCACGGCACCGAGGGCCTGCTGGCCCGGCTGGACCGGATCGAGAAGCGGATGTCCATCGAGGGCACTCCCAGCTCAGCAGGGAGTCCAGCAGCCACTCGCCCGGTCGTTGTTCCGGCCGCCGGTCCCGTCGCTGTTCCGCCCGCCGGTCCGGCCACTGGTCCGGCCGCTGGCTCGGAGAGCGTGCCTGAGAGTGGCGCCCCTCAGGGCGGCGAAGCGAGTGCTGAGGCCAGTGCCCCCGATCCCGAGCCGGCCACGGCCAGCCCCGCCGAGGCTGCCACCGGGGCCGCGCCCCAGCCCGGAACCCAGTCCGGCACGTCCAGCGGCCTCTCGCTGGTCGAGGTACGCCGTCTGTGGCCCGACCTGCTCGACGCCGTCAAGCTCAAGCGGCGCTTCACCTGGATCCTGCTCAGCCAGAACGCCCAGGTCGCCGATGTCGACGACCGCACCCTGACCATCGCGCTGGTCAACGCCGGGGCGCGCAACTCGTTCACGAGCGGCGGCAGCGAGGAGATCCTGCGGCAGGCCGCCATCGACGTGATCGGCCACGACTGGCGGGTCGAGTCGATCGTCGACCCGTCGGCCCAGCCCGGCTCGGAGCCCCGGATCGAGGTGACCCGGCCGGCGGTGGCCGAGCCGGCTCCCGCGACCGCCGCGGCGGCCGCCGCACCCCCGGCACCCCCCACCGGCGCTGGCTCCGACGGTGCCGCCCAGGGCCCTCGTGTCTCCGACCGGACCTCGTCGGCCCGCAGCGCCATCGCGACCACCCGGCCCGCGGGCGGCACGGGTGCGCACCGGGGTCCGGTCGCGGCGGACGAGGTCGCCGACCGGGACGACCCGGACGCCGAGGAGCATGGTCTCGCCGGTGCCGAGCTCCTCGAGCGGGAGCTGGGGGCGAGCATCATCGAGGAGATCAAGCACGACTGACCCGTCATCCCGACCCGCACGCCAAGCCCGCACGCCACTCTTCGAAGAGAGACACCTGATGACTGAGAACCAGAACCCGTTCGGCGACGCCGGGTTCGACATGAGCGCCCTCCTGCAGCAGGCCCAGCAGATGCAGGAGCAGATGATGTCCGCCCAGCAGGAGCTGGCCGACACGACCGTCGACGGCACCGTCGGTGACGGCCTGGTGACCGTCACCGTGGACGGCACCGGCGACCTGGTCGCGGTCAAGATCCGCAAGGACTCGTTCGACCCCGCCGAGACCGAGGACCTCGAGGACCTGATCGTGGCCGCCTACCGGGACGCCAAGGGAAAGGCGGAGTCCCTGGCCGCGGAGAAGCTGGGCCCTCTGGCCGGTGCCCTGGGCGGTGGCCTGGGCGGTGACCCGGGTGGCTCGGGCGCGGGGCCCGCTCAGCTCGGCTTCTGATGTACGAAGGCGTCGTCCAGGACCTGATCGACGAGCTGGGGCGGCTGCCAGGCGTGGGGCCCAAGAGCGCACAGCGGATCGCCTTCCACCTGCTGGCGGCCGACGCGGTCGACGTACGCCGGCTGGCACAGGTGCTGGTCGAGGTCAAGGACCGGGTCAGGTTCTGCTCGGTGTGCGGCAACGTCGCCGAGGAGGAGACCTGCCGGATCTGTCGCGACCAGCGCCGAGACCCAGCCGTCTTGTGCGTGGTCGAGGAACCCAAGGACGTGGTGGCCATCGAGCGGACTCGGGAGTACCGCGGCCGTTACCATGTACTCGGCGGGGCCATCTCGCCGATCGACGGCATCGGTCCAGACGAGCTGAGGATCCGCGAGCTGCTGCCCCGGCTGGCCGACGGGACGGTGCTGGAGGTCATCTTGGCGACCGACCCGAACCTCGAGGGTGAGGCGACCGCGACATATCTCACGCGACTGTTGCGGCCGATGGGCTTGCGCGTGACGCGTCTAGCGAGTGGACTCCCCGTGGGTGGCGATCTCGAGTACGCCGACGAGGTGACGCTCGGACGCGCCTTCGAAGGGAGACGATCGGTCGAATGACCAACGACAGCGGCAGTGACACCGGCGGTGTCGACAGCGACCTGGAGGACTTCGCGCAGCAGATCGCGGACCAGGTGCAGAGCTTCCTGCTGGCCCTGCGGGCCATCTCGCGGGGCGAGGCCGACGGCTCGATCGCGATCTCGCTGCTGCTGCTGGAGGTCAGCCAGGTGCTGCTGGCAGGCGGCCGGCTCGGAGTGCACAGCGACTTCCGGCCCGCCGACGAGTACGAGCCCGACGCCGGTCCTGACCCGGACCTGGACGCGATGCGGCTGAGGCTGGCGGTGCTCCTGGAGAGCATCGACGCCTACAGCGAGGTGTTCGACCCCTACGTCGACCCACCGGAGCTGATGTCCTCGTTGCTCTCGGACGACCTGACCAGCATCGCCACCGCGCTCGCCCACGGACTCCAGCACTACCGCGCGGGCCGGGTCAGCGAGGCCCTGTGGTGGTGGCAGTTCTCCTACGTCTCCACGTGGGGCACCGAGGCGAGCGGCGTACTGCGTGCCCTGCAGTCGGTCGTGGCCCACGACCGGCTGGACGCCGAGTTCGAGAGCGAGGCCGATCAGGTCGCGGCCGCGGACGAGCTGCTGGACCCCGCCAGCCCGTAGCGGCTCCCCGTCCGGCGCAGTCGCTTGCGTCTTGGCATCCGTCGCGTCGGGCTCCCCTCCGGGCGCGCTCGGTAGAATCCGCCACTGGACCTACACCGCTGAGGAGAGTCGTGGGCATTGTCGTGCAGAAGTACGGCGGCTCGTCGGTCGCCGATGCCGAGGGCATCAAGAGGGTCGCCCAGCGCATCGTCGCCACCAAGAAGTCCGGCAAGGACGTCGTGGTGGTGGTCTCCGCGATGGGCGACACCACCGACGAGCTGCGCGACCTCGCCCAGCAGGTCAGCCCGCTGCCGCCGCCGCGCGAGCTGGACATGCTGCTCACCGCCGGCGAGCGGATCTCGATGGCGCTGGTCGCGATGGCGATCGCCAACCTCGGGCAGGCGGCGCGCTCCTTCACCGGCAGCCAGGCCGGGGTGATCACCGACAGCGCTCACGGCCGGGCCAAGATCATCGACATCACCCCCGGGCGGATCCAGAAGGCCATCGAGGAGAAGCACATCGCGATCGTCGCCGGGTTCCAGGGGGTCTCGCAGGACACCAAGGACATCACCACCCTGGGTCGCGGCGCCTCGGACACCACGGCGGTCGCCCTCGCAGCGGCCCTGCAGGCGGAGGTCTGCGAGATCTACAGCGACGTGGACGGGGTGTTCACCGCGGATCCCCGCATCGTCCCGACCGCCCGCAAGCTCGACCGCGTCTCGACCGAGGTGATGCTGGAGATGGCGGCCAGCGGGGCGAAGATCCTGCACCTGCGGTGCGTGGAGTACGCCCGCCGCTACCAGATGCCCATCCACGTGCGCTCCTCGTTCAGCCAGAAGGAGGGCACCTGGATCGTCCCGGAGGAAGAGGTGGGTTCCATGGAGCAGGCGATCATCGCCGGCGTCGCACACGACCGCAGCGAGGCCAAGATCACGGTGGTCGCGGTCCCGGACAAGGTCGGTGAGGCCGCTCGGATCTTCGAGACCCTCGCGGAGGCCGAGATCAATCTGGACATGATCGTCCAGAACGTGTCGGCCGCGGCGACGAACCTGACCGACATCTCCTTCACGCTGCCGCGCGAGGACGGGCAGCGGGCGATGTCCGCGCTGGCCCGGATCAAGGACGCGGTCGGCTACGACTCCCTGCTGTACGACGACCAGATCGGCAAGGTGTCGCTGATCGGCGCCGGCATGCGCTCGCACCCCGGGATCACCGCGCGCTTCTTCGCAGCCCTCGCCTCGGCCGGGGTGAACATCGAGATGATCTCGACCTCGGAGATCCGGATCTCGGTCATCGTCGACGAGGGGCAGGTCGACGACGCGGTCGCGGCCACCCACACCGCGTTCGAGCTCGACTCCCACGAGGTCGAGGCCGTCGTCTACGGCGGGACCGGCCGATGAGCCGCGACGTACGCCTCGCGGTCGTCGGGGCGACCGGCCAGGTCGGCGGCGTGATGCTGCGGCTGCTGGAGGAGCGTGGCTTCCCGGTCAGCGAGATCCGCCTGCTCGCCTCGGCACGCTCTGCGGGCTCGACGATCACCTGGGCCGGGCGTGAGGTCACCGTGGAGGACGCGGCGACCGCAGACCCGAGCGGCATCGACATCGCGCTGTTCTCCGCAGGCGCGTCGACCTCGCGGACGCAGGCTCCTCGCTTCGCCGAGGCGGGCGCCGTGGTGGTCGACAACTCCTCCGCCTGGCGGATGGACCCCGACGTCCCCCTCGTGGTGAGCGAGGTCAACCCGGACGCCCTGCGCGAGGCCCGCAAGGGCATCGTCGCCAACCCGAACTGCACCACGATGGCGGCGATGCCGGTGCTGCGACCTCTGCACGAGGAGGCGGGACTGGTGCGGCTGGTGGCCAGCACCTACCAGGCGGTGTCCGGGAGCGGGGTGGCCGGCGTCGACGAGCTGGCCGGCCAGGTCGCCGCCGTGGGCGACCGGGGACCACTGCTCGCCCACGACGGCAGGGCCGTCGAGATGCCGGCGCCGACGAAGTACGTCGGCCCCATCGCCTTCAACGTGCTGCCGCTGGCCGGGTCACTGGTCGACGACGGGAGCCTCGAGACCGACGAGGAGCAGAAGCTGCGCAACGAGAGCCGCAAGATCCTGGGCATCCCCGAGCTGCGGGTGTCCGGCACCTGCGTCCGGGTGCCGGTCTTCACCGGCCACTCCCTGTCGATCAACGCGGAGTTCGCCTCGGCGCTCCCCGCCAAGCGTGCCCTCGAGATCCTGGCCGACGCCCCGGGAGTCAGCCTGTCCGACGTACCCACGCCTCTGCAGGCGGCCGGGCAGGACCCGAGCTTCGTCGGCCGGGTGCGTCAGGACCCCGGCGTGGACGGCGAGCGGGGCCTGGCGCTGTTCGTGAGCAACGACAACCTCCGCAAGGGCGCGGCCCTGAACACCATCCAGATCGCCGAGCTGCTGGCTGCCGGCCTGGCCTGACCACAGCCACTCGCTGACCGCTGCCCACTCACCGCTGACCGACCGCTGACCACTGGCCCGGGCCGCTGACCCGGGGCCACGCAGTGACCGCGCAGAGCCCTGGAGTCTGCCGACCCGGCTCGTCTGCACGCCGGAACCCCCTCGAGTCGGCCCGTCTGCACGCCCCCGTCAGAGCACCCCCTGGTGCGCCGAGTTGTGGTCAATCGGCGGCTGAAATCCGTCGCCATAGAGGTGCG
This sequence comes from uncultured Nocardioidaceae bacterium, assembly GCA_964237315.1. Taxonomy (GTDB): domain Bacteria; phylum Actinomycetota; class Actinomycetes; order Propionibacteriales; family Nocardioidaceae; genus Nocardioides_B. The sequence goes on from CAXSHL010000036.1 coordinate 34,193, forward strand.
CAATGACCACGACCCGTTGGCCGGGCCTGCCGGGTGACCACAACTTCGCCGGCCCTGTGCGAACTGACCACTTCTCGGGAGGCCGGGTGTGGGCGTGCAGATGGCCGGGTCGGGGGGTGGGGGCGTGCAGATGCGCCGGGTCGGCAGGGCGCCGGCCCCCGCGACGTCACTGGGCCGGTACGTGGCCCCGTGACGACGTCCGCGCCTCGGACCGGTGGGCGAGGGGACGAGGCGTCAGACCGGTCATCTTCAGCGAGCGGTCGTAGGCCTCGATGGTGCGGTCCAGCTCACCGACACTGCGCCAGGAGTCTCCCAGCTCCCGCCAGAGCCGGGCGACCGCGCGGGAGGGGACCATCGGGGCCAGCAGGTGCATGGCCTCGGCGAAGCACTCGATCGCAATGTCGCGGCCCTGGCGCGCCACCTCGACGTCGCCGAGCAGGATCAGCGCGGACAGCCGCTCGATGTGCGCCGATGCCCCGAGCAGGGTCAGCGCCGTCGCCGCGTGCTCCGCAGCGTCGTCCAGCTCGCCGAGCAGCAGGTGCGCCCGGCCACGGAGGGTGGCCATGCTGCCCCGGTCGAGCCGGGCCCCGGCCAGTGCGTCGTCGGCCTCGGCACGGTCGAGCTGCCTCAGGGCCTCGGCGGCGCGTGGCTCCGGGTGCTCGAGAAGCACCCGGGTGTAGTGGATCCGCAGCCGCGGCAGGTCACGGCTCTGCTCCTGCTCGCCGAGCATCGCCACCGCCCGGTCGGTCAGCCGGATGGCGTCCGCGACGCGGCCCCTCTCGTGCGCCACCACCGCGGCGTTCCAGTAGACCGAGCCCCGGGCCCGCAGGCTGCCCAGCCGCTCGGCGGTGTCGACGAGCTCCTCGACCCGGCGTGCTGCGAAGAGCAGGTCGCCGCCCTCGACGAGTGCCCACACGTAGGTCGCACCGAGCCGGAGGTGGTCGTCGGTGCCCTCGAGCCCGGCGGCCTCGATGTCGATCAGCGCCTGCCGGGCGGTCGTGGCCCCGCTGGACATGTCCCCGGACTCGATGTACATCGCTGTCAGGGCCGTCGCGGCGGAGGCGAGCATCAGCCACGCCTGCTCGCGGCGGCAGCGGTCGATGAGCTGCTCGAGCACTCCTACCGCCCGATCCAGGTCGCCGGTCTCGTGCAGCGCCTCGGCCAGCACGAGCGAGGCGTCGCCCGCGGTGCCGCTGTCCAGCTCGTGGAACCGGATGCCGCCCAGGCAGCGCACCGCCTCCGATGGGTTGCCGTTGGCGAGAGCCAGGCGTGCGAAGTTGACCTCCAGGCGGGCGTGCTCGGACGCGGCCGGCTGGTCGTCCTGCACCAGCTGCTCGACGGCCACGCCCAGCCTCTCGGCCAGGCGTTCGGCCGTGGCCTTGGACGGTGTGCGCTTGCCTGACTCGATCAGGGAGACGTAGCCGGCACTGATCCCGTCCCCGGCCAGCGAGAGCTGGCTGAGGCCCTTGGACGTCCTGATCTCACGGACGCGTGTCCCTATTGTGCTCATACGACAAGATGTTAGCGCGCTTTACTAAGAAGTAGTGCACGCATGACAACGAGTGAGGGTCCGGGTCAGGCGAATGGTGTCTCGGCGGGTCGGCCGAGGGTGTCCCAGGTGAGTGGGGTGAGCCGGGAGGCCGCGGGTCAGCGGCAGCAGCCGGTGTTGATCATCGGGGTGACCGTGCTGGCTGCTTCGACTGCTTGCGGAGCGACCGCGATGCAGAGGACACTGATGACGGTGGCCAGCACGGTGCGAGTGAGGTAGCGCATATTTACTCCCAAGGTATTTACAACGACAAAACAGTAAGTACCATTGTAAGTACCTCGCCCCTTGCTCTTACCATCCCCCCGGTAAAGACTGCGCGGCGGGCCGGTCGCCCCCGCGGCCGGACATGCCAGGACCCCCGGCCGCGATGCGACCGGGGGTCCTTGGCTTCCCTCGTGGTCGGGCTGACAGGATTTGAACCTGCGGCCTCCTCGTCCCGAACGAGGCGCGCTACCAAGCTGCGCCACAGCCCGAGGGCGGAGTCACTCTAACCGACCTGTCGCCCGCTCACGAAACCGGACCGGCGACCGGCCCGCGAGCGGGTGGGGCGACCCCGTCACCGGTCCGTGAGCGGCCCGGCGGAGGCGTCAGCCGGCCCGGCTGGTCAGCGTGAGCAGGGTGGCCTCCGGCCGGCAGCAGAAGCGCACGGGCGCGAACGGGGAGGTGCCCAGCCCGGCCGAGACGTGCAGCCACGACGCTCCGGCCGCGTCGGTCGGGGCGTCGGCGGGGTGCCGGTGCAGCCCCTTGGCGCGTCCGGTGTCCAGGTCGCAGTTCGTGACCAGCGCCCCGCGGAACGGCAGGCAGAGCTGTCCACCGTGCGTGTGCCCGGCGAGCACCGCCTGGTAGCCGTCGGCCGCGAACTGGTCCAGCACCCGGAGGTACGGCGCGTGGGTGACGCCCATCCGGACGTCGGCCGACTCGTCCGCGGGACCGGCGACGGCACCCAGGTCGTCGTAGTGCAGGTGCGGGTCGTCGACACCGGCGAACGCGAAGGTGGTCCCCTTCACGGTGAGGCTGGCGCGCCGGTTGCTGAGGTCGACCCAGCCCCGGTCGGCCAGGCCGGCTCGCAGAGCCTCGGTGGGCAGGCGAGGGGTGTGGGTGTTGCGCTGGCCGTCGTCGGGCATCAGGTAGCGCGCCGGATTGCGGGCGGTCGGCGCGAAGTAGTCGTTGGACCCGAGGACGAACACGCCGGGGACGTCGAGGAGGTCTCCGAGGGCGTCCAGGACGACGGGTACGCCGCGCTGGTGGCCGAGGTTGTCCCCGGTGTCGACCACGAGGTCCGGCTCGAGCGCGGCCAGCTGACGCACCCATCGCTGCTTGCGGTGCTGGGAGGGCGTGAGGTGCAGGTCGGAGACGTGCAGGACGCGAAGGTCCTGGTGCCCGGCGGGCAGCACCGGCAGCGTGGCTCTGCGCAGCGCGAACCAGCGCACCTCGACGCCTGCTGCATAGCCGAGGGCCGCCGCCCCGGCAAGCGCACCCGCGGCAGCGACCCGGCCGGCGAGGGCGAGGGGCGAGCGCGGCTGGTCCGGGGGGTTCGGCACGCCCCCAGGTTGTCACACGGGACCGACGACACCCGGCCGGCACCCGAGCGGCGGGACCGGCTGCGAAACCGTTGGTCGGCCCTGGTGGCGGGCTGTCAGACTGGCCCGATGAGTGAGCTCAAGGACCGGCTGCGCAGCGACCTGACCGCCTCGATGAAGGCGCGTGACGCGCTGCGCTCCTCGACCCTGCGAATGCTGCTCACCTCAGTCACCAACGCGGAGGTGGCCGGCAAGGAGCAGCGCGAGCTCAGCGACCAGGACATCGTCGGGGTGCTGAGCACGGAGGCCAAGCGGCGCCGGGAGGCGGCGACGGCGTACGACGACGCGGGCCGGCCCGACAGTGCGACCAAGGAGCGGGCGGAGGCGGAGATCATCGCCGACTACCTGCCCGAGCAGCTCGGGGACGACGACCTGTCGGCGCTGGTGTCGGCCACGATCGCCTCGCTGGGCGTCGCGGACCAAGGGATGCGGGCGATGGGCCGGGTGATGGGCGCGCTCACGCCGCAGCTCCGTGGCCGGGCCGACGGCTCGGTGGTCGCCGCGGAGGTCCGCCGGCAGCTCGGGTAGCGACCGGGGGGTCCGCGCTCAGGTCACGGCTTGGGCCCCGGCTTGGGCTTGGCGTTCGGCTTCTTGCCCGCGCCGCCGCCCTTCTTGCCACCCTTGCCCTTCTTCGGCGGGGCGACGTACGGCGTGCCGTCGGAGACATAGATCGTCACGGTGTTGCCCGTCGGAGCCTGGGAGCCCGAGCTGGGACTCAGGTAGGCGACCGTGCCTGCGGAGTTCCCGCTGTCCACGGTCGGCCCGATGACGGGGGAGAAGCCGGCCGCCCGAAGCACCCGCATGGCCTCCTCGGGGCTCTGGCCGTACAGCGAGGGCACCGTGACTGTCTGGCCCTTGATCGTGGTCGGGTCGGGCTGGTGGAACGTCGCGTCGGGGAGGTAGCCCTCGACCGCCTTCATGGCGTCCCCCCACACCGGTCCTGCCGTCGTCGAGCCGTGGGCGCCGGAGATGTAGGTCCCTCCGAC
>CAXSHL010000037.1:0-20215 GCA_964237315.1 uncultured Nocardioidaceae bacterium
GCGGTGAGGCGTCGCGTTCTGCGGCCCGGGACGCGGTGAGGCGTCGCGTTCTGCGTGCTGCGTAGGCTCGTGATATGTCGACACGTCGCTGGAGCCCTGCCGATCTGCCGTCGCTGGTCGGGACGTCCGCCGTCGTCACCGGTGCGAACTCGGGGATCGGGTGGGTCGCCGCGCTCGAGCTGGCTCGGCGCGGCGCGGAGGTCACACTGGCCGTGCGCAGCGTCGAGAAGGGCGAGGCGGCGGCCCGGCGGATCCGGGAGGCGGCCGCGGGGGCCGACGTACGCGTCTCACGGCTGGACCTCGGGTCCCTGGCGTCGGTGGAGGACTTCGCCGAGGCCAGGCAGGGCCGACCCCTCGGACTGCTGGTCAACAACGCCGGGCTGATGACGCCACCGCGCTACCAGGAGACCAGTGACGGCTTCGAGCTGCAGCTCGGCACCAACCACCGCGGTCACTTCGCGCTCCCCGGCCGGCTGCTGCCCGCCCTGCTGGCGGCGCCGGCTCCCAGGGTGGTGACGGTCTCGTCGATCGCCCACTGGCAGGGCGGCGCTGCCGTCCTGGACGCCAACCCGGCCGAGGGCTACGACGCCCGCAGGTACTACGGCAACTCCAAGCTGGCCAATCTGCTGTTCGCCCTCGAGCTGCAGCGACAAGCCGACTCTTCAGGCGCCGCCCTCACCTCCACCGCGGCCCACCCGGGCGTCTCGGCCACCAACCTGGTCACCAGCGAGCAGGGGCTCGGCTCCCGCCGCCTCGTGCGCTACGTGATGCCACTGGTGCTGCGGCTGACAGCCCAGTCCGCGACCGCGGGGACGGAGCCGACGCTGTACGCCGCCACCGAGGCAGCGCCCGGTTCGTACACCGGACCGCAGCGGTGGCGCGAGACCCGCGGAGCGCTCGGCCCGGCCCGGCTCAGCGCGGAGGCGACCGACGAGGCGCTGGCCGCCAAGCTGTGGAGCCTGAGCGAGGACCTGACCGGGGTCCGCTACGAGTGGCCGGACGCCTCCGACGGCTGAGTCCGTCGACAGCCGCGAGTCGCCGCCGGGCCCACAGGACCGCCGGGTTTTCGCACTCGTGCCTAGGCTGCAGGCATGAGCCGACCCGCAACCCTGGGTGCCCTCCGCGACACCGGCTACCGCTCGCGCACGGTCAAGACCGAGCTCCGCGAGAACCTCCTCCTCCGACTCCGATCAGGCGAGACCGCGTTCCCCGGGATCGTCGGCTTCGACGACACCGTGCTGCCGCAGCTCGAGAGCGCGCTGCTCGCCGGCCACGACCTCGTCCTCCTGGGTGAGCGCGGGCAGGGCAAGACCCGCCTGATGCGCACCATCAGCACCCTGCTCGACGAGTGGACGCCCGTCGTCGAGGGTTGTGAGATCAACGACGACCCGGTCGCACCGGTGTGCTCCCGCTGCCGGCGGCTGGCGGAGGAGACCGGCGACGACCTGCCGGTGTCCTGGCTGCACCGCAGCGACCGCTACGTCGAGAAGCTCGCCACCCCGGACACCAGCGTCGGTGACCTGGTGGGTGACGTGGACCCCGTCAAGGTGGCTGAGGGCCGCACCCTGGGTGACCCCGAGACCATCCACTACGGACTGCTTCCCCGCACGAACCGTGGGGTCTTCGGCATCAACGAGCTGCCCGACCTCGCCGAGCGGATCCAGGTCGCGATGTTCAACGTGCTGGAGGAGCGCGACATCCAGGTCCGCGGCTACTCGCTGCGGCTGCCGATCGACGTACTCCTGGTGGCGAGCGCCAACCCCGAGGACTACACGAACCGGGGGCGGATCATCACCCCGCTCAAGGACCGCTTCGGCGCCGAGATCCGCACGCACTACCCGCACGAGGTCTCCGAGGAGGTCGCGCTCGTGCAGCAGGAGGCAGCCCTGGTCGCCGAGGTGCCCGAGCACCTGCTCGAGGTGGTGGCCCGGCTGACCCGCGGGCTGCGCGAGTCGCCCGCGGTCGACCACCGGTCCGGCGTCAGCGCCCGGTTCGCGATCGCTGCTGCCGAGGGAGTGGCCGCCTCCGCCCTGCGTCGTTGCGCCCGGGTGGGCGAGCCCGAAGCCGTAGCGCGGGTCTGCGACGTGCCGACCGTCGTCCCACAGCTGCTCGGCAAGGTCGAGTTCGAGATGGGCGAGGAGGGCCGGGAGGCCGAGGTCGTCCAGCACCTGCTGCGGGTGGCGGTCGCCGAGACGTTCCGGGACCGGCTGCTGGGCCTGGACCTGTCCGGCTTCACCGACCTGTTCGCCGAGGGTGCCGTCGTGGAGACCGGTGAGCTGGTGCCCGCGTCGGACCTGCTCGCCCAGGTGGGCACGGTCCCCGGTCTGTCCAAGGTGCTGGACCGGCTCGGCCACGGGGACGGGCACGAGCCCGCGTCGCCGGGGGCTGTCGCCGCGGCGATCGAGTTCGTGCTCGAGGGTCTGCACCTGACCCGGCGGATCGACAAGGACTCGGTGGCCGGCCGCTCGATCTACGGGGCCTGACGTGAGCCGGTTCCGCTACGGGCCGTGGCATGACGGGCCCGACCCGCTGGCCCCGCCGTACGACGTCCGGGCGGCCCTGGACGCGGTCGGCCGCGACGTGCTCTCCGGCGGGTCGCTGCGCGAGGCGCTCTCGGAGCTGCTGCGCCGCGGGTTCGACGGCAACCGCGGGCTCGACGACCTGGCCGCGCGGGCCCGCCGGATGCGCAACGCGGCCCGGCGTCGTGGAGACCTCGGCGGGACGCTCGACCAGGTCCGTGCGGCGCTCGACCAGGCGCTCGCCTCCGAGCGTGACCAGCTCGCGCAGGAGGAGGGCGACGACGCCCGGTGGGCCGAGATGGAGCTCGCCACCCTGCCCGACGACACGGCCGGCGCGGTGCGGTCCCTGGCGCCGTACGACTGGCACTCGGACGAGGCGCGCGCGACCTACGAGTCGATCCAGGAGATGCTCCGACGTGAGGTGCTGGACGCGCAGTTCGCCGGGCTCAAGCAGGCGCTCGACAACCCGGACCCGGCCGCCATGCAGGCCGTCAAGGACATGCTCGCCGACCTCAACAACCTGCTCGCGGCGCACGCTCGGGGGGAGGACACCGAGGACAAGTTCCGGGAGTTCATGGACAAGCACGGCGACCTGTTCCCCGAGAACCCGGAGAACGTCGACGAGCTGATCGACGCGCTGGCCCGGCGCCAGGCGGCTGCGGACCGGATGATGGCCTCCCTGAGCCCCGAGCAGCGCGAGCAGCTGGGGCAGCTGATGAGCGACGCGATGTCCGACCCCGACCTGGCCTCGCAGATGGGACAGCTCTCGGACAACCTGCGGGCGCTGCGGCCGGGCATGAACCGCGGCCCGGTGAACATGCGCGGCGGTGGTGAGCCGCTCGGCTACAGCGACGCGGTCGAGGCGGTCGCGGAGCTGGCGGACCTCGAGGCGCTCGAGCAGTCCCTGGCGCAGGGGCACCCCGGCGCGACCCTGGACGACGTCGACGTCGAGATGCTCGAGCAGCACCTCGGCGCGGGCGCTGCGGCCGACTTCCGAGCGCTGCGGGAGCTGGAGCGCGAGCTCGAGCGGCAGGGGTTCGTGTCCCGCGGCGACGACGGGCTGCGGCTGACCCCGCGCGCCGTGCGCCGGCTGGGGGAGACCGCGCTCAAGCGGGTGTTCTCGCAGATGGACGCCGCGGGCACCGGTGACCACCAGGACCGGCGGACCGGGTCGGCCGACGAGCTGATCGGGACCACCCGGCCGTGGGTGTTCGGTGACGAGCTGCCCATCGACGCGGTCCGCACCGTGTCCAACGCGCTGCGTCGCGGCGCCGGCATCCCGGGCCGGCTGCTCGTCGAGGACTTCGAGGTGGTGGAGACCGAGCGGCGGACCACGGCCGCGGTGGCGGTCTGCGTCGACCTGTCCTTCTCGATGGTCCAGGAAGGACGCTGGGGGCCGATGAAGCAGACCGCCCTGGCGCTGTCGCACCTCGTCGAGACCCGGTTCCGGCAGGACGCCCTGGAGATCATCGGCTTCGACCGGACTGCCCGCCGGATGACCCCGGTCCAGCTCGCCGACATCGAGCCCGAGTGGGTCCAGGGCACGAACCTCCAGCATGCGTTGATGATCGCGGCCCGGCACCTCCGCCGGCACCCGGACGCGGAGCCCGTGGTGCTGGTGGTGACCGACGGTGAGCCGACGGCCCACATCGCCGCCGACGGCTCTCCGGTGTTCAGCTGGCCGCCGACCCGCGAGACGCTGCGGGCCACGGTCGGCCAGGTCGACGAGCTGTCCCGCTTCGGCGCGGCGATCAACTTCTTCATGCTCGGCGACGACCCCGGGCTGTCGCGCTTCGTGGACGCGATGGCCCGGCGGGCCGGTGGCCGGGTGTTCACCCCGGACCTGTCGCGGCTCGGGGAGTACGTCGTCGCCGACTACCTGCGGTCCCGCAACGGCCGCCGCTGACACCGACCCCGCTGAGGCGTCCCGTTCTGCGATCCCGACCCCGCCGAGGCGTCCCGTTCTGCGATCCCGCCCCCACCGAGGCGTCCCGTTCTGCGATTCCAGGCCGCTGGGCTCACGGTAGGTACAACGGACGCAGCCCCACCGCCCGACGAGCGCGCTCGATCCCGAGGTGCAGGATCTCCTCGATGTCACGGGCGGCACCGTAGACGTTCACCCTGCCGACTCCTTCGACGTCCCACCCGAAGCGCTGCGCCAGGTCGTCGCGCCGACGTTTGTCGTGGGCGATGTCCGCCTCCGTCGAGTGGTGCTCCTGCCCGTCGTACTCACAGCCGTAGCGAAGCTCCGGGACGCCGAGGTCAATGCGGTAGACCTCGAAACCGCCTCGCAGGACCGGGACTTGGGGAGTGGGCGGCGGCAGGCTCGGGATGTCCCGCCACCGCAGCCGCAGCGTCGACTCGCCCGCCGACTCGGCACGAGGATCTGCGAGAGGAGCCAGTGCCCGGAGCTGCACGACGCCGCGCATTCCCGCGAAGCGCTCGACCGTCGCCACCAGCTCGGCATCGGTGAAGGTGCCGTAGCGCAGCAAGGCGTCCAGTGCCCCGATGGCCTGGTCCCGGTGTGCGAGCCGGCCCAGATCACACGCCGTGCGCAGGGGTGACGTCAGCCGCAAACCGTCGAGCGTCGTGACGTCGGAGGGTCGGAACATACGCGAACCGCTCAGACACAGCTGGTTGCGCAGTCGGGAATGTCGGTTCCAGTGGAACATCGAGAGAGGAGGCACCGCCAGGTGGTCGTTCACCGACATGACGCCCGTCCACAACCAGCAGGCCGTCCAGTCGGTGACCACCGCGGCCGGCGGTACGACGAGCGCCAGCGCCCGCGCTCGCAGCTGGATTCCGTCGGGTTCCTGAACGGCGACGTAGACGCCCTTGAGCAGTCGTCGGATGAGGCATCGGGATTCGAGTGAACGGACCTGGTGATGAGTGATGCCGACGCGCAGAGCCTGCTGCAGGGTGAACGGCTGGTCCAGCTGAAGAGGAAAGCTCTCGTCCAGCAGGGGCAGGTCGGGAGTCAGTCGCCAGCTCATGGCCGAATAGTGACGAGTATTGGTCGATCGCGCGTTCGGTCATCCACAGGAGCCGCAGAACGGGACGCCTCAGCGGTTCGGGGATCGCAGAACGGGACGCCTCAGCAGGATGTGAACCGCAGAACGCGCCGCCTCGGCGGGCTCGCGGCTAGGACAGGACCCGATTGGCGACGGCGAAGGCCGAGTTGGCGGCGGGCACCCCGCAGTAGATCGCCGTCTGCAGGAGCACCTCGACGATCTCCTCCTTGGTCAGCCCGTTGCGCAGCGCCGCTCGCAGGTGGAACTCCAGCTCGTCGAAGTGCCGGCCCGCGACCAGGGCGGTGATGGTCACCATCGAGCGGCTGCGGCGGTCCAGGCCCTCGCGGGTCCACACGCCGCCCCAGGCATAGCGGGTGATGAACTCCTGGAACTCCTCGGTCACCGGGGTGATGCTCGCGGTGGCCCGGTCCACGTGCTCGTCGCCGAGCACCTCCCGGCGCACCCGCATGCCGGCCTCGTAGTCTCCGGGCGGGTCTGCAGGCGCGCTCACAGGTGCTTGTCCAGGTGCTCGGTGACCGCGCGCAGGAACTCCTCGGGCTGGGCGGCGCTCGCGATGTGCGAGGCGTCGTCGATGACCACCAGGTCGGCGCCCGGGATGGCGGCCGCCATCTCCCCGCACGCCGGCAGGGTGCAGACCGGATCGTCCGCACCGGCGACGACGCGCGTCGGTGCCGAGATCCGGCCGAGCTGGTCGCGTACGTCGAACCCGCCCAGGGCCTCGCAGCAGGAGGCGTAGCCCTCGGCGTCCACGCCGGTGATCATGTCGATGAACCGGTCGACCTGCTCGGGATGCTCGGCCCGGAACCGGTCGTTGAACCAGCGGCCCTTGGTGGCCTCGGCGAGCACCGACATCCCCGAGGACCGCACCAGCGCCGCCCGCTCGACCCAGCCCGAGGGATCCCCGAACACCGGCACGGTGCAGCACAGCACGGCGGCGGTGATCCGGGCCGGCGACGTCAGGGCGAGCTGTTGGGCGATCGCCCCGCCGAGGGAGAGCCCGACGACCGCGAACCGCTCGATGTCGAGGGCGTCGGCCAGCGCCTCCACATCGGCGGCCAGGTCGTGCATGGTGTAGGGACCCGGCGGCACCGGCGACCGGCCGTGACCTCGGGTGTCGAAGCGAACCACCCGGTAGGCGCCGGCCAGCGAGGCGGCGACGTCGTCCCACATCTCCCACGTGGTCCCCAGCGACGGCGCCAGGAAGACCGGTTGGCCGTCCGGGGGCCCCTCGTCCAGGTGGGCCAGGGCAACACTCATGTCAGCAGACCTCCTCGTGCCGGTCGAGCACCCGGTCGACCCACACGTCGACGTGCTCGGTCTGGGCGGCCGCCCAGACCTGGTCCTTGCCCACTGCGGTCACGAGCAACCCCAGGTTGTGCGACAACGCGTCGAGGTGGAACGTCAGGTCCTCGGCCACGTCGGCCGTGCGCTCCGCTGCCGCGCCCGCGAGGCGCAGCATCGTGCGCAGCGGCTGCCACTCCGCGTGCCAGGCGCCGGCAGGCCGCTCCGAGGCCTCGGCACCCGAGGCCGCGACGGTGGCCAGCAGCCCGGGCAGCTGGCGCGTCGCTGCCACCACCAGCACCGACCTGGTGGGGTTGGCCTTGTGCGCCATCGCCGAGGAGCCGCCACCGGAGCCGTCGGAGGCCTCTCCGACCTCCGTCTGGCTCATCAGCAGCAGGTCGGCGCAGATCCGTCCGCAGGCCTCGCCGACGGCCGCGAGCGCGGTGGCCAGCACTAGCACCGGCGTACGACGCGTGTGCCAGCTCAGCACCGGAGCCGACAGCCCGAGGTCCGAGGCGACCGAGGCCACGACGGCCGGCCCGGTGGCCCCGTAGGCAGCCAGGGTGCCGACCGCACCACCGAGGGAGACCGGCAGCGGAAGGCAGGAGCGGACCAGCGCGAGGGCGTCGTGCACGCCCGCGAGCCAGCCGGCCACCCGGAACCCGAGCGTCGTGGGCATCGCCTGCTGGGTCAGGGTGCGGGCGACGCAGAGCACGGCCCGGTGCTCCCGGGCGAGGACCGCCAGCCGACCGGCGAGGGTGACGAGCCGGGTCTCGAGATCCCGGAGAACCGAGGTGGAGACCAGCATCAGGGCGGTGTCCACGACGTCCTGGCTGGTGGCCCCGTGGTGCACCCAGCTCGCGGCGACGCCGTCGCGGACCGTGCCACGCAGGGCCTTGACCAGGGGCACGGTCGGGTTGCCCGGGGGTACGGCGTCCAGGGCCAGCATGCGTACGTCGATCCCGTCGGCGTCGAAGACCGGGACCTCCGGCGCCAGGCCGTGCTCGACCAGAGCCCTGGACAGAGCCTCCTCGAAGGCCACCATCGCCTCGAGCACCTCGCGGTCGCCGGTCAGCGCCTCGGCCGCCGTGCCCACCCACACCGGGGACAGCAGACCGAGATCGGCCGCCCCGACGTCAGCGAGCAGGTCAGTGGGCAGAGACATCGAGGAAGACCGTCTCGTCGGCACCCTGGAGATGCACGTCGAAGCGGTATCCCCGCTCATCAGCGACAGCCACCAGCGTCGCAGAACGGGACGCCTCGACGGAGGAGAGGAGCGGGTCGGAGGCGTTCGCGGACGACTCGTCGTCGAAGTACACCCTGGTCACCGTGCGCCGCAGCATCCCGCGGGCGAACACCGACATCGCGATGTGCGGGGCCTGCTCCACACCGTCCTCGGTGGGCACGCCCGCCGGCTTGACGGTGGTGAACGTGTAGTGCCCGTCCGCGTCGGTGTCGCTGCGGCCGAAGCCCCGGAACCCCTCAGCGCTCGGCGCCTCGAAGATGCCCGGCTCGTCGACGAAGCGTCCGGACTCGTCGGCCTGCCAGATCTCCACGAGCGAGTCGGGGATCGGCGTGCCCTCCGCGTCGTACACGTAGCCGTGCAACGTGAAGGCACCCGAGCGCGAGGGGCCGACGACCTGCGGGCCGCTCTCGTAGGGGAGCGCGTAGTGGAAGTACGGCCCGACCGTCTGCCAGGGGGTGATGCCCTCGGAGGCGGGAGCGTCGGTGACCTCGTAGATGAACTCGGTCGTCACGACTCCTCCAGAGGGGTCTGGGCGGCGCCGCCGAGGACGATGTCGAACCGGTAGCCCAGCGCCCACTGCGGAACCGTGACCGAGTGGTCGTAGGAGGAGATCATCCGCTTGCGCGCGCCCTCGTCCCGGACGCCGTTGTAGATCGGGTCCTGGAAGAACAGCGGGTCACCGGGGAAGTACATCTGGGTGACCAGCCGCTGCGTGAACGCCCGCCCGAACAGCGAGAAGTGGATGTGTGCGGGCCGCCACGCGTTGGTGTGGTTCTGCCACGGGTAGGGCCCGGGCTTGATGGTGGTGAACCGGTAGTGCCCCTCGTCGTCGGTCAGGCAGCGCCCGGCGCCGACGAAGTTGGGGTCCAGCGGTGCCGGGTGCTGGTCGACCTTGTGGATGTAGCGGCCGGCCGCGTTGGCCTGCCACACCTCGACGAGGGTGTTGCGCACCGGCTTGCCGTAGCTGTCGCGCACCGTGCCGTGCACGATGATCCGCTCGCCGATCGCCTCACCGCTGCCGTGCATGGTCAGGTCGGCGTCGGTGTCGCGGACGTCGCCGGAGCCGAACTTCGGCCCGGTCAGCTCCGAGAGCCCGGCCGGCGGGACGACGAGTCCCTTGCTCGGCGAGCGCAGCACCGTCGAGGTGTAGTCGGGGAAGAGGTACGCCGGGTCCAGCTCCTTCGCCACCCGAGCGGCGCTCTGCTGGGCCTTGTCGAGGTCGGTCATCGGCTCAACGCTCCATCGTGAGGGCCATGCCCTGCCCGACCCCGATGCACAGCGCCGTGACGCCGACACCGGACCCGGCCGAGGCCAGCTGGTGGGCGACCTGGCCGGCCAGCCGGGCGCCGGAGGCGCCGAGCGGATGGCCGATCGCGATGGCCCCACCGTAGGGGTTGACGATCTCGTCGTCGATGTCGGGCCAGGACCCGAGGCAGGCAAGGGTCTGCGCGGCGAACGCCTCGTTGAGCTCCATGGTCGTCACGTCGCTCTGCTTGCGGCCGGCCTTGGCCAGTGCCCGGTTCACGGCCTCCACCGGGCCGATGCCGAAGTACTGCGGGTCGACCGCGTCGACGCCGCTGCCGGTGATCCGCGCCAGCGGCTCGACGCCCAGCTCGGCGACGCCGTCCTCGTCGGCCAGCAGCAGGGCGGCCGCGCCGTCGGACAGCTGGGACGCGTTGCCCGCGGTCACCGTGCCGTCGTCGCGGAAGGACGGCTTGAGCTTCGCCAGCGACTCGACCGTGACGCCCTCGCGGATGCCCTCGTCGCGGGCCATCTCGGCGCCCGGCACCTGGGCGATCACGTCGTCGTACGCCGCGTTGGCCCACGCCTTGGCGGCGCGCTCCTGGGACTTCACCGCGTAGGCGTCGGCCTGGTCGCGGGTCACGCCGTACTTCTCGCCGAGCCGCTCGGTGCTCTCCCCGAGGCTGATCGTCCAGTCCGCCGGCATGTTCGGGTTGACCATCCGCCAGCCCAGCGTGGTGGAGTGCATCGTCGCGTTGCCGGCGGGGAACGGCCGGTCCGGCTTGAGCATGACGTACGGCGCCCGGGTCATCGACTCGACTCCGCCCGCGACCATGATCGAGGCGTCCCCGACGGCGATCGCCCGAGCGGCACCGACGACGGCGTCCAGGCTCGAGGCGCACAGCCGGTTGACGGTCGAGCCGGGCACCGAGACCGGGAGGCCGGCGAGCAGTGAGGCCATCCGAGCCACGTTGCGGTTGTCCTCACCTGACTGGTTGGCGGCCCCGAAGTACACCTCGGAGATGCGCGCAGGGTCCAGGGACGCCGTCCGGGACAGGAGCGCCTTGATGACGGTCGCCGCGAGGTCGTCCGGCCGGACCTTGGCCAGGGCACCTCCGAGCTTCCCCACCGGCGTCCGGACTGCATCGACGACGAACACTTCGCGACCGTGCACACGTGCCTCCAAGATGTCTTCTTGCCTTCAGTTGATGTTCGTACTGCGAACATACGTTACTATGACGCACACCCGGCGCGCCAGCCCCGGTATCGAGTGACGAGACGGACACGAGGCAGATGACGGACCTTCCGCGTGAGAGCCACTACGTGCAGTCCCTGGAGCGCGGGCTGAGCGTCATCACCGCCTTCGGGCCCACTACCCCGGAGCTATCCCTGTCAGACGTCGCCCGCGCGACCGGCCTGACCCGGGCCGCGGCCCGACGCTTCCTGCTGACCCTGCTCGACCTGGGCTACGTGCGCCAGGAGGGCAAGCTGTTCCGGCTCACCCCGCGGGTCCTCGCACTCGGCTACGCCTTCTTGTCCAGCATGTCGCTGCCGGGCATCGCCGGACCCCACCTGGAGTGGCTCGCCGCCGAGGTCCACGAGTCCTCGTCGATGTCGGTGCTCGACGGCGGGGACGTGGTGTACGTCGCCCGCGTGCCCACCTCGCGGATCATGACAGTGGCGATCAACGTGGGCACCCGGTTCCCGGCGTACGCCACCTCGATGGGCCAGGTGCTGCTGGCCGGGCTCGACCCCGACGCCCTGGAGGAGCACCTGTCCGGCGTCGAGCTGCGCCCGCTCACCGACCACACCGTGACCTCCGTCGAGGAGCTGCGCGAGCGGCTGCGGGAGGTGCGCAGCCATGGGTTCGCGCTCGTCGACCAGGAGCTGGAGTACGGCCTGCGCTCGCTCGCCGCCCCGGTGCGCAACCGGCTCGGCGAGGTGGTGGCCGCTGTGAACGTGTCCACCCAGGTCAGCCGGGTCAGTCCCGAGGAGACCCAGCGGCTGCTCCTGCCTCCTCTGATGAAGGCGGTCGCCGAGATCGAGAACGACCTGTCCGCCAGCCACTAGTCGGCCCTTTCCCTTCTCCTGCGAGGATCCACGCATGCGCACTCAGGTCGTCATCATCGGAGCAGGTCCCGCCGGCCTGCTGCTGTCCCACCTGCTCGATCTGGCCGGCGTCGAGTCGGTCCTCGTGGAGAGACAGTCCCCGGACTACGTCGCGGGGCGGATCCGCGCCGGCGTGCTCGAGTCGTCCTCGGTCGACCTGCTCACCGAGGTCGGCCTCGGCAAGCGGATCGCCGCCGAGGGCGACGAGCACCGGGGGATCTACCTGCAGTGGACCGACTCGCCCACTCCCGGAGCGAAGGCCGAGAGCCAGCGCCACCACCTCGACTTCGTGGACCACGTCGGCCGCTCGGTGTGGGTCTACGGCCAGACCGAGGTCACCAAGGACCTGATGGAGGCGCGGCAGGCAGCCGGGCAGCAGGCCTACTACGAGGCCTCCGACGTCACCCTCCATGACGTCGAGAGCGACCGGCCGTCGGTGACGTTCACCGACAAGGACGGCGTGTCCCAGCGCATCGAGGCGGACGCGATCGCCGGCTGCGACGGCTTCCACGGCCCCTCTCGTACGGCGATCCCGTCGGCGTCGCGGCACACGTGGGAGCGCGTCTATCCCTATGCCTGGCTCGGGGTGCTGGCCGACGTACCCCCGTCCACCGACGAGCTGATCTACGCCTGGCACCCGGACGGCTTCGCGCTGCACTCGATGCGCTCGGCGAGCGTCTCGCGGCTCTACGTGCAGGTGCCGCCGACCGACGACATCGCCCAGTGGTCCGACGACCGGATCTGGGACGCGCTGGCGACCCGGCTCGGCCACGGCGAGAACGGCTGGTCGCTCGAGCAGGGCACGATCACCGAGAAGGCGGTGCTGCCGATGCGCAGCTTCGTGTCCACGCCCATGCGGCACGCGAGCCTGTTCCTGGCCGGCGACGCTGCGCACATCGTGCCGCCGACGGGCGCCAAGGGCCTGAACCTCGCGATCGCGGACGTGACCCTGCTGGCCCGCGCCCTGAGCGCCTGGCTGGTGGACGGCTCCCGGACACTGGTCGACTCCTACTCCGACGACGCGCTGCGCCGAGTGTGGCGCTGCACCCACTTCTCGTGGTGGATGACCTCGATGCTGCACACGGTGCCGGCGGACCGCGGCGGCGACGACTTCGACCGCCAGCTGCAGCTGTCCCAGCTGAGGTGGGTCACCTCATCAAAGCCCGCGGCCGCCGGCCTCGCAGAGAACTACGCCGGGCTGCCGATCGGCTTCTGAGGACCACGTTCGGACCGGTCGTGCGCCGCTCGGCATCGCCACATCCGGTCACGGTGACCCGTGGTGGCGCCGGTTCGGAGAGGAGAGTCGCCATAGCCGGTCGCCCCGACCGATCCTGGCGACCGGTCCGTGCTCCCGCGCCACCCACCAGTGGTAATCCGTGACGGTCGGCATGGTTCCGGGCCGCAGATCCTGCATCCGGTCACGGACTACCCAGGAGGGGGGCTTGGGAAAGGGCAGCGGACGTGGCCCAGGTCAGGAGCGGGTAAAGGCGGGGAGGGGCCTCAGGCGGCCAGGGCGGCCAGGGCGGCGACCCGGCCGGCCCGGTTGGCGCCGAGGGTGGAGGCCGAGGGCCCGTAGCCGACCAGCTGGACGCGCGGGTCCTTGACGACGGTGGTGCCGGACAGCACGATCCCGCCGCCGGGCTCGCGGAGGCGCAGGGGCGAGAGGTGGTCCAGGGAGGCGCGGAAACCGGTGGCCCACAGGATCGCGTCCGCGCGGACCTCGGTGCCGTCGGCGAACCGGACCCCGTCCTCGGTGATCTCGGTGAACATCTCCCGCGCGATCAGGACGCCGGACTCGATCCAGCGGCGGTAGTCCTCGGTCATCGGCAGGCCGGTCGCGGCCACCACGCTGGTCGGGCTGAGCCCGCGCCGGACGCGGTCCTCGACCCGGCGCTCCACGTCGCGACCCCAGTCCTCGTCGAACGCGCGGGCGGTGAACTCCGGCGGCCGTCGGGTCACCCAGGTCGTGGTCGCCACGCCCTCGAGCTCGAGCAGGAACTGCACGGCCGACGTGCCGCCGCCGACCACCACGACGTGCAGGCCGCGGAGCTCCTCGACGGAGCTGAAGTCGTGGGTGTGCAGCTGACGCCCGCGGAAGCGCTCGCGGCCGGGGTAGGCCGGCCAGTGCGGCCGGTCCCAGGTGCCGGTGGCGCTCACCAGCCGCCGGGTCTGCCACGAGCCGTGGTCGGTGTCCACGAGCAGCGGGCCGGTGGGTCCTCCGGGCGAGGTGACCGACCGCACCCGCACCGGGCGGTGCACCGGCAGCCCGAAGGCACGCTCATAGTCCCCGTAGTAGCGCGCCACCACCTCGGCCGCAGGCTCGTCGGGGTCGGGTTCGCCCAGGCGGAGGCCCGGCAGGTCGTGGATGTGGTGGGTGCGGCCGAGGGTCAGCGAGGTCCAGCGGTGCCGCCACGCGCCACCCGGTCCGTCGTTCGCGTCCAGCACCACGAACCCCGTCTCGGGGGTGAGTCCCCGGCGCTGCAACGTGTACGCCGCGGACAGGCCGGCCTGCCCGGCCCCGACCACCAGCACCTCGACGTCCCTCACGAGGGCTTGAACACCACTCGCCGGCAGGGGATTCCGGGGCCCGCTGGATCCGGGGCTCAGTGCAGGGTGCGCGCCAGCAGGTCGAGCAGCGCCTTCCAGTGCCGCTCCGTCGCCGCCTCGTCGTAGGCCGCGGTGTCGCTCATCGTGAACCCGTGGGCCGCTCCGTCGTACTGCTCGCAGACATGGCGCACGCGCGCGGTGCGCAGCGCCTCCTCGAGACGGCTCTGCTGCTCGGGCGGCATCCCGGGGTCATGGTCGGCGCTGGCCACGTAGACCTCCGCCCGCAGCCGGTCCACCAGCAGGTGCGGGCTGTCCGGCGCGTCGGTGGCGAGCCGGGCCGGGTGGAAGGCGGCCGCCGCGGCGACCTGCTCGGGCCGGTGGGCGGCGGTGCGCAGGGCCAGGGCGCCGCCCATGCAGTAGCCGGTCACCCCGACCTGCCGGCCCGCAGCGGGCCCGGGAGAGCCGGGGGAGACCTGTCCGGTCAGGAAGTCCAGGTAGCCCTCCGCGTCGCTCATCGCCAGCTCCGGGGTGAGCTCGGCCATCCACGGTCGGAGCACGTCGAACAGCCGACGGCGGGCGTCGGGATCCGCCAGGTCGCCGAGGTCGATGAGTGGCGCGCGTCCCTGCCGGTACAGCACGTTCGGCACCAGGACGACGTACCCCTCCTCGGCGATCCGGTCGGCCATCTCCTCCAGTCGCGGCCGGAGGCCGAAGGCGTCCATGTAGAGCAGCACGCCCGGGTGGCTGCCGGGTCCCTGTGGCTTGGCGAGGTAGCCGTCGGCCACCCCGTCCCGGGTGGGGATGTCGACCGTGGAGGTGTGCAGTGCCATGCCCGGAGTCTGTCACCCGCAGGAGCAGTCACCTTCTGTTCAGGTGGCCGGGCTACCGTTCATCGCGTGGTGAACTCGCTGCTGCAGCAGCTGCTGCACGTGCCTGCTCCGGTGGTGCTGCTGGTCGTCGGCGCGCTGGTCTTCGGGGAGGCCGCGGTCTTCCTGGGGTTCGTGCTGCCCGGCGAGACGGCCGTGCTGCTCGGTGGGTTCCTGGCCTCCACCGGCAGGCTCTCGGTCGTCGTGCTGGGCGTCGTGGTGGTGGTCGCGGCCATCGTCGGGGACTCGGTGGGCTACGAGGTAGGGCAGCGGTTCGGCCCGCGACTGATGCGGACCCGCGTCCTGCGCAGGCACGCCCACCGGATCGAGGGGGCCCGCGCCTTCCTCGACGGCCGCGGCGCCTCGGCAGTCTTCATCGGCCGGTTCACCGCGTTCCTGCGAGCCGTCACGCCGGGCCTGGCGGGACTGAGCGGCATGCGCTACCGCCGGTTCCTCGCCTTCAACGCAGCGGGCGGCATCGTGTGGGGCGTCGGCTGCACGGCGGCGGGCTACCTGGCGGGCAGCTCGTACGAGTCGGTGGCCACCTACCTCGGGCAGGGTGGCGCGGCCGCGGCCGCACTGGTCGTCATCGCAGCCCTCGTCGCCTGGCGGGTGCGCCGGCGGCGTCATCGCCACGCGGCCGAGCAGGCGACCCGCGACCAGGAGCAGACCGACCAGACCGACCAGACCGACCCGGGGAACGGCCTGCTGACCACCGGCCACGAGTGCCGCCGTGCCAGCTGACGTCGTCGTCGTCGGCGCCGGGCTCGCCGGCCTGGTGGCCGCGGCCGAGCTGGCGGACGCGGGCAGACGCGTCGTCGTGCTCGACCAGGAGCCGGAGCAGAACATCGGCGGCCAGGCGTTCTGGTCCTTCGGCGGGCTGTTCCTCGTCGACACCCCCGAGCAGCGCCGGATGGGCATCAAGGACTCCCGCGACCTCGCCCTGCAGGACTGGTTCGGAAGCGCCCAGTTCGACCGTCCCGAGGACTACTGGCCCCGCCAGTGGGCGCAGGCGTACGTCGACTTCGCGGCGGGTGAGAAGCGGGCCTGGCTGCACGACATGGGCCACCGGCTGTTCCCCGTGGTCGGCTGGGCCGAGCGAGGCGACGGTCGGGCGGAGGGGCACGGCAACTCGGTGCCCCGCTTCCACATCACGTGGGGCACCGGCCCGGGCCTCGTCGCCCCCTTCGAGCGACGGGTCCGGGAGGCGGTGGCGAGCGGTCTCGTCGAGCTGCGCTTCCGGCACTGCGTCGACGAGCTGGTGAGCACCGGCGGGGTGGTGACCGGCGTCCGGGGACGGGTGCTCGAGCCCAGCGCAGCGGCGCGCGGCGTGGCCAGCTCCCGCACGCAGGTCGGCGACTTCGAGATCGGCGCCCAGGCCGTCATCGTCACCTCGGGAGGTCTCGGCGGCGACCACGACCGGGTCCGGGCGGCCTGGCCCGAGCGCCTCGGCTCCCCGCCTGCGTCGATGGTCGCCGGCGTCCCGGCGTACGTCGACGGCCGGATGCAGGCGATCACCGCCGGGGCGGGCGGGCGGATCATCAACCCGGACCGGATGTGGCACTACGTCGAGGGGCTGGCCAACTGGGACCCGGTCTGGGCCAACCACGGCATCCGCATCCTGCCGGGACCGTCGTCGCTGTGGCTGGACGCCACGGGCAAGCGGCTGCCGGCGCCGTACTACCCCGGCTTCGACACCCTCGGCACGCTGCGGCACCTGCGGCACACCGGACACGACCACTCCTGGTTCGTGCTCACGCAGCGGATCATCGAGAAGGAGTTCGCCCTCTCCGGCTCCGAGCAGAACCCGGACCTGACCGACAAGAACTACCGGCTGCTGCTCAAGCGGGTGCTGCCCGGCGCGTCCGCGCCCGTCGAGGCGTTCAAGCAGCACGGCGCCGACTTCGTGGTCGCCGACACCCTGCCCGAGCTGGTCGCCGGGATGAACCGGCTGACCGGCGAGGACCTCGTCGAGCTGGAGCCGCTGCGGCACCTGGTGGAGGCGCGGGACCGCGAGATGGACAACCCGTTCACCAAGGACCTGCAGATCGCCGCCCTGCGCAGTGCGCGTGCCTACCGCGGCGACCGGCTGATCCGGGTGGCCTCGCCGCACAGGATGCTGGACCCCGCGGCCGGGCCGCTGATCGCCGTACGCCTGCACATCCTGACCCGCAAGACCCTCGGCGGGCTGGAGACCGACCTGTCCGGGCGGGTGCTGACGGCCGCCGGCGAGCCATTGCCCGGCGTCTACGCCGCGGGCGAGGTCAGCGGCTTCGGCGGCGGCGGGATGCACGGCTACAACTCCCTCGAGGGCACGTTCCTCGGCGGCTGCCTGTTCTCCGGGCGTACGGCGGGCCGGGCGGCCGCCGCGGCGGTCGGCTAGCGGGAGCGCAGGCCCTCATCGGGAGGCTGCAGGAGGTCCGCGTACTCGGGGTGGCACTGCACCCACCAGGTGACGAAGGCCGACCCGGCGAGCACCCTGGTGCCGCCCTCGGCGCGGACGTCGTCGAGCGCCCGCCGGACCAGCGCTGCGGCGACCGGGAGGTCCTCGAGCACCGGGTCCACCTCCGTGCCGGTGAGCACGACCAGCCGCTCGGTCCGCTCATAGGCCAGGTGGCCCGCCGGCCGGCCGGCCACCAGCGCCTCGTAGCGCCCGCGGTCCGGCTCAGCCACGACCTGCACCACCGGGCCGGAGGTGGCCGGATCCGTCGGCTCGAGGAGACTCACGGTGACGACCTGGACGAGCCAGGCGGCATAGTCGCGCTCGGACCAGCCGCGGACCGAGACCAGCAGGTGCCACAGCACGGAGTTCATCAGCGCCCAGCAGACGTCGGCCGCCTTCTCGACAGAGAGGCCGTCCCGCAGGCCGCCCACCTCGGCGAGGTGCCGGACGAACGCGGTCGCCCCGACCAGGCTCTCCCGGCGGATCGTCTCGCCGAGCTCGTGCACCTCCTCGTCGACGTCGGCCGCCGCCATCACCACGGCACCGACGGGGGCGGACCTGGATGCGACGTCGAGCAGCATGTCCACCCACATCCGGACCAGCCGGTGCGGCTCCCGCTCGGCCACCATCGCCCGGACCACAGGCCGGTCGGCCATCGGCACCGGCTCATCGTCTCCGACCAGGGACCAGTCCCAGACCAGCTTGAGCAGCGTTCCCTTGCCTCCGGCTGAGGAGAAGACGGTCTTGCGCCCGACCCCGGCCCGTTCGGCGATTGCGTCGATGGTCGTGGCGGCGTAGCCGCGCTCCACGAACAGCTCACCAGCCGCGGCCACGATCGCCGCGCGGGTGGCGCGTGTCTGGCGCTGCCGTGAGGGGGAGGACGAGCGGGCTGCGGGTTCCACCGAGAAACTCCTTGACGCCGGGACCACGATGACGACACCATGAGTGTCGTCATCACACTATCAGTGCAACTCGGGGCACCCGCACATCGCAGGAAGGCGTCGCCATGAGGATCGCCGTCATCGGAGCCGGGCCCGTCGGTCTGCTGCTCGGGGTCGCGCTCGCCCGGCGCGGACATGTCGTCGTGGCGGTCGACCGGGACCCGGGTCCGCCCGGCGCCGGCTGGTGGGACCGGCACGGGGTGATGCAGTTCCACCACGCCCACGGCTTCCGCCCGCAGGTCGGGCAGGTGCTGGCCGAGGAGTGGCCGGAGGCGCATGCGGCCTGGCTGCGGCTGGGAGCCGAGCCGATCGACTTCGACGTGCCGGGTCTCGGACGGGTGCCGGCCGGGCACCGGTCGCGGCGCGAGCTCTTCGAGCGGGCGCTGCGCGCCACGGCACCGGGGGAGCCGGGACTGACGCTGCTCCAGGGGCACGTGGACGCGCTGGTCCTCGAGGCCGGTCGGGTCCGCGGCCTCGTCGTGGACGGCTCGCGGCTGGAGGCGGACCTGGTGGTGGACGCGTCGGGGCGGTCCGGTCGGGCCGCCGACCCGGTGCGCGCACCGGCGACAGCCGGCGGCCCCTGCGGGATGGCCTACGTGGACCGTCAGTACCGCCTCCGCGACGGCGCCGAGCCCGGGCCGATGGCGAACCCGCTGGCCTGGCAGGGGAACTTCGACGGCTACCAGAGCATCGTGTTCCTGCACGAGCGCGGGCACTTCTCCGTGCTGCTGATCCGGCCGACCGCTGACGCCCCGCTCAAGCAGCTGCGGCACGGGGCGGCGTTCGAGGCCGCCTGTCGGGCGATACCGGGCCTCGCGGACTGGACCGACCCCGAGCGCTCCGTCCCGGTCACCGACGTGCAGCCCGGCGGTGCGCTGCGCAACATCTATCGCGGGCAGCGAGGAGCCGACGGGTCCGCCGCCGTGCCCGGGCTGGTCAGCGTGGGCGACGCGGTCGCCACCACCACGCCGACGTTCGGCCGGGGGCTCGCGACCAGCTACCTGCAGGTCCGGGAGCTGCTCGGGCTCCTCGATGCGCGAGTCGAAGTCGAGCGGGTGGCCGAGCCTTTCGACGTCTGGTGCCACCTCAACATGCTGCCCTGGGTGCTCGACCACACCTACATGGACGGTGACCTGGTGCGCCGCTGGCAGGGCGGCGACGTGGACCTCACCCGTCGGCTGCCGTCGGACCTGATCATGGCGGCCGCGGACCGGGACCCCCGGATCAACGCGATGCTGTCGGGCTACTTCGGCATGTTCGCGCTGCCCGCGAGCCTGGATCCGGCCGAGCCGCTGGCGCGCGCGGTCTACGAGACGGGCTGGCGGCCGTCGTACAGCCCCGGTCCGAGCCGCGACGAGCTGGTCGAGATCGTCGCCGACGCCGTGCCAGACCGTCCGGTCACACCTCTTCGGGGTCGAGGCCCTTCGCAGCCCGTCCACCGTCCACGGGCAGCACCGCGCCGGTGACCCAGCTCGCCTCGTCGGAGAGCAGGAAGGCAACGACGGCCGCGACCTCCGGACCCTGCCCGACCCGTCCGAGCGGGTGCAGCAGTGCCATCTGCTCCTCCGTGTGCGCGGCGGCCTCCGGGTTCTGACCCGCGAGGAGGGCGGTGTACCGCTCGGTGGTCACCGAGCCGAGGGCGACGGCGTTCACCCGGATCCCGGCGGGTCCGTAGTCGACCGCGGCTGCCCGGGTCAGCCCCTCGATGGCCGCCTTCGCGGTGGCGTAGGGCAGGGCGCCGCGCACGGCGCGCTGGGCCTGGTGGCTGGAGACGTTGACGATCGCGCCCGTGGTGCCCGCAGCCAGGAACCGGCGTACGGCGGTCGCGCAGCCGGCCACCGCGGGAGCCAGGTTGAGCGACACCAGGCTCACCACCTCGGTGGCGGGCGCCTCGTGCAGGCTGGCGTCCCGGAAGGCCGCCGCGTTGTTTTCTCAACCGATCCGCCGGCCTCCTACGTCAGCCCGCTTGCCCCCCAGCCCGCTGCCGAT
>CAXSHL010000037.1:20225-38085 GCA_964237315.1 uncultured Nocardioidaceae bacterium
TTGTGGCCCCTGTGCTTGTGGATTCCCAAAGCCCTGGTCGGGAAGGCTCATGGTGGTCGGTGAGGGTTGCCGGGTTCTGGCGCCTAACGCAGCGCCCTCACCCAGCCGGTCAGCCTGCCTGCTTCGGCAGCCCGGTCGGCGGCGAGCCCGGTGACCGACTCGTTCGCGGCGTCACCCACGACCGGCACGAGCCGGTCGTGGGCCGGGTGCTCGGACGTCCAGGCCACCGCCTCGGCGTCCCGCTCGATCACCACCACGCTGCCCTCGAGGAGGAGGCGCTCCACGATGTCGCGGCCCACCCCCCGGCCACCGCCGGTCACGACGTAGGAGCGGTCGGACCGTGAGGACTCCTCCACGGCTAGGCCGCGGCGCCGTGCCCGGGCGGGACGACCTCGTGCTCGGGCGGGGGAGCGGGTGGGGTCCCGTCGCCGAAGGGCCGGCCGCCGAGCTGCTCGCGTCCGTGCGGGGTGAGCCAGTTCGACAGATCCGGGCCCTTGGGCACGATCTGCGTCGGGTTGATGTCGGAGTGCACCACGTAGTAGTGCTTCTTGATCTGCACGAAGTCGGTCGTGTCGCCGAAGCCCGGGGTCGTGAACAGGTCACGGGCGTAGCCCCACAGGGCCGGCATCTCGATGAGCTTGTTGCGGTTGCACTTGAAGTGCCCGTGGTAGACCGCGTCGAAGCGGGCGAGCGTCGTGAACAGGCGGACGTCGGCCTCCGTGATGTGGTCACCGACGAGGTAGCGCCGGTCGGTGAGCCGCTCCTCGAGGCGGTCGAGCGCTGCGAACAGCCGGTCGTAGGCGCGCTCGTAGGAGGACTGCTTGCCGGCGAAGCCGCATCGGTAGACCCCGTTGTTCACCTCGGTGTAGACCCAGGCGTTGGTCTCGTCGATCTCGTCGCGCCAGGCCTCGGGGTAGAGCTCCGGGGCCCCGTCGCGGTGGTGGGCCGTCCACTCCAGGGAGAGGTCGATCGTCAGCTGCGGGAAGTTGTTGGTGACCACCTTGCCGCTGGGCACGTCGACCATCGCCGGAACCGTGATGCCCTTGGAGTAGTCGGGGTCGCGGGCCAGGAACGCCTCCTGCAGCCGCTCGATGCCCAGGACCGGGTCCCTACCGCCGGGGTCGAGGTCGAAGGTCCAGCTGCGGGCGTCGTGCGTCGGTCCGCACAGCCCCATGCTGATCGCGTCCTCGAGCCCGAGCAGCCGCCGCACGATGATCGAGCGGTTCGCCCACGGGCAGGCACGGGCCACCACCAGCCGGTAGCGCCCGGGCTCGACGGGCCAGCCGTCCCGCCCGTCCGCGGTGATCCGGTCCTCGAGGTAGTCCGTGTCGCGGGTGAAGTCGTCCTCGACGTACGTCTGCTCGGTCATGCACCCTTCTTCCACAGCTCGTGCACAGCTCTCCGTCCGATCGGTACCACGTGAGCCCTCTTCGAAACCTAAGCACATGTCAGGTGTGCAGCAGCTCCTCGAACGGCGTCGGGTCGGCGAAGGGGTCCACCGGTCCGGACCGGCGTGCTGCCGGCCGCCCGTCGGACACCACGGCCTCCGCCAGCTCGCGTGCCGCCCGGTCCACCCGGACCGACAGTGAGCCGGTCGGACCGGCGCTGGCGAAGTCGTCGCTGGCCGCGAAGACCGCCGTCGGCACCACCGTGGCCCGCAGGTAGGCGAAGAGCGGTCGCACCGCGAACTCCAGCGCGAGGGAGTGCCGGGCGGTGCCCGCCGTCGCGGCGAGGAGCACCGGCTTGCCCTCCAGCGTCCCGTCCTCGAGGACGTCGAAGAAGGTCTTGAACAGCCCGCTGTACGACGCGTTGAAGATCGGCGTCACCGCGATCAGGGCGTCGGCGCGTCGCACGATCTGGACCGCGTCGGCGAGGGCAGCTGAGGGGAACCCGGTCAGCAGGTTGTCGGTCAGCGCGTGCGCCAGGTCGCGCAGCTCGATCACCTCGATCTGCACCTGCTCGTCGTGCAGCCGCAGCGCGCGGTCCGTCGCCGCCGCGAGCTGGTCGGCCAGCAGCCGGGTGGACGAGGGTTGGCTGAGCCCGGCCGTGACGACCGCGATGGTCCGGGTCACGCCGCCACCTCCTGGTGGGCCGCCTCGACCAGCGACGCGTGGGTGGGGGCGTCCGGCACGTGTGCCGGCTTGAGGGCCGCGAACTCCCGGCGGAGCACGGGCACGACCTGCTCGCCGAGGATGTCGAGCTGCTCGAGGACCGTCTTGAGCGGGAGGCCGGCGTGGTCCATCAAGAACAGCTGGCGCTGGTAGTCCCCGACGTAGTCCCGGAAGCCCAGCGTCCTCTCGATGACCTGCTGCGGGCTGCCGACGGTCAGCGGGGTCTGGGAGGTGAAGTCCTCCAGCGAGGGCCCGTGCCCGTAGACCGGCGCGTTGTCGAAGTACGGCCGGAACTCGTTGACCGCGTCCTGGCTGTTGGCGCGCATGAACACCTGGCCGCCGAGCCCGACGATGGCCTGGTCCGCGGACCCGTGGCCGTAGTGCTCGAAGCGGCGGCGGTAGAGCTCGACCATCGCAGCCGTGTGCGAGGCCGGCCAGAAGATGTGGTTGGAGAAGAACCCGTCGCCGTAGTAGGCCGCCTGCTCGGCGATCTCGGGGGACCGGATCGAGCCGTGCCACACGAACGGCGGCACGTCGTCGAGCGGGCGCGGCGTAGCCGTGAAGCCCTGCAGCGGGGTGCGGTGCTTGCCCTCCCAGTTGACGACGTCCTCGCGCCAGAGCCGGTGCAGCAGGTGGTAGTTCTCGATGGCCAGGGAGATGCCGTCGCGGATGTCCTTGCCGAACCAGGGGTAGACCGGGCCGGTGTTGCCGCGACCCATCATCAGGTCCAGGCGGCCGTCGGAGAGGTGCTGCAGGGTCGCGTAGTCCTCGGCGATCCGCACCGGGTCGGTGGTGGTGATCAGCGTGGTCGAGGTGGACAGCAGCAGCCGCGAGGTCTGCGCGGCGATGTAGGCGAGCGTGGTGGTCGGCGCGCTCGGCACGAACGGCGGGTTGTGGTGCTCGCCGGTGGCGAACACGTCCAGCCCGACCTCCTCGGCCTTCTTCGCGATGGCGACCGTGTTCTTGATGCGCTCGTGCTCGGTGGGGGTGCGACCCGTCGTGGGATCCTCGGTGAGGTCACCGACGGTGAAGATGCCGAACTGCATGCCTGGCTCCCGCCCTAGTAGTTCAAGATTCAACTATACGAACCCGGGCGGGCTGCTGTCTATTCCGGCCGGTCACTCGGGTGAGTTCTCGCTCGAGCCCCCGACGCGGTAGGGCTCGGTGACCCCGGCGTACATCAGGTGGGCGATCAGACCCTGCTGGGCGTGCTGGAGGTTGTGGCAGTGGTCCATCCAGATGCCCGGATTGTCGGCGACGAAGGCGATGTCGTAGGTCTCCCCGTCGTTGACGTTGAGCGAGTCGAACCACCACGGGCTGCCCGATGCCTTGACGCCGTTGCGGGAGAGCACGACGGCGTGGTGCCCGTGCAGGTGCATCGGGTGCACGTCACCGCTGCTGTTCTTGATGCGCATCCGCACCACGTCGCCCTCGGCGACCACGAACATCGGCACGTGCGGGAACAGGTGGCCGTTCACGCTCCACCACATCCCGGGCCTGCCGCGCACGAAGCCCGGGCGTCGCCCGATCGCATACCTGAAGCGCCGGTCTGCCCGCGACGGGTCGAAGCCCAACGGCGCGGGGGAGCCGTAGGAGAGCAGGTCCAGCGACCGCTCCGGCTGCACCGGTTCCGGGGCCTCGGCACCCGCCGGCCCGATGAGCACCGAGGTGGCGCTGCCGACCTGCACCCGCACGCCGGACCCGTCCCGCGGGACCACCACCCCGACATCGACCCGGCCACCGGCGGTGAGCACCGTCGACCTGCCCGAGACGTCCGTCGGCCGGTTGACGTCGTGCCCGTCGACGGCGAGCACCCGGTAGGGCGCGCTCGCCCAGGTGCGGGTGGGGCCGTTGTCGGTGTTGACCTCGCGGACCCGCACGTGCTGCCCCGGTCGGGCCACCACCCGCATCGAGGGGCGACCGTCCAGCGTCGCGACCCCGTCGTAGGTGTGCGACACCGCGACCACGTCGCGGACCCCGCGGTCGGGGTGGCGCTCGCGGACCACCAGCGGCCCGAGCAGGCCGCCGATCACCTGCTCGTGGGAGACCTGGTGGGAGTGGTACCAGTAGGTGCCCGGGTCCCGGGCGACGAACCGGTAGGTGTAGTCCTCACCGGCCCCGACGGCGTCCTGCGTCACGCCCGCCACCCCGTCCTCGGCGTTCGGGACGTCCACCCCGTGCCAGTGCAGCGTGATGCCGTCGGGCACGTTCGCGTTGTGCAGGTGCACCTCGAGCAGCTGGCCCTGGGTGACGTCGATCAGCGGGCCCGGCGACGTGCCGTTGACCGTGTAGCCCTCGACCATGCGACCCGACGCCAGGTGCACCGTGCCCTTGCGCGCCACCAGGTCCACCACCCGGTCCGCGCGCCGGTCCGTGCCGACGGTGAGGTCGCGCACCGACGTCCCGCCGTGCATGGCGGCCATCCCCGCCGTCCCCGCCATCGCCCGGTGGCCGGCGTGCGCACCGGGGTGGGGTCCCCCGCCGTAGTCCAGGTAGCCCATGTCCATGACGGAGTACGTCGAGGGCATCCGACTCTGCTGCCACAGGTAGGCCAGCGGGGCCACGACGGCGAGTGTCGCGAGGCACGCGAGCAGGATCCGCAGGCGGTCCCGGGTCATGGCTGCCTCTCCCCGCGGGTCGCTGCGACGGCGGACCCCGCGTGCTCCGCCTCAGACGGTCTGCGTCCGCCGGCTCGGCGCCGAGCCCGCGATGGACCTGGCCGCCGCCTGCGAGGCCATGAAGCCGAGCATGAACAGCACGAACGCGTTCAGGCCGTGCAGGGCGCCGATGATCGGGACGCCGAAGCCGGCGAAGGCGAGCACCCACTGCAGGACCACGTCCCCCACGATGAGGGCCGCCCACCGGACGCCCCCGTCGATCTTGGCGAAGAACGCCACCACCAGGAGCGCCAGGGCGACGAGGACGATGGCGATCGCACCCAGCCCGTGCGCCTCCAGACCGGTCCCGCCCGTGATCTTGCTCGTGTCGGACTCCATGGCGCCCTTGGTCAGGTCGTTGCCCTGGTCGACCCAGTGGCCGAGGCCGAAGAGACCGTAGGCGATGAACGCCGCCTGCAGGACGACGATCACCTGAACCAGACCGGCCAGAACCCGGTATGCGACCTTCATCGTTCCTCCCACGACGGGCGCCCCCGACGGGCGCACCTGCACCGTGAGGGCCGCTGACGGGACCCCCAGGAGACAACGATGGCCTCTGCCGGGCCCTCTGTCATTGACCCGAACGGGCTATCTGTGGGGCCACCAGCAGGGCCTGGGCCGAGCGCGCGACGAGGCCCTGCTCGTCGTACACCCGGGAGGTGGCGAGCCCGACGCTGCCGCTGCCCAGCGCCGTCTCGGCGTCCAGGCACACCCACTCGCCGACCGGCGGGCGCAGCAGGTGCACGGTCAGCTCGGTGTTCAGGAACCGCCACGCTGCTGTGTCCAGCGCTGCGGAGACCCCGGAGGCCGAGTCGACGCTGGTCAGCAGGCGCTGCACCGGACTCATCGGCTCACCGTCGACGAGCGGCACCGTCGGCCGCATCCAGACCACGCCGGGTCCGGGCTCGGTGACGGCACCCGTGACCCACTGCCACTCCATGGCGTCCAGGTAGCCGCGGGTCCAGCCGGCCGGCGGGTCCTTGTGCACGCCGTCGGCAGGGGTGTGCGAGAGCGGGCTCCCGTCCTGGACCGGGCCGTCGTCGCGGGCGGGGAACAGCCAGGCCGTGGCGCGGGCGCAGGCCCGGCCGCGCTGCTCGTCGTACAAGGTGGCCTCGCACATCTCCACCGACCGACCGGGGCGTACGACGGACGCCTCGACGACCAGCGGACCCACGGGCACCGGTCCGAGGAGCTCCATGGTGAAGCGCCCCGACCACCCGCTCGGGGCCGGTGCGACCGACGCCCTCGATCGCGCGGGCGAGCAGGGCTGCGGGCGGGCCGCCGTGCTGGCTGTCGGGTCCCCACGGTCCGGCGGTGGACGGCGTGGACAGGAAGCGGCCAGGGCCGTCGGGGAGGTAGAAGGGCTGCACGGACGACATCCTCTCGAACCGGGACGCACCACCCGTCCGCCGGCCTCCGCACCCGCCGGAACGAGGCACCGGGCACGATTCGCTGATCGAGCGAGGCCCTGTGTATCCTTCCTTGCTGCTTGCCCCTTTAGCTCAGTCGGTAGAGCGTCTCCATGGTAAGGAGAAGGTCTACGGTTCGATTCCGTAAAGGGGCTCTGGGTCAGGGTCCTCATCGCCACTCCGTCATCGGGGCGCTGGTGGGGACCCCGCCCCGGTGGCGGGGTAGCTCAGGTGGTTAGAGCACACGGCTCATAATCGTGGTGTCGCGGGTTCGAGTCCCGCCCCCGCTACTGCAGACCGCCCGCCGCTTGCGTGGTAGGGCAGACTTGGCAGGTGCCCGACCCGCACAGACCCCCGAAAGTAGAGGCACTCCCGTGGCCAGCAAGAGCTCAGATGTTCGCCCCAAGATCACCTTGGCCTGCGTGGACTGCAAGAACCGCAACTACATCACCAAGAAGAACCGGCGCAACGACCCGGACCGCATGGAGATGAAGAAGTTCTGCCCGTTCTGCCGCACCCACACGGCCCACCGCGAGACCCGCTGACCGGCGGCCTCCCGCACGTGCGCACGGCCCCGGGGCTCGCCCTCGGGGCCGTCGCCATGTCCGGGTGGGCTGTCCCCGTGGGTCGTTGCGGTGGGTTGCTTGTAGGTTGCTGCCCATGCCACTCGACCCCTCGGTCACGGGCCGCACGTTCCCCCCGACCCCGCCCTACACCGTGTCCCGGGAGCGGCTGGTCGAGTTCGCCGCGGCCACCGGGTCGACCTACGACGGCGGCCCCGCTCCGGCCACGTTCCCGATCGTGGTCGCGTTCGCGGCGATGACGTCGCTGATGAGCGACCCGTCCGTCGGCATCGAGCTGCACCGGGTGGTGCACGGGGAGCAGCGGTTCACCTACACCCGCCCCGTGGTGGCCGGAGACGAGCTGATCGCCACCCTCACCGTCGACACCCTGCGCCAGATCGGCGGCGCCGACATCCTCGGCACCCGCAGCGAGATCACCGACGCCGACGGCCTGCCGGTGTGCACGGCCCACGCCACCCTGGTGCACCGCGCGGAGACGGCGTCTTGAGCCGGTTCAGCACCGGTGAGGAGCTCCCGGAGCAGACCTACACCGTGACCCGGGCGCACCTGGTCCGCTACGCCGGGGCCAGCGGAGACCTGAACCCCATCCACTGGTCGGACCGGGTGGCCGCGTCGGTCGGCCTGCCCGGGGTGATCGCCCACGGCATGTTCACCTTGGCGCTGGCGGCCCGCGCGCTGGACACCTGGGCGGGCGGCCCGGGGCAGGTGGTCGAGCTCGGTGCCAAGTTCACCAAGCCGGTCATCGTCCCCGACGACGAGGCCGGTGTGCAGGTGCTGGTGCGCGGGACCGTCAAGAACGTCACCGAGCAGGGCGCCCAGATCGCCCTCGAGGTGACCTGCGGCGGTGAGAAGGTGCTCGGCATGCCCCGCGCGGTGCTTCGTGCCTGAGCCGACGCTCGCCTCCCTGACCACGATGCGGCTCGGCGGTCCGGCGCGTGAGCTCGTGCACGCCGCCGACGAGCAGACGCTGCTGGACGCCGTACGACGGGCGGACGGGGGTGGCACGCCGCTGCTCCTGCTCGCCGGCGGCAGCAACCTCGTGGTCGCGGACGCCGGCTTCGACGGCACCGTGGTGCGCATCGAGACCCGTGGCGTCGCGGTGGAGGGGGACATGTGCGGCGGGGCCATGGTCACCGTCGCGGCCGGCGAGCCGTGGGACCCGCTGGTGGCGCGGGCCGTCGCCACCGGCTGGGTGGGGCTCGAGGCGCTGTCCGGGATCCCCGGCAGCGTCGGCGCGTCGCCGATCCAGAACGTCGGCGCCTACGGGCAGGAGGTCGCCGACACGGTCGCCTCTGTGCGCTGCTGGGACCGGACCGAGGGGGAGCAGCGCACGTTCGCCGCGGCCGACTGCGGCTTCGGCTACCGCACCAGCCGGTTCAAGCAGCAGCCGCAGCGCTACGTCGTCCTCGCGGTCACCTTCCAGCTCCGGCTGGGCGATCTCTCGGCGCCGGTGCGGTACGACGAGCTGGCGCGCGCCCTGGGTGTCGAGGTCGGCGCCCGGGCCCCGATGACCGACGTCCGCGAGTCGGTGCTCGCCCTGCGCAGGCGCAAGGGAATGGTCCTCGACGACGCCGACCCGGACACGTGGAGCGCCGGCTCGTTCTTCACTAACCCGGTCCTCGACCAGGAGTCCGCACTGCGGCTGCCGGCCGGGGCCCCCCGGTGGGAGCAGCCGGACGGCTCGGTGAAGACCAGCGCCGCCTGGCTGATCGAGCGGGCCGGCTTCTCCAAGGGCTACGGCAACGACCGGGTCGCGCTGTCCACCAAGCACCCGCTCGCGCTCACCAACCGGGGTGCGGCCCGCACCGACGACCTGCTGGCGCTGGCCGCCGAGGTGCAGCGGGGCGTGCACGAGACCTACGGCGTCTGGCTGGTCAACGAGCCCGCGCTCGTGGGGTGCGAGCTGCCGGCCCCGGTGTCCTGAGCCCAGGTCAGGAGGAGCTCGTGGCGATGGTGCCGATGATGGCGACCCCGAGCAGGAGCACCAGGAGCACCAGCGCGATCCCGAGCAGGATCGTGCCGATCAGCCCGAGGACGTAGCCGGCCTGCGCCGACCCGCGCCCGCCGAGCTGGCCGTTGGAGGCGTCGATCTCCTGCACCGTGCGCTTGCCCATCCGCCAGGCGAACGGTGCCGCGATGCCGCACAGCACCACCCCCAGGATGCCGAGCACCAGCGAGGTGGTGGCCTTGGGGTGGTCCGGGGCGTAGGCACCCGGTGGGAACCCCTGCGGAGGGCCGTAGGCCGGTTGGCCCCCGGTCGGGGGCTGGTCACCGTAGCCGGCGGGGTACGCCGAGGCGCCCGTGGACCCACCCGGCGGTCCATAGGGCTCCTGGGGCCGGCCGTAGGGGTCGGTCGGCTGCGCGTACGGGTCGGTCGGCTGTGCGTAGGGGTCGGTCGGCTGCCCGCCGTCGTGCCCGTGCCCGCCGCCGTCCCCGCCGCCGTCCCCGCTCTCCGTCATGGCGTCCACCCTAGGGCTTGCCGGGGCCGCAGCACGGGCGAAGCCGGCACCCCACCCGTCGACCCGGCGCGTCTGCACGCCGAGGCGGCTCAGTAGGAGGTGCTGCTGTTGTCGTTGACGGCGACGATGACGATGATCACGATCACGGCGATGATCGCCAGCACCAGGAAGACCGTGCCGACGATGCCGAGGATGAAGCCGGCCTGAGCCATGCCGCGACCGCCCAGCTGGCCGTTCGAGGCGTCGACCTCCTTCATCGCCTTGGCGCCGAGCCACCAGGCGACGGGTGAGCCGAGCAGCCCGATGCCGTACCCACAGGCCAGCACGAGCGACACGATCCCGGTCACCATGGCAGCCAGCGCCCTGCCGTGGGTCGGCGGCTGCAGAAGAGGCGGCTGGCCGTAGCCCGGCTGCCCGTACTGGGGCTGGCCGTACTGGGGCTGGCCGTACTGCGGTTGTCCGTACTGCGGTTGTCCGTACTGGGGTTGTCCGTCCTGCGGTTGTCCGTACTGGGGTTGTCCGTACTGGGGTTGTCCGGATTGAGGCTGTCCGTAGCCCGGCTGCCCGGACTGCGGCTCCGCGTAGGGGGACTGCCCCGGGTCGGACGGACCGTAGGGATCCTGGGGCTGGCCGGGCGGCTGCCGGTAGGGGTCCTGCGGCTGCTCGCCGTCCTCAGGTTGGTTCGTCATGCCCCAACCCTAGGGGGCCGTCGGTGGCCAGCCATGCGTCGATGTCGCCGAGCATCCGGCCCCGGTCCGGCTCGGGCGCCCGCGACGCACGCACGGACATCCGGGCCAGCTCGGCCAGCTGCTGGTCGGTCAGCGCGTGGGCGGCCCGCATCGTGGCGTACTGCGACGCGAGCCGAGATCCGAAGAGCAGCGGGTCGTCCGCCCCGAGAGCCACCGTGGCTCCGGCCGCCAGCAGCTGGGGCAGCGGCACGGAGGTGAGGTCGCTGTAGACCCCGAGCGCCACGTTGGAGACCGGGCAGACCTCCAAGGTGATGCCACGCTGCACGATCAGGTCGAGCAGGTCAGGCTCCTCGACACTGCGCACCCCGTGGCCGAGTCGATGGGCGTGCAGGTCCTCGACACAGGTGCGCACGTGGTCGGGACCTGCCAGCTCACCGCCGTGCGGCACCAGCAGCAGCCCGGCCCGCTCGGCGATCGCGAAGGCGGGTGCGAAGTCGGAGGTGCGTCCGCGTCGTTCGTCGTTGGAGAGCCCGAAGCCGACGACTCCGCGGCCGGCGTACTGCACCGCCAGGCGGGCCAGCGTCCGGGCGTCCAGCGGGTGGCGCGTGCGGTTGGCCGCCACCACCACCGCGATGCCCAGGCCGGTGCTCCGCGACGCGTCCCGTACGGCGTCCAGGACGAGGTCGGTGAACGCCGTGATGCCGCCGAACCGGGTGGCATAGCCACTGGGGTCCACCTGGATCTCCAGCCACCGGCCACCGTCCACGACGTCGTCCTCGGCCGCCTCGAGGACCAGTCGGCGCACGTCGGCCTCGGTGCGCAGCACGGAGCGGGCGACGTCGTAGAGCCGCTGGAAGCGGAACCAGCCCTTCTCGTCCGCGGCGGACAGCTGCGGCGGCCAGTCCTCCACCAACGCGTCGGGCAGGGCGATCCCGTCGCGCTCGGCCAGCTCGACCAGGGTGGTGTGCCGCATCGATCCGGTGAAGTGCAGGTGGAGATGCGCCTTGGGAAGCGCGCGGAGCGATCGCCCCCTGGGCGGCTCGGGCGGCTCGGGGACCGAGGTCAGGAGAGCAGCTTCTGGATCCGGGTCACACCTTCGACCAGGTCGTCGTCTCCGAGCGCGTAGGACAGCCTGAGGTAGCCGGGAGCCCCGAACGCCTCGCCCGGCACCACCGCCACCTCCGCCTCGTCGAGGATCACCTCGGCCAGCTCGGCCGAGGTGCTCGGGCTGCGACCTCCGACGTCGCGGCCCAGCACGCCCTTGACCGAGGGGAAGGCGTAGAAGGCCCCGGTCGGCTCCGGACACTCCACGCCGGGGATCTCGTTGAGCATCCGGACGATCGTCTGACGCCGGCGGTCGAAGGCCTCCCGCATCCGGGCCACCGCCGACAGGTCACCGCTGAGAGCGGCGATCGCCGCCCGCTGGGCCACATTGTTGACGTTGGAGGTCAGGTGCGACTGCAGGTTCGCCGCCGCCTTGACCACGTCACCCGGACCGATCAGCCAGCCCACCCGCCACCCGGTCATCGCGTAGGTCTTGGCGACCCCGTTGACGACGATGCAGCGGTCCGCCACCTCCGGCACGACGACCGGCAGCGACGAGGTGGTCACCCCGGCATAGGTCAGGTGCTCGTAGATCTCGTCGGTCACCACCCACAGCTCGTGCTCGACGAGGAACCGGCCGATCGCCTCCACCTCCTCTGCGGTGTTCACCGCACCGGTCGGGTTCGAGGGCGAGCAGAACAGCAGCGCCTTAGTCCGGTCGGTCGTCGCCGCCTCGAGCTGGGCCACGGTGACCTTGTAGTCCTGGGTCTCGTCGGCGAGCACCTCGACGGGCACCCCGCCGGCCAGCCGGATCGCCTCGGGGTAGGTCGTCCAGTACGGCGCCGGCAGCAGCACCTCGTCGCCGGGGTCGAGGATCGTCGCGAACGCCTCGTAGATGGCCTGCTTGCCCCCGTTGGTGACGAGGACCTGGCTGGCCTCGACGACGTAGCCGGAGTCACGCCGGGTCTTCTCCACGATCGCAGCCTTGAGCTCGGGAAGGCCGCCGGCCGGGGTGTAGCGGTGGTTCCTCGGGTCGCGGCAGGCCTCGACCGCCGCCTCGACGATGTAGTCGGGAGTCGGGAAGTCCGGCTCGCCCGCCCCGAAGCCGATGACCGGTCGACCGGCCGCCTTGAGAGCCTTGGCCTTGGCGTCCACCGCCAGTGTCGCCGACTCGGCGATGCCACCGATCCGGGCGGACACCCGCCCGCGGGCGGTGGGAGCGGGGGACGGGCTCGGGGCAGGTGCGTCAGTCATGGCCCCTATGCTCGCACCCTCCGCCCCCCGCGCGCGTGGGCCGCCGTGGTTCGACACCTCTGGAGCCTCCCCGTACACTTCTCCGTTGGTGGTTCCCCACCCAAGACCTGCATGCCCGGGCGCTCGGGTGCACAGTGGAACGGGACCATCGGAGGGCACTAGCTCAACTGGCAGAGCATCGGTCTCCAAAACCGAAGGTTGGGGGTTCAAGTCCCTCGTGCCCTGCTCGACACCAGCATGAACCAGCCATCACCAGTCAGCACATGACCAGTCAGCATCAGCAGTCAGCCAGCATCGGGAGTTGAGGAACCGTGACGCAGAGCCGCCCCGTGGGCTCGACGGGTTCGTCGAGCTCCCCGCACCCCAACCGGAGCAACCGCACCAGCCCGACGACCTTCTACCGCCAGGTCGTCGCGGAGCTCCGCAAGGTCGTGTGGCCCACCCAGCAGCAGCTGATCACGTACTTCATCGTGGTGCTGGTGTTCGTGGTGGTGGTGATGACGATCGTCTCGTTGCTCGACCTGGGCTTCGGGCGACTGGTGTTCAAGGTGTTCGGCTAGCCGGCACCCGTGGCTGGGCCTGACCTGGGAGAGCCACCGCACGACCGGGGCGCCCCGGGACCCGCAGCGTGAGCCACCGGGCGCTGGACCAGAGCATGACCACTGCACGAACCGATCAGACGAAGGTGACGGACCAACCGTGTCGCAGCCGTACGACGAGAAGCTCGAGACCGTGCCCTCCGCGCATGCCCTGGAGCGGTCCATCGACCAGGACGGGGTGGCCGAGGAGGCCGCCGGGGACTCTGCCACGGTGCCCGCCGCCGACCAGGACCTCCCTCCTCTGGACGAGGACCTGCCTGCCGACGACGCAGCCGCCGACGTACCCGACCAGGCAGCCGACGACGTACCCGACGACGCCGACGCCGCAGCAGCCGATGAGGCGGGTGCCGACGAGCCGGCTCCGGACCCGATGCAGGAGTTCCGGGACGCGCTGCGCGCCAAGGTCGGGGACTGGTTCGTGGTGCACACCTACTCGGGGATGGAGAACCGGGTCAAGGCCAACCTCGAGAACCGCATCGGCTCGCTGAACATGGAGGACTACATCCACGAGGTGATCGTCCCCACCGAGGAGGTCGCCGAGATCAAGAACGGCCAGCGCAAGCTGGTCAAGCGGACCGTGCTCCCGGGCTACGTGCTGGTCCGGATGGACCTCACCGACGAGTCGTGGGCCGCCGTCCGCCACACGCCGTCGGTCACGGGGTTCGTCGGCCACAGCCACCAGCCGGTGCCGCTCAGCCTCGACGAGGTGGAGAGCATGCTCGCCCCCGCCGTCGCAGCCGCGGCCCAGGCGGCGGCACCCGAGCAGTCCGGCGGCGCCGCACCGCGGAAGAAGGTCGAGGTCGCCGACTTCGACGTCTCCGACTCGGTGATGGTGGTCGACGGACCGTTCGCCACCCTGCACGCGACGATCACCGAGATCAACGCGGAGTCGCAGCGGGTCAAGGCGCTCGTGGAGATCTTCGGCCGGGAGACCCCGGTCGAGCTCAGCTTCGGCCAGATCCAGAAGGTCTGAGCCGGCCAGTTCGATCCTCAGCACCACCCCAGGTGCTGGACGACGCAAGAGAACCAGTAGAGACCGAAGGAAGACAATGCCTCCCAAGAAGAAGATCGCTGCGCTGGTCAAGGTGCAGCTCAACGCCGGGGCGGCGACACCCGCTCCTCCCGTGGGCACCGCGCTCGGTCCCCACGGCGTGAACATCATGGAGTTCTGCAAGGCCTACAACGCCCAGACCGAGGCGATGCGCGGGAACGTCATCCCGGTGGAGATCACGGTCTACGAGGACCGCTCGTTCACGTTCATCACCAAGACGCCGCCGGCCGCCGAGATGATCAAGAAGGCCGCCGGTCTGCAGAAGGGGTCGAGCATCCCGCACAAGGACAAGGTCGGGAAGCTGACCAAGGACCAGGTGCGCGAGATCGCGACGACCAAGATGCCCGACCTGAACGCGAACAACATCGATGCCGCGATGAAGATCGTCGAGGGCACTGCCCGGTCGATGGGAATCACCACCGACTGACCAGCGTTCCTCTGACAGGCACGACGTGGCAGGGCAGCTGAGCGCCCGCTGACCACACTCTGGAAGAACCACCGACACCGAAGGACCAGACATGCAGCGCAGCAAGACCTACCGGGCGGCCGCCGAGTCGATCGACGCCGACAACCTCTACTCCCCGGTCGAGGCGATCAAGATCGCC
Organism: uncultured Nocardioidaceae bacterium; assembly: GCA_964237315.1. Lineage (GTDB taxonomy): Bacteria > Actinomycetota > Actinomycetes > Propionibacteriales > Nocardioidaceae > Nocardioides_B. Next base: position 34,688 of record CAXSHL010000037.1, read on the forward strand.
AAGACCAGCAGCAAGAAGAAGTTCGACGAGACCGTCGACGTGGCCATGCGCCTCGGCGTCGACCCCCGCAAGGCCGACCAGATGGTCCGCGGCACCGTCAACCTCCCGCACGGCACCGGCAAGACCGCCCGCGTCCTGGTGTTCGCCAACGGCGACAAGGCCGAGGCGGCGCGCGAGGCGGGCGCGGACATCGTCGGGGCCGACGAGCTGATCGAGCGGGTGAACGGCGGCTGGCTCGACTTCGACGCCGTCGTCGCGACGCCGGACATGATGGGCAAGGTCGGCCGGCTCGGCCGGGTCCTCGGGCCCCGCGGCCTGATGCCGAACCCGAAGACCGGCACCGTGACCCCCGACGTCGTCAAGGCGGTCACCGACATCAAGGGCGGCAAGATCGAGTTCCGGGTGGACCGGCACGCCAACCTGCACTTCATCATCGGCAAGGCGTCCTTCCCCGAGCGGCAGCTCGCGGAGAACTACGCGGCCGCTCTCGAGGAAGTGCTGCGGCTCAAGCCGGCCAGCTCCAAGGGCCGCTACCTGAAGAAGGTCACCGTGTCGACCACCATGGGCCCCGGCGTCCAGGTCGACCCGAACAAGACGCGCAACGTCGCGGAGACCGACGAGGCCTAGCAGCACCCGCCGCTGAGGCGTCCCGTTCTGCGCGCAACCGCCGCAGAACGGGGCGCCTCGCTGCGTTCCCGGCCGCAGAACGCGACGCCTCGGCAGAGGGGGTGGGCGGGAACCGATTTGGACCGGGGACGCGCAGTCGCGTACATTTCTCGGTGAAACCAGAGACCGCCGGTCGCTGGCCCCCGGGTGTCGCCACTCGGGAAGCCGGCTGAAGGTCCCGCTCGCGGGCGTCCTGCGCAGGTGTCACCGTGTGATGCACGATCCGTCGGCCCAGCCGACGTGACCCGTGCCGAGCCCCGTGCCCTGTGCCGGGGCTCAACGTATGTCGGGGCCCGCACCGCCTCGGCAGGACACGGCGCTCTCCGGACATCCGTTGGACCAGGCGACTGGTGCAGAGACGATCCGGAAGGAGACCCATGGCGCGACCAGACAAGGCAGCCGGCGTCGCGGAGCTCGTGGAGTCGTTCCAGGAGTCTGCTGGGGCGGTGCTGACCGAGTACCGCGGGCTCACCGTCAAGCAGCTGCAGGAACTGCGACGCACCCTCGGCGACAACGCCGACTACGCCGTCGTCAAGAACACGCTCACGCAGATCGCCGCCAGCCAGGCCGGAGTCCAGGCCTTCGACGGCCTGCTCACCGGCCCGACCGCCATCGCCTTCATCAACGGCGACGTGGTCGAGGCGGCCAAGGGCCTGCGCGACTTCGCCAGGACGAACCCCGCCCTGGTGATCAAGGGCGGCGTGCTCGAGGGCCGGACCCTCGACGCCGCCGAGATCGCCAAGCTGGCCGACCTCGAGTCGCGTGAGGTGCTCCTCGCCCGGCTCGCCGGGGACATGCTCGCCTCGCTCAGCCAGGCGGTCTACCTGTTCAACGCGCCTCTCGCACAGGTGGCGCGGCTGGCAGGGGCCCTCCAGAGCAAGGCCGAGGAGGACCCGTCCGTGCTCGCTGGCGGTGCCGGTGCTCCGGCCGTCCCGGACGACAGCGCCGGAGACAGCAGCACCGAGGACGGCAGCACCGAGGACGGCAGCGCTGAGGCGGTCAGCACCGAGGCCGTCAGCACCGAGGCCGTCAGCACCGAGGACGGCGGCAGCGAGGCCGTCAGCACCGAGGACGGCGGCAGCGAGGCCGTGAGCACCGAGGCCAGCGGCACCGAGGCCAGCAGCACCGAGGCCAGCAGCACCAAGGACGGCGGCACCGAGGCCTGAGTGGCCTCGACCGCCTGACAGCACGAGCGTGACAGCGACACCCACCCATCCGACACCCGGCCCGCGCGACCGTGCGGGTCAGCAAACTGGAAGGAAACCGCCACCATGGCGAAGCTCAGCACCGACGAGCTGCTCGACGCGTTCAAGGAGATGACCCTCCTGGAGCTGAGCGAGTTCGTGAAGCAGTTCGAGGACACCTTCGGCGTGACCGCTGCCGCTCCGGTGGCCGTGGCCGCAGCGCCCGCCGCCGGCGGTGCCGGAGGCGCCGCCGAGGAGGTCTTCGAGCAGGACGAGTTCGACGTCGTCCTCGAGGCGATCGGCGAGAAGAAGATCAACGTGATCAAGGAGGTCCGCAGCCTCACCAGCCTGGGTCTCAAGGAGGCCAAGGAGCTGGTCGAGGCCGCTCCGAAGGCGGTCCTGGAGAAGGTCACCAAGGAGGCTGCCGAGAAGGCCAAGGACGCGCTCGAGGGCGTCGGCGCCACCGTCTCGGTCAAGTGACCCCCGCGGCCTGAGGGTCGCACCGCAGCATCGCAACGTCGCAACGGCGGTTCCCCTCCGGGGGGACCGCCGTTCGTCGTTCTGCTCGCCAGGCACCGTCCGTGAGGTGTACGTCGACCACCGGCAGCTACAACTCCGCACAGGCGCCGTCGTCGCGCAGGAACCGCCCTCGCGGCAACGACAACTCCGCACAGGCGAGGTTGAGGCGGCCGGCCGTCGCCGGCCAGGACCGGGTGCCAGCACACCGCCGGCCGGCCCGTGACAGCAGGTTGTCCACAGGTTGGGGACGAGTTGCTTGACTCCGCCGCCCGATCGGTCCATGCTTCTTCTGTTTCCGAGAGGCCACCGCCTCCTGGACCTCTCCGCCTCACGAGAGGACCTGGACCCGCACATCTGGGGTCCGGCCCGAGGACGGATCGAGGAAAAGTTCGGTGGCCCTGACCGGTTGTGTCCTGGGCTGTCCTGGGCTAATATCGGTCTTTGCGTCTGCCCTCAAATGCTTCCAGCCTGCCCGGTCGGCTGGTTTGTGGTCGGTGACGCCGGCACATAGACCGCGAGCCCTCGGAAGGACCCCCTCTTGGCCGCCTCGCGCAGCATCAGCAACTCCAGCAACTCCAGCAACTCCAGCAACTCCAGCAACACCGCGGACAACCCGCTCGCACCCCGCAGAATCTCCTTCGCCAAGATCTCGGAGCCGCTCGAGGTTCCGAAGCTCCTCGACCTCCAGACCAAGAGCTTCGACTGGCTGGTCGGCAACGCCGACTGGCAGGCCGACGCACAGCGTCGAGTCGACGAGGGCGAGGACGTCTCCCGCAAGTCCGGCCTCGAGGAGATCTTCGAGGAGATCTCGCCGATCGAGGACTTCTCCGGCACGATGTCGCTCTCGTTCGAGAACCCGGTGTTCTACGACCCGAAGAACAGCGTCGACGAGTGCAAGGAGAAGGACTTCACCTACTCCGCCCCGCTCTACGTCTCCGCAGAGTTCACCAACAACGAGACCGGTGAGATCAAGGGCCAGACCGTCTTCATGGGGGACTTCCCCCTGATGACCGACAAGGGCACCTTCGT
>CAXSHL010000038.1:0-28497 GCA_964237315.1 uncultured Nocardioidaceae bacterium
ACGGGAACGCGGGTGCTGGGCCGTTGCCGTGGCTGCCCGCCATCCCGCAAGCCCTCGAGCAGGACCCGCATTGGGGTGACTACCTGACCCGACGCGGCCAGCTGGTCACCGATTGCGCCGCACAGGTCCGCGACGACGCTCACCAGGCAGCCACCAGCGGGGCAGTCGTGGGGTGGGCGCTGACCGGAACGCGACCCGACGAGCGCACCCTGGTCGAGGTCGAGGTGTGGCGCGCAGCCATGCAGGTGCCCGTCGACGACCGTCGCCCGACCGGTCCCCCTCAGCTGCAGAAGGCCACTGCCATCTGGCAGCGACGCCTTAACCGCCGCATCACCGGGGACCACACCCCCGCGTTCACGGAATGGGGCCAGCTTCTCTACCAGATCGCCCCGCAGATCCGGCACGACGAGTTCACCCCGATCCTGGCCGAGCGACTGGCAGCCATGTCCCGTGCCGGCATCCCAGCTCACCAGCTCCTCCGCGCCGCCACCGCCACCTCCACCGCTACCGTCGCCGGACCGTTGCCCGACGACCATCCCGCAGCCGCGCTGTGGTGGCGGATAGCCCGGCACCTCACCCCCGCTGTCGCCGCCCACATCGCCGGCCAGATCGCGGGTCAGGTCACGGGTCAGGGCGTTGACCGGGACCAGGTCACCCCTCGATCGACCGCACAGGTGACCCACCAGCTGACCGATCGACTCGCCGATCGACTCGTCGACACGCTCGGTGCCGACCGGGTCGCCCGCATCCAGACCAGCACCTGGTGGCCGGCACTCGTCGCCAACGTCGACCACGCCCTCCAACGCGGCTGGCGCCCCGAGGACCTCCTGCACGACCACAACCCCGACCACGAGGCGGTGGCCTCCGCACCGGCCCGCCTGCACAGCGAAGCCGGCGGACTCGATGAGTGCCTCACTTTGGTCTGGCGGACCTCGATCGTCCTCGACCACCACGCCGGCAATACCGCCAACCAGAACTCCATTGACCAGCACGTCGAGGACCCAGACGACGGCCAGCCGCCCGGAGACCTTCAAGACGGCTACCAGCCACCGGCGGAATCTGTTGAGGTCATCGCAGGGGACACCCACCCCTCCTTCACCTCCCGCCTGATGCGGATCAAGCATCTGGTCGATGACGGTCTATCGGTTCAGCACACGGCTGCCAGGACGGTCACTGCGGACCTCGCACTAGCCGGGCTGATCCGCGACGCCGGACGGGACGCCGGCACGGTGCTGGAACCGACCGACGCCGGTGTGAGGCGCATGTACCAGCGTGCTCAGGAGTGGGAGCAGTGCCCCGTCTCCCGGGACCGGATGGTGGAGATCAACCAGGCCACCTCGTCGTTCTTCGAGTCCCGGTTCCGAGGTTCCTGGGGTCAGGGCTACCTACTCGAGCGGTTCGGGACGGACCTGGCCGGTGACGACCGGTTCCGACCCGGGTATGCACCAGAGGGGTGGACCACCCTGGTCAACCACCTTCGCCGGCGTGGCGTCACCGACCAGGAGATGCTGGCGACCGGCGTCGCAACCACCGCCCGCACCGGCCGACTCATCGACCGGTTCCGCGACCGCGTCATCTTCCCCATCCTGCATCCCGACCGGCCGAGTGAGATCCTCGGATTCGTCGGCCGCCGCCACCCCGACCTCACCGACGACGACCTCACCGGTCCCACCGAGGGCGGCCAACGCCAGGGCACCCAGGTCGACGGCAGTCGGACGGGTTGGGTAGGCCCGAAGTACCTCAACACCCCCGACACCCCGCTGTTCCACAAAGGCGCCCAGCTGTTCGGCTCCCACCTGTTCAACCTGCCCACGGCCACCGATGTCAGCGAGGCCACCGGAGCCACAGGCGACCAACCAGAAGACGTTTCACACGGCGGACTGCAGCCGACCCCGGTCATCGTCGAAGGACCCATGGACGCCATCGCGGTCACGCTGGCCACCGCCGGCAGGTTCATCGGGACCGCTCCCCTCGGCACCCTCACCGACCAGCAAGCCACTCAGCTCGCCACCCTGACCCGCCGGACCGGGCACGACCCGGTCGTGGCCACCGACCCAGACCTCGCTGGACAGGCCGCGGCCGAACGTGACTACTGGCTCCTCACTCCCCACGGGCTCGACCCCACCCTCGCGCAGCTACCCACCGGGTTCGACCCCGCCGACCTCCTCACCCGTCGCGGACCGGCCGCGCTCGCTGCTGCCCTGGTCACCGCCCACCCCCTCGGTGACCATCTATTCCTCGAACCACTGCACGACCTCGACACCCGGCACGCGACCCAGGCGGCTCTCCAGGTGCTCGCGGCCCGCCCCAGCCGCGCCTGGGACACCCGACTCGGCGCGCTCGCGGCGCACCTGGCGACCCCGGTCGATCAACTGCATCGCGCCCTTCTCGCCGAGGTCAAGGCGTGGGACCGTGACCCGCGTCGGGCCGCCGGCGCCCAGCTGCGGCGCGGCAGCGACGTCCGAGACCGACTCGCTGCCGTAGCCGCGCAGTCGCCGCGCGAGCGGTGGGCCGCGCTCGCCGCCGAGGTCGACCCCCGACTGCCCGGCCAGCCGGACTGGTCCCTGACCGCTGACCTGCTCCAGGAGGCACACGATGACGGCCATGACGTGCCCTTCACGGTCCGCGCGCTGGTCGCCGAGGAACCCCTCGACTGCCAACCCGCCCGCGACCTGCGCTACCGACTCGTGACGCGGCTCGACCTGCCCCTCCCCACGCCGACCACGCCCACTGCAGAGTCTGACGGGTCACTCGGCTCGACACCCGTCATGCACGAAGTCCTCCAGCGCGCCCACGGCCTGCAGTCTCCGCAGTCCCGGCCTGACCCCCGCGCACCGCAGCGCTAGTCGGCCACACGACATGTCTGCGGTCAACGTCACCACGATCGCGTCGCTGCTGCCGCCGCTCCCGAGGAGTGCGTTGGTCCACGTTCTGGCCGCCCCTAGCCGCACAGGCGGAAGAAGCGTCAAGAGTTGTCCACAGAACTGCTGGACGCCTCAGCAATCCACACATTGCCATGAGCGCCGAGGTTGGCGCCGCCGCCATTGGAGTATGGAAGGGGCTCGCCATGGGTGCACGCGAGCGCGAAGGAACGACCGAGGAGGCGTCAGTCATGAAGGAGATCTTGAACAGCGGCGAGGTGGCCAAGTGGATCCGAGTGTCGGAGTCGACGTTGTGCCGGTGGCGTCAGCGGGGCACAGGGCCGCGCGTCACCTGGATGACGCCGACCTGCCCTCGATACCGCCGAGCCGACGTGGAGAGCTGGCTCACGCGGGCCGGCTCGTAGGCCACCGTGATATCCAAGACGCCGTCGGGCCGGTTCCTGGCGCGCGTCAAGAGCGGACGGCAATTCGTGGCCAGCCGCACCTTCGACACCAGGCGCGAGGCGGCCGAGTGGCTGGTGCGCGAAAGGGCGGCCCTGGCGGGCGGAGTGGACCCTCGGGCGGGCCGTCAGCGGGTCCAGCCGCTGCTCGTGGAATGGCTCGAGCTCCGCTCCTACACAGTCTCGGCCAAGACCTACAAGTCCGACCGCGCGCTGCTGCGGCTGGTTCCCACCGGGCTACAGGCGCTCCAGGTGTCCGCGGTCTCCGAGCGCGAGGTGGCCCGGTCGTTCGAGTCGCTGATCCGGTCGGGACTACGTGAGTCGTCGGTGACCCGGTACCGAGCGAGCCTGTCGAGCTTCTTCGGCTGGTGTGTCCGGGAGAAGCTCATCGCCCGCAACCCGGTCACCGCCACCAGAGTCCCGCACTCGTCGGAGGAACCGATCGAGATGAGACCGTTCACGGAGGAGGCGCTCGAGGCCGCGCACCAGTCCTGGCAGGTCGAGGACCCACACCTGGCCGACGTGCTGCTGGTGATGGCCTGGACGGGCATCCGTTGGGGCGAGGCACGGGCGGTCACGGTCGACGACGTCGTCGAGGTGCCGACCCCGGGCCTGCTGATCCGTCGCTCGCAGCCCGAGGGGGTGGCGACGAAGTCGACCAAGGGGCGACGCAGCCGCCGAGTGCCCGTGGCCGACCGGGTACTGCCGATCGTCCGCAGGATGCTGGTCGACAAGGAGCCGGGGGCCCTGCTCCTCACCACCGTCGGGGGCGCCCGGCTGCACCGCTCCGCCGTGCTGCGCTCGGTGAAGTGGTCGCGCACCGGTCAGGGCCGCCGGGTGCACGACCTTCGGCACACCGCGGCCTGCCTGTGGCTGGCCCGCGGCGTGGACCCCGGCACGGTCCAGGCCTGGATGGGGCACGAGTCGATCGCCACCACCAACCGGTACCTGCACTTCCTCGGCACCTCGGCCCACCGGGCCGGCCTGGACCGTCTCAACCAGCCGATCCAGCCGACCAAGCCTGCCAAGCCGACCAAGCCGACCCAGCCGATCGAACCGTTCCAGGCGCGGGGGTACGCCGGGGGTACACGTGAGCCGGGGACGGACGAGCTACATCCATGAGATTCGAGGGCACCGCAGGCCGTCGGAGTCGGTGAAACCGCAGGTCAGGCACCGTTTGGCGACTGACCGAGCGGGTGGTGGAGCTGAGGGGATTCGAACCCCTGACCTTCTCATTGCGAACGAGACGCGCTACCAACTGCGCCACAGCCCCGGAGCGCCGGCGAGCCGGCGCGAGGAGAAAAGATACCACCCGCGCGCGCAGGCCGAAGAACCCGTGCCGCGACGACGCCTAGGTGCCGACGGCGCGCTGCCCCGCCTTGGGTGACTCGCCCTCGGAGGTGGCCGGTTCGGTGGCGCGCGCGGCAATCTCGGCGTCCTCGGGAGTTCGGCCCGACGTCCAGGCGCCGGCTGTGCCGAGGTCGATGGTCCGCACCGTGCGCCGGGCCTTCGGCTTGGTGACGTACGTCGGCAGGGTGACCGGCACCGGGTCCCACAGCGCGCCACTGTCCGGGGTGGTCATGGCCGAGGCGACCGACGCCTCCACCATCTGGGACACCGGCTCGGGCTCGGGCAGGACCTCGACGGGAACGGGCTGCGGCTCAGCTTGCCGCTCGACGTGCTGGTGGGTCGTCACCTGCGGCTCCGCTGGGGCGACGGACGTCGTGACCGCCGTCCGCTGGACGCGGGTCCGAGGGCGACGGAGACGCTGACGGCGCACCTGGGTGCGGCACAGCGCGCAGAACAGCAGCACGAGGACCACCGGGACGGCGGGCGACCATCGGGGGAGATACCCGAGGTAGGCACCGGCACCGGTCGCCACGACGAGGGCCAGCAGGACCATCAGGATGCGCCGGCGGCGACGCGCGGCCACCTTCACCGCCGTACGACGGTCCTCCCCACGTCCACGCGGGACCCCCTGCTGGACCGGAGCCGGAGCGGCGACCGGTGCCTTCCTCGGCGGGTTGACCACCAGCCGGGCGTCGCGGCTGCTGACCGGCTCACGGCGAGCGACCACCCGGGTGTCGTCGGAGAAGCTCTCCACGGGCCGGGTGCGGGCCACCTCGTCGTGCTGCTTGAGCGCCTTGGGGATCAGGTAGACCGCCCAGACGAGGGCGAGCACGACGAAGATGATTCCAGACAGGTCCACGGAACGAACGATAAAAGCGCAGGGCTACCCGCTGCCGGACGCGGTCCGGTGTGTCGCGAGGGAACTACTGTGGCTCGTGTGACTACTGGGACTCAGGTGGTGGCGCAGCGCCCTTGAACCGGCGCAGCAGCCCGCCGGCGCACTCCTCGGTGGTGATCGCGAACAGCCGGTGGTCTCGCCAGTCGCCGTCGATGTGCAGGTAGCCCTTGGCGTAGCCCACCTCGGGGAGGCCGAGCTTCTCCACCACCCGGAGGCTGGCGACGTTCTCGGGCCGGATGGCGACCTCGATCCGGTGCAGGTTGAGCTCGAGCAGGCAGTAGTCGATGACCAGTGCCACCGCGGTGGGGATGACGTTCTGTCCGGCGTACCTCCGGTCCACCCAGTAGCCCACCTGCGCCCAGCGGGCCGAGCCACCGACGATGTTGGTGACCGTGACCTGGCCGGCGAACACGTTGTCGACGGTCACCGCGAACGGCAGCGCGCGCCGGTCCCGGGCCTGGCGCCGAAGGTCGCGCACCAGGGCCCGGAAGGTGCGCGGGGCCGAGGTGTCCCCCGGTGGGACGGTGGCCTCCCAGGGGCGCAGCCAGTCGGCGTTGCGACGCCGCACCTCGCTCCAGGCGCGCGCGTCGCTCGCGGCCAGCGGGCGCAGGCCCACCCGGCCGGCCCGCAGCTCCACCTGCCAGGGCTGGCCGCCGGTGCGCCCGCTGACCCTGCTCAGTGGTCGCCTCCGGCGATCTGCTGCACCGCGTGCACCAGCAGCGGACCCAGCACCTCCAGGCCGTCCTTGACGCCTCCACGCGAGCCGGGCAGGTTCACGACCAGCGACCGGCCGCGGACCCCGGCCAGGCCTCGCGACAGCGCTGCCGTGGGCACCCCCTTGGCGGTCCCGTGCGCGCGGATCGCCTCGGCGACGCCTGGCACCTCCCGGTCCAGCAGCGGCCGGGTCACCTCGGGCGTCAGGTCGGTCGGCGTCAGCCCGGTGCCACCGGTGGTCAGCACCACGTGCGCACCCGCGTCGACCGCAGCCTGGATCGCGTCGGCCACCGGCTGACCATCGGGTACGACGACGGGTCCCGTGACGTCGAAGCCGAGCGCCTCGAGCGCCTGCACGATCAGCGGACCGGTGGTGTCCTCGTAGACGCCCGCGGCCGCCCTGTTGGACGCACACACCACCGTCGCCCTCACGACGCCCCGCCCGGGTCCCGGGCCCAGTCACCGCTGCGGCCCCCGGACTTCGACTCCACGCGGATGTCGGTGATGACCGAGCCCTTGTCGACCGCCTTCACCATGTCGACCACCGTCAGGGCCGCGACCGAGACCGCGGTCAGCGCCTCCATCTCCACCCCGGTGCGGTCGGTGGTGCGCACGGTCGCGGAGATCTCGACCGCGTCGTCCGCCACGGTCAGGTCGACCGTGACGCCGGAGATGGCCAGCGGGTGGCACAGCGGCACGAGATCGGGGGTGCGCTTGGCGGCCATGATGCCCGCCACCCGCGCGACGCCGAGAGCGTCGCCCTTCGGCACCCCCTCGCCCCGGAGCAGCTCCACGACGGTCGGCGAGACCAGCACGCGGCCGCTGGCGACCGCCTCGCGCCTGGTCTCGTCCTTGTCCGAGACGTCGACCATCCGGGCCGCGCCGGACTCGTCGACGTGGGTGAGACGCGGCCGATCGGACATCGCTAGAAGTCCCGGTCGAGCTCGAGGACCTGCACGGTGGCCCCGGTCTCGACCGCGGTCTCGGCGGCCGGCACCACGATCAGGGCGTTCGCCTCTGCGAGGTCGCCCATCAGGTGTGAGCCGTGCCCGCCCACCGGAGCCACCGATGGCTGGGGGCCGTCGAAGGACAGGCGCGCGCGGACGAACTGCTCCCGCCCGGGCGCGGACGAGAACCCCTGTGTGCACACGGCTTGCGAGGTCGGCCGCCGGTAGGGAAGCAGACCCATCAGTCGCCGGATCGCCGGCAGCACGAACACCTCGAACGAGACGTAGGAGGACACCGGGTTGCCGGGCAGGGTGATGATCGGCGTGGCCTCCTCCCCCACGAACCCGAAGCCCTGCGGCTTGCCGGGCTGCATCGCCACCTCACCGAAGGAGACGGTGCCGACCTCGGAGAGCACCTCCTTGACGACGTCGTAGGCGCCCTTGCTGACCCCGCCGCTGGTCACCACCAGGTCGGCGCGCACCAGCTGGTCCGAGAGCGCGTCGCGGAAGGCGGCCGGGTCATCGGAGACGATGCCGACGCGGTAGGCGATCGCCCCGGTCGAGCGGGCGGCGGCTGCCAGCATGAAGGAGTTCGCGTCGAAGATGGAGTCGTGACCCAGCGTCCCGCCCGGCTCCCGGAGCTCGGCACCGGTGGAGATGACGACGACGCGCGGGCGGGGCCGCGAGCGCACCTGGGCGCGCCCGACGGAGGCGAGCAGCCCGAGCCGGCGAGGACCCAGCAGAGTCCCCTCCTCGAGCAGCACGTCGCCCTCGCGGACGTCCTCACCGCGGTGCCGCACGTGCTCATCGGGTGCCGGCGACCGGGTGATCCGCACCTGGGCGATCCCGCCGTCGGTCCACTCGATCGGCACGATGGCGTCGGCGCCGTGCGGCAGCGGGGCTCCGGTCATGATCCGGACCGCGCTGCCCGGGCTCAGGGCCAGCAGGCTCGTCTGCCCGGCCGCCATCTCCCCGACGACGGGCAGGTGCACCGGGGCGTCTTCGGAAGCGGAGACCACGTCGTCGCGGTAGACCGCGTAGCCGTCCATCGCCGAGTTGTCGAAGGACGGCAGGTCCATCGACGCGACGACCCGCTCGCAGATCGGCAGGTTCAGGCACTCGAGCAGCGGCTGCTCGTAGGGCTCGAGCGGCTGCAGCGCCGCGAGGATGCGCTCCACGTGCTCGTCCACGGTGCTCAGCCGGTCGGTCGGCATGAGATGGGACGCCCCCGACGACGCTGCTGACATGGGGGAACCCTAACCGGCGCTCCTCAGTCGAGCGTGGAGCCGGCCTCCACGCGGGCCGCCTCACCCGGGTCGTCGAGCTCCGCACTGCCCCGGACGACGACGTCCTTGCCGAACGTCCAGTCCCCGTGCACCACGAGCTGCTCGGCCGCCCGCAGCGACGGGACGCCGTCGGGGAACCGCTCGTCGAAGCGGTGCACCAGCTTGTAGAACCGGGAGTCGAGGTCCACGAACGGCACCGAGGCCACCCCCTCCTCGAGCACCAGGTGGTGGTCGTCGGTGAGCCGGTAGCAGTCCGAGCGCAGCACCAGCAGGTCGTTCGTGGTCTTCACCGGGATGAACCGGGACCGCTCGACCTCGATCAGCTGGGCACCGTCGAAGACCTCGATCGCCGCGCCCATCGCGCTCTCGATCTGGATCACCTCGGGGCTCTCGGGGTCCGACGGGTCGACGGTCTTGGTGTTCTTGATCAGGGCGAGGCCGAGGATGCCGTCGCGGCGCTGCAGCTCGGTGCGCACCGCCTCCAGGTCCAGCCACAGGTTGTTCGTCGAGGCGAACCGGTGGCGGGACAGGTCGGCGAGTGCCTCCTTGTCCTCGTCGAGCGTCTGGGCGGTCTCGCGCAGGACGAGCCGCCCGTCCGACGTACGCCGTGCGAAGTGGCCGCCCTTGCGGTCCGACGGCGTACGACGGACGGCCTCGATGGCGAACGGCGCGCCGGAGCGGGCGAACCACTCGGCGACCCGCGGGTCCGGGGTCGCGCCGAGGTTGTCGGAGTTGGACACGAACGCGTGTCGGTATCCCGCCTCGATGAGCCGGTCGAGCAGGCCGCTTCCACGAAGCGCGGTGTAGAGGTCGCCATGACCCGGCGGGCACCACTCGAGGTCCGGGTCGGCCGGCCAGCTGACCGGCGTCAGGTCGCCGCTCAGCAGCTTGGGCTCCTTGTTCTGCAGGAAGTCCAGCGGCAGACCGTCGACCTCGAGGTGGTAGCCGCTCAGTGCCTGGGTCGTGTCCTTCGACGTCCGGAAGCTGTCCATGAACACCAGCGGCAGGGCCACGCCGTACGCCTCGCGCGCCGCCAGCACCTGCCTGGCGATGATGTCGAGGAAGCTCAGGCCCTCGCGCACCTCGAGCAGGGACTTGGCGGCCTCCAGACCCATCGACGTGCCGAGCCCGCCGTTGAGCTTGACGACCACGGTGCCGGCGAGGCCCTCGGTCGTGTCCGGCAGGTCCGCGCCGGCCAGCGACGGGATGTCCACCGGCTCGATCGTGGACTCGGGGATCATCCCGGTCTCGCCGCTCTCGACCAGGCGGTAGTAGTGCTCGAAGACGTCGATCGCCACCGGGTCGACGCCCGCCTCGGTCATCTTCGCCCGTGCCTGGCGCAGCCCGTCGTCGCTCATGGGTTTCAGGCTAACGACATGCGCTGACGAGACGTGTGCGGGTGGTGGGTAGCGTCTTCGGGGTGGACCCCGAACCCGAGACCGGTGGGGGTCGCGTCGACGCGACCGCCGCCCGCAAGCTGGCCCTGCGCGACCAGCTCGTCACCGCCCGCAACCGGCGCTCGCTCCTCGAGGTCTCGACGTCGGCCCGGTCGCTGGCCGAGCACCTGCTGGCCACTCCCGAGGTACGACGCGCAGCCACCGTCGCGGTCTACGTCTCGATCAGCACCGAGCCCGGCACCGGTCCACTGCTCGACGGGCTGCGCGACCTCGGCCGCCGGGTGATCGTCCCCGTGGTGCAGCCGGACCTGGACCTGGACTGGGCGGTGTACGACGGGCCGGAGAGCCTGGTGCGGGCTAGGCGCGGGCTGCTGGAGCCAGAGGGACCGCGGCTCGGCTTGGACGCGGTGGCGACCGCCGACGTAGTCCTCACCCCCGGGCTCGCCGTGGACCGCACCGGGATGCGACTCGGCCAGGGCGGCGGCTGCTACGACCGCGCGCTCGGCCGCGTGCCCGTCGGCACGTTCACCTGCACGCTGCTCTACGACGACGAGCTGGTGGACGCGGTGCCGTCCGCCCCGCACGACCGGCCGGTGACCGCCGTCGCCACCCCGAGCGGCGTCACCCGTCTCCGGAGGGGCTGAGGGTCAGCGTGTGCTCGGTGGCCGCCCGGACCGCCTTGCGAGCGAAGGGCCAGGCGAGCGTGCGCCCGTCTGCCCACAGGTCGGTCTGGTCGACGTAGTGCGAGTCGAACGCGTGACCTGACGCGCCGGTGAGGTTCACCCATCGCGAGCGGTCGAGGTCCGCGAGCGAGACCACCATCCGCATCGACGGCGCCGCCGTGACGTGGTAGGCGTCCGGACCGGTGGCCGCGGCGTTCCAGTGCGTGGCGTCGACCACCTCGTTGCCGCCACCGAGCTCGTAGCCGCCCCGGTTGAACAGCCACCGGACCAGCCCGTTGTCGGACTGGCCGAGGGTCTGGCTCTGCAGGTCCAGCTGGTGCTGGTGCCCCCACGTCCAGTCCACGGCACGGCGCGCCTGCCGGCGGACCAGGTCGTCGCGGGCCTCGGTCATCGCCGCGGTCAGGATGTCGTCGCGGGTCTCGATCACCCCGTCGGTGCGGACGTCGTCCCACCACGGGTTGGTCGGGTCGGCCAGCAGCCGCCGCATCACCTCGAACCAGCGACCCTCGCCGTCCGGCCACAGCGGCTCCTTGAGCTCGTCGTGGAAGGTCAGGGTCAGCATGCTGCGCCATACCGCGTTGTAGTAGGCGGCCGCGGCGGAGTCCTTGCCCTGCTTGAAGTTCCAGCCCTGCAGGAGCCGCTGCCCACCGGCGAGGTAGGACGAGGGCATGAAGATCCTCAGCAGGTAGGGCACCAGCGTCGGCGCGAAGCCGTTGCGGGTGTCCAGCTGGATCCGGGACATGTCAGCCACGCTGAGCTTCGGCTTGCGTTGCAGCAGGTCGACGATCCGCTGGCTGCGGTAGCCGTAGGCCCACGAGTCGCCCAGGTAGTAGGGGTAGCCCTTCCCGGTGACGGCCTGGTTGGCGGTGGCGACGAACCCCTCGGGCGGGTTCAGGACGCTGGGCAGGGCGGCGTACGGCACGAACCTGCCCGTCCAGTCGTCGGCCGGCAGCCAGCCCAGAGCGGGGTAGTCGCCGGTGTCCCCCGGCTTGCGGATCGGGATCCGGCCGGGCGCCTGGTAGCCGATGTTGCCGGCGCGGTCGGCGTAGACGAGGTTCTGCGCAGGGGCCGCGAAGTCGCGCGCCGCGCGCCGGAACTGCGACCAGCTCGTCGCCCGGTCGAAGCCGAACAGGGCGTCGGCGGTGTTGCCCGGGGTGAGTGCCGTCCAGGCGATGGCCACGGCGTAGCCGTTGTCCCGCGCGGGCGCGTCCGGTCCCGCCGGTGAGTTCGCGCCGACGCTGCTCAGCGTGGTGTCCACGTCGGACAGCAGCGGGCCGTGCCGGGTCTGCCGGACCGTGAAGCGGAACGGCTTGTCGCGCCCGTGCACCTTGATCGTCTCGTCGCGCATCCGCAGCGGCCGCAGGCGCTTGTCGTAGAGGTAGGACTGGCCGGTCACCTTCTCGAGGTAGAGGTCGACCACGTCCGGGTCGAGGTTCGTGAACCCCCAGGCGATCTGCTGGTTGTGCCCGATCACCACCCCGGGCAGGCCGGAGAACGTGAACCCCGTGACGTCGAAGGGGCACGCGGGCGACAGGCGAGTGCAGTGCAGGCCCATCTGGTACCAGATGCCCGGCACCGACACCCCGAGGTGCGGGTCGTTGGCGAGGATCGGCTTCCCGGTCACGGAGTGGTCCCCGTCCACGACCCAGGCGTTGGAGCCCAGCCCGTCACCGGATCCATCGCCAGATGCATCGCCGGACCCGAGCAGCTGTGGCATGCCACGCACCGCCTGGTCGACGCGGCGCAGGGCGCGCTCGGCCGCCGGGTCGAGAGGCGGCCTCGCCGCCTTGCGCGAGTCGCCCTGCGTCGCGTTCTGCCGGAAGACGCCGTCCACCACGGCGCCCCGGTCGACGATCGGGCGGTGCCGGGCGTAGGGGTACGGCGGGAACAAGGTGGCGATCTCGGCCGGCGTGCGGGTCGCTGACAGCAGCCCGCGCTGCACCTCGTCGTCCATGTTGCCGCGCAGGTCCCACGCCATCGCCTTGAGCCACGCGACGGAGTCGGCCGGCGACCAGTCCTCGACCCGGTAGTCCAGCCCGCCCAGACCCAGCAGCGTGTACTCCAGGGACATCTCGGAGGGCGTGTGCTGGTGGAGGTAGGCGTTCACTCCGTCGCTGTAGGCCTGGAGGTAGCTCAGCGTCGACGGTGCGAGCATCGACAGCTCCCGCTCGGCGATCCGTCGCCAGCCCATGGTCCGCACCGTCTTGTCGATCGCCAGGGTGCTCGCCCCGAACATCTCCGAGAGGCGGCCTGCGGTGGTGTGCCGGCGCACGTCCATCTCGAAGAACCGGTCCTGGGCCTGGGTGAACCCCTGGGCGTAGAACAGGTCGTGACTGGTGCTCGCGTAGACCTGGGGGATCCCCGACCCGTCCCGGAGCACCTGGACGCGCTGGTCCAGGCCGGGCACGGCGATGTCCCCGTCGGTCTGCGGGAACGACGACCGGACCACGACCCCCACCGCCACCAGGCCGGCCACCAGGAGCAGGACCAGCCCGGCTGCGACGTACGTCGTCCAGCGCCCCCACCGCGGCCAGGACCGGAACCCCCGCGCGGTGGGAGCAGGGACGTCGGCTGGCACGGCGGTCATTGTGCCTTCCTCCGCCGATCCGGCCCGTCCGCAGGTCCGGGACCGGTCGACCCGGCTTGTCCGAAGTCGGGAAGTTTGCGAAACCCCGCTGTGTTGAGATACTTAGCAGTCGACGCCCCCGAGTGCCAACTCCGTCAGCCGGGCGCCGCGTGATCCACATGGAGGACCAGTGCCCACGTACCAGTACGCCTGCACCGAGTGCGAGCACTCGTTCGAGCAGTTCCAGAGCTTCAGCGACGACGCCCTGACCGTGTGCCCCCAGTGCCAGGGCCGGCTGCGCAAGGTGTTCAACGCAGTGGGCGTCGTGTTCAAGGGCTCCGGCTTCTACCGCAACGACAGCCGCTCGGCGGACGCCAAGGGCAAGGCCGACGGTGGGACCGACGGCAAGGGCGGCGACAAGGGCGGCGACAAGCCTGCCAAGAAGAGCGAGTCCGGTGGCGACTCGGGTGGGGACAAGACGCCCAGCACCGAGAAGCCGGCCGCGAAGTCGGGGTCGAGCGAGAAGACGGCCAGCGCGAAGGGCTCTTCGAGCGCCGCCTGACGCTGTTGGGCCGCACCTGTGGACGACGGACGACGCTGACCGGGAAAACTTCCTAGTCTCGGGGCATGACCCGACCCCTCGCCGCGGTGCGACGTCTGCGCCGCACCGTCCTCGCGCGTCGTCGCACCTGGGCGGCCCTGTGCGCTGCTCTCGCCGTCGCTGCGGTGCTGCAGGCCAATGCCGCGCGTCCGCCGTCGAGGACCATGGTGCTGACCGCTGCCCATGATCTGCCCGGTGGGGTCGTGGTGACGGTGTCCGACCTGCGCCGCACCCCCTTCGAGCCCGACAGCGTCCCGGCCGGCACGGTGGGCAGAGCCACCGGCGCCCTGGGACGGACGACGGCGGGCCCGATGCGCGCCGGCGAGCCCGTGACCGATGCACGCCTGCTGACCACCTCGCTGCTCGACGGCTACCCGGGCCTGGTGGCGGTGCCGGTCCGGATCGGGGACGCCGGGGCCGTGCGGCTGCTGCGGGTCGGGGACCGGATCGACGTACTCGCCGCAGACCCGCAGCGGCGCTCACCGGCCACGCTGGTCGACCACGACGTGCCGGTGCTGGCCATCCCTCGACCCGATGACGCCACGGCCGGTGTGTCCAGCGGCGCGCTCCTCGTGCTCGGCGTGGACGACGCGGCGGCGCGGACCCTGGCGCAGGCGTCCGTCTCCTCGGTGCTCTCGGTCGTGGTCACCCACTAGCTGCCCACCCGCTAGGTTCGACGGGCCGACCTCACCGAGCGGGAGTGTGCCATGGTCACGGGTTTCAAGGACTTCGTCCTGCGCGGCAACCTCGTCGAGCTTGCCGTCGCATTCGTCGTCGGGGGTGCCTTCACCACCGTCGTGACGACGTTCACCGGTGTGCTGCTCGGCTTCGTCGGCAAGGTCGGCGGCAAGCCGGACTTCGCCGACCTCGCCATCGCGGACGTGAACGTGGGGCGGTTCCTCAACGCCGTCATCGCGTTCCTCGTCGTCGCGGCAGTCGTCTACTTCTTCGTGGTCACGCCGTACAACAAGCTGCAGGAACGGATGTCCGAGGGAGCGGAGGCGGTCCCTCCGGCGCCGGAGGTCGTGCTCCTCACCGAGATCCGCGACCTGCTCGCGGACCGGCCCGGCGCCTCCCGGCTCCCCGGGGGCCCCAGCTGAGCCGATCCCGCCGACCCGTCGCATCTGCACGCCCAGGTCCCCTCGACCCGGCCCGTCTGCACGCGTAAACCCTGCCGACCCGGCCCGTCTGCACGCCGAGACCCCCTCGAGTCGGCGCGTTTGCACGCCGGGACGCGGCCACCGCCATAATCGGTCGCTGCGACCTGATATGGCGACCGATCTCGGGAGAAACGGTCCATCATCGGTCGCGGCGACCGGTTATGGCGAGTGCCCACTCGGGAGCGCGCCCGCCTCGACGGAGAAGTCGTCTCAGCGAGATCCCTGGCCGTGCAGACGGGCCGGGTCGGCAGGGTTTCGGCGTGCAGATGCGCCGGGTCGGCAGGGTTCACGCGTGCAGACGCGACGGGTCGGCGGGGGTCAGCCGTGGTGGGGAGGGACCTCGCGGCGCAGCCACTCGTCGGCCAGGTCCTCGCCGCCGTCCCTTCCGCCGTACCCGTCCGCGGCGCTGCCCGGACCGCGCTCCGAGGCGTCGGCACGGTCGTCGCGGGTGCTCTCCGGCAGGACGTCGCCGAAGACGGCGGCGCGCCGCCGGCGACGCTCCTCCTCGGTAGGCGCCACCGCGACCGGATTCGCCTCGGTCGGTGCCCCCTCAGACGCCTCGGCCTGGACCGCCTCGGCCTGGACCGCCTCGGCCTGGATCGGCTCGGCCTCCGTTTGCTCGGGGGGCCCTTCGGTCACCGCAGCGCCCCGCTGGGGAGCAGGGGGGAGAACCAGGAGGCGTCGAAGCTCGGCCGGGTCGGGGACCAGCCGCTGTGCGCGACGAACCGCTGGGAGCTGACCCGCAGCGACCGCGTCAGCGGCTCGAGTCGCACCCCACCGAGCCGCCGCACCAGCGGGCCCACGAGGTCGACACGGTTCCCGCCGGTGGCCGCGGCGAACCCGGCCATCAGGTCGGCTCGCAGCACCGGCTCCGCCCCGACGTTGTAGATCCCGCTCGGGACGCCCAGCGCGGCCAGCACGGCCGGCCCGAGGTCCTCGGCGTGCACGACGTGCGCCCAGCCGTCCGGGGAGCCGAGCCCGATGGCGTAGCCGCCAGGTGCCGACCGCAGCTGCAGGCGGGCGCCGGTGTCGTCACCGAGGATGCTGCCGAGCCGGAGCACCACGCCGGTGCGTGAGCCGCAGGAGTAGCTCTGGACGTGCGCCTCGGCCACCGAGACCGGCTCCGTCGCCGGCGTGATCGCGAGGGGTGACTCCTCACTCACGCGGGCGTCGCCCTGGTCGGCGTACAGCACCGACACGCTGCCCTGGACGACCCGCCGGACCCCTGCCTCGCGTGCCGCCTGGACGACCCGGCGCACGCCCTCGGTGCGCAGCCAGTCGTTCGTCCGCCAGGCGCGTGCTCGCACCGCCGAGAGGCCGACCGGAACCTGGGTGGCGAAGTTGCACACCACGTCGGCGCCCGCGAACACGTCCCTCAGGACCTCCGGATCGAGGCGGTCGACCAGCGACGCGTCGGCTCCGAGATCGGTGAGCAGTCGAGCCCGCTCAGGCGAGCGCGCCGTCCCGACGACCTGGTGCCCGGCCTCGACGAGAGCGGGCACGACCGACCTGCCGATCACTCCTGTCGCGCCCACGACTGCCACCCGCATGCGAGCTCCTCCTGCTCCGACTCCCCCGAGCCGTCACCGGCTCCGAGGACCTCTGTGGCCGCGGAGCACCGCGTTGTTACTCGTCAGTCTCCGATAACAGGCCGGTAACGGCAAGCCTGCCCCCTCGTCGCACGGTGAAATTTGTTCTGACAAGACGGTCATGCACCGCAAGAACATCAGTGAACAGTGCAGGAACCGGGACGGTATGACGTCACCAGGGCGTCAGAGCAAGGACTGGTAGAGCTCCACCGTCTGCGTGGCGATCGCGTCCCAGGCGAAGGAGCTGACCGCCCGCTCACGGCCCGCACGCCCGAACCGCTCGGCCAGAGCTGGGTCGGCGGCGAGCCGGTTGACCCCCGCGGCGATGCCCCGCTCGAAGCCGGCCGGGTCGTCGACGTCGTAGGGCACGATGATGCCGGTCTCGCCGTCCAGCACCACCTCCGGGATGCCGCCGACGTTGCTGGCCACCACGGCGGTCTCGCAGGCCATCGCCTCGAGGTTCACGATGCCCAACGGCTCGTAGACCGACGGGCACAGGAAGGCCAGCGCGCCGGTGAGCACCTGCCGGACCTCGTCTCGGGGGAGCATCTCGGACACCACGAAGACCCCGTCGCGCTCGGTCTCGAGGTCGGCGATGAGCGCGTCGGTCTCCGCCTTGAGCTCCGGAGTGTCCGCGGCACCGGCGAGCAGCACGACCTGCAGCTCCCGGTCGAAGGCGAGGCCGGCGCGCAGCAGGTGCGGAACACCCTTCTGCCGCGTGATCCGGCCGACGAAGGCCACGTAGGGACGGGACGTGTCGACGCCGATCCGCTCGAGCACCGAGCGGTCCGGGTCGGGGTGGTAGAACTCGGTGTCGATGCCGTTGTAGATGACGTGCAGCTTCTCGTCGTCGAGCTGGGGGTAGCACGCCACGATGTCCCGCCGCATCCCGTTGCTCACCGCGATGACGGCGTCGGCCGCCTCGTAGGCCGTGCGCTCGGCCCACGACGAGATGCGGTAGCCGCCGCCGAGCTGCTCGGCCTTCCACGGTCGCAGCGGCTCCAGGCTGTGGGCACTGACGAGGTGGGGTACGTCGTAGAGCAGCTTGGCCCAGTGGCCGGCCATGTTGGCGTACCACGTGTGGGAGTGCACGACGTCCACGCCGCCGGCGGCCCCCACCGCAGCGGTCATGGCCACGTCGGTCGAGAGCACCTGGAGGGCCGAGTTGGCACCGGCGAGCCGGTCCTCCTTCTCGGTGTGCGCGGTCGCACCCTCGCGCGGCTCGCCCATGGCCTGGACGTCCACGTCGATGAGCTTGCGCAGCTCGCGCACCAGGAAGTCGACGTGCACGCCGGCGCCGCCGTACACGTCGGGTGGGAACTCGCGGGTCAGGATCGAGGCTCGCATGCGGGAAGTCCTACCAGGGAACAACAGAGTAGGGAATAGCGGGACAGGGAATGTGGTCGTGCACGCGTGGCTGCCCTAGGGTCGACCCCAACGGACCGGGAACGGACCCGGGACGGCGCGGACGGGAGTGTGGAGACATGCCGAAGGTGCTGGCGATCGTGATGGCTGGGGGCGAGGGCAAGCGCCTGATGCCGCTGACGCATGACCGGGCCAAGCCGGCCGTGCCGTTCGGCGGGAGCTACCGCCTGATCGACTTCGCGCTGTCCAACCTGGTCAACGCGGGCTACCTGCGCTGCGCGGTGCTGACGCAGTACAAGTCGCACTCGTTGGACCGGCACATCTCCGTGACCTGGCGGATGTCGACGCTGCTCGGCAACTACGTCACGCCGGTGCCGGCCCAGCAGCGGCGCGGCCCTCAGTGGTACGCCGGGAGTGCGGACGCGATCTACCAGTCGATGAACCTGATCAACGACGCGAACCCGGACATCATCGTGGTCTTCGGCGCCGACCACGTCTACCGCATGGACGCCTCGCAGATGGTGCAGGCGCACCTCGACACCGGCGCAGGGGTCACCGTCGCCGGCATCCGGGTGCCGCGCAAGGAGGCCTGGCAGTTCGGCGTGATCAAGGCCGGCGAGGACGGCGTCACGATCGACGAGTGGCTCGAGAAGCCGGCCGACCCGCCCGGACTCGCCGACTCCCCGGAGGAGTCGTTCGCCTCGATGGGCAACTACGTCTTCACCGCCGACGCGCTGGTCGACGCCCTCGAGAAGGACGCCGCGAACGCGGAGTCCCGCCACGACATGGGCGGTGACATCATCCCGATGCTGGTGGAGCAGAAGCAGGCCGCCGTCTACGACTTCAAGCGCAACGTCGTGCCGGGCGCGACGGTGCGCGACCGGGACTACTGGCGCGACGTCGGGACGCTGGACTCCTACCACGACGCCCACCTCGACCTGGTCTCGGTCGAGCCGGTCTTCAACCTCTACAACACCGACTGGCCTATCTTCACCTCGCACCCGCAGCTTCCCGGCGCGAAGTTCGTCGAGAACGCGTTCGCCCGCGACACCATCGTGTGCGGCGGGTCGATCGTGTCCGGGGCCAACGTGGACAGCTCGGTGATCGGGTCCAACGTGTACGTCGGAGCGGGCGCCAAGGTCGAGCGCAGCGTCATCTTCGACAACGTCCAGATCGGCAAGGGCGCCATCGTCCGCAACGCCATCCTGGACAAGAACGTGATCGTGCCCGACGGCGTCACGATCGGCGTGAACCTCGACGAGGACCTCCGACGAGGGTTCACCGTCAGCGACAACGGCGTCGTCGCGCTCGCCAAGGACCAGCTGGTCATCCCCTGAGCCGGTCACGCCTGAGCCGGTCAAGCCTGAACCGGTCAAACCTGAGCCGGTCAGCCCTTGGGCTGGTCGATCCTCAGCAGCCGGCCCCTGCGGTTGGCGTAGCGCTGCAGGACGACCGGGTTCTGCTCGGCGACCCGGTCCATCGAGGTCACCACGTTGCGCAGGTTCATGATCAGGGCGCCGTACTCCGGCCAGTGCTCGGCAGGGAGGTCGGTGGTGCTCAGGTCCGCAGCGAGCCGGTTGAGCTCGGCACGCACGGCCGTGACCCGCACCGAGTCCGGGGCGAGGATCGCCGCACCCGCCTCCGTCAGGAGGGCCAGCCACCGGCCTCGGAAGTCCGGCTGCCAGCGGACCACGTCGTCGATGCTGTGCGCCAGGGTGCGGGCCATGCTGCGCACCTCCGCGATCGCCTGCTCGTTGTCGCGCAGGATGTCCTCGAAGACGACGCCCCGCCGGAGCCCCGCGGCGGCTCGTCGTGGGTTCAGCCGGCTGCTCTCCCGCGCCTGGCCCAACAGCCGCCAGGCGTGGTCGACCAGCTCGTCGAGCTCCCGCGTGCCGGTGACCCACCCCGTCACGGTCGTCTGGTCACAGGCACCGTGCAGGTCGTCGGCCATCTCGCAGATCAGCCGGCCGACCCCGTCGTCGATGACGTCGATCGCCTGCGCGGCGGCGAAGTCCCGCAGCGGTGGCCAGACGACGAGGTTCACCGCGAGGCCCACCGCGATGCCGATGAACGTGTCGAAGAGCCGGTCGAGGAGGACCAGGTCGTGGCCACTGGCCCCGGTGGTCAGCACGATCAGTCCCGTCGCCGCGACCCCGGTGCTCTCGTCGCGGAACCAGCGGGTCGCGCCGAGCAGCAGACCCACCGCGAGCAGCAGCGACACGGACGCGGTGCTGAGACCCAGCTGGCTGCCCACCGCCCAGGCGAGCACCACGCCGAGCACCGCGGCGGTGACCTGGCGCAGACCCTTCGCGAAGGTGCGGTAGACCGTGGAGTGCACCACCAGCAGCGCCGCCCACGGAGCGAGGAAGGCCTGGGGCAGCCCGAACACCTGGCTGGCGAGCACCCAGGCCAGCACCGCCGCGACGGCCGTCTTGACGAGCTGGATCAGCTCGGTCCACCGGACCGGGTCGCGCACGCCTGCGCGCAGCTGCGGGACGAACTGCACCGGTCGACCACCTTCTTCGCTGGTCGACGGTACCCGACCCGAGGGGGCCGGACGTTTGATCTGCCCGCCGGCTGGTAACCGTCGAGCCTGACGACGAGCGAGAGGAAGACCCAGATGACGAACGAGAGCACCGGACAGCGCCTGAGCGGGACCACCGTCGCGTTCCTGGTCGCCGCCGAGGGCATCGAGCAGGTCGAGCTGACCGAGCCGTGGAAGGCGGTGCAGAAGGCCGGTGGCACGCCGAAGCTGCTCTCCCCGGAACCGGGTCAGGTGCAGGCGTTCAACCACCTCGACAAGGGGGACACCTTCGACGTCGACCAGACGGTCGGGGACGCCGACCCGGGGGCGTACGCCGCCCTGGTGCTGCCCGGGGGGGTGGCCAACCCGGACGCGCTGCGCACCGACAAGGGCGCGGTCGACTTCGTGCTCACCTTCGTCGAGTCGGGGAAGCCGGTGGCGGCCATCTGCCACGCGCCGTGGTCCCTCATCGAGGCCGGAGTGCTGCAGGGCCGCACGCTGACCTCCTGGCCGAGCCTGCAGACCGACATCCGGAACGCCGGAGGCACCTGGGTCGACGAGGAGGTCGTCGTCGACGGCAACCTGCTGACCAGCCGCAAGCCTGACGACCTCCCGGCCTTCAACGCCCGGCTGATCGAACAGCTCGCGACGGACTGAGCCGGGGGACGGGGGGAGATGTCGGACAGGGAGCGGGCAGCGCGACGGCGGGTGCCGCAGCAGGTCCGGAGCCGGGACCGTTTCGAGCGGATCCTGCAGGTCACCGGCGACCTGGTGGTGGCCAACGGCGTCGAGGCGGTCAACACCCGGCTGATCGCGGCGGCCGCCGAGGTCCCGGTGGCCTCGCTCTACCAGTACTTCGCCGACAAGGAGGAGGTGCTGCTGGCGCTCGTCGAGCGTGACCTGGAGGAGATGGTCGTCGAGGTCATCGATGACCTCGCCCGGCTGTCCATGCTCAGTGTGCGCTGCCTGATCGAGACCACGATGCGGTCGCACATCAAGGTCTACCAGCGTCGTCCTGCGTTCGTGGTGATCTGGATGCGGGGCCGGACCAACCCGACGATCAACGCGTTCTGTCGGGGCCACAACCGGCAGATCGCGCACGACGTCTTCGACCTGGCTCGACGCGCCGGCATGGCGCTGGAGTCGACCACCCGCCTGCACGCGGAGCTGGCGGTGGAGGTGTCGGACCGGCTGCTCCAGATCGCGTTCGAGTCCTCGCTGCAGGGTGATCCGGTGATCATCGAGGAGGCGATCAGGGTCGTGTACAGCTACCTGGAGACCCACGCCACACCCAAGGGAGTCGCGGGTGTGCCCAACCCCGGCTACGTCGCGGGGCGCCGCCCCTGATCAGGTGCAGAGACCGTTCTGCTGGGCCCGCTCCTGGGCGGCGCCGGACCGGGACGGGCTGCTCGAGGGCTTCTTCCCCGGGTTGGCGTCCTTGTCCGCGGCGCTCGTGACGTCACCGGCCAGCTTCTTGCCGACCGGCTTGTCGGCGATGATCCGCTTCCACAGCTTGTCCGCACTCGGCGCCCACTGCAACCGGTTCGGGTCGGGGGCGTAGGTCTCGAACGGGACGGTGAGGAACTGGATCTTGTCCAGGCCGATGCCCTTGAACGAGCTCGCGAGCCCGTAGAGCGCCGTGAGGTGGGCCAGCTGGGGGTCCGTGGTCAGCGACTTGGTGGCAGCGTCGAGGAACGTGTAGAGGCGCTTGGGATTGACCAGCGTGCCGGCGGAGACGGCCTTGTTCGCCATCGCGGCGAGGAAGGTCTGCTGGCGCACCATCCGGCCGATGTCGCCGTTCTCCGAGGTCCCGATGTCGTGGCGGACCCGGACGTAGTCGAGCGCCTTCTGGCCCTTCACGGTGTAGGTGCCGGCCTTGAGGTCGATGTGTCCGGTGGTGTCGTGGACCTCGCGGGGCACGCACACCTTGACGCCACCGAGCGCGTCGACCATCTTCTTGAAGCCCTTGAAGTCGATCACCACGAAGTGCTGGATGCGGATGTGGGTGAGCTGCTCGACGGTCTTCATCGTGCACCCCGGCCCGCCGACGGCGTACGCCTCGTTGAACTGGCTGAGGCCTCCGGGGTCGGTGCCCTTGCCGTCCTTGCGCTGGCAGGTGGGCCTGTTGACCATGGCGTCGCGCGGCAGGCTGACGCCGTACGCCAGCTTCCGACTCGCCGAGAGGTGCAGCAGGATCGTGGTGTCCGAGAGCCCAGGGGTGTCGCCGCCGATGCCCTTGCCCTGCCCGACGCGGGTGTCCGAGCCGATCAGGAGCACGTTCAAGGGCTGGTGCGGCTCGCCCTTCTTCTTCGGCGCGGCGGTCGGGCGGTCGGTGCCCAGGGCCGGGGTGACGTCGAGCGACGTGATGTTCCGGTTGAGGTGCCGGTAGACGAAGAACCCGCCCGCGAGCACGACAACGAGGACCAGCGCCACGGTGATGGCGAGGGTCTTCAGGACGCGGTGGCTATGTTTCCCGCCCTTTTGTCGCGCATGTTCGGACACAGCAATCCAACGATCGAGGGAACGTCGAGGTGACGCGGTCAGTGGCCCCCTCCGAGTTGAGCCGGTCCAAGCCTACGGGAGCCCTCGAAGCCGGGGCGGACGGCGTAGTCTGATGGTGCTACTCGAGCGCCCGTCCGGACCATGCGCGGGATGCCGTCCGCGCGCCCGTGGGGAGACTGGAATGGTCGACGACCGACAGCTGTCGTCGGTGCTGAGCGAGTTCGCCTACACGCTGGCGACCGACTTCTCGATCGCCTCGATCCTGGACCACCTGGTCCGTCAGATCGTGCAGGTGGTCCCGGTCACCTCCGCGGGCGTGACCCTGATCCAGGGCGACGGGGACCCGCACCACGTGGCGGCCTCCGACGAGTCGGCACTGCTCTTCGAGCGGCTGCAGACCGATCTGGCCCAGGGTCCCTGCGTGCTCGCCCACACCTCCGGCACCGCGGTCGCGGCAGCGGATCTGCGGGTGGAGGACCGCTTTCCCGCCTTCGCCGAGGCAGCTGTCGAGGCAGGGCTCGCGTCGGTGTTCGCCTTCCCGCTCAACCACGGTCGGGTCCGGCTCGGCGCCCTGGACCTCTACAAGACGGAGAGCGGTCCGCTGCCGGCGGACGCGATGGACGCGGCCCAGACCCTGGCCAACGTCGCCACGGCCTACCTGTTGAACGCCCGGGCGCGCGAGGTCGCGCACCAGAGCTCGGACCAGATGCGGCACATCGCCTCGCACGACGCGCTCACCGGCCTCCCGAACCGGATGCTGCTGCTCCAGCGCATCGACCACGCCGCCCAGCGGGCCCGTCGCTCGCACACCCCGGCCGCGGTGCTGTTCATCGACCTGAACCGCTTCAAGAAGGTCAACGACACCTACGGCCACGACGTGGGTGACGAGCTGCTGCGGGCGGTGGCGGTGCGCCTGTCCGACGTCGTGCGTCCTGGAGACACGCTGGCCCGGGTGTACGGCGACGAGTTCGTGCTGCTCTGCGAGGACCTGCACGACCACACCGACGTGGACCGGGTGTCCGAGCGGATCAGTGCCTCCTTCGACCCGCCGTTCACTCTCGAGGGCGCCGAGATCGCCATCTCGGCCAGCGTCGGCGTCGCCTATGCCGGGCCGGGCGACCAGATCTCCGGCTCGCTGATCAGCGAGGCGGACCGGGCGATGTACCAGATCAAGCGGGAGAGCGCCCTGGGCCGGTCGATCCTCGCGCCCGAGAGCCTGCCCAGCCGGGCCCGCAGCATGGCGTTGGGCCGGGACCTGCGCAGCGCGCTGTCCGGCGACGGGCTCGACGTCGCCTACCAGCCCATCGTCGGTCCCGAGGACGGGGTGCTGTCCGCGGTCGAGGTGCTGCTGCGGTGGACCCATCCCGTCGAGGGACCGCTGCCCCCACGCTCGGTGGTCGCCGTCGCCGAGCGCACCGGAAGCATCGCCGAGCTGGGTGCCTGGGTGCTCGAGCGCGGCTGCCGGGACTGGGTGCACTGGCGGCACGACAACCCCGGCGCCGCATTCGACCTGGCCGTCAACGTGTCCACCGTCGAGCTGATGACCCCCCACTTCGCGCGCGGGGTCGCCGACACGCTGGGCCGCACGGCGATGGCGGCCAAGCACCTCGTGATCGAGGTGACGGAAAGCGTCCTCATCGAGGACCCGGAGCGCGCCCGACTCGTGCTGCTCGAGCTGAAGGCGCTGGGAGTCCGCATCGCGCTGGACGACTTCGGCTCCGGCTACTCCTCGCTGAGCTATCTCAACCGGCTCCCCATCGACATCCTGAAGATCGACCGCGCCTACATCGAGAGCACCGGCGGTACCGGCCGGTCGACCGCGATCATCGAGGCGCTCACCGCGCTCGCCCACGCCCTCGGCCTGGCGGTGGTCATCGAGGGGGTCGAGACCAAGATCGACCGGGTGGCAGCCGTCCAGGTCAAGGCCGACCTCGCCCAGGGCTACTTCTACGCACGCCCGCTGGCCGCACCGGCCGTCGACGTGCTCCTCCGGTCCGCGGGCTCCGCGACCTCACCGTTCAGGCTCCCCCTCCAGCAGGCTCGCTCGCTCCGGCGCCGCTGAGCCGGTAGACCCGTGACTCCCAGGGCTGGAGCTCCGGGCCGGCTGCTGCCGGGTGCGTGGCCAGCAGCACCGTGGCCCCGCCCAGGTCCGGTACGTCGCCGGGGCCGACCCTCACGCGCTGCGAGGAGCAGTTGGCCAACACGAGCAGCGTCTCGTCGTGGTGGGTGCGGGTGAAGGCCCAGACCTGCTCGTGCTCGGGGAGCAGCAGCTCGAACCGGCCGTGCACCACGACCGGCGACCCGTGCCGGAGCTCGACCAGCCTGCGGTAGTGGTGGAACACCGAGTCGGGGTCGGCGACCTCGGCCGCCGCGTTGACCGTGTCCTTGTTCGGGTTCGCCGGCAGCCAGGGCTGCCCGGTCGTGAACCCGGCGTGCTCGGAGTCGTCCCACTGCATCGGTGTCCGCGCGTTGTCCCGGGACTTCGCGGCCAGGGAGGCGAGGATCACCTCGGGCGCCGTCCCGAGGCGCAGAGCGTCCGTGTGGTAGTTGACGGCCTCGATGTCGCGGTAGCTCGTGATGTCGGCGAAGTCGCTGTTCGTCATCCCCAGCTCCTCGCCCTGGTAGACGTACGGCGTGCCCTTGTGCAGGTGCAGCACGGTGGCGAGGGTCTTGGCGGAGGCGACGCGGTGCTCGGGGCTGTCGTCACCGAACCGGGACACCGCCCGCGGCTGGTCGTGGTTGTCCCAGTAGAGCGAGTTCCACCCCGTCTCCGCGAGGCCGCGCTGCCAGGTGTCGAGGTTGGCCTTGAGCACCGGCAGCGCCAGCGGCAGGGACGCCGGCGCATACTTCCCGGCGCCCGGCTCCTCGTCGAGCTGGACGTGCTCGAAGGTGAAGACCATGTCGAGCTCGCCGCGCGCCGGGTCGGTGACGTCGCGGGCCAGCTGCACGCTGCTGCCGGGCATCTCCCCGACCGTGAGCAGGTGCTGGGCCCCGAGTCCGACGCGGGTGTTCATCTCCTGGAGGAACTCGTGCAGACGATGCCCGTTCGCGACCGAGTCGAAGGCCGGAGCCAGCGGCCGCCCCGCCGGCAGGGTGCCGTCGAGGAGCTCGGCCGGCTTCGAGATCAGGTTGATGACGTCCATCCGGAAGCCGTCGACGCCACGGTCGACCCACCAGCGCATCATCGCGTAGACGGCCTCGCGCACCTGGGGGCTCTCCCAGTTCAGGTCCGGCTGCTTGCGGCTGAACACGTGCAGGTAGTAGTCGCCACTGCGCTCGTCGTACTCCCAGGCGGATCCGGAGAACGCGGACTCCCAGTTGGTCGGCTCGGCGCCCGGGGTGCCGGGCCGGTAGCCGTCCCGGGGGGAGCGCCACCAGTACCAGTCTCGCTTGGGTGACCGCGGGTCACGGGATGCCACGAACCAGGGGTGCTCGTCGGAGGTGTGGTTGACCACCAGGTCCATGACCAGCCGGATGCCGCGGTCGTGCAGCCCGGCGACCAGGTCGTCGAGGTCCTCGAGCGTGCCGAACAGCGGGTCGACCTTCTGGTAGCCGCTGATGTCGTAGCCGTTGTCGTCCATCGGCGAGGCGTAGACCGGTGACAGCCAGAGCACGTCCACGCCGAGCTGCTCCAGGTGGTCGAGCCGGGCGGTGATTCCCGGGATGTCGCCGACGCCGTCGCCGTTGCTGTCCGCGAAGGACCGCGGGTAGACCTGGTAGACCACGGCCGACTTCCACCAGTCGGGCGTGCGCGCGGCGAGGGGCATGGGACCACCCTCGCACGGCGCTCAGTGCCGGTCGCCGCGCAGGTCGAGCGGCCGCTTCGTGAGCTGGTTGGCGCGGCCGTGCAGGGCGGTGATGAGGGCTGCGAAGGTGGTGTCGGACTTCGCGGTCCGGTCGAAGGTGGTGAGCGCCAGCAACGGCTTCATCCGCTGGCGGGCAACGGCCTTGGCGTAGGTGAACTCCTTGAGACCGTCGGGTCCGTGCACCCGCCCGAACCCGGAGTCGCCCACTCCACCGAACGGAAGCGCCGGGATGCCGGCGAAGGCGATGACCCCGTTGACCGACGTCATCCCGGCGCGGAGCCGTCGAGCGAGCTGCACTCCGTGGGACTTGGAGAACACCGTGGAGCCGAGGCCGAAGCTCGTGCCGTTGGCGAGGGCGACCGCCTCGTCCATGTCCCGCACCCTGTTGACGGTGACGGTCGGCCCGAAGGTCTCCTCGGTGATCGCGGTGGAGTCCTCGGGCACGTCGGCCAGCACCGTGGGCTGGACGAACCGGTCTCCCACGGCGTCCGGGCCGCCGACCAGGACCTCGGCGCCCCGGCTGACGGCGTCGTCGATGTGACGTCGTACGACGTCGACCTGGCCGGCCATCGTCATCGGCCCGAGCTGCGCGTCCGCGTCGGTGCCCGCGTGCACCTCGCGGGCCCGGCGGGTCAGCTCTGTCACGAACGCCTCGTGCACGCGCTCGTGGACGTAGACGCGCTCCACACCGGTGCAGGTCTGCCCCGCGTTGGAGAACGCTCCCCAGGCTGCCGCGTCCGCCGCTGCGGCCACGTCCGCGTCCTCGTCGACCAGCAGGGCGTCCTTGCCGCCGGCCTCGATGACCACCGGCGTGAGGGTCTCGGCGCACGTCGCCATCACCTTCTTGCCGGTCGCCGTCGACCCGGTGAAGGCCACCTTGTCGACCCCGGCCCGGCACAGCGCGGCCCCGGTGTCCTCGGCGCCGATCACGGTCTGCAGGAGCGCCTGGTCCGGCAGCACCTCGGCGAGGCTCTCGGCCAGCCAGACCCCGACGCCGGGGGTGAGCTCGCTGGGCTTGAACACCACGGCGTTGCCCGCAGCGAGCGCGTAGCCGATCGAGCCCATCGGCGTGAAGACGGGGTAGTTCCAGGGGCCGATGACGCCGACCACGCCGAGCGGGAGGTACTCCACGGTCGCTGCCTGGTTGGCCATCAGGAGCCCCGGCGGCACCCGCCTGCGGCCCAGCACCTTCTCGGCGTGCCCGGCCGCCCAGGCGAGGTGCGCGACGGCCAGACCGATCTCGAGCTGTGCATCGGCGTGCGGCTTCCCGGTCTCCTGGTGCACGACCTCGGCGAGCTGCGCCATCCGTCGGGTCAGCACGCCCCGCCACTGGTCGAGGACCCGCTTGCGCTCGGCGAAGGTGCCCCGCGCCCACCACTCGGCGGTATGGCGCGCCCGGGCGACGGCCGCGGCCACGGACGCCGCGTCGTCGACGACGTGGACACCCACCACGTCTCCGGTCGCGGGGTTGGTCGACTCGAGCTTCTCCGTCATCGCGCCACTCTTCTCAGGTCGTCGTCGCCGCGCAGGAGGTCGGCGGCCTTCTCCCCCACCATGATCGTGGGTGCGTTGGTGTTGCCGCGAGGCACCATGGGCATCACCGACGCGTCGGCGACCCGCAGCCCGTCGACGCCGTGCACCCGCAGCTCCGGGTCCACGACGGCGTGCTCGCCGGTGCCCATGGCACAGGTCGAGGTCGGGTGGAAGGTGGTCTGGGTCCACTGCCGGACGTGCTCGACGAGGTCGTCGTCGGACGGCGTCGCCTCGAGCCCCCAGGGCCGGTCGAT
>CAXSHL010000038.1:28507-37943 GCA_964237315.1 uncultured Nocardioidaceae bacterium
GTGGTAGAGCGTCTGGGTCAACCGCCGCACGTGCTCGACCAGGTCGCTCTCGCTCGGCACGCCTCGGCGTGGCAGGAACGGCCGGTCGACGAACCGCGCGACCGGACCGCTCTGGACCGTGCCGATCAGGCGCTGGCAGCCGGCCACCATGGCGTCGAGGTCGGCCTGGTCGTCGTAGTAGGCCGGGTCGATCTCGGGATGCCAGCGCGGATCGGTCGAGCGCAGCCTGATCTGGCCGCGGCTGAGCACGTTGACCAGCGTCGCCGCGACGGTCAGCTTGCGGCTCGTCGGCTCGTGCAGCCCGTTGTCGTAGAACCCGCTCGGCGCGAAGTGCACCTGCAGGTCGGGCGCAGCGAGGTCGTCGCGGCTGCGGAAGAAGGCGCCGGCCTCGCCGATGTTGGACACCAACGGACCCAGGCCGGTCGCCTTGGCGCGGGCGAAGTTGACCAGGTTGTTGTGCTCCGCGAGGTCCGTGGTGCCCTTGGTGTGCCACACGAGCGGCACCGCGGGATGGTCGTGCAGGTTCTGTCCCACGCCGGGGAGGTCGTGCAGCACGTCGACCCCGACCTCGCGCAGGTGCGCCGCCGGCCCGATGCCGCTGAGCATCAGCAGCTGGGGCGAGTTCACGGCGCCACCCGAGAGGACGACCTCCCGCTCGACGTACGCCACCTGCTCCTGGCTGCCCTGCAGGTAGGCCACCCCCACGGCGCGGCCGCTCTCGACGACCACCCGGGAGACCAGTGCGCCGGTGCGCACCGTCAGGTTGCTCCGCCCGATGGCCGGCTGCAGGTAGGCCTTGTCGACCGACCACCGGCGTCCCTTCCGGCAGGTCACCTGGTACAGGCCCGCGCCCTCCTGCTCGGCGCCGTTGAAGTCGTCGGTCGGCTTGAACCCGTCCGCCACCGCCGACTCGACCCAGGCCTCGCTGAGGGGATGGGTGTATCGCCGGTCCTCGACGTGCAACAGCCCTGCCTGACCGTGGTACGGCGCCCCGAGGCGGGTGTTCGACTCGGCCTTGACGAAGTACGGCAGCACGTCGTCGTACCCCCAGCCAGTCGCGCCGTGCTGGTCGCGCCACGTGTCGTAGTCGGCCCGGTTGCCCCGGACGTAGATCATCGCGTTCATCGAGGAGCAGCCACCGAGGGCCTTCATCCGCGGCCAGTAGGCACGCGAGCTGTTCAGCTGCTTCTGCTCGACGGTGGTGTAGTTCCAGTCCCACCTGGTCTTGAACAGGGTCGGGAACGCAGCCGGGATGCTGATCTCGTCGGCGTCCGCCGGCCCTCCCGCCTCCAGCAGCAGCACCCGGATCACCGGATCCTCGGTCAGCCGGGCGGCGACCACCGCTCCGGCGCTGCCCGCCCCGACGACCACGTAGTCATAGCTCTCCGACCCGGCCACGGACGCCTCCTCGACGGGCGGCGCCTGGTGTCGGCCGCATCCTGTGAACGGTATTCCGACCGTCTGTGACTCACAACACCGGGCGCGGGCCCGAGCCCGCGCTCGTCTATCCTCGGTGCAGCAGGGCTGGCGCCCGGCTGGGAGGCCTTCTCAGCCCGGGTCGCGTCATGCTCGGCCCTCGTAGCTCAGGGGATAGAGCGTCGGTTTCCTAAACCGTGCGTCGCAGGTTCGAATCCTGCCGGGGGCACAAAACACTGTCTGACCTGGGGAAACATCCCCAGCGATGACAGGTTTCCAACCTCAGGCAGGTAGCAACTAAGAGCCTAGACACACAGTTTCCGGGAGCGGTTCACAACCGACCGGAGGCCCGACCATGACCAGCAGACCCGCACAGCGCAGCGGCAGACCCCGCCTGCGACCCGTTCCCGACCCCGATGGGGTCGAGACCCGCAACCAGCAGCGGGACCTGTTCGCGCTTGTCCTGCGCAGCGAGCCGAACCGTCGAGGCAAGCCCTACAGCGAGCGAACCATCGGCGCGTACCTCGATGCTGTGGACTCCCTGGCCCGATGGCTCACCATGACCGGTCATCCCGATGGCTTCGACACCCTGAGCCTGGCCCAGGTGAATGCCTACCTGTCCGACTACCTCAGCGCGCACACCCTCGGCGGGACCGTGACCAAGCAGGGCAACCTGCGGATGTTCCTCAAGCACCTGGCCGAGGAGTACGACGGCGAGGACCTGTGGACCCACCCCAAGCGACACAGTTACCAGCGGCAGGAGGAGCACCCCGACGTGCTCGCTCCGGCGCTGATCGCCGCGCTGCTCAAGGTCACCTCGGGCAAGACCTTCGAGGATCGCCGTGACCATGCGCTGATCCGGGTGCTGCTGATCGGAGTCCGGCGCGAGGAGGTAGCCACCCTGCGCGTCGAGGACCTTGACCTGACCTCGGCTCACAAGTCGGCGAGTGTTATCGGGCTCAAGGGCCGAGCCAGTCGGCGGGTGCCGCTGGGGGACCGCGATGTCCTCGCGCTCAAGCGATGGCTTGCCCTGCGCTCCCGACACCGCCGCACCGTCTCGGCCAACGAGGGGCCACTGTGGATGGCTGAGAAGACCGGGCGAAGGCTGGAGGGCAACGGGGTCTATCTGATGCTCCGGCGCCGGGCCGTCGAGGCCGGATACCCGCGCAGCGCCCTGCGCCCGCACCTGTTCCGGCACACCTTCGCCCATGAGTTCCTGGCCTCCGGCGGCTCCGAGGGCGACCTGATGGCCCTGGCCGGATGGCGGGACCGATCCATGGTCCAGCGCTATGGCGCGAGCATGGCCGAGGAGCGTGCCCTCGATGCTGTAGCCCGCTCCCGCTTCAGTGAGCGCTACTGACCTAGGCCAAGCCTTCGGAGCCTCACACAGGCTCTGAGGGCTTCCCTATGCCCTTGTCCCAGTCCCTACCCGCTGAGGCCCTGGCCTGGCCTCGGTGGGCCTGGTGGCCGGCCTGCCCGCGTGCGACCGACTATGCCCCTTGTGCGCCTCTCCCACTAGCACCGGGCGCGTGGTCCGAGCCGGAGGCATGATGCACCCCTGCCCTCCCCTGGTGCCCGTTCTCGTGATGGTGTGCGAGGCATGCCCGACTCCCGGCGTCGGCGGTCGAGGTGAGGGACACTAGGAGTCGCGAGATTTCCGGCCCGTTCGACTGGTCCCATGGTCAAGCGGGAGCCGGACCGCGAACCCGGAGCGCGATGCGCGAGCCGATCCGACCGGACCGCGCCGGATGTCGCGGAGTCCGAGCCCGTGGGGTGGGGGCACCGCAAAGTAAAGGGTACTCCAGGGGAACCCCCGGCCAGGGCAAAATGCGCGTTGCCGGAAGTCGCATTCGGCCCATGCACGCCTACTCATTATTGAGTCTGGCCAAAGGCTCCCGAAACGCCAAACTGAACCAAGGTCGCGGCGAAGTGAACGGCGGCCTTCGCCTCCTCATCAGTTTCGTCACGGGTTGGGTTGACTCCAGCATGTCTTGACGTTTGACCGTACCAAAGCGTCCTCATCATATTCAGGACCGTTTCGACTCCATTAGCGTGGCCATCCGCGATAGCAAACGTCCACTTCTCTGGCTTGGCGGTCACATCTCTGATCATCGTGCCGAGCGTCAGCCTAGAGTTGTCCGGCGACACATGCGCACCCAACGCCGCCTCCACTGCTTTAATGCTTTCGCTATAGGACCTCACAGGGTCGGGCGTCCGCGAGTAGGCCGCATTCCAAGCCCTGGTTAGGTGCTCGCCAGCCGAACCTGCGGTTGAGTCAACGACCGCTTGAACCTGGTCTTGTACTTCAGGAGCAATGCGCAACTCGAGACCGGTCCAACTAGCATTCACCTGATAAGCAGAATTCGCCAGCAGCAGCATTGAGTCTAGTTTTTCTTTCGATGCGACGTTCCTTTCCCATGGGTCCGCGAACATGTATTGCAGAATGAATTCAACAATGTCCAGCATAAACGGCGGATTTCTACGGCATTCCCGGTAAATGATGTCGGTGGGACTATGCTTCCTGAGTAAGTGCTCGGATCCGGCAATACAATTCGAAAATCGATTCCCAGAGCCCGCATCAGATCGTCATTTCGGTCTAGGAACGGCTGGGTCCATGACCACAATGGAATAAATAGGTGTTCAGGTATGTCTTCGAACGGTGTCTCCAACTTGCGAGCCGCATTGCGTTGTCCAGGTCTCCAGGCCACGGCGCAACATTAGGACGCTGCACCTTCCAACTGCCAGGCGGCGTGGCGGCGTGGCGGCGCCAAGCACCTACCTGTAGTACGTCCCGGCCAAGTCGTCCGTCTCGACATTCTCCGTCGTGGTGCTGCTGCTGATGCGGCCCCGCTCGGCAGGTGTGAGCCCGAAGTGAGAGGCCCAGCGGGACACCTCACCAGACCACTGTCGAACGGCTGGGCCGAGAGGGTTGGCTTTGGGTCCACCGTTGGCGTCTCGTACTACCGGGGGTGCCGCGACCAGGACACGGGCGAGTCGGTCGTGCTCGTGGACGGCGGTCGTGAAGGCGACCAGGGCCTCTCGGTCGGCGGCGTAGAGCAGGCGCATCCCACGTAGCACGGTGCAGGTCCGGCTCCAGATGACCAGCCAGGACTCGGTGGCCCATTCTGGTGGCTCGGGCTCGACATCGCGTGGCTGTGGCTCGTCGGTGTTCATCCGGCTCGACCTCACGGCCTGCAACGCCTTCACGGCGGTCGGCTGGGGTCGTCTTCCGTTGC
Organism: uncultured Nocardioidaceae bacterium; assembly: GCA_964237315.1. Classification (GTDB taxonomy): domain Bacteria; phylum Actinomycetota; class Actinomycetes; order Propionibacteriales; family Nocardioidaceae; genus Nocardioides_B. The sequence goes on from CAXSHL010000038.1 coordinate 33,160, forward strand.
GCGGCATCGTGTCTCCTCCGTTGTGAACCTAGTAGTGACGTCGCTACCAAGTGGCTAACGGGTCCCGGCGAGGTTCCAACCAGTCCCTCGCCGGGACCCATGCCTAGCGCGCTACAGCCCCCTGACCATCCCGTCGCGAGGGCGGCGCGCTGCTGGTGGGGTTACGGGGCGATCTCGCAGACCACGCCGGGCAGCGGCGCGATGAACTCCATCCTCATGGTTGCCCGCAGCACCGAGGCGTCTTCGAAGAACTTGATCGAGGTGTCCACGGCCACGGTCGAGGGAGTCCGCTCGACCACGATCACCCGGCTCGGGTCGAGCACCCAGGCCGTGTTCCCGGCCACGTAGCGCGACGTGAACACCGGGACGCCGAACAGGCTCCGGGTGGTGGCTCCGGCGAGGTTGTTCTGCGGGCTCAGCAGTGGCTGCGCGGAGCCGGTGCCGGTCTTGATCTTCGAGAGCAACGCCCAGGTGGCCGGGCTGACGTAGATCGCACCGGCCGTGCCTCCGGCTTCCTCCACCTTGGCGATGGCGTCGATGTAGAGGTCGAGGGAGGTGTCCGCGTCTCCGGTGACCTTGCTCATCGCGGTGACTCCCAGGAGTCCGGCTGGGCCATCGGTATCGATGCCGAGGAAGAAGGCTTGATCGACGCTCTGGGCCAACGCGTTCGTCAGGGCCTGGCCGACCATCTGGGCAGCGTTCGCATCGCCAGCAGCCTCGTTGGACACGACCTGGGTGGCGGCCACCTTCTTGGGGGTGACCGGCACCTCGTCGGCACCGATTCCGGCGTCGGAGATGGTGGTCAACTCCGGGAACCAGCCAGCCGATCCGCCATTGAGCACGGGGATATAGACCGTTGTGCTGCTGGTGGAGAGCCGCTTGAGTCCGGAGGCGAGGGCGACCGACTGCTCGAAGACGGGCTGCACGATCAGGGAGTTGACCGTCTCCAGGGAGAACAGGTCGTTGGTGATCAGTGGCATGAGAAAGCCCTTCAAGGCACGTAGATGACGTGCGCGTGAAGGGCAATCCCTGCTCGCTTCGGGTGTCCGCGATCCCGCTGGACGGTGCGCTGAGTGAGCCTCCAGCCTACGGCTCGGCGGTCACCGTGACTTCCCGATCACCTGACCCCAGGTGGGGCCCGCGCGCTTCACCGTGGCCTTCACGCCCATGTCACCGTGGTGACTGACCCGGCCTTCCTCCAGGGCCATTCGCAGTGGTCGCATGGCCTCGGCCACCAGGTCAGCATCGAGGTCGCCGTCCTCGTTACGGAGGTCCGCGACGTTGAACGTGAACAGACCAGCGCCGTGCTCACCCAGGACGGCCTTGGCCATCGTGGTCACGGTGGCGACATCACGACTGTCGAGCCGGGTCCGCAAGGTGTCGCGCTCGGTCTCGACCTCCTTGAGGCGTTCGCGAACATGGCCGTCACGACGGTCCTGACGGGTCTCGGGCTGCTGCTCCTCGGCCTCGGTCTCGGTGACCTCGGTCCGGTCGGTGGTGGGCTGCTCGACCTGCTGCTCACTCATCGTCGGAGTCCTCGGAGAAGTCGATGAGTCCGGCTTGACGTGCCCACTCCGGCATCGGGCCAGGTCCGCACCAGGAGGCGTGAGTGGGGCCGTCGTTGCGCATGCTCAGGACTCCGTTCTGATGGGTGAACTCGAACAACGTGCCGTCGATGTCGACGTGGTGGTGCTCCGGGCCGTAGGGGTGAGGCATTACTGCTCCTTCATGGTGGTGGTTGATGACGTTGAGTGGATGTGACCGCGAGTCCCAGTCCACCCCCTATAGAGGGGGGGTGGAGTGGACTCGACTCGCTCGAGTGGAAGTGCAGTGGACTGGGGGTGGACTCGCACGCCTGACAGGGGTGGACTCGGGGTGGACTGGGGTGGACTCGGCCCCTTTGGTGAGTGGACTCGGAATCGTCGCGAGTCCACCTCGCGAGTCCACCTCACGGCTGCTTTCCCCCGTGGTGAGCATGTACGTGTCCCGGCCGCGACCGGCGCCCGCCTGGGCCAGCGTGCCGTCCTCGACCAGCCGCTTCAGCGCCTTGAAGAACGCCGACCGGCCGGAGTCCGAGACGCCGATCTCGTCGCGGATCTGCTTGCCCGTCGAGGGTTGGTCGCCCATGGCGGCGAGCACGGTCAGGATGCGCTGCTGCATCGGCACCTCGACGTCCTGGGGCCGGGCCTCCTCGATGATCACCGAGCCGTTCGAAGGCTTGCGCCGGAGCCACAGGGTGTCGCCGGACGCGCCCTCCTTCACCTTCTTGCGCTTCAAGCAGATGAGGTCCTCACCGGCCCCTGCACCGGCCAGGGTGATCACCTCATCGGCGTTGGCCTCGAACTGGTAGCCGCCACGGACCCGACTGGCATCGGACCAGCCGGGGTGGTGGACCAGTAGGACGGTGCCGTCGATGGCTTCGGCCAAGTCGCTGATCTTCCGCGTGATCTTCGCCGCGTCCCGTGTCTCGTCGGCGTCGGGGAATAGGCTGCTCATGGTGTCGAGTACGACGAACCTGGCGTCGAGCTCGATCGCCCGCGCGGTGAGGTCCTCCCACTCGTTCGTGCCGAGCAGGGAGCCGGGCTTCACCATGATGTGCAGGTTCTCGTCCGGCACGGACTCCCCCTTGTGCCATGCCTTCTCCCACGCGGTGATCCGGCCGTCCATGCCGGTCACTCCCTCGCCGACGACGTACAGGACCGAGCAGCCGATCACCTCCCGATCGAGCCACCGGACTCCGCTGGCTGCCGCGCAGGCCCAGGCGGTCGCCAGCACTGACTTCCCGACCCCCGTGGGACCGACCATCACCACGGCTGCACGACGTGAGAGGACGCCGCGTACGAACGGCTCCGGCGCGGGCACGTTGCTCAACTCCGACCGGGCCAACACTCGCCCTTGCGTCCGGGCGGGACCATTGTCCATGACCACCAGTCCACGCAGGCTGTTCAGGTCGCGGGTCTCGTCCTCGGCCAGGAAGTCGTCCAGCCCCACCTTGCGACCGTCGGGCGCGGGCAGCAGCACAGCAGACACCTGCGCTCCTCGACTGCCCAGGAACCGTGCCAGCCGGTCGCGAGCCTTGCGGACCTGCGGCTTGGTCATCACGTCGGAGTCAAAGCACACGAACACTTCTCGATCGTTGAGTGCCACTGACTCCCAGTCCGGCAGTGCCACCAGCCCGCCGTCCTCGTTCTTCCCGCGCCAGGCGTAGACACCATTGAGGCTGATGGCGACCATGCCCCGCGACACGGCGGCGTCCGCCTTGCGTGCCCCCTCGGTGATCACCAGCGGATAGCCGGGGTTCCCGAGGTCCCGCACCGATCGAGGATGCACGTCGAGGTGCTGCTCCTGGTCGTCGGGAGTCTCGTACTTCACCTCCTTGCCCTGCTTCTCGCGGGGGTAGTCCGGCCTCGCCTGCACGCCGTACTGCTCGCCGTGCACGTTGTGCAACGGGATCACCAGCGCCGGAACATTGCGCTGATAGTCAGCGAACCCATGCCCGGCCATCAGGGACTTGGTGTCCGCCGTGCGGTAACCACGCTCGTACGCGACGGCAGGGTCGATGCCGGACTCGGCCAGCAACCTCTGATGCTGAGGCAACACTGCCATGGTGTATGACGGCGCTACCGTGGACACGGACCCCACACCCCTTCGCCGACGGCGTGGCTTCCTTCAGTGCGACGGCCCGTGTTGACTGCGCGGGCCGTCGTTGCGCGTCCGTTCACGCGGCGTCACCATTGCCACTCCGCGACTTGGCCAGCCTCATCGAGGCCATGTGGGCCTTGAGCGCCCGCTGAGCCAGTTCACGGCGTCGTAGGTCTGGCAGAAGACCATCGGGATCGACCTGCGACTCGAACCTTAACCGCAGGGCTCTGGAGGCAGCATCCCGCTGCTCGTCTTGGGCAGTAGGCCGAGCCCACCGGCTGTTGGCGGCCTTGCGGGCTCGTTCCTTTCGCTGCTCGGGGGTCACCGTGCGACCCCACGAGCAGGCTCGAAGAAGTCACTGACCGAGCAGTCGAGTGCTCCGGCCAGACGGCCCAGCACCTCTGTTGTCGGCGAGAACTTCCCCGACTCGTAGCCCAGAACGGCACCCTCGGTCTTGCCGATGGATGCGGCCAAGGCCGTCACTGACAGTCCGCGCGTGAGGCGAACTTGCTGGAGTTCGTCGGGTGAGAAGACGGCATGGGGCATGAGCACAACTCCGATGGAGGAGGTACTCAGCCGCTATCCCGACGACGAAGGTCGGATCACCGCACTGATCTCAGGCTCTCGGCCTCATGGTCGGCCCGATCTGCGCGCCGATCAACACAGCCACACTACCGAGTCGCGCTTGGAAGTGACAGTGTTTAGCCTGTGTCAGACGAGTTCAGTTGGGCCGAGGCCATCGAGATGATGGGACAGCCAATCTTCTGCTCACGTTGCCGTAGCCAGGGACAGGAGTCGGTCGTCGGCTTCCTCACCGAGATCGATGGAAAGCCAGCGCTCACCTGGGCCGAACGCTTCACACCCGAGGATGCGGACTGGTCGCGAACTGTTGTCCCGAGCATGGCAGGGCCATGGACACGGAAGGCCGTCGAGATTCGCTGCTACCACTGTCGTCGGTCACTGGGCGCCTGGACCGCTAAGGCCATCGTCAAGCGCTTCGCCGTGGGCGAGCCGTGGATTCCCCGGTGATCCCCTCGGCAGCGACACACAGTTTCCGAGCATCTCAGAGCGGGACCCCAGCGCAAACCCGCAGGTCAGCAACGCGGCGCCTCCGGCGCACCATGGTGCGCGAAGATCCGGGG